>JAGXGC010000019.1 GCA_024636935.1 Sideroxydans sp. | reverse complement strand
TCGGAATTGTTTAGGCCACTGAGATGACATGCCGCTGCCCAACCCATCATTCCACCGGACCTGCATGAAAAGCCGCGCTGGCCGGTGAATTCAAACGTTGAGTGTCCGATATAGTAAATCTTCTATGACTGCTATGGGTTAACCAAGGACTGATGTCTAAATGAAAATCGGATGTCTGAAATTCACTCGGGAGCGGACGCTCGAAGGTAAGATATTCCCAGGACGTAGATTGGTGAAGTTGTGACCAAGCAATGTCAGAGTTCAAGTTTTATTTGTCTTGATGAATACATCGTTGGGTAATTGAGAAGCAACAAAGGAGGCGTCATGTGGTTCATCGGACTAATCGCTGGTTTGTTCATTGGCGGTATTAGCGGCTCTGGAAGTGGAGCGCTTGTTGGTGGTCTCTTAGGGCTGGCATCAGGGATTATGTATGGTGAACTGCGGCGAAATCGTAGCAATCCGCTTGAAGGGCGCGTGGACGCGCTAGAAAAACAAGTGCGCAAACTCAGCGCACAACTTGTGGCGCTTCAAAAAGCTGCGCAACAGTCGATAGTTGAAGGGAAACCTGCGCCCGTGGTCGAGCCGTTAGCACCTGTTGTGTCGGATAAGGTGGCAGAAATTCATCCAGTTCCCAAGGTTATCAATCCTGAACTCTCCAAGTTACCTGCCGATTCTGACTTCAGTCGTCCCGTTAGACCGAATGCAACACGATCCATGTCTAGGGGGCAGTCTGAACTGGAGTGGGTGAGCAATGCGCTTGCAGAGAACGAGTGGCTGTCGAAATTATTCAAGGGCAATATCCTCGCCAAAATTGGCGTGATCATTTTGTTCTTCGGTATCGCATCGGGATTGAAGTTGGTGGTGGAAATGGGGCTATTCCCCATTTCTGTGCGCTTGATGCTGGGGGCGCTTGCGGCAATTGCCATGAGCATTTTCGGGTATCAACGTGCGCAACGATCTGAACATCGCATGTTCGGTCAGGCGATGCAGGGTGGTGGTATCGCTATCCTGTACCTGCTGGTGTATTTCATGTTGGCGCGATACCAGATCATTGGCGAGACGCTGGCATTCATTCTCTTTACGGTGATAGGTGTTACGTGCGTATTGCTGGCGGCGCGTCAGGATGCACGTTCTCTCGCGATGCTGGGTATCTCCGGCGCATTCCTGTCGCCAGTGTTGGCAGCCAATTCGGGCGGCAGTCAAATCACACTGTTCAGTTATTTCCTGCTGCTCAATCTGTTCATCATCAGCGTGAATTGGTTCAAAGGCTGGCGTGAACTCAATATGTCTGGCTTCATTTTTACGTTGGTGATCGGCATGGGATGGGCCTTCCGTTCCTACCAGTCGAGTGACTTTCCAGTGTCGGAAACGTTCCTGATTCTGTTCTTCCTGCTCTATTCCGCCACGCCCGTATTGTTCAATCTGTTTAATGCGCCTGGCCGCCTCAGTTGGAGCGAGGGTATGTTGTTGTATGGAACGCCGCTTGCTGCTGCCGCTTTGCAAAATCATTTACTGCTGGGGCAGAGCATGACGTTGGCGTGGAATGCCTGTGCCGTCGGGTTCTATTATCTGCTGCTGTGGTGGCTCATCAATCGCAAGCCGAACGCAGAAACTGTGTGGTTAGAAAAGAGTCTGATGGGAATTGCCATCGGTTTCTTTACCTTGGCGATTCCGTTGGCATTCAATGCGCAACTCACCGCTGCGTTCTGGACACTGGAAGGATTTGGCGTGTTGTATCTGGGGGTGAAGCAAGATCGTTTTCTGGCGCGGCTTTCCGGCTCGGCGTTACAGGTTTTGGCTGGGGTCTATTTCTTCGCACATATCCATGAACTAAATCGCGCCATGCCAGTCTTTAACGATTTGTATGTAGGCTGCTTGATCGTGGTGACTTCGGCTTTTGCCAGTGCCTTGCTGTTGCATCGCACAGCGACCGCACCTGCCAGCACTGAGAGTACAGTGGCTTTTGCGGCGCAGCTCAACACTGCTGCATTCGCACGACCATTCCTGTATTGGGGAATGCTTTGGTGGTTTATTAGTGGCTTCGTCGAGATCGAGCACTTCGCTCCCTATGCGTACAAAATTCCTGAAGAGCTAGGCTTATTTGTGCTCAGTTTTGTGTTCTTGGAATGGCTGGGCACGCGGCAGAAGTGGAATTCCATGCGCCAACCTTCCGCCTTGCTCTTGTTCGTTATCTTTTTCGCAGCATTCGACACTCATGGAAAGTATGGTCATGCTTTGTCGGGAATCATGTCGCTACTAATACCGTTAGCTTTGTTGGTGGAATACGGTCTGCTTTATAGGCATGAGCGTGATGCAGTCCCAGCCTTCTACGAGCTACGCCATGCTTTGGGGTACTGGTTCTTGCTCATGCTGGCAGGAAGCGAACTTGCTTGGATAGCGGATCAACTCGTGCCGGGCAATACGTTGTGGACATGGTTAGCGTGGGGCGCATCGGCTGTGATGGGTATCCTGATCTCGTTGCGTGGCTTGCGCATGGAGCGATGGCCGTTTGCGAAACATAGCGCACTCTATCTTGATACCTTGCAAGCCCCTGTCGTATTGCTGTTGTCGTTGTGGCTGGCTTATGGCAACTTAAATTTTTCCGGTGGTGGCAGTGTACTGCCCTATGTGCCCGTGCTAAATCCGTTCGACTTGATGCAACTGCTGGCGATGTATGCTGTTTGGAAATGGTTGCGCATTGCGCAGACTCAGTTGCTACCAGCCTTGTACGGTATCGCTTTCCTATGGGTCAGCACGGAAGCCGCGCGCCTTACTCATCATTGGGGCGGCATAGCATTCGATGCACCAACGCTGATCGCTTCCTCGATGTTGCAAGCAAGCCTCTCTTTGTTGTGGACAGCCATTGCGATGAGTTTGATGGTGTATGCGTCTCAGCAAAAACAACGCACACTTTGGTTCAATGGCTTCGGCCTGCTGGCCATTGTTGGCGTTAAGCTGATGATGGTAGATCTGTCGAACAAAGGAACGATGCTATGGACGGTGTCTCTGATTGGTATCGCATTGCTGATTATTGCGGCTAGCTATTTTTCGCCTGCTCCGCCGAAGGAGCAAGAGGCTATTCAATGTTGACGATAATTGTTGGAATGTGGGACATGAGTGTAAAACTTCGGTCTTGGTCTGACTTGCACACTTATACAGAAGGCAGCAATTGAAAGAGAATGAGACATTCTTGTTAGTGAAGGCAGCCGGGCATATCGCGGCCATTAAGAGACGCTCGCTATCATTGAGCACATGAGCTACCAGAGGGGATTTATGAAATTGCACTTGCTACTGTTTTCCATTCTTTTGTACTCAGGAGCTGGGGCAGCAGCCAGCTTGGATAAGTTGTTTGAAAATGTGGCAACTTGCCAGTTTGATAAGTTTTATTACGATGAGCCCACCAGAAATCGACCTCATTCATACTTCATTGAGAGGTCACTCAAACCTTATAAGGAAGAAAATGGGCTGTATTTTTTCCACGTAAAGGATTCGATGTTTGGGCTTCCTGTCGTGGAACTAGTTGTTCCTGGAACCCAAGACCTCCACGGAGTGATATTCGATGTGCCATTAGCCAAGGCCAGGAAAGTTATTACATCAAAGTTTGGCACAGCTTTTAGAGAGTCTCAGAAATCAAGAGATGGCAAATCACCCGTGCTGGCTTCTGATCAGAATGACATTAACCGTTCCGTCTTCTATTGTATCGAGGGCGAAGGTGGCTAATGACCGATTTTGGTTAACCAGGGTCTGGTGTCTAAATGAAAAACGGATGTCTGAAATTCACTTGGGAGCGGACGCTCGAAGGTAAGATATTCTCAGGACTTGGATCGGCCAACAACGGTCATTCAAGATGGCCTTATAAATGTATGAAAGGGAGCCTGCTAATGCGCCTTTTGATTACCTTGGTTTTCCTCATTACTCTGCCTTCATTTGCATGGGCCGAAGGTGATTGCAAGAAACCTGATGCACGCCATGAGGATATGGGGTGCGCTGTAGAAAAGTTCGACAATGCTGATAAAACGCTTAACGAGGCATACAGAGCGTTATTGGCAAAAATGAATCAAGATGGCAAAGCAAAGCTAAAAGAGGCTCAACGTGCGTGGATTCAATTCCGCGATGCTGATACGGCGCTCGCATACCAAAACTCTGGTGAAAGTGGCTCTCTTGGAGGACTCATAGCTACAAATCACAAAGTTTATCTGACTCTTGAACGCACAAGGGAATTGAAAAATTTCTTAAACACTAACGGTAATTAAGGCTAAGTCTTATGACCGCTATGGGTTAGCAAGAGACTGTCGATCACCAGCGAACTCGTAGTTTTGAACGGCCGCTGTTGAGCGAGTAGCGGTCATCCCCCTAGAACTAAAAGACTCCCTTTTCAGCGATCCATCAGCGTCTGCTATGGCCGAGATGCAGCCGCTCAAGCTGCTTCACCAATCTTAATGTATGGCCGTTTGCGGCCCTCAGGAATTTCCCTCACGCATTGCTGCGCGCGTAAGGCGGTCGAAGCCAAGGGTGGCGAGTTTATCGATGTTTAGGTAATCGTCGGTGACGTCAACTTGTGCGCCGATATTGTTACTGCTGCACCAGGCATCCCATGCGGGTTTACCGGCGGGGTAGTTGCCGGGCAGACCGACGAGTTTATAGAGCCTGCCGCTGCGGGTGCTGACGGTCATGTTATGGGCGTCGAATTCACTGATGGCGCTGGAGGTGCGGGCGAAGTTGTTGGTGACGTCGTGTCCATGTACATGGCGGCTGGATGTGCCTTTCTTGGTGGTGATCTCCATCACGCTCCAGCGGCGCAGGGTGACCTCACGCGATTCTTCAGGTGCATTTCTGACTGCCATTGCAACCTTTCAATTTGAGACGGGGATTCGCTACGGGTACTATCTTAACGGAGTGCGAGGTAGTCCGCCCAATTTGTACTGACTGCCATTGCTGTTCTTGGCGGTCATGTCGTGAGTATCGAATCGAAACTGATGGCGGTAGCAATAAAAAAGTGCGCATCACTTAATAAATCTGACAACTAGAAGCCGCGCGACCGTTCTGGCTCGCGCGGCTAATTTTTATTTCTGATTAATTTATGGCCTCTTGGGAGTGGTGTAAGGCACTACTTTCTGTTGTGGTTCCCAGGTGGTTTCATAGCCTACAAAGAACTGCCCCGGTACGATCTCTTTCTGACGGGTCGTTACGCGGAATGCGTGGCCATCTGGAATCTTGGGGCGGCAAAAAGGCTTCTTTTCTTCACTCATGATCCTATCTCCTTTGGTTGTATAAAACTGTTGCTCGAAAGGGGAGGTATATCGTAGTAAGCCCCTCCCGACTGGCCGTTAAACTGTCTATTTGCGCGTGTAATGTGCTTTCTGGGGTATCACATGCCGCACGCCGCCCTGTGGGTTTTCAACGTCCCCTTTGTAGCGGGGGATGATGTGTATATGCACATGCAAGATGCTTTGCCCGGCTGCAGATCCGACATTGACGCCGATGTTGTAGCCGTCCGGACTGAATTCCTTATCTATGAGTTTCTTTTCTTCTTGAATGAGGTGCATGCAGGTAGCCACTTCTTCCGCTGTCAGCTCGAAGAAGCTGGCGACATGCCGGCGCGGGATGACCAGCGTGTGTCCCGGACTCGTTGGGTAGGAGTCACGCGCGCTGAAAGCAAGTTCATGCAGTATCGATACCCCGCGTGGATCCTTGCAGAATAGGCAGGGGTCGTTGGGATCTCGTTTCTTTTCTTGTGTGGCTTCAGTCGGCAACAGCGCACCTCGTTCTGTAAGTTATACTCGGACGAAGAAAATCATCGACGAGGAAAACATCGTGGCATCGAATAAAGGACGGGCTTACTTTGCATTGCTTGGTTACCATTTCAACCCCGACGACATCACTCGTATTCTTGGGATAGAAGCCACCTCGGTCAATGCTGCGGGTGCATACAGCGGTTTGGATAAACCCGTCATCAGCTCTTGGGAGTTATCCACGGAGACCCTTGTTGGAGAGGTGGACGTATTCGCGTTGTCAGACAGTCTCGTCAAGCAACTGGAACCCATTAAAGAAAAGATCGTTGAAGTCTGTAAAAGCCACAATCTATCTCCAAGATTGGGCGTAGCGTTGACCTTATCTGTTGATAAAGGTGAATCAAGTCCGGAAGTCGGATTCGGCGCCCGAACGATCCGTTTCCTTGCGGATACGGGTTCATTTCTTGAGGTAGAAAACAAACTTTCCGAGCGGGTTTGATTCATCCTTCACACCTCGCTCTGGCTGCTAAGCGCGGTGAGTTGCGACTGCGCCAGTTTCAGTTGTTCTTGGCAATGCTTCAAACAGAGCGGCTGTAGTGCGTGAGGGAAGCATTCCGTGATCACTTCGAATTCATCCGCGATCTCTTCTGCGAGTGCAGCATCGTTGGTCATTTGAGCCAGTACGTTCTGTGCGGTCGCTTTGTTCACGCGACAGATGACTGACACATGGATGGGTAACTGCTGCTCCATACTGACTGTCAAAGCTTTTTCGTATGAATTGACCGCTTCTTTTAAGCGATCAGAATTCTCTTCCGACTCACCAAGATGATGCAAAACGACAGCCCGATTGTTATGGGTGGCAGTCAGTTCTAATGCGTAGTCATCGGCGTCGAGTGCGGCCAGCGCATTCTTATAGGCGACCACGGACTTTTGAAGTTGACGGTTACCTTTAAGGAGTTTGCCGTAGGTATGTAAAGTCGCTCCCAGTTGATGCATGGCATTCATCCAGTCTTCCGGATACTCAGCGCGCGTCCAAACCAGCAAGGCATCGGTATAGGCATCTACCGCGATCTTTAGGGGATTGGTTGTCTCAAGCAAGCGGCCCAATGCCTGATTGGCTGTACCGAGGTTGTATTGCGTGGCAGCCCATTCCAATGGCGAATCTTCCTGTTTGAATTCCTCCAAGGCATTACCAAAACACTGAATGGCCTTTTCAAACAATGCAGCATCCCTGCGCTGCTGTCCCATTGCGGCAAGGATGTTGCCGAGTTTGTTTTGTGTCTCAGCCCGGTCTCGACCTGCCTCGGAAGCAGGGGTGTCATTCAGCGATGCCTCAAGCGCCTCGCGCAAACTTTCAAATATCCTGGAACTGAAACGGTGCTGCTCATAATTTCCGCGTGTGTAACGAAAGTTATCCGCGACGGCGACTTGTCTATCCGGCATGGCCGCTGCGGCCACTTCTTCACTCAACAACCCCAGTGAATTCGCAATGGCGCGTTC
The DNA here is from genome assembly GCA_024636935.1 of Sideroxydans sp. Taxonomy (GTDB): domain Bacteria; phylum Pseudomonadota; class Gammaproteobacteria; order Burkholderiales; family Gallionellaceae; genus Sideroxyarcus. The sequence continues at coordinate 204,540 of JAGXGC010000019.1, read as the reverse complement.
CAGTGCCTTGTTCTCGGGATAGATGATGTAATTGGTCGAGAGCTTCATTGTGCCCGTTCGAGTATCTCGTTCAGATCAGGATCGGCGCCGACCGCGCCGCCAAGCTCGATCTCTTCCTCGCTGGCTTCGCGTATGGATAAGACTTCCAGCATGAAGGTGACCTCTCTGCCGCAGAGCGGGTTATTGCCGTCGACAGTCAATGTCTTGTCATCGAATCGGGTGACGATGAAGTTCTTGGGCTCACCTTTTTCATTTTCCATGGTGATGGTCATGCCGATCTCCCGATATTCTTCCGGGACGTTCTCTATGCGATCGGTGAATACCAGTGACTCATCTCTCTCGCCGTATAGCTGCTTCGTGTCGATCTCCACTTCGATGATGTCGCCGACTTTTTTACCATATAGGTCTTTGGTCACATCTTCAGACATCACATCATTCACGCCATGCACATAACCCAGCGGATACTCCACCGTGACCAGTACATCGCCGGTCTTGTTATCGATGACCTTGTAATTCAGTTCAACGAACCTTCCGTCTTCAATCGTATCTGACATCGCTAATCGACCTTTTTAAAACAGCGTGGCACCAAATATCTTCACTTTGTCCTTCTCATAGCCCAGCACCAGTCTTCCCAGCCATTCGCCAGATTTCTTCGAGCTTCTCTGTTTGTATAGCACGGTGACATATTCGCCGCGTCTTATGATGCCAAGATACTCATAGTCAGCTGTCAGGTTCTTTGCCAGTTCGCTTCGAGCAAACTGCTTACCCATTTCAACTTCATTTGCACCCGCAATAAAAGTACTCGAAAAATTGCGAGTGAAAGCACCGTAGTTGCCTTCATTCGAGTATTTCACCAGATCCGCCCACATTGGATGTGCGATCTCCAATATTTCTTCATCTGTCTTATCAATGATATTCATCAACCCAACTCCATTTTTGCGAAAGAGATAAAAAGAGGACCAACATGGAATATGCCGGTCCTCTTATTAATGTACTACCAAGTCATCGCAAATATATTTGCGTAAGCCTGATTTTACAAAAACCGGAAATCAAGCCTGCAATCGCCTAGTGGTGACCTTCCGGCGGTGCTTTCTCAACATCGCCAACCAAGTGGTAGAGCGGTGCTTTTTCCATCGTGTACTCACCGGTCTTTGGATCGCGACGAGACACTGTCAGTACGTGCCAGTTCTCATCATCTAGCTTCATCTTATCACCGCGGTAGTAGTAACCCGGCCAACGCGTCTCATCACGGAACAGCGTATGCTGGAACACACTCTCGGAAGCGAGGAAACGATGCTTCAGTTCCCATGCACGCAGCAGCTCGTGGATATCGGAAGCGGCGACTTTTTCCAGATCCTCACCCAAGATGGACATCTTTTTCAGACCGATGTTGAGGAGTTTGTCGTTGGTCATGTAGTTCACACCAAAACCACCGCAATACTCATCCATCAGTTTCTGCAAACGATCAAGACCTTGTCTTGGATTGATGAAGTTCGGATTGACGGTTCCGGCAACCACTTCGTTGCTATAAACACGATGTGTTTCCAGCGGCTTGAAGATCTGTTCCTTACGACGATCGATCTGCGCTTGAGAGACACGAATGCCTTCTGCCTTGCCATCGTCGATGTATTTGCAAGCAGCCTTGGCAGCCAGACGCCCTTCGGTGAACGAGCCTGATGAGAAGGCGTGCGGTGTACCGCCTACCGCGTCACCTGCGCCGAACAGACCTTCGATAGTCGTCATACGGTTATATCCCCAGTAGTACTCAGGCGGAGAGAGATCTTCCGGACCCGAACACCATGCACCGCAACCCGTTGCGTGAGAACCCATGACGTAAGGCTCAGAGGTAGTCAGCTCGGGGTTCTCGTATTTCGGATCGACGTCAGTCGCTGCCCAAAGTACCGCCTGACCCACGGTCATGCCGAGGAAGTTGTGCCAACCGATCTCTTCCAGATGAGGATCTTGGAAGGCTTCCATGGTCACCATGTGGATCGGGCCACGACCGGCATTCACCTCGTTGATGATCGCGTGGTTACGCAGACAGGTCGGAATAGGGCGGTGCGTACGGTGCGAGACTTCCGGATCCAGATATTCCTTGCCGACCATCTTCTGCAAGTCCGGGAACCACTTGGACTCGTACTCTTCACCATAGGCATTCTGGGTGTAGGTCTTGAGGTGCAAGAAGTAGGCGCCGACAGGACCGTAACCGTCCTTGAAGCGCGCCAGCACGATACGGTTCTCCATCTGGGTCATCTTCGCTCCAGCTTCGATCATCAGACCATAGGCAGAGCCCGAAGACCACGGTGCATACCAGACACGACCGGCACCTTCGCCGACAGAGCGCGGCTTGAAGATGTTGGAAGCGCCACCGGCACCACAGATGACAGTCTTGGACTTGAACACGTGGTAGTTGCCCGTGCGCACATTGAAGCCGACAGCACCGGCGACACGGTTCTCTTTGGCTTCATCCATCAGTAGATGGGTCAGGCAGATGCGGTTGAATACCTTGTCGGCTGACTTCTTGGCCGCCTCGGCAACGATAGGCTTGTATGACTCACCGTGGATCATGATCTGCCAACGGCCTTCACGCAGGAACGAACCCTTCTTCTCGTCGCGCATGATGGGCAGGCCCCATTCCTCGAAGTTGTGCACGGTGGAGTCGACGTGACGCGCCATGTCGAACGCGAGGTCTTCACGCACCATGCCCATCAGGTCGATACGCGCATAGCGCACATGGTCTTCAGGATTGTTCTCGCCGAAGCGAGTGCCCATGTAGCAGTTGATCGCATACAGGCCCTGAGCGACTGCACCGGAACGCATGATGTTTGCTTTTTCGGCGACGACGATCTTTTTGTTCTGGCCCCAATACCTTGCTTCAAAAGCCGCACCGGTGCCACCAAGGCCCGCACCTGCAACCAGAATGTCGATATCGTCTTCAATGATTGTCTGGTAGCTCATCAGTATTGCACTCCCTCTTTGATTTCTAGGCCATTAGATTCCAGTGTGTGCAAACCACCTTCATCCATGCGGATGTATTTTGGCTCGTTGAACAATAGTTGGCTGTCGCGCATCTCCTTGCTTGGCGCAGGCACCTTGGCTAGGTCCGGTGTAGCCGAGCCCCAGGGCTTGGTGGTGATAGGTGCCAGCAGCTCCATGTCTTTCTTGCCGTTGCGGAACTTGATGCGCCAGGCGATCGTGCCTTTCTCTTCATCACGGATCACGCGTACCGAGTGACCCAGCGGGGCGAAGTCGGCATAACCGCGTACGTCAATGGCTTGGTGTGGGCAGGCTTTCACGCAGGAGTAGCACTCCCAGCACATGTTTGGTTCGATGTTGTAGGCACGACGCAGCTTCTTGTCGATGTGCATGATGTCTGATGGGCAGATGTCGACGCATTCTCCACAACCATCACAGCGAGTCATATATACAAAGGTTGGCATAATTGATTCCTCTATTCCTATTGATAATCGTCTGGTTGGCTTTAGTAGTGGTTCGGTCTTTCAGCCTTGATACAGAGCCCCATGTTGGGCGGGTTCTTGCCCATATACGTCGGGATGTCCGGGAACTTGCGTTGTACTTCAGGATCGGTCAGGTCATAGTCAGGCGGCAGGTTCTCGCGAGAACCGTCGGCAACGGTGATCTTCTTCTGGTGAGCCGCAGCAGGCTTGAAGAACATGTGAGCGAACTTGGACCAGTAGACGCCGCCAAACAGAACGGTGCTGGACAAGATGAACAAGGCGAAGGGGATGCCCAATCCGCCGCCGGTGAACGACCAGATCAAAGCGAAGGTCGAGGTGGCAAGCAGCGAGACAATGAACAAGTCTGAGCGCTCGAAGCGGAAGCATGAAAGACCTTCAGCAGCCACATCGACGCGGATGAAGAACCAGAACCAGTATCCGCCTACAGCCAGCATCAGTGCGCCGAGATGCCAGAGTTGAGGCAGGATGTCAGGGGTGACTGTGCCGGGCGCGGTATAGCCAAAGATCATGATCGCGGTGGTCGCGGCGAAGATGATGAAACCGTACATGGTCAGCAGGTGGGACATGCGGCGTCGCGGATTGCTGAACTCGCCGGAGGTCAATACTTCGTTCACCAGCACGGAAGCGGCGATCGCTGCTTTTTCTCCACCGCTTACTGTGCGTTTGGCGTTCTTCTGGGCTTTTTTTGCATTCTCGAAAAAGTACTTCGCACTTTTCTTGTGCATCATGTCCAGTATCGTCCCGCCCATGACCAGCAGGACCATAAGAACGATATATCCCTGCATCATCGCGGGGGATATGACTTCTGAAAGTGCGGCAAAGAGGTTGCTCGTCAACATCAGGTTCTCCTTAATAATTATTACTTTTCAAATCTGTCAGAACAAAAAGAGTTGTTCTTCTTGCGCGTCGAATGCCACTTCTGTTACCCGCTATTCAATCCTGCGTAATACTTGCGCAATATCTCCACCACTTCAGGACGGCTGAATTCTGCGGGGACATCTTCTCCATCGGAAAGCATCTTGCGCAATTGGGTGCCGGAGACTTGCAGGCGGTCGTCATCTGAGTGGGGGCAGGTCCGGCCTGAGGCCATGCCGCCGCACTTGTAGCACCAGAAAGAGATGTCGATCTTCAGTGCCTGGGTCTCCAATGCGTTCTTGGGGATGGTGTCGAAGATGTGGTGCGCATCGAACGGGCCGTAATATTTACCGACACCGGCATGGTCGCGACCGACGATGAGATGCGAGCAGCCGTAGTTCTGGCGGAACAGCGCATGCAGCAAGGCTTCACGCGGGCCGGCGTAGCGCATGTCCAACGGGTAGCCAGCTTGCACGACGGTCTTGGCCACGAAGTAATTCTGAGTCAGCGCGATGATGGCATGGGTGCGCACCTCGGCCGGGATGTCACCCGGCTTGAGATTGCCGAGCAGGGAATGGATCATTACGCCGTCGCATACTTCGATGGCGATCTTGGCCAGATATTCATGCGAGCGGTGCATGGGGTTGCGCGTCTGGAACGCGGCGACCTTGCTCCAGCCCATCTCGGTGAACAGGGCACGTGTCTCTTTCGGTGTCATGAACAGCGCGCCGTATTTTTGTGGGAAGCCGCCTTGCGACAAGACCTTCACAGTACCAGCCAGATTTACATCACCTTGTTCCATCACCATCTTCACACCAGGGTGTTCAAGGTCGGTGGTGCCGAATACGGTGGCGCATTCGTGGGCTTTGTCGATGGTGTATTTCTCGGTCACCTTCATGGTGGCGAGGATGCTGCCGTCATCAGGGTCGACCAGCGCGATGTCGCTGCCGGTGGGGATGGCTTCAGCTGCTGACTTATCGGTGGAGAGGGTAATGGGAATGGGCCAGAACAGGCCGTTGGTGAGCGTCATGCCATCGCATACGCCTTGCCAATCTGCGTGGCTCATGAATCCGTCGAGCGGTGTGAAACCGCCGATGCCGAGCATGATGAGATCGCCTTTTTCGCGAGAACTCACTGTTACTTGAGGGTAACTGCGTGCCCGATTCAACTCTGCAATCAGATCTTCGCCAACTAGTAATAGTGGTTTCAGATCTTTCCCGCCATGCGGGTTTACCAATGCCATAAAGCCTCCCTGTTGGGTCCAGCTACGGATGGAGAATCGTCTAAATTTCAGGTGCGCACAGTAGAGGAACATGACGCGTGAAGCGATACCCCTCATGGGTTGAGGGTCGCACCCCCCATAGGGGTTATACCTTTCCCCCTCATCACGGTTATGGCAGCACTGGCGCTGGATACGCATACTGGCGACCCTGAAAGATTGAGTAATTTCGTAGGGCAGCAGCACACGAAAAAACAAAGTGGTGCGCCCCGATAACGATCAACCCACACAAGATTTTGCCCATGTCATCGACACCATTGCACGACCCATTGGCGCCTCCGGTTGCTGGCGCCACGACCGAGATCAAGAAGACCACCTGTTATATGTGCGCCTGCCGTTGCGGCATCCGCGTGCATCTGCGCAACGGCGAGGTGCGTTACATCGACGGTAATCCCGACCACCCTCTGAACGCGGGCGTGATCTGCGCCAAGGGTTCCTCGGGCATCATGAAACAGTATTCGCCGGCACGCTTGACCAAGCCGCTGCGCCGCAAGCCGGGCACCGAGCGCGGGGCGGGTGAGTTCGAAGAGATCAGCTGGGAAGAGACTTTCACTTTGCTCGCCGATCGTCTTGGCGAGTTACGTGCGACCGACCCGAAGAAGTTCGCGCTGTTCACCGGACGCGATCAGATGCAGGCGCTGACCGGCATGTTCGCGCGCCAGTTCGGCACGCCCAACTATGCGGCGCACGGCGGATTCTGCTCGGTCAATATGGCCGCAGGCATGATTTACACCATCGGTGGTTCGTTCTGGGAATTCGGTGGCCCCGATCTGGAACGCTCCAAGCTGTTCATCATGATCGGCACGGCGGAAGACCATCACTCCAATCCGATGAAAGTATCGCTGGCTAAGTTCAAACGCGAAGGCGGCCGTTTCATCTCCATCAATCCGGTGCGCACCGGTTACTCGGCCATCGCCGATGAATGGGTGCCTATCCGTCCCGGTACCGATGGCGCGCTGTTCCTCGCCATCATCCATGAGTTGATTGAGCTGGGCCTGTATGACCGTGAGTTCCTAGTGCGTTACACAAACTCAGGTCAATTGGTGAATCTCGATGCGGAGCATGATGAGTTCGGCATGTTCGTGCGTACCGAGGTGCCAGAAGAAGAGGGTTGCTACGACCCGCAGAACAAACTGTGGTGGGACCGCAATACCGACAAGCCTGTGGTGACGCATACCGAAGGCGCCGATCCTTTCCTGCGCGGCGAGTTCAAGTTGCCTGACGGTACGCCGGTCAAGCCTGCGTTCCAGTTGCTGAAGGATCGTGTCGCCGAATACACGCCGGAGTGGGCGGAAGGTGTGACCGGCATCGCCGCCGACACCATTCGCCGTCTGGCGCATGAGATGGGCATCACCGCACGCGACCAGAAGATCGAACTGCCGATCGCCTGGACCGATAGCTGGGGTAAGGAACACGAGACCGTCACCGGCAATCCGGTGGCGTTCCACGCCATGCGCGGACTGGCTGCGCACTCCAACGGTTTCCATACCATCCGCGCGCTATCCATCCTGATGACGCTGCTGGGCACCATCGACCGTCCGGGCGGTTTCCGTCACAAGACACCGTTTCCGCGTCCGATCCCACCTTGCGCGCGTCCGCCGAACGACCCGCGTGCGGTGCAGCCGAACACACCGCTGGATGGTATGCCGCTGGGCTGGCCTGCCGATCCGGACGATCTGTTCGTGGACAAGGAAGGCGAAGCGGTACGTATCGACAAGGGTTTCTCATGGGAATACCCGCTGTCGGCACACGGCTTGATGCATAACGTGATCACCAACGCATGGCGTGGAGATCCGTACCCTATCGACACGCTGCTGCTGTTCATGGCCAATATGGCGTGGAACTCCACCATGAACACCAGTGAAGTGCGCAAGATGCTCACCGACAAGAATGAGAACGGCGAGTACAAGATCCCGAACATCGTGGTGTGCGATGCCTTCCACTCCGAGACCACGGCTTTCGCCGACCTGATTCTGCCGGACACGACCTATCTGGAACGTCACGACGTGATGTCCATGCTGGACCGTCCGATCTCCGAGTTCGACGGTCCGGTGGATTCGGTGCGTATCCCGGTCATGCCGCGTACCGGCGAATGCTTGCCGTTCCAGGAGGTGCTGATCGAACTTGGCACCCGTCTGAAGTTGCCAGCGTTCGTCACGCAGGACGGCGCGCGCAAATACAAGGATTACCCGGATTTCATCGTTAACTGGGAGACCGCACCGGGTTCAGGCATCGGCTTCCTATCCGGCTGGCGTGGCAAGGGCGGCGAGAAGAGCATGAAGGGTGAGCCGAATCCGAACCAGTGGGAGATGTATGCCAAGAACGACTGCGTGCACCACGAAGTGTTGCCGCGTTCGTATCAGTTCATGCGTAACTGGAACAAGGGTTATCTGGAATGGTCGCAGCGCAACGGTATCACGCGTTACTCCGAGCCGATCCTCATTCACCTCTATTCCGAGGTGATGCAGAAGTTCCGTTTGGCGGCGCAGGGCAAGAGCATCACGCGCCAACCGCCCAAGCATCTGGCCAAGCGCGTCGAGACCTATTTCGATCCGTTGCCGTTCTACTACGAGCCATTGGAGACACAAGCCAGCGACAAGCTGAAGTACCCGCTGTCTGCCGTGACGCAACGCCCGATGGCGATGTATCACTCGTGGGATTCGCAGAATGCATGGCTGCGTCAGATCCACGCGCACAACTATCTGTACGTGAACGCACTGACTGCGAAGAACGCGGGCATCGGTGATGGTGACTGGATCTGGTGCGAATCGCAATGGGGCAAAGTGCGTTGCATGGCGCGCTACAGCGAGTCGGTGGAGCCGGGCACAGTGTGGACCTGGAACGCCATCGGCAAAGCGGCCGGTGCATGGAACCTGACACCCGATGCGAACGAGTCGCAGCAGGGCTTCCTGCTCAACCATCTGATTTCGGAAGAGTTGCCAAAGCAGGCGGATGGTTCGCGTTTCTCCAACTCCGACCCGATCACGGGACAGGCAGCTTGGTATGACGTGCGTGTGCGCATCTACAAAGCGGAGGAGGGCGAGCCGCAGCAGACCTCACCGCAATTCCCACCCATGAAGAAATATCCCGGCATGAAAGATGCGCCGACCTGGTTGGCCTACTTGGCGGGAGCAAAGAAGAAAGGCGGTGCGAAATGACACAACTCGCATTGGTCATCGACCTGAACGTGTGCGTGGGCTGTAGCGCCTGCGTGACCAGCTGTAAGGAATGGAACACTTCCGGTTCTGCCGGGCCATTGGTGGATGAGCGTCCCTACGGTGAGAACCCGACCGGCACCTTCTTCAATCGCGTGCAGACCTATGAGATGGGCACCTTCCCGAACAGCGAGACGATGCACTTCCCCAAGTCTTGCCTGCATTGCGAAGATCCAGCCTGCGTGCCGGTGTGTCCGACGGGCGCTTCCTACAAGCGTAAGGAAGACGGCATCGTGCTGGTGGACTACGATAAGTGCATCGGCTGCAAATACTGCTCTTGGGCCTGTCCGTACGGTGTGCGCGAGTTCGACGAGCAAGAGAAGGTGATGAAGAAGTGCACCCTGTGCGTTGATCGTATCTACGACATGACGATGCCGGAAGCGGATCGCAAGCCATCCTGTGTGAAGGCGTGTCCGACCAGTGCGCGTCTGTTCGGCGATATCCATGATCCGGAATCCGAAGTGTCGGTGGCGATCCGCGAGGATGGCGGCTACGCGTTGATGCCGGAGTGGGGTACCCATCCTTCCAATCACTATCTGCCGCGTCGCAAGACCAAGATGAAGATCCATGCCGACGAGCTGGAGCGCGCCGACAATCCGCTCAAACTCGATCAGCAATTGCCCAAGCCGGACAAGGATCAGTCGACGATGGACGACGTGTCGGCCTGGTAAACAGAACTTAGCGAGATATTATGAAACCAGCATTCTCAGTGATCTTTTTGACGACCTTGATCGGTGCCGCGCAGGGCCTGTTTCTCGCCCTATTCACGCATCAGTCTTACGCGCTGTTCGGGCTGTTGCCGATGCAGTCCGATAATTTCTACGGCTATGGCACGCTCATCGTGATGGTATTGCTGGCCGCCGGTCTGGTCGCATCGTTCTTCCATCTCGGTCGACCAGAACGTGCTTGGCGCGCGGCAACGATGTGGCGCACTTCCTGGCTGTCGCGTGAAGTGATCGTACTGCCCGCGTTCATGGGTGTGGCTTTCCTGTTCGGTGTGTCGCATCTGTTCGGTATCCGTCCCGAGATCGTGACCTTGCCAGGCGGCATGGTGGTCGATCTGTCGGTGTTGCTAGGCGTGGCGGGTACGCTTCTGGCATTCGCTTTGTTCATTTGCACGGCGATGATCTATGCCTGTTTGCGTTTCCTCAAGGAATGGAACTCGCCGCTGACAGTCATCAATTACATCCTGATGGGCGGTTCGTCCGGTTTCATACTAGCGTCGTTCTATGCGTCCTCGGCTGCCCCGGATCAGGCAGACTTCTTCGCTGGTTGGGCCATCATCATCACGGTGCTGGCATTGATCGGACGTGTGGCATCGTTGTTCCGCAATGCGCGCCTGAAGCCGACTTCGACTATCCAGACCGCTATCGGTGTGAAGCACCCGAAGATCACCCAGCGCTCCATGGGCGCGATGGGCGGTACGTTCAATACGCGTGAGTTCTTCCACGGCAAGAGCGATGCCTTCCTGCGCACGATCAAACCGGCTTTCCTGTTGTTTGGCTTCGTGCTGCCGCTGGTGCTGTTGGCACTGGGATTATCTACTCCCGCTTTGCTCGGCTTCGCATTTATACTGCAATACGTCGGTTTGCTGGCTGAGCGCTGGTTCTTCTTCGCGCAGGCAAACCATCCGCAGAATCTTTACTATCAGACCGTGGGTTGAGCGATAAATAATGTTGAAGCGCACAAGTAAGTACTGGTTGTACCACCTGTTCCCATTTATGCAGTGGAAGCACCTGGTGGACAAACAGTCCTCGCGTGCCGACCTGATCGCTGGCTTGACCGGCGCATTGATTGTGCTTCCGCAAGGCGTTGCATTCGCCACCATTGCAGGGATGCCGCCGGAGTATGGTTTGTATGCAGCGATGCTTCCCGCCATCATTGCTGCACTGTTCGGATCGAGTTGGCACCTTGTGTCGGGCCCGACCACCGCTATTTCCATCGCCGTATTTGCAGCTATGAGTCCGCTGGCCGACCCGGGGTCGCCCCAGTTCATCAGTATGGTGCTGACACTCACCTTTCTGGTGGGATTGTTCCAGCTGATCCTCGGTCTGGCGCGTATGGGAGTGCTGGTTAATTTCATCTCGCATACCGTGGTCATCGGTTTCACTGCTGGAGCGGCGGTGTTGATCGCCGCCAGTCAGGTGAAGAACTTTTTTGGTATAGATATCCCACGCGGTTCACACTTCCATGTTGTGATCGAACAGTTGTTCTTGCAGATCGGTAATATCAATCCCTATGTGACATTCGTAGGAGCGATCACTCTTGCCTCTGGAATCCTGACGCGGCGTATCTGGCCTAAGATGCCCTACATGATCGTGGCTATGGTGGTTGGTAGTGTGGTGGCTGCACTGATTAATATGGAAGTCGGCGCTGATGTCACACTCATCAAAACAGTAGGTGCCTTGCCTTCGCAGTTGCCACCGCTATCCATGCCTGATTTTTCGTACGATACCATTCGATTGGTGCTATTCCCGGCGCTGGTAGTGACTATGTTGGCGCTTACCGAGGCGGTGTCTATAGCGCGTGCGGTTGCTACCAAGTCAGGGCAGGGTATCGATGGCAATCAGGAATTCATCGGTCAGGGGCTCTCGAATCTGGTCGGTTCGTTCTTTTCCAGCTATGCCTCTTGCGGCTCTTTCAATCGGAGCGGTGTGAACTATGCGGCAGGTGCACAGACACCTCTGGCGACAGTCTATGCATCGGGTTTCTTGTTACTTATTTTGCTACTGGTCGCTCCGCTCGCCTCATATCTACCTACTGCTGCGATGGCGGGCATATTGTTCCTGGTGGCATGGGGCTTGATTGATTTTCATCACATCTATTCCATCGTTCGTACCAGTCGGGCAGAGACTGTCACACTTTTTGTCACCTTGATCGGTACGTTGATCGATCTGGAGAAAGGTATCTTCTTTGGCATTCTGCTCTCGCTGGCGCTCTATCTGTACCGCGTGTCGCGTCCGACGATGGCGCCCTCGGTGCCTGCGCCTGAGGAAGGTGCTTACCATTTTATCGATGCCAAGGGTAATCAGGAATGTCCGCAGTTCCGCATCGTACGCGTGAACGGCTCGATATTTTTTGGCGCAGTGGATTACATTCGCAACGGTTTGATGCAGATCGATGAGAACAATCCTCGCCAGAAAACGGTGATGATCCTTGCCAGCGGAATCAACTTTGTCGATGTGGCAGGGGCAGAGATGCTGGAGAACGAGGCGCGTCGACGTCGCAAGATGGGCGGTGGTTTGTATTTCTACCGCTGCAACGATGCTATCTATAAGTTCCTCCGAAAGGCAGATAAACTGGATGACATCGGTGCGGGCGGTTTCTTTCCGGCAATGTCGAACTGGATTAAGCCTATCTATTCCACGCTAGATCCTGAAGTGTGCCGTAACTGCAAGGCGCGCATCTTCTCGGAATGTCATCAGAAGTTGCCGGACGGCGAGCCAAGAACGAATTAAGGTTCAAATACAAGGAGGCGGAATGCGCAGCAAGGCCAGTCAAACCAAGACACTTATCGCTGCCTTCTTGTTTTTTCTGGTCGGGGTGTCCTCACACCTGTTTGCCCCTAGCCGCGAGATCGCGGTCGTCCTCAGCCTATTGTTGCTCACAATCTATCTGTTCGCCTTCGAGGTGGTTGGTGTCGATGTGGCTGCAGTCAGTATCATGGTGTTGCTGGGGCTGATCAGCCATTTCGGCGAACTGATCGGCATGCCGCAACCACTAGTGGCTGGACGTGAACTATTTCGTGGATTTTCCAGCAATGCCGTGATCTCGATCATCGCCGTGATGATCGTCGGTGCAGGTCTCGATAAGACCGGGCTGATGTCAAAGGTTGCGAGTTTCATCATCAGAGTGGCGGGGAATACAGAGGCGCGCGTCATCCCGGCCATCTCCAGCACGGTCGGCTTTATTTCGAGCTTCATGCAGAACGTCGGTGCGGCAGCACTTTTCCTGCCGGTGGTTGGCCGCGTTTCGGCGCGTACGGGTTTACCCATGTCGCGTCTGCTGATGCCGATGGGCTTTTGTGCCATCCTCGGCGGCACTATCACCATGGTGGGCTCCAGTCCTTTGATTCTGCTCAATGACCTGATTCTGGCAACCAACAAAGGGCTATCGCCGGATCATCAGATGCAAACCTGGTCACTGTTCTCGGTGACGCCTGTTGGACTGGCACTATTGGCTTCCGGTATCGCGTACTTCGTCATCGCAGGTCGCTACGTATTGCCGGGTGGGGACAAGGCGAACGTGACCAGCGGCGCCAACCCGATGGATTATTTCCGTGATCTGTATGGTTTGGATTACGCGGCGTTCGAGGTGGTGGTGCCGGCTGGCAGTCCCTTGGTTGGTCTATCTATCAACGATATCGAGCATCCGAACCGTTTGCGTGTGATCGCCATCATGCGCGGTAGTGATGATCTGCGCATCGGCCCTGCGCGAGATATCGAGATTGTGGCGGGTAGCGTGCTCGGCATCCTGGGTGCGCCGGAGCGACTGCGCGAGTTCGCAGTGGCTAACGGGCTGCGATCGCGTGAGGAGTTGGAGACGTTCGCCGAGCAGTTGTCCGCAGCGAAATCGGGTATCGCTGAGATTGTCATTCCGCCCCGTTCCGAGCTGATTGGTAAGAGTGCGCGCGCAATCTGGATGCGGAAAAAATATGGACTCTCGCTGATGGCGCTGCATCGCGGCGGCAAGACGCTGCGCGAAGGTGATGGCGTACGTGATCTGCCATTCCAGTCGGGCGATGCGCTGGTGGTACACACCAGTTGGGAGATGCTGGCTCATCTGCTGAAGGACAGGAATTTCGTGGTCATCACCACTGAGTTCCCGCGCGAAGAGTTGAGGCCGCACAAGGTGAAGGCGGCACTCGGCTGTTTCCTGCTGACGCTGGTGATGATCTTATTCACAAACATCACGTTGTCGATCGCTTTGATGACGGGGGCTATCGGCATGGTGTTGCTGCGCGTACTTAGTATCGACGAAGCCTATCGGGCGGTGAGTTGGAAATCAGTGTTCCTGCTGGCTAGCCTGATCCCACTGGGGATGGCTGTTGAGACCAGCGGCACTGCGAAATGGATCGCCGAACAGACCCTTTCCGTGCTGGGTGGCACGCCGATCTGGGTACTTCAGTTGGCGATCGTTATCCTGGCCACCTTCTTCACACTGGTGATGTCTAACGTGGGTGCGACTGTCTTGCTGGTGCCCTTGGCGGTGAACATCGCGATAGGGGTCGGTGCCGATCCGGCGATGTTCGCACTTACCGTCGCATTGGCAACCTCGAATTCCTTTTTCCTGCCGACGCATCAGGTCAATGCGCTACTGATGGGGCCGGGAGGCTATCGGGTGGCCGATTACATGCGGGCGGGTGGGGTGATGACGATATTGTTCATCACCGTACTGATGGTCATGCTGAATCTGGTTTACTGAACGGACCTACTTAACGTTAACACTTGATCCCCATGTAGCCCGAAAGGGTTATGAATTTTCACTCATGCTAGTTATGGACGCTGTCGGGCGTGTGTTATCAAATACCCTTCCGATCAGTAGTTATATCTTGTCGTTCAGGAGGCTGGATGAAGTGTGGTGAGACTGTGGATACTGGACGGCGTCAGGCACTCAAGACGACAGGGAGTGTCGGTGTATTGGGGCTTCTCTCGCTGCTCGGCTTGTTGCCTGTCTCTGCACTTGCAGCACTCGATCGGACCGCCTTCGAGGCGAAGACGCTGGAAGAGGCGCTCGATGCCCTCGGTGCGTTGATCATCAAAGAAAGTCCACTGCTCACGTTGACTGCACCAGATGTTGCTGAGAACGGCGCGCTCGTGCCGGTCACTATTGAAAGTTCCCTTATCAACATCGAAGAGATAGCCATCTTGGTGGACAAAAATCCCACCATGCTTGTCTCCCATCTCGCACTACCCAAAGGCACCGAAGGATTTCTCACTACGCGCATCAGGATGGCGCAGACCTCTCGCGTCATCGCACTGCTCAAGGCGGACGGCAAGTTCTACCGCGCTGTCAAAGAAGTCAAAGTCTCGCTGGGTGGTTGCTGATGTCCGCGCCCACCAAGATACGTGCGTCACTTACTGGGGAATCGGTCGAAGTCAGGCTGCTGATGCAGCATGAGATGGAGAACGGTCGTCGCAAGGATGCCGCTGGCAACCTGATTCCGGCATGGTTCATCACGGAATTCAAGGTGCGTCATCTGGGGCAGGTTGTGTTGGAGGGGCAGTTCGGGACCTCCGTGTCAAAGAATCCTTATCTGGTATTCCGCTTTCGCGGAGGAAGCAAGGGGGACATGTTGTCCGTCACATGGATGGACAACAGGGGCGATAGTCGCGTGGATGAGGCGGTTATCTCCTGAATGGAGTAGTAGCAACGCCCTTGCGGGCTGGCAGTGCTGTCATCGTTCAATTCAATTCTGGGGAGGTTTGATCATGAAATCGTTTCGAATGCTTTTGATCGTCATTGGTCTGGGTTTGTGCTCAGTCGCGCAGGCGGCGGGAGTCGATAAACACGCGCGCAACATGGCAGCATCCTGTTCTGCCTGTCATGGTACCGACGGCTACAGCGAAGGCGGCATGCCGGTGATCGCAGGCATGGACAAGGCGCTGTTCGTGGCAACGATGAAGGACTTCAAGTCCGGCGCTCGCCCAGCAACGGTCATGCATCAGCATGCCAAGGGCTATTCGGACGAGCAGATCGAGATGCTCGCGAAGTTCTTCTCCGCGCAGAAGCGCAAGTGATGCCAGCCAACCTGAACAACAGAACAGAAGGAGAATAATATGTCATTCAGTCGTCGTGATTTTCTGAAGGCCGGTGCAGCAGGTATTGCAATCGGAACATTTCCGGGTTTGGCTTTTGCATCCAGCGAACTCATCAAGAAAAAAGGTCAGCGCGTGGTGGTGGTGGGTGGTGGTTTCGGTGGTGCTACTGCCGCCAAGTACCTGCGCAAGTGGAGCAAAAATAAGATCGAGGTGGTGCTGATCGAGCGCAACGCCAATTTCATTTCCTGTCCGATGAGCAACACCGTGCTTGGCGGCGGCAGGAAGATCGAAGATCTGACCATGAGCTACGATACTTTGAAAAAGAAGTATGGCATCAAGCTCATCAAAGGCGAGGTGACTGCCATCGATGTCGAGAAAAAATCCGTGATGTTGGCAGACGGACATCTCCGTTATGACCGACTGATCGTTTCGCCCGGCGTCGATTTCATGTTCGACAAGATCGAGGGGCTGGATGCCAACGTAGCGAACGAGAGCATTCCACACGCTTGGAAGGCCGGTGCACAGACCGTCCTCCTGCGTAATCAACTGGAGCAGATGGCTGACGGAGGCGTGTTCGCTATCGGCATCCCCAAGGGGCCTTATCGCTGCCCGCCAGGCCCATATGAGCGCGCCTGCCAAGTGGCGCACTACCTGAAAGAGAACAAGCCAAAATCCAAGGTGCTGGTACTAGATGCTAATCCGGACATCGTCTCCAAGAAGGGATTGTTCATGGCGGCTTGGAACGAGCTGTATCCGGGCATGGTGGAATACCGTCCGAACTCGATGGTGATGGGGGTCGATGCGGCTAGCAAGACGGCCAAGACTGAGTTCGAAGACGTAAAAGCGGACGTGCTGAACGTCATTCCGCCGATGCGTTCTGGCGTGGTGGCGGATATGGCCGGTCTGGCCAATGTTGACTCGCGCTGGTGCGGTGTGGATTTCCTGACTTATGAATCCAAAGTACATCCGGGAATTCACGTCATCGGCGACGCGGTTTCGGCTGCTTTGCCCAAGTCCGGGCACATGGCCACTTCGCAAGCAAAGATATGCGCGGCAGCTGTCATCGAATTGATGCAAGGCAAGAAGCCGGATGCGCATCCGGTGATCGCCAATACCTGCTACAGCATGGTTAGTGGGGATGAGGCGATGCATGTTGCCAATGTGTATCACTTCAACGCTGAGAAGATGGCGATGGTGTCGGCAGAGGGCGGTGGCGTGTCGGCCAAGCGTTCCGAGATGGAAGGCGCGTTCGCCGGATATTGGTTGAAGAACATTCTCAACGACGTGTTGCTCTGATGACTGGAAATGCATCCGGTGCGTCTGACGCATCGGATGCATTGTTGATTCTCTCTGTTCAGTAGCGCCTCCTGTAGTCGAAATGCCTCCGTTTGTATCAATCAATTCCTGTTCGGGCTAGATGACTCGTAACCCATTGGAGTTACGATTTTCACCCGTCGTGGCTATGGACGCCAATGCAGTGAATATCCCTATAATACAAGTCAGGTTTTGTGCGGTGACGCACTTTTTTCGTAAACAATAAGTAGGAGTGAAACAATGAATTTCGATAAAGAGCTGAACGCACGTGGCCTGTCCTGTCCTTTGCCCATCGTCAAGACCAAGAAATCACTGGCAGACATGACTCCTGGTCAGATTCTCAAAGTCATTTCGACTGATACCGGTTCCGTCAAAGACATGGCTGCTTTCGCTGAGCAGACCGGCAATGCGCTGGTAGCGCAGGAAGAAGTTGGCGGCGAATTCGTCTTCTACATGAAAAAGGGCTAAGGCTCTTTTTAATTAAATACTAGGGAGTACGAAAATGGCAAAAAAAATGGCGATCATCGCCACCAAAGGCACGCTGGATATGGCTTATCCGCCGTTCATTCTGGCATCTACCGCTGCGGCGCTCGGTTATGACGTGCAGGTGTTCTTCACATTCTATGGTCTGCAATTGCTGCGCAAGGATCTGTCCGACGTGAAGATCAGCCCATTGGCGAATCCAGCCATGCCGATGCCTATCCCGATGCCGGTGATGGTGCAGATGCTGCCAGGCATGGAAAGCATGGCAACCATGATGATGAAACAAAAACTGGCCAAGCACGGCGTCGCTTCTCTTGAAGAGTTGCGTGATCTTTGTCTGGAAGCAGATGTGAAGTTCATCGCCTGCCAGATGACGGTCGATCTATTCGAATTCGACAAGAGCGAATTCATCGATAACGTCGAATATGGTGGTGCAGCTACATTTATGGGCTTCGCCGGCGATACTGACATCTGTCTGTTCGTATAAGAATCTGCAGTTAGAAATATAAGCTGTTGCTGTTCGTCGTATTTGTTGCACTTGTGTCCAAACCAATCAGGGAGAGAACAAATGAAATTCAGTAAATCGGCAGTCGCAGTCCTCGTACTTGCAGCACTTTCTTCGCAACAAGCATTTGCTACCAACGGAGCAGCCATGATGGCCGTTGGTTCACAGAACACCGCACTGGGCGGAACCGGCGTAGCAAACTTCACCGGTGCTGACAGTGCCTTCGCCAACCCAGCGATGCTGGCAAAATCCAAGGGTAAGGAAGTCACCGGCGGAATCGTGCTGTTCAAGCCTGATGTCACCAACAACGGTATGGGCACAACAGTCGCCAGCAGTGCTTCCAACACCAGCTACATCCCGGATGTCTCCTATTCGAATCGCATGAGCGACAGCCTGACCTTCGGCGTGGCGATGGCGGGTATCGCCGGTATGGGTGTTGATTACACCGGCGCCAATGCGGGAACCCACATCAAGGCGAAGACAGCCCTCAGCATTCTGCACATCATCCCGACGATCGCTTATAACCAGGCGAACTACGGTATCGGCTTCTCACCAGTGGTGCAGTATGGATCGCTGATGGTCAGCTATAACAATAATGGCACGATTCGAAATGCTTCCGAGAAGGCTGACACCAAGACCAGTATGGGCTATGCGCTGGGCGGCTACTTCGATGTGAGCCCCGCAGTCACGGTGGCCGCCTCCTACAGTTCTGAGATCAAGGCGAAGTACGGCACGCAGTTGTCTAGTGCTGGGACGGGCTTCGGTCTGACAGGTGCGCCAGGAACAGCTATGGCAGCCTTTGGCGATGACTTGAACCAGCCTGCACAGATCAAGCTCGGTGCAGCTTTCGCGATGAGTGATGCTGTTAAGCTGACTGCAGACTATAAGTCTATCCAGTATGGTAGTGCAGGCGGTTGGAAGGATTTCAACTGGAAGAACCAGGCTGTTGTTTCCGTCGGTGCCAAGTATTCGACCGGCAGCTACTGGCTCGGGGCGGGTTATAACCATGCGAATAATCCCGTCGGCGTGCTCGGTGGTGCTACCTCGGCTCGGCCTGCAATCGTGGACTTCTTCAACAATATGATGTTCCCCGGTATTGTGAAGAGCTCCTACACCTTTGGTGGCGGCTACACACTGTCCAAAGAGATGGATATCGAAGCTGCGGCTGTTATTACACCTAGTGTCAGCACATCGATTAATGTATCAGGAATGGGGGTGACGACTCCCAATGCTACGACGCACAAGCAGAGCTCCTACTCGGTCTCTCTGCGTTACAAGTTCTAACTGCTTAGCAGCTTTGCATCAAGTGACGGCACCCCACACGGGGTGCCGTTTTTATTGCGACAGAGAGATGCTTTGAATGTGTTAGAATGCGCCCCCTTTGAATTCCATTCAGGTAGTAAATCATGTCCCGCGCGCTCCGCAATATCGCCATCATCGCCCACGTTGACCACGGCAAGACCACACTCGTTGACCAACTCCTGAAACAGTCAGGTACTTTCCGCGACAACCAAAAGGTTGATGAGCGCGTGATGGACAGCAACGATCTTGAAAAAGAGCGTGGTATTACCATTCTGGCCAAGAATACCGCCATCAAGTACGGCGAGTACCACATCAACATCGTAGACACACCTGGACACGCCGACTTCGGCGGTGAGGTGGAGCGCGTGCTGGGTATGGTGAACGGCGTGGTGCTGCTGGTGGATGCTGTTGAAGGCCCGATGCCGCAGACGCGCTTCGTGACCAAGAAAGCACTGGCGCTGGGTCTGAAGCCTATCGTTGTGATCAACAAGGTTGACCGTCCGGGTGCTCGTGTTGATTGGGTGCTGGACCAGACTTTCGATCTGTTCGACAAGCTGGGTGCCAGTGAAGAGCAACTCGACTTCCCCGTGATCTACGCTTCCGGCCTGAACGGTTGGGCGTGTATGGACATCAACGATGCCCCTTCCAAGGGTGGTTCGGCTTCTGATATGAAAGCCTTGTTCGAGCTCGTGCTGAAGCACGTGCCGACTCCGCCGGGAAATCCAGATGCGCCTTTGCAATTCCAGATCGCCGCGCTGGATTACTCCACATTCACCGGCCGCCTTGGTGTTGGTCGTGTGTTGAATGGTCGTATCAAGCCAGGTCAGCAAGTGGTGGTGATGAATCACGAAGAGCAGGTCGGCTCTGGTCGTATCAATCAGGTATTGGGCTTCCAGGGTTTGGATCGCGTGCCGGTGGAGAGCGCAGAAGCGGGCGACATCATCATCATCTCCGGTTTGGATGAGATTGGTATCGGCGTCACTGTTTGTGACAGAGAAAATCCGGTCGGTCTGCCGGTGATGGGTGTGGATGAGCCAACGCTGAACATGGACTTTATGGTGAACACCTCACCATTGGCTGGTCTGGAAGGCAAGTTCGTGACTTCCCGTCAGATCCGTGACCGTTTGACCAAAGAGTTGCTGACCAACGTGGCGTTGCGCGTTGAAGATACTGAAGATGCAGACGTGTTCCGCGTCTCCGGTCGTGGCGAGTTGCACCTGACCATCCTGTTGGAGAACATGCGTCGCGAAGGTTTCGAGATGGCAGTGGCCAAGCCACGTGTCGTTTACAAAGAGATCAACGGCGAGAAGTGCGAGCCATACGAGAATCTGACTATCGACCTGGAAGATGCGCACCAAGGCGGCATCATGGAAGAAATTGGTCGCCGTCGTGGTGAGCTGACTAACATGGAATCCGACGGTCAAGGCCGTACCCGTCTGGAATACCACATTCCTGCACGCGGCTTGATCGGCTTCCAGTCCGACTTCATGACTATGACGCGCGGTTCCGGCCTGATGAGCCACGTGTTCGATGACTACGGTCCGGTCAAGGCTGACCTGCCGGGGCGTCACAACGGTGTGCTGATTTCGGCTGAAGATGGTGAGGCTGTTGCTTATGCACTGTGGAAGCTGGAGGATCGCGGTCGTATGTTCGTTGTTCCCGGCGACAAGCTGTATGAGGGTATGGTCATCGGTATCCACTCACGCGACAACGACCTGATCGTTAACCCGATCAAGGGCAAGCAACTGACCAACGTGCGCGCTTCAGGTACCGACGAGGCAGTGCGTTTGACTACGGCTTTGAAGATGACTCTGGAATCTGCAGTTGAATTCATCGACGACGACGAGCTGGTCGAGCTGACACCAAAGTCTATCCGTATCCGCAAGCGCTTCCTGAAAGAGCACGAGCGTAAGCGTTCGAATAAGGCTAGCTAAACCGGTCTGAAGTAGTACAGCAAGGGGCGCGCAAGCGCCCTTTGTCATTTATACTTCTACGCTACTGAGCCACTCTCGCCAAACATGCTGGAAACACTACTCCTGATCATTCTCTTGTTGCTGCTGATCGTTTCGCTGATCTTGCAGTTTAAACAATCTGCGCATACCGCCTCGGTACTGGAACAACAGCACCGTGCCATGCTCACAGACCTAGCCGACGGACTGAACAAGCAGGGTGATCGAATGGTCGCCGCACAAGCCGCCGAGTCGGAGCGTCTACGAACTGCTGTGGCAGAAGAATTGCGTGCGACACGCGACGCTATCGGCGCGCTACGTACCGAAATGCTGGGGCAGATGTTGGAGAAGATGGCGGAGCAGGGGCGTGCCGATCAGAAACTGATCCAAGATTCGTTCAACAATGCCTCCCAGCATCTGCGCACCAGTATCGAAACCTTGAGCAAGACCGTGGATGGACGTCTGGAGCAGATCGGCGGCAAGGTTAACGAGCGTCTGGATGAAGGCTTCAAGAAGACCAACGAGACATTCGTCAGTGTCATGGCGCGTCTGGCGACCATAGACGAGGCACAGAAGAAGATCGACGGACTCACCACCAACGTCGTCAGCTTGCAGGAGTTGCTGGGCGACAAGCGTTCACGCGGAGCCTTCGGCGAGGTGCAATTGGAAGGGCTGGTGCGCAACATCATGCCATCCAATGCCTACGAGATGCAGTACACCTTGCCCAATGGCACGCGCGCCGACTGCGTGCTAAAGCTGCCGGAACCGACCGGCATGGTGGCAGTGGATTCTAAGTTTCCTCTGGAGAACTATCGCTGCATGCTGGATGGTGAAACCGGCGCCGAGAAACAGTTCAAGCTTGATCTGAAGAAGCATGTCGATGACATCAGCAGCAAATACATCATTCCTGACGTTACCTCGGATGGGGCGGTGATGTTCATTCCTGCCGAAGCGGTGTTCGCCGAGATCCATGCACATCATCCCGACCTCATCGAGTATGCGATGCAGAAGCGCGTGTGGGTCGTTTCGCCCACCACTTTGATGGCGGTACTGAATACTGCGCGTGCAGTGATGAAAGATGTGGAGACGCGTAAGCAGGTGCATATCATCAAGGATGAGTTGGGCAAGCTGGGCAAGGAGTTTGGTCGCTTCGACGAGCGCATGAAGAAGTTGGCCGACCATATTCGTCAAGCGCATGAGGATGCACAAAGCGTGCGCACGACCAGCGAGAAGATTGCCAAGCGTTTCATCAGCATCGAGCAGGTGGAGCTGGACCATCCCGTGGCTTTGCCGGATATTGAACCGGATATCGATTGAGGATAAGCAGAGGTTCTATGAAGATCGCCATCGCACAGATCAATTGTTTGCTGGGAGACCTTGACGGTAACGCAGCAAAGATCGTCGAGTACGCTAAACAAGCCAGCGCGGAGGGCGCAAGCCTGTTACTCACGCCGGAGATGAGTTTGTGCGGTTATCCGCCCGAAGACCTGTTGCTGCGCGACGGGTTCTATCATGCTTGTCAGCAGGCGTTGCACAAGCTGGCGCAACAGCTGCATGGCATCACGGCCGTGGTCGGACATCCCCATCAGCAGGGGGGCGAGTATTTCAACGCGGCCTCGGTGCTGCGTGATGGAAACATCGTCGCGACGTATCACAAGCATGAGTTGCCGAACCACAGTGTGTTCGACGAGGTGCGATATTTCTCCCAGGGTTCGGCGCCTTGTGTGTTCGAAATGGAAGGTGTTCATTTCGGCATCAATATCTGCGCCGACGTATGGGAGTCTCGTGCCGCTCGGCGCGCCCACGAGGCGGGTGCACAGGTGTTGCTGGTGCTGAATGCATCGCCTTATCACATCTACAAGGTGGATTCCCGTCATGACACTGTGCGCGAGCGCATCGCAGATACCGGCATGCCGGTGATCTACGCCAATCTGGTCGGAGGGCAGGATGAGCTGGTGTTCGATGGCGCTTCTTTTGTGATGGATGGAACGGGTGAGATCACTCATCAGTTCCCGGCTTTCGAAGAACGGTTGGGGATCGTCGAATTACGCGAAGGATGCCCGGTGCCGGGCGAGCAGGTCGAACCGTTACGCGACGAGGCAAGTATCTACCAGGCACTTTGCCTTGGTGTGCGCGACTACATCACCAAGAACCGATTCCCGGGCGTGCTGTTGGGATTGTCCGGCGGTATCGATTCCGCGCTGACACTGGCGGTGGCGGTGGATGCTCTAGGTGCAGACAAGGTGCGTGCGGTGATGATGCCGTCGCCCTATACGGCACAGATCAGTATCGATGATTCGCGCGAGATGGTGAAGCTGCTCGGAGTGCAGTATGAAGAGCTGGATATCGTGCCGACTTTCGACGCTTTGCAGAATACGCTGTCTCCGCTGTTCAAAGGGCTGCCGGTGGATACGACCGAAGAGAATCTGCAAGCGCGCATCCGGGGCGTGTTATTGATGGCACTATCCAACAAGACTGGCTCCATAGTGCTGACCACTGGCAACAAGTCGGAGATGACCGTGGGTTACGCGACCTTGTATGGCGATATGGCGGGCGGTTTCGCCGTGCTTAAGGATGTGAGCAAGACTTGGGTCTATCGCTTGTCCAACTGGCGTAATTTGCAAGGACGGACCATACCGGAACGCATCATCACACGTCCGCCCAGCGCCGAGTTGAGGCCGGACCAGACTGATCAGGATAGTTTGCCGCCTTATGAGGTGCTGGATGCCATCATGGCCTGTTATGTCGAGCGCAACATGTCCATTGATGGGGTCGTGGCGCTGGGCTATGCCGAGGAAGATGTGCGACGTGTGGTGAAATTGATTCGTATCGCGGAATACAAGCGGCGTCAGTCGCCGGTTGGTATCCGCATCACGGATCGCAGTTTTGGTAAGGACTGGCGTTATCCCATCACCGTGCGTTATCAGGATGCATTCTGAGTCTGCGTAGCGCGCTGGCGGCAAGCAGATGCAAGGGGAGTAACAGTGCCAGCACGATGCCTAGTATCTGATGAAGCTGGCTGATGCTTGCGAGCCAGTCTTCATGCGGTGGGTAATACAGGCATAGTCCGCTGACCGCCAATAGCGCCAGCGTCGTGCTCAGCAATAAACCGTTGCCGCGATTTCGATGTGCTCGCCAATTTCCTTGTTGATGCAGATTTGATAGTCTGCCTGCCATCCATACCAGTACATATGCGGTGATGCCGTGTAGTACCAGTATGCGGTGACGTAAGGTGTGCAGCGGGTCGGCATAATCCTGTGCGTCCACCATCCAACCAAGCGCCATCCATGCAATTCCGCTCGCAATTACGAACAGGCTGCCGATCAATACAGTGTGACGAGCGGAAGGACTTAAACGTACGCCCCATGCGTTCATGGATGCTCTCCTGTCATGATCGTCTGATTCAGCAGAAGCGCCAGTCGCGTCAACTTTTGCAGCGCACGTACGGAAAGCGTGGCTCCTGAAATTCCGTCGATGGTGCGATCCAATCTCAAGTCTTTATCCAGTTGAGCGCCATCGAATTGTGCGGTGAAGATAGGACTCTTCACTTCCCAGCCTCGACTCTCGCGGTAGATTAAAACCTGCACCTTTTCGATTCTGCCTTGGTCGATCACGATGCCAACTGTGATGGGTCTTTCTTTGCCGATCTCATCCAGCACCCAAGCAGTGCGTTGGTCAATACGCCAGTATTTCACCCGAGCAAGTGGATAGTCATGGTGCAGGATGTCACGCACGATAGGACGCAAATCTCCGCTGAGCCAGACGTCATGAATTTCGGGCGACTCTTTGAACGCTGCGCTTAGAAAGTTATTTACCTCAGCACTGGACTCGCTAGCGAAAGCCGGGAGCGAAAAGCTGAACAGTAGGAATATGCTTATCCAAGCCATATCAAAACTGGTAACCCAGTCCTAGGTTGATGCCGTCGTACTCATTCTGCCCCGAAGGAGAGCGTTGATTTTGGTAGTCCATTTTGATGACCAGGTCTGGGTGCGGCCAAAAGTTCATACCCAGATCGACTTGTCGAAAATGACTGTCACTTGTATCGCCAGCCCGATTATCCCAACTGCTGTAACGCGCGAATACACCCCATTGTTCGGTGAGTCGCCAAGAAGGTTCCGCATACCAGCCGTTCTGCTTGTCTGCACCTGCTGATGCGGGGCCGCTTCCGTCCAAACGCCAAGCTGCATACAAGGCGCGCAAACTGAATGCGCCGCGTGATATCACCGCATGCGTCTCATACAGCGTTGCGGCACCGGCTGTGGCATCGGTGCTTTGTGTGATATCAGATTGGCGATGCAGCGTGGCAACCAACTCCAGTCCGGGCATGCCTGTCCATTTAAGTCGGCCGGTATACGCTGCATTAGCTGCCATGGCTTTAGAGGTATTCTGACGGCCTGCGCGTACGGCATAATTTGCGGTGGCGCTGGTGGCTAGACCGCTGGTGATCGCTAGGTCGAAGCTCAGCCCATTCTGCAAGCGATTAGACATCGCGATTCCACCCTCACTCCATGTGGTGGGAATGATGTTCGTCTCTACCGGATTACGTTCCACACCGTAGAAAGTTGGTGGTTCGTGCGTTTCGCTGATGATGCCGACTGGCATGAGCATCATGCCGGCTTTGATGCTCATCGCAT
Organism: Sideroxydans sp.; assembly: GCA_024636935.1. GTDB lineage: Bacteria > Pseudomonadota > Gammaproteobacteria > Burkholderiales > Gallionellaceae > Sideroxyarcus. The sequence continues at coordinate 178,764 of JAGXGC010000019.1, read as the reverse complement.
CATTCGCAGCAAACTCGATATACGCCTGTTCGAGTGTCACGACCCCCGAGTTATCTGTATTGCTATGTTCGACTTCCAGTTCTGAAAATAATCTGGTCTGTTCGTCGAAGTCGTGAGACATGAATATGACGAAGCGATGGATATCCAACTCATCCTTGTCGCTACCATTTCGATTCTTGAGTTTATTCAGATGTAACTCGCCATAACTTCCAAAATGAGTTCGCGGTAGTTGGTCGTTCAGCGATGCTTGAGTGCGGTTATTGCTTGCTTCTAATTGAGCCTCCAACCTCTCGACTCGTTGTTCAAGGGTGGCATCAGCTGCGGTTGCGCCTATTGGTATCAGCAGTGCTAGGGCTGAAATATGTCGAAATATATTTAAATTCATGATTGTTCCTGTGTAGTTAGTTGGCTGTTTTAATACTCTCAAATGAGAATGACTATCAATATAGATGATAATGATTATCATGCGCAAGCAATATTTGCTAGACTTAAACTAAAGGTGAATCTGGCTTAACCGGTATCCAAGGAGAGAAAATGGACAGTGAAGAATTGCGCAATGCAGGACTAAAAGTAACGACGCCTCGCCTCAAGATACTGACCTTGCTGGAGAATTCAGTAGAACGCCATATGACGGCGGAGACTATCTATCGTTTATTGACGGAAGGTGGAGAGGTGATCGGGCTGGCAACGGTATATCGGGCGCTGGCCCAGTTCGAGGCGGCAGGGCTTATCACTCGCCATCACTTCGACAGCGGTCAGACTGTATATGAACTGGAGCGCGGGCCCCATCACGACCACATCGTATGCATACGGTGTGGTCGCGTGGAAGAGTTCTACGACAAGGTCATAGAGGAGCGCCAGCGTGAGATTGCTGCATCGTTGGGATTTGTGTTGAGCGATCATGCTTTGACACTGTATGGTGAGTGCAATAGCCCAGAATGTCTGGCACGTAAGGGTTAAGGCGTGTTCGCTGGATTGCTGTTGGGCTATACTTAGACGAAACATCACATAACCTCTGATTTTGCCCAAGGGAGCCTGACATGAAGAAGATCGAAGCCATCATCAAGCCTTTCAAACTAGACGAAGTACGCGAGGCACTCAATGAATTGGGTGTCAGCGGACTGACCGTGACTGAGGTCAAAGGATTTGGTCGTCAGAAGGGTCATACCGAGTTGTATCGCGGTGCAGAATATATCGTCGACTTCCTGCCCAAGATCAAGGTCGAGATCGTGGTGACGGCGGCTATGCTGGAGACGGCGGTCGATGCTATCGTTAAGGCGGCACACACCGGCAAGATCGGCGATGGCAAGATATTCGTCTCTTCGGTCGAACAAGTCATTCGCATCCGTACCGGCGAGACTGACGAGTCGGCGATCTGATCGTCCGGGCGGGGGCCTTGCGGACTTGATCGGATGTTTATGATTAGTAACTGGTGGTATGGCTTGAGCATGCGACTCAAGCTCTCCCTGCTTATCCAAGTAGGGCTGCTCATCGTCCTCGTATTCACCCAGCGCTGGCTGATGGCCAGCTTCGAAGAAAAGATCCTGCAGTCTGCTCAAGTGCGTGCCGAAGAGACAGCCGACGGCATCATCAATGGTATGAACATGTTGATGTTGAATGGACACATAAGTGATCCTGCGATGCGCACGCTGTTCATCGATAAGATGAGCCAATCTCGCGGGATACGCGAATTGCGCATTATCCGTTCAGAGTTGGTGGACCGCCAGTTTGGTCCCGGCCTGCCTGAAGAGCGTGCTCAGGACGATGTAGACCGTCGCGTATTGCAGACCGGTAAGCCTTACTTCGAACGTCGCGATGCTGATAAACAGTCGTTGCGGGCAGTTTTTCCTTTCATCGCCAGTCATAACTATAAAGGTACGGATTGTCTGAGCTGCCACCACGTGCCGGAAGGTACGGCGAATGGTGCAGCAAGTATCGTGCTGGACCTGAGCGAGGAATTCGCCCTGATCCATTCCATCAATGTTTGGTTGTGGATTGGTCAGTTGCTGTTGCAGATCGTGTTGTTCTTTATGATCGATGTACTGATTCGTTCTTTCACTAATCCCATGAGGCGGTTGCAACAGGTCATGTCTGCTATGCAGCAAGATGGCGACTTGTCGCGACGGGTCGACATCAAGTCGCGAGATGAGATCGGTAAGATGGCGGACGCCTTCAATGCTCTTGGAGACAGTTTGCAGAAGAGTGTTGAGCAGGTGAGGCAGGGACAGGAACAACTCAAGTTGGCTGCGGAGGTCTTTGTGAGCAGTTCCGAGGCCATCGTGATCACCGATGTGAATAACGAAATCATGCAGGTGAACCGCGCATTCACACAGATCACGGGATATTCGGCCGAAGAAGTGATCGGTCAGAACCCGCGCATCCTGAAGTCGGGCGAACAGGGGACGGAGTTCTACAAGGAGATGTGGGCAACCTTGCTTGCCACCGGGGCATGGCAGGGTGAGATCATGGATAGGCGCAAGAGCGGCGAAATCTATCCCAAGTGGCTGTCCATCGCAGTGGTGAAGAACGAGCAAGGCGCTGTCGCTAACTACATCGCACTGTTCACAGACATCACCGAGCGTAGAGCCTCATTCGAACGCATGCAGCATCTGGCACACTTCGATGCATTGACCAATCTCCCGAACCGCACTTTGCTGAACCAGCACATCGAGCAGTCTTTGCTTACAGCCAAACGCAATCACAACAAAATGGCTTTGCTGTTTCTAGACCTAGATGGTTTCAAGGTCGTGAACGATACGCTTGGTCACCATTCGGGAGATATGTTGTTACGGGAAGTGGCTAACCGATTAAAGAGTTGTATCAGAGAGACAGATATGGTCTCGCGCATGGGCGGAGATGAATTCGTCGTTGTGATGTCGGCTATCAACAAGTCCGAAGATGCCGCTCATGTGGCGAAGAAGATCATTGAATCTCTCTGTATTCCTTTTCAGATCGAGGGGGTTGTAGTGAACATCGGAACGAGTATCGGTATCAGCATCTATCCAGATGATGCCGATGAAAGTGATGTCTTGAAGAAATTCGCCGATGCCGCGATGTATGAGGTCAAACTGGCAGGGAAGAACCACTATCGTTTTTACGGACAGTTGACTTAAGCAGTATCCATGCAGCGCCGCTACCGCCTGCTTGCAGCGGCGCATCGCAGAACGCCAATACCTGCGGATGCTGGATCAGCCAATGACGGGTCAGTCGTTTCAGTAATCCCTCGCCGTGTTCACTATGCCAGCCTTTGCCGTGAATCACGTTCACGCAGCGCAGGCCTTGCTGCATTGCCTGATGCAGGAAAGATGTAAGAAGCTTTCTCGCTTCATCACTGTTCAATCCATGCAGATCAAGCTCATCCTGAACAGGCCAGTCGCCGCGCCTTAATTTGCGTAGCGTCATGCGGTTCAAACCGTTGCTGAGGTATTCAGTGGGCGCAATATCGCCAGCACCATGATCGGAGAGCGTATCGGCGATCTCAGCTTCTAGAGAGATGTTTCTTTTGTGAGGCTTGCGCGGAGCGGGGGAGGGAGTGCGACGGTCGCTGGGTTTGAGTGGCGTCACGTCGTCCAGCAATTGCCGGAACAAGTCTTCATCCTGTTCCGGCTGGTCTTTCATCAACCCATAGCTTGCAGGTATTTGTCCGCATCCAGAGCTGCCATGCAGCCGGTCGCTGCGCTGGTGCATGCCTGGCGGTAGATCTGGTCCTGTACGTCGCCGGCAGCGAATACTCCATCGATGCTGGTGCAGGTGGCATTGCCTTTGTTGCCGCCTTTGGTGATGAGATAACCGTTGTCCATCTCCAGTTGTCCGGTGAAGAGGTCGGTGTTGGGCTTGTGGCCGATGGCGATGAATACGCCGTCCACCGTGATGTCTTGCGTGCTGCCGTCTTGCACGTTCTTCAGGCGTGCACCGGTGACGCCGCTGTCATCGCCCAGCACTTCGTCCAGCACCTGATGCAGTTGCAGTGTGATCTTGCCTTCTTTCACTTTTTCCATCAGGTGGTCGATCATGATGCGTTCGGCGCGGAAGCTGTCGCGACGATGGATCAGCGTGACATGGCTGGCGATGTTGGCCAGATACAGGGCTTCTTCCACGGCGGTATTGCCGCCGCCGACCACAGCCACCGGCTTGTTGCGGTAGAAGAAGCCGTCGCAGGTGGCGCAACCGGACACGCCTTTGCCCATGAACGCCTCTTCCGAAGGCAGGCCGATATATTGGGCCGAAGCACCGGTGCAGATGATCAGTGCGTCGCAGGTGTAGGTGCCAGAATCGCCAGTCAGTGTGAAGGGCTTTTGTTGCAGTTGGGCAGTGTGAATGTGGTCAAAGATGATCTGTGTGTTGAAACGCTCGGCATGTTGCTGGAAGCGTTGCATCAATTCGGGGCCTTGTACGCCATTCGGATCCGCAGGCCAGTTATCCACTTCAGTGGTAGTCATCAATTGCCCACCTTGTGCCATGCCGGTGATCAGCACTGGGTTCAGGTTGGCGCGTGCCGCATAGACGGCGGCGGTGTAACCGGCTGGACCGGAACCGAGGATGAGGAGGGGGTGGTGTTGAGTGGTTTTTTCCATGATTTTGATGTGGACTTGTCGATAATGAAGAATGGGGGAAATTTAACAGTAGGGGGAAGGACTGTCGAGTAAAATGCTCGGCCATGAGATTAATCAGCCTGTTTTTCCTGTTGTTGTCGAGTCACGCTGCTTTTGCAGCCAATCTGCCCGGTATCCCTCAATTCATAGATGAGATGGTAGAGCGTCACCATTTCAAGCGTGCCGATCTGGAGCGCGTGTTCCGTCGTGCCGAGCAACGTCCGGAGGTGATCGCGGCGATAGAGAAGCCCGCGACTTTGAAACCATGGGCGGAGTACCGCGCCAATTTTGTCAATCCGCAACGCATCAAGGATGGCCTTTCCTTTTGGAATAAGAACGAAGCTTTTCTGCAGCGCGCGCAACGCCAATTTGGCGTTCCTGCTGAATATATCGTCGCCATCATCGGCGTGGAGACCATGTACGGAAAGCAGACCGGACGCTTCCGCACACTGGATGCATTGACCACTTTGGCATTCGATTTTCCGCGTCGCGCACCTTATTTTAGAGCTGAGCTGGAAGCGTTCTTGTTGTTGTCGAGTGAGCAGGATTTTAATTTGCTTGCGATCAATTCTTCATATGCTGGTGCGCTGGGTATTCCGCAGTTCATGCCCAGCAACTATCGAAAATATGCGTTGGACTACAACGACAATGGTCATGTAAACATCCTGCATGAACCGGCAGATGCGATCGGCAGCGTAGCGAACTACTTTAAACACTACGGCTGGCGCAGCGGCGAACCAGTCGCTCTGCAGGTGAATGTCTCCGATGATAAGTTGCTGGGAGACTTGATGGCGGCTCGCCCTGTCATGGGGTGGACTAGTGATGCGGGCGTGTCGCTGCAAGGTGAGCAGAAAACGTTATTGCCTCCTGCTTGGTTATTGGACTTGACGCTGGAGAACGGCAAGGAATACTGGCTGGCATTCGAGAACTTTGACGTCATCATGCGTTACAACATCAGTAGTTATTACGCGATGTCAGTGCATCAATTGGCGCAAGCGATGCGCGCGGCACGTCAATAATCAATACACGCGGCGGGCGCCGTTGTAGCGTGACTTCCAGTAGTTCAGTTCCATGTTTTCGACGCGGATTCGATCGCCAGTCTTGGGTGCATGCACGAACTTTCTTTCACCCAGGTAGATGCCCACATGTGAATAGGGTCTGCGCTGTGTGTTGAAGAACACCAGATCACCTGGGCGCAGCTCACTTTGTCCCAATGGCTCACCGACGCCACTGATCTCCTTTGTGGTTCGGGGCAGCTTGACGTCGAGTGTTTCCCGATACACGTGGCCTACATAGCCACTGCAATCAAAGCCGCTGCGCGAGCTGTTGCCGCCATATTGATACGGAGTCTCGGCCAGACTCATGGCGTACATCACCAGGTCGTTCATGCGCTCGTCGCGAGCACTGTCGTTGCGCACGGGGCCTGAACCGCATGCGGTCAATAGAGCAAACAAAATAAGTAAGGATAATTTATGCATGGTAGATATCCTGAGTGTTGGTGTGATTATAAAGGTATGAGGCCAAAGCAGCTTGTCGGTTGTAAAACCGAGTCCCGTAGAAGCGTCTTCTCAAGTAGAATCTGGGCGTCAATCAATTGGAGCGCGTGATGAGCTTTTCCGAAGTCGATGTACAGAATGCACTGAAGAACTTGATCGATCCCAATACCAAAAGAGATTTTGTTAGTGGGAAATCAGTCAAGAACGTCAAAGTAAGCGGTGGTGATGTCACGCTGGACATCCTGCTGGGTTATCCGGCACAGAGCGTGTGGAGCGAGATCAAAGCACAGGTCGAGGCACACTTGAAGTCTGCCTTGTCGGGTGCAGGTAAGGTCGAAGCCAATGTCAGCAGCAAAGTCGTGCCGCATGCCGTGCAGCGCGGTGTGAAGCTGGTGGATGGTGTGAAGAACATCATCGCAGTGGCTTCCGGCAAAGGCGGAGTGGGCTAGAGTACAACTGCCGTGAATCTGGCGCTGGCGCTAGCTGCTGAAGGTGCGCGTGTCGGCATGCTGGATGCAGACATCTACGGGCCCTCTCAACCCACCATGCTGGGACTTAGCGGCAACCCAGATTCAGAAGATGGCAAGACTATGAAGCCGCTGGTCAATCACGGCTTGCAAGTGATGTCCATCGGCTTTCTCATAGACGCCGACACGCCTATGATCTGGCGCGGTCCGATGGTGACCCAAGCGTTAGATCAGTTGCTGCACCAGACTCGTTGGGACAACCTAGACTATTTGGTGATCGACCTACCGCCAGGTACTGGCGACATCCAGCTCACGCTGGCACAGAAGGTGCCCGTCACCGGTGCTGTGATCGTCACCACACCGCAGGACATCGCGCTGATGGATGCGCGCAAGGGACTCAAGATGTTCGAGAAGGTCGATGTAAAGATCATCGGCATCGTGGAAAATATGAGCACCCATATCTGCTCCAAGTGCGGTCACGAAGAGCATATCTTCGGAGCAGGGGGGGGCGAGAAAATGTGCACCGACTACAACACAGAATTCCTCGGTAGCCTACCGCTGGATATTCGTATCCGTGAACAGGCTGATTCCGGAGAGCCGACTGTGGTGTCCGATCCAGATGGCAACATCTCCAAGGTTTACAAGCAAATCGCTCGTCGCGTGGCGGTGAAGATCGCCGACATGGCACAGGATCATAGCGCAGCGTTCCCCAAGATCGTTGTCCAGAACACCTGATGCGGATTCTGATTAGTAACGACGACGGCTACTTCGCGCCGGGTTTGGCTTGTCTGGCTCAGCATCTTGCCGCCATTGCTGAAGTGACTGTAGTCGCGCCAGAGCGTGACCGCAGTGGTGCCAGCAACTCGCTCACTCTCAACCGGCCGCTCAATCTGCGTCGTGCCGCCAGCGGCTTCCATTATGTGGATGGCACACCGACAGACTGTGTGCACCTTGCTGTAACCGGCATGCTGGATGTTCAGCCCGACATCATCGTGTCCGGTATCAATGCTGGTGCAAACATGGGCGACGACACCATCTATTCGGGTACAGTGGCCGCGGCGACAGAGGGTTTCCTGCTGGGCATCCCGGCGATCGCCATCTCCATGGCAAAACATGATCCCGAGAATTTCGATACGGCCGGCAAGGTCGCGGTCGAGCTGGTGCAGCGCTTCATGCGCGAGGCGCAACCTCACCCTTGGTTGCTTAATGTGAACGTGCCGGATATTCCCTACGAACAGTTGCAGGGCATGGAAGTGACTCGACTGGGCAAGCGCCACAAGGCTGAACCAGTGGTTAAGGCCAGCAATCCACACGGCCAGCCGATCTATTGGATCGGACCGGCTGGCAAAGCACAGGACGCGGGTGAGGGTACTGATTTCAACGCAATCAACAATGGCCGTATTTCCATTACGCCATTGCAAATCGATCTGACCCAATACAGCCAAATTGATGCCGTGCGCGCATGGATGGGAACGGCTACATGAATCAGCATGTGGGTATCGGCATGACTTCGCCGCGCACACGTGCGCGTATGGTCGAGCGCTTGCGAGTGCAGGGTATTCGTGACGAGACGGTGCTGGCCGCGATGAATAATGTGCCGCGCCATTTATTCGTTGACGAAGCATTGGCAGGCCGTGCCTATGACGATGTGTCACTGCCGATCAATTTCGGCCAGACTATTTCGCAGCCCTATATTGTGGCGCGCATGACAGAAGTACTGTGCAATGGTAAGCAGTTGGGCAAGGTGCTAGAGATCGGTACCGGTTGCGGATATCAGGCGGCAGTGTTGGCGCAGGTGGCGCAGCAGGTGTACAGCGTGGAACGCATCCTGCCGTTGCATGAGCGCGCGCGCAAACTGCTGCGCGAATTGAAGATACGCAATGTTGTTCTGCGCCATGTGGACGGCACTAGGGGCCTGAGTGAAGGTGCGCCGTTCAATGGCATCATCATGGCTTGTGCTGCACCAGCCTTGTCCGAGGCGCTGAAAGAGCAGCTGGCGGTGGGTGGTAGAATGGTCGTGCCTGTTGGCACGCAGGAACAGTTTCTTTATTTAATCGAGCGTACCGAAAGCGGATTCAAGGAGACGCGTCTGGAAGCAGTGAAGTTCGTACCACTTCTGGCAGGGATAGCATGACAGGTATTTTTCCGAAGGCATTGCATACAACAAACACCCTTACCGTATTGCTGCTGGCAGCACTGCTGACTGCCTGTGCAGGTCCGGCAGCCAGTGGCAAACGAGCTCCTATCGTGGAGTATGGTGCAGGCCCTGTTCCGTCTGTTGCAGAAAGATCTGCAGAAACGAGCACGATCTATGTTGTGCAGGCTGGTGACACCTTGTACAGCATCGCCTTCCTGAATGGCTTGGACTACATGGAAGTGGCACAGCAGAACGGCCTCAAAGATCCTACTGCGATTCAAGTGGGGCAGAAACTACGTTTGATCGTTCCAGCCGATGAAGTGGTATCAGAAGTATCGACTCCAATCGCTACACGTATCCCGCGCGCAGGTGAAATCAAGAACCAGCCCAAGGTGGGGCGCCTGCTATATTCGGCGCAAGCATTGGCAAAAGCACAGCACATGCAAGATGACGAACCTTCTGCAGCGCCAGTCGCAGGCGTGGCTGCCGCCTCGACTGTGGTTGAAGAAGGGGTGGAATGGGGAATGCCGACACGCGGCAAAGTCATTGCCGAATTTTCGAAGAGTTCGAATCGCAAGGGCGTAGATATCGCTGGCACGCAAGGCCAGCCCATCCAAGCTAGTGCATCAGGCAAGGTGGTGTATAGCGGTAGCGGCCTACGTGGTTACGGCAAACTGATCATCATCAAACATAATGCGACTTTCCTGAGTGCCTACGCTCACAATGATCGCCTGCTAGTGAAAGAAGGCCAGAGCGTGCGCAAAGGGCAAAAGATCGCCGAAATGGGCAGCAGCGACGCCGACCAAGTCAAGCTGCATTTCGAGATTCGCAAGCTGGGCAAGCCAGTCGATCCTGCTAAATATCTGCCGCTGGTCAAGTCTTGAGCAGCAATTCTCTCAGCATCAAAGATCACGACCGCGATAGCGCCGGCCTGCGCTATGTATACCCGGTCGTTTCACGTCGAGCGGGCGGCGTTTCCATCGGTATCAATCTCAACACCAATAATGCCTGCAACTGGCGTTGCATCTATTGTCAGGTACCGGACCTCAAGCTAGGTTCTGCCCCGACAGTTGACCTTGTATTGTTGGAACAGGAATTGAGCGGGTTCCTACACTCATTGCAGCATGGTGATTTCATGCAGCGGGTGCCACCCGAGATGCGTCGTATCAATGACATCGCACTGTCCGGTAATGGCGAACCGACCAGTGCGCAGGAATTCATTGAGGTCATAGAACTTATCGGTAGGTTGAAACCGGCAGAGATCAAATTGGTATTGATCACCAACGGTAGTTTGATGCAGCGCGACTATGTACAACAGGGATTGCGACGTATGGTGCAATTCAATGGCGAAGTGTGGTTCAAGCTGGATCGTGCAAGCGAGGCTGGCATGTTGCGTGTGAATGATACGAAGTCGCAGATTGAGACGGTGCGCAGGAATCTGGCGACGGCCATCAGCTGTTGCCCCAACACATGGATACAGACGTGCTGGTTCTCTCTGGACGGTGTGGCGCCTGATAAGCGGGACGAGGATGATTATCTGGATTTTCTGTCGTCTTGCCGGCAGGCAGGTATACAGCTGAAGGGTGTGTTGTTATACGGTTTGGCACGACCTTCATTGCAAGAAGAAGCTCCGCGCTTGGCTGCCTTGCCTGCTCAACAGATGGAAGATTTTGTCGAGCGTATCAGGTCTCTCGGGCTGTTGGTAAGGTTGTCAGTCTGAATTATTCAGGTCAGAGGTTCGTCAGTTTTCTCTGTTCGATGAGTTCGTCGTTGTGCGAACGCCTGTATCTCCTGTTTCAATTGTTGATCTTCCAATTCGTTATCGTGCTTTAGGCGTTCCAGCGCCTGCTGAGAGAGTTTCACTGAAAAAATGGTTAAAGCACCTGATACGGCGCTGACTATCAGCAACTGGTTGGCATTGATTGCACCTAAAATAGTCGCAATCAGTTCAGCTGCTATCACGCCGATGACGATTATGTTGACTAAGAGGGGAAGCAAAGGGGTCATGCAGTCATTCCGAAGGGGCTAGTTGAGCTTGAAATGTAGCCGCTACTGCCGCTTCTGCAAATAGCCTCAAAGGACTATATATTGGTCTATATACCGGCCTATATATTCCAAGAGCGGTGGCGTTCAATCAAACAGGAGCTACTCATCGAGTCCGCGTGGTCGAGAGATGCCAAAGCCCTGTGCGTAGTCGATCCCAATTTCACTAAGTTTGACAATCAGTTCATCGCTTTCTACCAACTCAGCCACGGTACTGACACCGATCTTCTTGGCGACGTGGTCGATGGAGGTGACCTTGGCCAGATTCACCGGATCGCGCAATAATCCCAAAATAAGACTGCCGTCGATCTTGATGAAATCCACCTGGAAACCGCGTATGCGATCGAACGAAACATTATCGCGGCCGAAACCGCTTAATGCGACCCGGCAGCCATAGGCTCTGACCTGACGTATGAATTCAGCCGCATTCTCTCCGCGTTGGGCAAGCTCCGCATCAGTCACTTCGAAGCAGAGGGTGGCAGCCTCTGCTTCATATTCATGCAGAACTGTTTCTAGAAATTTCGGGAATTCTGGATCGCCCAGCGTGGCGGTGGCTAAATTGATAAAGAAGATTGAGTCCTTGCGACTGTGGCTGGCGGACCATGCCAGCACATGTTGGACAACCCAGCGGTCCAGATAGGGCATCAGGCCGTGTCTTTCTGCCTGCGGGAAGAAGGCGCCAGGGGGCAGCAGACCTTCTTCTTCCTCCCGCAGGCGGATAAGGATTTCATAGTGTGCTGTACCGCCGCTGTCCAGCGGGAGTGGGGCGATCAATTGGCAGAATAGACTGAACTCTCCTTGTTCGATGGCGGTGATGATACGTTTGCCTGCATTTTTTTGTCCGGTGAGTTGTTCCGAAAATGCATCAATGTAAAGCTGTTGGCCTGCTTCATGGTCGTCTGTCGAGGGCAGATGTTCGGAAGGCGTTTGCGTTAGTTGCAGGTCGCTGCGGCCAGTGATGTCGTCTGCCAGAAAGTAGAAGCCGTTGATCTTGCTGGCTTCGTTGTATTGAGGAATATGAGTTACCGAGAGGTGATAGAGCGCACCATTCGCCATCTCCTGAGTGCGTTCATATCTCACTTCCTGTCCATCCAGCGACTGGCGTACCGCAGTGGCGATCTCGGCATTGACCTTGGGGCCGAGTATCTCGCGTATGTGGTGACCATCTATCTGTTCTGGGCGAAGGCCAAGCCAGTCACGGAAAGCACGATTATGGTAATGGCATTGGCCATTGGTATCAAACAGAGCAACCATGGTCGAAAGTGCGTTGTCCATGATTTGCAGGCGAGGCCGGTCAGCCACGCTCTTTTGATCAGTATGTTTGCGTAACAGTGTCTCGCGTTCAAGTTTGTTTTTGATCGCTGCAAGTTGCGCTGTACGGCGCATCAGCAACCACTCGGAGCGTGAGGCGCGAACTGCTTCGGCCAAAATGGCGGCAACCAGTACGCCGGTTAGGAAGGCAGTCCAAGGCAGGCTGGAATCGGTAAAGGAAATGGCGAAGACAAGGGCTGACGCTGTGGCGATTACGGCCAGCGTGGCGACATAGCTGCGTATGGTGCGGAACAGCGCCCGTTTCTGCATTAACCTCTCCCATATTGTGCGCTTTTAACCGATTATGGCACCAAGTTGGCTTACCTCGTACATGTTCCTATCAAGCGGCTCGCAGGATGACTACTTGTGATGCATGCAGGTGTTGTAGCAGCTTGAGCCATTACGGGACTTCGGTTACAATGCGCGCCCCGTTTATCAGGCAACCGCCAGTGAACGGGATTCACACACTCGTTCATGTTGGGGTGTCCTTACTGGATCAGGCTGGCGAGTGGAAGAACTTAACCCTTAACGTTGGAGTAAATCATGGCAGCAGTCACAATGCGTCAAATGTTGGAAGCGGGTGTCCATTTCGGTCATCAGACACGTTTCTGGAATCCCAAGATGGCCCCTTTCATCTTCGGCCATCGCAATAAGATTCATATCGTCAATTTGGAAAAAACCGTCGTGATGTTCAACGACGCGCTGAAAGAAGTTCGCAAGATTTCGTCGAAGAAGGGCAATGTCCTGTTCGTGGCGACCAAGCGTCAAGCGCGTGAGATCATTCGCGAAGAAGCTCTGCGCGCGGGCTCTCCTTATGTTGATTACCGTTGGTTGGGCGGTATGCTCACCAACTTCAAGACTGTACAACTATCGATCAAGCGTCTGAAAGAACTGGAAGCCATGATCGAGGACGGCAGCATCGATAAGCTCGCCAAAAAAGAAGGTTTGATGTTCCGTCGCGAACTGGAAAAGCTGGAGCGTAGCTTGGGCGGTATCAAGGATATGTCGGGTCTGCCTTCCGCTATCTTTGTGATCGATGTCGGTTACCAGAAGGGTACCGTCACTGAAGCGATCAAGCTGGGTATTCCTGTTATCGGTGTGGTTGATACCAACCACAGTCCCGATGGCGTGGATTTCGTGATCCCTGGTAACGATGACTCAAGTCAGGCAATCCGCCTCTATGCACGTGGCGTTGCTGATGCGGTTCTGGAAGGTCGCGAGCAAGCGACCAACGATCTGGTCGAGCAGATCGCGGATAAAGAAGCTGCATAAGCGGCCTCTCCGTAACAAGGGGGCGCAAGCCCCCTTTTTTGTAAGCTGAATTCTGTTGAAATCTTAGGAGTGTGACATGGCGGAAATCACCGCAAGCATGGTTAAAGAACTGCGCGAGGCCACCGGCCTCGGCATGATGGAGTGCAAGAAAGCACTGGTTGAAACTAGTGGCGATGCCAAGGCTGCTGAAGAGTTACTGCGTATCAAGAGCGGAGCCAAGGCCAGCAAGGCAGCATCTCGCGTGACGGCTGAAGGTGTGATCGGTTCCTATCTGGCCGCTGACGGCAAGATTGGTGCTGTCGCTGAAGTGAACTGCGAAACAGACTTTGTGGGCAAGAACGATGACTTCATGGCTTTTGCCAAGAACGTTGCCGAAACGGTGGCTAAGAACAATCCTGCCGATATCGAAGCACTGCTGGGCATGAAGCTGGCGAACGGTACGGCTACCGTGGAAGAAGATCGCAAAGCATTGGTGATGAAGTTGGGTGAGAATTTGACCGTGCGTCGTATCGAGCGTTATGAGACTTCCACTGGCCAACTGGCGACCTATCTGCACGGCAACAAGATTGGTGTGATGGTCAACTTCGAAGGTGGTGACGAGGCATTGGGCAAGGATCTGGCGATGCATATCGCAGCTTCCAAGCCGAAGTCGGTGGATGCTTCTGGTGTGAATCCGGAAGATATCGAGACTGAGCGCCGTATCGCTATCGAGAAGGCAAAAGAATCCGGCAAACCGGAAGCTATGCTGGAAAAGATCGCCGAAGGCACCGTGCAGAAATTCCTGAAGGAAGTGACGCTGATGGGGCAGGTGTTCGTCAAGGCTGAAGACGGCAAGCAGACCATCGAGCAACTGTTGAAAAGCAAGGGTGCTTCGGTCACCGCTTTCCAGATGTTCGTGGTCGGCGAAGGCATCGAGAAGAAGGTCGAAGATTACGCGGCTGAAGTCGCTGCCGCTGCTGCCGCACTGAAAGGCTAAACCATGTCTGCACCCGCCTACAAACGCATTCTACTCAAGCTCTCCGGTGAAGCCCTGATGGGCGATGACAGCTACGGCATCAACCGAGTCGTCATCGAACGGATCGTGGCTGAGATCAAGGAGGTGGTGGAGTTGGGTGTGGAAGTGGCGATGGTGATCGGTGGAGGCAATATCTTCCGCGGCGTCGCTCCGGCAGCGGCAGGGATGGATAGGGCCACTGCCGATTACATGGGCATGCTGGCCACGGTGATGAATTCAATGGCCTTGCAGGATGCGATGACGCGTGCGGGCTTGGAATGTCGTGTTCAGTCTGCATTGAGCTTAGAACAGGTGGCCGAGCCGTTCATTCGTGGGAAGGCACTGCGATATCTGGAAGATGGCAAGGTGGTGATCTTCGCAGCGGGTATCGGCAGTCCATTCTTTACTACCGATACTGCGGCCGCACTACGTGGCGTTGAGATGTCTGCTGATGTGGTGATCAAAGCCACCAAGGTTGACGGCATCTATACCGACGATCCGAAGAAGAACCCAGATGCTATCCGTTATCAGAGCCTCAGTTTTGATGAGGCGATCAGCAAGAATCTCAAGGTGATGGATGCTACGGCGCTGACCCTGTGCCGAGACCAGAAGCTGCCCATCATCGTGTTCAGTATCTTCAAGCCGGGTGCGCTCAAGCGCGTTGTGTTTGGCGAGGGCGAAGGTACCTTGGTACGTGTGAATTAGGAGTGTTACATGATCTCTGACATCAAGAAGAACGTTGAACAAAAGATGCAAAAGTCGCTGGAAGCATTGAAGACCGACTTGAGTAAGATACGCACAGGACGCGCGCATACCGGCATTCTGGATCACGTGATGGTGGATTACTACGGTAGTCCGACCGCTATCAATATGGTGGCGAACGTTACGCTGACAGACGCGCGCACAATCGGTGTGCAGCCTTACGAAAAGAATATGATAGGTCCCGTAGAAAAAGCGATCCGGGATTCTGATCTGGGGCTGAATCCCGCTACCAACGGTGATTTGATCCGTGTGCCGATGCCAATGCTGACTGAAGAGCGCCGCCGCGATCTGATCAAAGTGGTAAAGAGCGAAGGCGAAGATGCCAAGATCGCTGTGCGCAATATTCGTCGTGATGCCAACGAACAGCTGAAGAAACTGCTTAAGGATAAAGAGGTCAGTGAGGACGAAGAACGTCGTGCACAGGATGATGTGCAGAAATTCACAGACCGATTCGTCGCCGAGATCGACAAGGCTTTGCAAGCCAAAGAAGTAGACTTGATGGCGGTCTGATAGGATTAGGATTGAGGATTGAGGACTGTGCAACTTCATAGTCCTGCTCAATCTGAAATCCAAAATCCAAAATCCTGACATGGCCATATTCAAAAGCTCAACACGTACTATCCCCGAGACTGCCGCAGTCCCGCGTCACATCGCCATCATCATGGATGGCAACGGACGTTGGGCCAAGAAACGCTTGATGCCACGCGTGATGGGTCATCAGCGAGGTGTGGAAACAGTGCGGGAAGTAGTCAAAGCCTGTCGCAAGATGGGTGTTGAATATCTGACGCTGTTTGCCTTCAGTAGCGAAAACTGGCGCCGTCCCGCCGACGAAGTCTCTTTTCTGATGAGTCTGTTCCTGAAGATGCTGGAACGCGAAGTCTCAAAGCTGCACGAAAATAATATCTGTCTAAAAATCATTGGCGACCGCAGCCGTTTCGATGCGCCGCTAGTGCGTCACATCGAAGAAGCTGAACGTCTGACCGCCGACAATACCGGGCTCACCCTTACCATCGCTGCTAACTACGGTGGACGCTGGGACATCATGCAAGCCATGCATGCATTGAGTCAGGCGCATCCTGATCGTGCCAGCGCGTTCGAGGAAGAAGAACTCGCTCCTTATCTTTCCATGCACTATGCGCCGGAGCCAGATCTATTCATCCGCACCGGCGGGGAGCAGCGCATCAGCAACTTCCTGTTGTGGCAACTGGCATATACCGAATTATTTTTCACCGACACGCTGTGGCCCGCTTTCGACCGCAAGGCGCTGGAGGAAGCGATCAAGTCCTACCAAAAACGCGAACGACGCTTCGGCCGCACCAGTGAACAACTCAAGGGAAATGACGATGCTTAAATCGCGCGTGATCACAGCCATCATCATGCTGTTGTTGTTACTGGCTGCGTTGTTCCTCTTGCCTGCGCTTGGTTGGTCTCTGTTGGTGATTGCCATGGTGATGCAGGGCACATCCGAGTGGGCGCGGTTGTCTGAACTGAGCGGAACGACTGCAAAACTTTATTGGGGTGTCACGCTGTTGTTGATGCTTGGCCTGTTGTGGATGGATATGAATCTGGAGCCGGGGGCGATGAATTATCCACATCTAACCGCCTATCTGTTGTCGGCTACGCTGTGGTTGGTCGCGGTGCCGGCTTGGTTGATGAGCGGCGTGAAGGTGAAACACAAAGGTTTGATGATGTTGGTCGGCTGGCTGGTGTTGGTGCCGACCGGATTGGCCATGATTGATTTACGTGCTTGGGCTCCAAGTCCATGGATGCTGCTGTTTGTGATGGGTATCGTGTGGGTGGCCGACAGTGCAGCGTATTTTGCCGGTCGCAAGTATGGCAAGACCAAGCTGGCCCCTAGTATCAGCCCCGGCAAGACTTGGGAAGGCGTGGCTGGTGCGATCTTTGGTGTGTCCATCTACGTGGCGCTGGTGTGGACATTCAGCGAAGAATTTTCTCGACTACAGATATTGCCAGCCATGTTGCTCACCTCATGGTGGTGGGTAGTGCTGGCCGTGATGGGTGATCTGTTTGAATCAGCTATCAAGCGTCAGGCGGGAGTCAAGGATAGCGGGGCACTGCTACCAGGTCATGGTGGGCTGCTGGATCGAATCGATGCGTTGACATCGACCTTGCCATTGGCCATGCTGGCGTTGATCTTTCAAGGGTTGAACTAGTGCTGAACATCACCGTTCTGGGCTCCACTGGAAGCATAGGCAAGAGCACGCTGGATGTCATTGCACGACATCCGGATCGCTATCGCATCATCGCGCTCACTGCAAATCAGCAAGACGAGCTGCTATTCGAACAATGTAAACAGTTCCGTCCCTATTTCGCAGTGTTGCTGGATGAGTCGGCCGCGGATCGTCTGCGTAAACGAGTCGTGGCAGTAGGGCTTGATATCGAGGTGTTGTGCGGTAAGGAAGCGCTGGTACGGGTCGCCACCTTGCCGGAAGTGCATGCCGTGATGGCTGCAATTGTGGGGGCGGCAGGCATGCGTCCCACACTGGCTGCTGCAGAAGCAGGCAAGAAGGTGCTGCTGGCGAACAAGGAGACCTTGGTGCTGGCTGGTCATCTGTTCATGGATGCGGTGCGCCGCAGTGGGGCGGTGTTATTGCCGATCGACAGCGAACACAATGCTATCTTCCAGTCGCTACCGCACGATTATGCGGGCGATATGCAACAGAGCGGTGTCTGCAAGATCTTGCTTACTGCTTCCGGCGGTCCTTTCCGCAATACATCCTTGTCCGATTTGCAGAACGTCACACCGGATCAGGCTTGTGCCCATCCCAATTGGAGCATGGGGCGCAAGATATCGGTCGATTCCGCCAGCATGATGAACAAGGGGCTGGAAGTGATCGAGGCTCACTGGCTGTTCAATGCTGCAGCGGACGATATTCAAGTCGTGGTGCATCCGCAGAGCGTGATCCATTCCATGGTGCAATATGTTGATGGTTCGGTGCTGGCACAACTCGGCAATCCTGATATGCGCACCCCGATCGCCTATGCTTTGGCTTGGCCGGAGCGCATCGAGTCTGGGGTCGCCCCGCTCGATCTGTTCGCTATTGCCAAACTTGATTTCACAACTCCCGATTTCGAGCGCTTCCCCTGTCTGGCGCTCGCCTATCGCGCGCTACGCGCAGGCGGCACGGTTCCGGCCTTGCTCAATGCCGCGAATGAAGTCGCCGTTGCCGCCTTTTTGGATGGCAGAATCGCTTTTCTCGATATCCCACGTTTGATTGAAGCTGTCATAGATGAGGTGCCTCGCCAAGAGGTTTATCAGTTGCAGGATGTGCTGGATGCCGATACTGCATCGCGTGTGGCTGCGCTGGTGTGGGTGGAGCAAAAAGCAAAGTGAGAGGCTGGCCTGTACTGAACCTCTGCATGTTTATGCGGTCATTGTGGCTATCCCAGACTGCTTCAGAAAGTAAACCATGATCACCTTGCTTGCCTTTGTCGTAGCCATCGTTGTGTTAGTAGTGTTCCATGAATATGGACACTATCTGGTGGCGCGCTTATGCGATGTGAAAGTGCTGCGTTTTTCGGTCGGTTTTGGCAATGTTATCTGGTCGCGTGTTGACAAAAAAGGCACCGAATGGGCGCTGTCCGCTATCCCTTTGGGGGGCTATGTGAAGATGCTGGACGAGCGAGAGGGTGACGTTCCTCCGAATGAGCTGCGCAACGCCTTCAATCGCAAACCTGTCTTGCAGCGCATGGCTATCGTGGTAGCTGGCCCTTTGGCTAATCTGTTGCTGGCAGTCGTGTTGTACTGGGCATTGTTTATGTATGGTGTGCCAGGCATCAAGCCTGTGCTGGGAGAGATCGTTGCAGGCACTCCTGCATCCGTGGCAGCGCTGGAGACGCAGAGCACCATCGTTAGCATCAATGGTCATACCACTCCTAGCTGGCAAGAGGTGCGCTGGACTTTGCTCGACCTGATCCTGCAACAGCGTTCCGCTCAGCTTGAACTGCGAGGAAAAGCAGGAGATGTCGTGGTTCGCGAATTGGATATGTCGGGTCTGTCGGCGGCTGATCTGGATGGTGATTTCATGCGCAAACTAGGCTTGTTGCCATACCAGCCGCCGGTATATCCCGTCATCGGTCAGTTGACTGCTGACGGGGCAGCGGCACAGGCTGGCATGCAGGTGGGGGACCGGGTGCTGCGTGTGAACGGCGAAGTGGTCTCTTTATGGGAAGACTGGGTGAAGGTGGTACGCGCACATCCCGAGCAGTCCCTGCAGCTGGAGATCGAGCGCGACGGTGCGCGAATCAATCTGTCGGTCAAACCTGCAGCATTGGAAGATAAAGGTGAGCGCATCGGACGTATCGGTGCGGGGGCGCAGATCGACAGGCGAGCTTTTGAAGCTTTGCTAACGGATGTGCATTATCCGCCCATGCAGGCACTGTCCGAAGGCGTACGCAAGACTTGGGAGACCGCGCTCATCAGCTTGAAGATGATGGGGAAAATGGTGTTGGGCGAAGTGTCGCTGAAGAATCTGTCTGGCCCGATCACCATCGCAGACTATGCAGGCCAGTCGGCTCAGATGGGTTTAGGTGCCTATGTGGGATTCCTCGCGCTGATCAGCATCAGTCTGGGAATATTGAATCTGCTGCCGATCCCGTTATTGGATGGCGGTCATTTGCTGTATTATTCGGTCGAATTTTTCAAGGGCAGTCCGGTCTCTGACAATCTGTGGGAAGTAGGACAGAAAGTCGGTATCGCACTCTTGGTGACCATGATGGCTTTTGCGTTGTACAACGACGTGAGCCGCCTGATTTTGGGTTAATAAATAATGGATTTTAGAAAATTTGCGGGCGTGATCGCGCTTGTATATGGTGCGTCCGCTTGGGCGGGACAGCCGTTCGTGGTGAAAGACATCCGCATCGAGGGCATTCAGCGTACCGAAGCAGGTACCGTATTCAGCTATCTACCAGTCAAAGTCGGCGATACGCTGGACGATGACCGTGCGACTGCCGCTCTGCATGCTTTGTTCTCCACCGGCTTCTTCAAGGATGTGCAGTTGCTGGCCGAGCAGGGCGTGCTAGTGGTGCGCGTACAGGAGCGTCCAACCATCGCCAGCGTCGAGTTGGACGGTATCAAGGATTTCCCCAAACCACAGTTGCTGGACAACCTGAAGCTGGTCGGATTGGCGGAAGGTCGTATCTTTGACAAGTCTGCTATGGAAAAATCTGAGAACGAGCTGAAGCGGCAATACATCGCGCGTGGTAAATATGCGGTGGCCGTAAAGACGAAAGTGACAGAATTAGAACGCAATCGTGTTGCGGTCAGTCTGGTCGTGGTGGAGGGCAAGCCCTCCAAGATCCGCCAGATCAATATCATCGGCAATCAGAAATTCAGCGACGACGATTTGTTGGACGAGATGAAGCTGACCACGCCAGGCTGGTTCACTTGGCTCAGCAGCAACGATCAATATTCCAAGCCCAAACTGTCGGCAGACATCGAGAACATCCGCAGTCTGTACCTGAATTCTGGCTATATGGACTTTTCTATCGATTCCACCAATGTCACGATATCTGCCGATAAAAAGGATATCTACATCACCCTTAATCTGACCGAGGGTGAGCAATATACGATCTCAGACATCAAGGTGGCTGGCGCGAAGAACGTGTTCAGCAACGAGGCGCTACGCGCCATGGTCGCCGTACACCCGGGGCAGGTATTTTCGCGTGAGGCATTGACAGCATCCTCTGAAAAGATCCGCGAAAATTTGGGCGAGGAAGGCTATGCCTTCGCCAATGTAAATATCGTGCCGGATATCGACAAGGAGAAGCATCAGGCCGCCTTTACTTTTGTGGTTGATCCCATGCAGCGCGCCTATGTGCGAAACATCAATATCTCCGGCAACGACAAGACCAAGGATGAGATCATACGGCGCGAGTTCCGTCAGATGGAAGGTGGCTGGTTCGCCACCTCCAAGATCAAGAAGTCCAAGCAGCGCATTGACCGATTGGGATTCTTTGATAGTGTGAACATTGAGACTCATCAGGTGCCAGGTAGTACTGACCAACTCGATCTGGATCTGACGGTGGCTGAGAAAGCTACCGGTAACTTCAATATCGGTATGGGTTTTAGCAATGGCGAGGGACTTACCTTCATGGGGGGAGTCACCCAGAGTAACTTGTTTGGTACCGGTAATTACCTATCCACTCAGGTCAACACCAGCAAGGTGAACCAAGTTTATTCGATTTCCTACACCAACCCCTATTACACCGATGACGGCGTGAGTCGCGGTTTTGATATATATAAGCGCCGTTCGGACGTGACTTCAACCACCATCAGCCAGTACACCTCAGAGACCTACGGCGCAGGTATACGTTATGGCGTACCGATCAGCGATGAAGAGATGTTCCATTACGGACTGGCGATGGAGAACACCTCAATCGGTTTGACCGCCAATAGTCCGCAACGATTTATTGATTACATAGATACCTTTGGCAAGACCAATCAGAACGTGTTGGGGACCATCGGCTGGTCGCGTGATACCCGTGATAGTGCGATATTTCCCAAAGTAGGTGCGACGCAACGCGCAAACATTGAGGCTTCATTGCCGGTATCCGGTCAGCGCTTTTACAAAGTCACCTATGCCCAGCAATGGTTTCAGCCGCTTTCGGAAAATCTGACTTTGCGCCTGAATGGAGACTTGGGCTTCGCCAACGGCTATAGCGGCATGACGCTGCCGTTCTTCAAAAGCCTTTATGCAGGCGGATCTGGTTCGGTGCGCGGTTACGATTACAATTCTTTGGGACCACGCGATGCCAGTGGATATTCTTTGGGGGGTAACCGCCGTGTAGTGGGTAATGCTGAAGTATTGTTCCCCATGCCGGGTATGGAGAAGAGTCAGTCGCTACGTATGAACTTGTTCCTTGACGGCGGGGCTGTCTACGGTGATGCTACTCAAACTATCGCCTCTGAGGGGATGCGCTATGCTACGGGCTTGGGACTGACATGGTTCTCGCCGGCCGGTCCGATACAGATCAGCTGGTCCAAGCCTTTGAACTCGCAGCCGCAGGACAAGCTGCAGTTCTTCCAGTTCACCATGGGTGGCATGTTCTAAGGAGCGGGATCTTCGCGGGCTAATTGTCCGACAAGGAGTAATCATGAAGAACATATTCTTTGCAATCGTTTTCGGGGCGTTGATCGCCTCCAATGCTCAAGCGGGTGATTTCCGTATCGGTATCGTCGATACCGAGCGCATCTTACGTGAGTCTGCCCAAGCACTTTACGCGCAGAAGAAGATTGACAAAGAGTTCGCGGTCCGAGATCAAGAGATCAAAAGATTGGCTGGAGAAATCAAGGACACCCAGAGCGACTTGGAGAAAAATAGTAGCAAACTGTCAGATTCATCGCGCCGCATCAAGGAGCGCGAGCTTGCCAACCTCAACCTGATGTTGCAAACGCGCCAGCGCGAATTCCGTGAAGACCTTAGCCTGCGCCAGAACGAAGAGCTGGCACAGATTCTCGCCAAAGCAGACAAGGCGATTCGCGCCATCGCCGAGAGCGAGCAATACGATGTCATCTTGCAAGAAGCTGTCTATCGCAATCCGCGCGTGGATATCACGGACAAGGTGCTCAAATATATGGAAGGCGAACCACTGTCCGAATCGGGCAAGTGATCGTTCGACGAGTCTAAGAGGATGGAGCGAACAAGCTACAGCCTGGCCGATATAGTTGCCCGCTTCGGCGGGCAGGTGATTGGCAATGATGCCACCGAGGTGTCGCAGATCGCCACGCTCGAAAAAGCCGGGCTAGGACATATTGCCTTTCTAGCCAATGCCAAATATCGCAAGCAACTGGATGAGAGTCACGCTTCTGCAGTGATACTGGGTTTGGCCGATGCCGAACTGACCAAGCGTCCGCGCATCGTCGCCGCCAACCCCTATTCCTATTTCGCCAAACTGTCTGCATTCCTCAATCCTCTGCGCGAGTATGCGCCCAGCATCCATCCCAGTGCGGTGATCGATGCGGGCGCGCATGTGTCTCTGGATGCGCATATCGGTGCCAATGTCTGGGTAGGGGAGGGTGCACGTATCGGCGCGCGTAGTGTGGTGATGGCTGGTTGTACTGTCGGTGAGCATGTGACACTGGGTGAACAAGTGCGCTTATATCCCAACGTCAGCGTGTATCACGGTTGCACGCTGGGTAATCACGTTATCGTTCACTCAGGAGCAGTGATCGGCGCAGACGGTTTTGGCATCGCCATGGAAGAAGGACGCTGGCTGAAGATCCCTCAGATCGGCGGCGTCATCATCGGTGATCATGTCGAGATCGGTGCCAACACCACCATCGACCGTGGTGCGCTGGATGACACAGTGATCGAAGAGGGCGTGAAGCTGGACAACCAGATACAGATTGCACACAACGTGCGCATCGGCGCGCATACCGCCATCGCCGGTTGTGTTGGTATCGCGGGTAGCGCACGTATCGGGCGTTATTGCCGTATCGGCGGTGGGGCCATCATCCTTGGCCATCTGCAGGTCGCAGACGAGGTGGAGGTCTCCGCCGGTACAGTGATCACCAAGAGCATAGTGAAGGGTAGCTATACCGGCACCTATCCGTTCAGCGACAATCACGCATGGCGACGCAATGCAGCGCAATTGCGCCACTTGGACGAAATGACGAAACGCATTAAACAACTTGAACACGACATCGAAACATTGAAGGGGAGATAAGCATGAGCATCACCATGGACATACATGAAGTATTGGAACACCTGCCGCACCGTTACCCGTTCCTGCTGATCGATCGCGTGCTGGATGTGGTGCCGAACGAGAAGATCGCCGCACTGAAGAACGTCACCATCAACGAGCCGTTCTTCCCCGGCCACTATCCGCATCACCCGGTGATGCCGGGCGTGCTGATCATCGAAGCGATGGCGCAAGCCGCCGCCTTGCTGTCCTTCAAGAGCATGGGTACCAAGCCGGACGATAAATCTGTGTACTACTTTGTCGGTATCGACGGCGCGCGTTTCAAGCGCCCAGTCAGCCCCGGCGACCAACTGATATTTGAGGTGTCTATCACCCAGAACCGTCGCGGTATTTGGAAGTTCAGTGGCGTCGCCAAAGTGGACGGTGAGGTTGCAGCCGAAGCACAACTGATCTGCACTATTCGGGACAAAGAATGAGCGAATTACGCCATCCGACCGCCATCATCCATCCGGGTGCGAAGCTGGCCGATGATGTCAGCGTCGGTCCTTACGCTATCATCGGCGAGCACGTCGAGATCGGTGCCGGCACGACGGTCGGTCCGCATGTGGTGATCAATGGTCACACCACCATCGGCAAGAACAACCGCATCTTTCAATTCTCTTCCTTGGGGGAGATCCCGCAGGACAAGAAATATGCGAACGAGCCGACGCGACTGGAGATCGGCGACAACAACATGATCCGTGAGTTCTGTACCTTCAATCTGGGTACGGAGCAGGATGGTGGCGTGACTCGCCTCGGCAATAACAACTGGATCATGGCCTACGTGCACTTGGCGCATGACTGTCAGGTCGGCAACAACACTATCTTTGCCAACAACGCGCAACTGGCAGGGCATGTGATCGTGGACGATTTTGCCATTCTCGGCGGTTTCACCGTTGTGCACCAGTTCGTGCAGATCGGCGCACATGTCATCACCGGCATGGGCAGCATTCTGTTTCAGGATATTCCGACTTATGTCACCGTTTCCGGCAATCCCGCTGCACCGCACGGTACCAACTCGGAAGGTCTGAAGCGTCGCGGATTCTCCAGTGCGGCCGTAATGGCGATCAAGCGCGCATACAAGACTTTATACAAGTCCGGCATGACTCTGGAAGAAGCAAAAGCAGCGCTTGCCCCCCAAGCTGCCGAGCACCCCGAGGTGCAGGCCATGGTCGACTTCCTCGGACGAACGCAGCGCGGCATCGTCCGTTAATCATGTCAGAACCAATCAAGACCATCGCCATCGTGGCGGGCGAGGCCTCGGGCGATATGCTCGCCAGCATGCTGATGCAAACCATTAAGCAAGCCCATCCGGCAGTGCGCTTCATTGGTATCGGTGGCCCCAAGATGCAAGCGGTCGGTATGGAAGTCTTGTTCCCGCTGGAAAAGCTCGCCGTGCGCGGCTATGTTGAAGTGCTGCGTCACTATCGTGAGATCGTCGGCATCCGAAACCAGTTGCGCAAACGCTTCATCGCACAAAAGCCAGACTTGTTCATCGGCGTCGATGCGCCCGATTTCAATCTCAATCTTGAAGTGGCCTTGAAAGCTCGCGGTATCCCCACCGTGCACTACGTCAGCCCCTCCATCTGGGCTTGGCGCGGCGAGCGTATCAATAAGATCAAACAAGCTGTTTCGCACATGCTGGCGCTATTTCCGTTCGAAGCGCCGTTGTACGAGAAGGCGGGTGTGCCGGTCACTTACGTCGGACATCCATTGGCAGACTTCATGCCCGAGCAACCCAAGCGCGAGGCGATGCGAGAACAGATGCGCATCCTACCCAAGACAGCCAAGGTGTTCGCTTTGTTGCCGGGTAGTCGTCAGAGCGAGGTACGCCAGCTTGCAGAAACCTATATCGAGACGGCCAAGCTGATCTGGCAGCAATGTCCCGAGGCACAATTCTTGGTGCCACTGGCTACACGCGAGACGCGCAACATCTTCGAGCATGTGCGCTGGAAGTTGCATGCTCAGGACTTGCCTATGACACTGTTGTTCGGACATTCGCATGACGCGATGATTGCGGCTGACGGCGTGCTGGTCGCTTCCGGTACTGCCACATTGGAAGCGGCCTTGCTCAAGCGTCCAATGGTCATCACTTACAAAATGCCTGCTTTGTCCTGGTGGATGCACAAACGAAAGATGTATCAGCGTTGGGTAGGATTGCCCAACATCCTGGCGGGCAAATTCGTCGTGCCTGAGATTTTGCAGGACGATGCGACACCGTTGAATCTTGCTCAGGCATTGTTGAATCTGGTCAACAACAAATCGGCAGTGGCAGAGCTGGAACAGACCTTCACCGAGATGCATCACACTTTGCGCCAAAATACGGCACAGAAAGCGGCAGCAGCGATACTGCCGATTCTGGTGAAAGATGCAGGCTAGTCTGCTCATCTGCGGGGTGGATGAGGCCGGCCGCGGCCCACTGGCCGGACCGGTGAGTGCTGCGGCAGTGATCCTCGATCCCGCACGTCCAATCGCCGGTCTGGCTGATTCGAAGAAACTGTCCGAGAAGCAGCGTGACCGTCTTGCACCTATCATCCGGGAGCAGGCATTGGCTTGGTGTGTAGCCTATGCCGATCCGAAAGAGATAGACGAGTTGAACATTCTGCAAGCCACCTTACTCGCGATGAAGCGTGCAGTGGATGGTTTGCAAATTCGTCCGCATCAGGTGTTGGTCGATGGTTTGTACTGTCCTGACACCGGCATCCCGAGTGAAGCCATCGTCAAGGGTGATAGCAAGGTGGAGGCTATCTCTGCTGCTTCCATCTTGGCTAAGACTGCACGGGACGAGATCATGTTGCAGATGCACGCGCTTTATCCACAATACGGATTCGACAGCCATAAGGGTTATCCTACTGCGCTACATATGGCAGCATTGCGAACTCACGGCGTACTGAATATCCATCGCCGTTCATTTAAACCGGTGCGTGAATTGATCACACCAAATTCCAAGGAGAGATCATGCTGACATTTCTGAAGTTGTTGCATCTATTTGGTATCGTGGTCTGGGTAGGCGGCATGTTCTTCGCCTACATGGTATTGCGTCCGACTGCGGCCGACGTATTGCAACCGCCGGAACGTCTTCGCCTGTGGAACGGCGTGTTCAGCCGATTCTTCAATTGGGTATGGCTATCTATCGGCGCCATTCTGCTCAGTGGTCTGTATTTGATCTATCTGTATGGCGGCATGGCGCACGTCGGGCATTATGTCCATACGATGCTGCTGCTTGGCCTTTTGATGGTCGGCATCTATGTATATGTGTTCTTCGGTTGTTTCGTACCGTTCAGCTTGCATGTGGAGAAAGAGCGCTGGAAAGAGGCTGCTGCCGTGCTGGCAAAGATACGCCAGTTGATCGCCATCAATCTGTCACTGGGATTGATTACGCTGGCAGTTGCCAAGATCGGCATTCAATTAGGATAAGGAGAGAGGTATGAGAAAGCTCGTATTCATTCTGATATGTACAGTGATCGGTATGGCTATCGGCTACGGCATCTTTGGCAAGATCGCTGGCCACTACGTCAGTGTGAACAGCCTGCTCTCATTCGGTGGCAACGCATTGCAGAGTGCATGGAGCTCGGTATCCGGTTTGGCAGAGATGCGTAACAAAATATTGCTATGCGGCGCAGGCGGGGCGGTGGTCGGTTTTCTGTTGTCGACCAGACTGAAAAAATGATTCATCAGGGCGTTGCATAGCGGCCGAAATACATGAAGACCATCACTTTCCCCGATAGCCCCTACAAGTTGCACTTGCCGTTCGAACCGGCAGGTGATCAGCCGACGGCTATCGCGCAACTGGTGGAAGGTATTAACGATGGTCTGGCTTATCAAACCCTGTTGGGTGTGACCGGCTCCGGGAAAACCTTCACCATGGCCAACGTCATCGCGCGTACGGGGCGGCCTGCCATCCTCATGGCACCGAACAAGACACTGGCGGCGCAGCTGTATTCAGAGATGCGTGAGTTCTTTCCAGAGAATGCCGTCGAGTATTTCGTTTCTTACTACGACTACTACCAGCCAGAGGCCTATGTACCGTCGCGTGATGTGTACATCGAAAAGGATTCCAGTATCAACGAGCAGATCGAGCAGATGCGCTTGTCGGCCACCAAGTCCATGCTGGAGCGGCAGGACTGCGTGATCGTCGCCACCGTGTCGGCCATCTACGGTATCGGTGATCCGGTGGATTACCACGGCATGATCCTACACCTGCGCGAGAACGAGAAGATGGCGCAACGCGATGTGATCCAGCGTCTGGTCGCCATGCAGTACGAGCGCAACGATGTGGACTTCGCGCGCGGCAACTTCCGTGTGCGTGGTGATGTGATCGACATCTTCCCGGCAGAAAGTAACGAGAATGCGTTGCGCGTGACGCTGTTCGACGATGAGGTGGAATCGCTGGCTTTGTTCGATCCGCTCACTGGCCATATCCAGACCCGTGTGCCGCGTTACACCGTCTATCCATCAAGCCATTATGTGACACCGCGTGAGACGACACTGCGCGCCATCGAGACCATCAAAGTGGAACTGGCTGAGCGCATCGCCTACTACCAGAAAGAGAACAAGATGGTGGAAGCGCAACGCATCGAACAGCGCACACGACACGATCTGGAGATGCTGGCCGAGATCGGTTTCACCAAAGGCATCGAGAACTATTCCCGCCACCTTTCCGGTCGCGGCTCGGACGAAGCACCGCCGACGCTGATGGATTATCTGCCACCGAACGCGCTGATGATCATCGACGAGAGTCACGTCACCGTGCCGCAGATCGGTGCCATGTACAAAGGCGACCGTGCCAGAAAAGAAAATCTGGTCAACTATGGTTTCCGCCTGCCGTCAGCGATGGACAACCGTCCCTTGCGCTTTGACGAGTTCGAGAAGGTGATGCGTCAGACGGTCTTCGTGTCCGCTACGCCGTCTACGTACGAAGCCGAACATCAGGGGCAAGTAGTGGAGCAGGTGGTGCGTCCGACAGGCTTGATCGATCCGGTGATCGAGGTGCGTCCCGCCACGCATCAAGTAGACGATTTGATGAGCGAAGCGAATGCGCGCATCAAGAAAGGCGAGCGCGTGCTGGTCACCACGCTGACCAAACGCATGGCCGAAGACCTCACCGAATACTTCTCCGAGCACGGTATCAAAGTGCGTTATTTGCACTCGGACATCGAGACCGTGGAGCGGGTGGAGATCATCCGCGACCTACGATTGGGCATGTTCGACGTGCTGGTCGGCATCAACCTGCTGCGTGAGGGTTTGGATATTCCCGAGGTGTCACTGGTCGGCATCTTGGATGCGGATAAAGAAGGCTTCCTCCGTTCAGAACGATCACTGATCCAGACCATAGGTCGCGCGGCACGTCACCTGCATGGCACAGCCATCCTGTACGCAGACCGCATCACCAACTCCATGCGCAAAGCCATCGACGAGACGGATCGCCGCCGAACCAAACAGATCGCGCACAATGAAGCGAACGGGATTACCCCGCAGTCCATCGTCAAGCGCATCAAGGACATCATTGACACCGAGTACGATGTTGATAGCGAACGCAAATCACTGAAAGCTGCCCAGACGCAGGCCAAATATCTGGCGATGAGTGAGAAAGAAGTTTCTAAAGAACTGGCGCGTCTGGAAAAAGAGATGTTACAAGCCGCTAAGAATCTGGAATTCGAAAAAGCTGCGCAAATACGTGATCAGTTGAAGAAGCTGCGCGAGAGTGTATTCCTATCCCCTTTGTGAGCTGAGCCATGAAAGCTAAGGTCCTGTTTGTGTGCATGGGCAATATCTGCCGTTCACCCACTGCCGAGGCAGTGTTTCGCCATTACGTTGAGATGGAGGGACTGGCAGATGTCATTCATATTGATTCGGCAGGTACGCATGATTACCACATTGGTGAGCCTCCCGATTCGCGCACACAGCGCGCGGCGATGCAACGCGGCTATGACATGAGTGCTTTGCGAGGACGGCAAGTGGAGGCGAGTGACTTTGTTCGATTCGATTATGTCTTGGCGATGGATGAAGCTAATCTATCGATCCTCGAGAACTTGCGTCCGAACGATGCTAAAGGCCATTTGGGACTGTTTCTTGAATTCGCGGAACGGTACAACGCGCGCGAGGTGCCCGATCCCTATTTCGGTGGTGCGGATGGATTCGAGCATGTGCTGGATCTGGTCGAAGATGCGGCATATGGTTTATTGCGGCACATCAATGCGAAGGGTAGTACGTGAGCGGACAACTGACGCTGGCATTCTCAAACGCGGATGCCATGTTGATGCATTATCTTGAGGTGATGGCTTGGGGGGCGATTGTCGTAGTCGTCACGACGGCACTGATGACGGCTGCGATGCAGGGCTCGCGTTCCGAGATCCGCAATTCCACTGGCGCAATGGTCGGTTTGTGCTTCTATCTGTTCTTTGCCGTGCTGCTCTATCGTGAGAACTACGGTAGCTTCATTCTGGCTGAGTTCGATGAGCATGAGGTGAAGTTGAGTTTTGCCGGCCCGCTCTATACACCTGCTGTGCTGTTGCGCGACCAGATCAGTGAAGTTCAGTTCGATCGCCCTGGCAAGGGAACGCCGAATGCCTGTTATATCCGACTTCTCACTGTCACCGGGGATATCTACCGTAGTGCACCCACGGCAGGGGATGTATGTCAGCAATATCAAGTGCAGATCCAGACGTTGATGAAACTCTGAGCCGTCAGGATCGATGGGTGTTGACTTGGAACATGCGATAGTCGAACACAAAACTCCCTTCTTAATATTCTTTATTTCTATTCTAAGCGTCACTATTCATTCAAGTTAAAAGATTGAATTGAGGGTGATTGCATTCCCATTTCTCAATACTGATATTGCGTTGATGCATCTAGTATGACGGTAATTCAAAGGAGCATGCAGCAATGAGGCAACTGATTTGCGTGATAGGGAATAAAGGTGGGACTGGGAAAACCAGTATTTCCCACCTGCTCTGTCATGGCTTTGGTTTGCTCGGCAAACGCTCTATTTCTATTCTGACTGACGCAAGTCGTGAACCGCTCGCACAAGCGCATAGAAATTACACAACGCTTGATGGTCGTGACCCTATGAAGCTGAACAGGATATTGGCAAAACTGAAGGCCATGCCAGATTGGTATGGCGTGATAGATGGTGCTGGCGGTCATCCCGAATTGGATCGGAAGTTCTATGAATTGTCAGACTTGTCGCTACTCCCGTTTCGGGATTCGCATGAGGATATTCGTACGGTTCGGCACGACCTTGATGCCTATCCTGAGGCCTTGGGGGTGCCATCGCAATGGCCCACCAATCCGTGGCAGCAACTTGCAGCTGAACGAACACTAGACGACTTGATGCAGAGTTATAGGCCGCGTCTTCTGGAGCCGGTATATATGCTGAGTGCGAGCAAGCTGCTGCTCGAATGTGCGATTCCCGCACATATTCCGACAGCGGTCCATAACGTGAGTCGAAGTTTGGCCAGACAAGTAGTGGAACGGCTGGAAAAATTATGAGTATGACAGATTTTTTTTCTGAAGATGGATCGTCATCAAGCTCAGCAATAGCGGGCATATCACATATATTTTCTAAATATATTTATTTTGCAGACGATAAGTAATATGGTGTGAACTGTATGGGCAGTTTGAAGTTTGATAATGCCCGAATCAGTCAATACGACATTTACAGGGAATACTGAAAGATATGAAAACGATTCTACTGGTGGATGATTCCACAACGATTTTGCTCAGCATGGGCGCCATTCTGACAAAGGCTGGCTACGTGGCTGAAAAGGCATCCAGTGCGGATGAGGGGCTGACAAAATTAAAAGGTGGCTTGAAGCCTGATCTGTTGATCACTGACCTCAATATGCCGGGCATGAATGGCATCGAATTCATTAAAGAAGTACGTAAGTTACCAACACATAAATTCATGCCTATCTTGTTTCTGACTACTGAGTCGCAGCAGTCCAAGCGAGACGAGGCCAAAGCTGCCGGAGCATCAGGATGGTTGGTCAAGCCTGTCGCGTCTGAGCAATTGATTAATACCATCAAGCTCGTTATCAGGTAATGCCTCCAAGGGGGAGGGAAATGAAAATCGACGACCACAAGTTAAGAAGGCGGCAGATGTCCATTGGGTTCATCACCGCGGTTGTCTGCGCGCTGGGGGTGTTCTTGTTGCACGATCCAGTCCATGGCTTGCTACATGCAATCACTGGTGTGTCCGAAGCAACGGCAGACTCGGTTGGGACATTATTCATTGTTCTGCTCAGCTTTTTCATTAGTGGGGCGGTCTCATTCGGTATCTATCGAGATACGGCAATGGGGATGGATTCGGCTAGAGACGAGCTGGAGCAAAAGGTTACTGGAGATGAGGAGATCATCAATAGCGCCGCCGACGATCTCGGTGAGCTGCCCGCCTTGACCAAACTGCTCAATGAGCAGTTGCATTCCATCACTGTCGATACGGAACGTTCTGCCTATAAGATCATGGAGCAGTTACAGGCCATCGATGAAGTGATCAACGAACTATTGTCCACGGTGACGAAGAGCGCCCAAGAAGCTGAAGAGATGATGCAATCTGGTGAGAAGAGTGTCGGCAAGAATGTAGATCTGATTGAAAATCTAAACCGCTACATCGAGGAACGGTATGCGGAGTTCGACGCAGACAGGGCGAGCATCGGTTTGGTTGTGAATAAGGCTAAGTCTTTATCCTCTTTGGTCGATCTCATCAAAGCTATCTCATCACAGACCAACTTGCTGGCACTCAATGCGGCTATCGAGGCTGCCCGAGCAGGCGAAGTCGGAAGAGGTTTTGCGGTCGTGGCTGATGAGGTGCGCA
Source organism: Sideroxydans sp. (assembly GCA_024636935.1). Taxonomy (GTDB): domain Bacteria; phylum Pseudomonadota; class Gammaproteobacteria; order Burkholderiales; family Gallionellaceae; genus Sideroxyarcus. Next base: position 146,172 of record JAGXGC010000019.1, on the reverse strand, counting down.
AGTTGTCCAGCCAGACGGATCAGGCCGTTTCAAAGATTCAGGATGGAATCGGTCATGTGGCTACCACCATTGAAGATCAGTTCCGAGACAAGTTAGAGCATTCGAGTATCAGTCAGCAGAAGGCTGTTCTGGATAGTTTCTCCACGCACATGGACAATCTGGGTAGAAACTATCACAAGCTGGTGACTCGTGATGAGAAGCTGCTAGAACAACTCAGCACTACCAGCCAGACACTTTCTTCCATGTTCATGGATGTGCTCTCTAATATCCAGTTTCAGGACGTCACTCGACAGCAGATCGAGCTGGTACAGGGCGCCCTTACCAGACTGGATGATCATATCGCCCAGTTGGTCGAGATGATGCGAGCCAAGGATTTTTCTAATGCGGCATCGATCAAGGATCACATCGATCATATCTATAAGGGATATGTGATGGACAGTCAGCGTGATGTGCATGCATCAGTGATCGGCGAGGTTGCGCGCGAGTCGGGTGCATCCAAGGAGCCGGCAAAGATCGAATTGTTCTAGCTGAACATATTTGCTAAAGATAGAGAGGCGACAGAATGGCAAAGGCTAATAGCGGACGCAAGACTTTGACGATCTCAGAGGATATGACCATCTATAACGCGCTTGAGCAGAAGGCTTTGTTGCTCAAGGCGCTGAATGGCTGTCAGGAGTTGGATTTGGACTTATTGAAAGTGGGCGAGATGGATACCACGGGTTTCCAGTTGTTGCTTCTGACAAAGAGAGAGGCCATCAAAGCTAACAAGTCCATGCGATTGACGGCACACAGCAAGTCCGTGACCGACTTGCTTGATCTTTACAACATGGGGTCCTATTTTGGAGATCCAGTGTGGTTGGATAGCTAACTGAAGTCCGGCGAGATAAGAATGACAACCGAGATAATTGACTAAGGATTGGGAGGGGCCATGGATGCGATTCAGCAAGCATTTGTGATCGAAAGCCGCGAATTGCTGCAGATGATGGAAGAGAATCTGCTGCAATTGGAAAACAGTGCTGGCGATCCAGAGATCATCAATGCCATATTTAGAGCTGCACACACGATCAAAGGCGGAGCTGGGGTCATTGAATGTGACTTTATCATCGAGTTCACTCACGTATTGGAAAACGTGCTGGATGAGATGCGTTCGGGAACGATCACTCCAAACCGTGAATTGATAGAGGTTCTACTCGCCTGTTCAGACCATTTGGGCATATTGATGGGTTGTGTCGAAAATGACGCATTGCCAAGTGACGAGGAGAATAAAACCAGCTTGTCTTTGAGGAAGCAATTGCAGCACTTCTTGGGTCAGGAAGCCTCTGAATCGAAGGAAATCGTAGTCGCCGATCCCAATATCCAGACCAGTGGTGGCGGAGAGATGGAGACAGACAACTGGCACATCTCCTTGCGATTTGGTCCTGATGTGTTGCGTAAAGGCATGGACCCCGCATCATTCCTTCGATATCTGAATGAGTTCGGGCAGATCGTGCACCTGACCACTTTGCCGGATGCCATGCCTGAAGCGGAAGACATGGATCCCGAGTCATGTTATTTGGGTTTCGAGATCTCCTACAAGTCGGATGCGGACAAAGCAAAGATAGAGAGCGTATTCAGCTTTGTAAGCGAAGACTGTGTAATCAATATCTGGCCACCACATAGCAAGCTGGCAGACTTCATCCAGGCGATCGATGCATTGCCGGAAGACTCGATGCGACTTGGTGAAATCCTCGTCCAATGCGGCGCGCTCACTCAGAGTGAACTCGACAAGGCTTTAGCGGCTCAGTCCACTACTTCCGCAGATGACGAATCGGCAAGTCAGCAGGAGCAGTCTCCGAAGATCGGTGATGTGCTTGTCAATCAAGGCGCAGTGACCGCCGAGGTTGTCGAAGCAGCTGCGGGTAAGCAAGTCAAAGTCGCGCAAAAGAAATCTCTCGAGTCGCAGCTTATCCGTGTGCAGGCTTCAAAGCTGGATCAGCTCATTGATCTGGTTGGAGAGATGGTTATCGCATCTGCAGGCGCCAATATGCTGGCACGGCGCAGCAGTGAGACGGCTCTGGTCGAATCCACATCGGTCATCACAATGTTGGTCGAGCAGATTCGTGACAGTGCATTGCAGCTGCGTATGGTGCAGATAGGCGACACTTTCACCCGCTTCCAGCGTGTCGTGCGCGATACCAGCAAGGAACTGGGTAAGGATATCGAACTCGTCATCACTGGCAGCGAGGCTGAGCTTGATAAGTCCGTTGTGGAAAAACTGGGCGACCCGCTCATGCATCTAGTTCGCAATGCACTCGATCATGGTATCGAGGGGCCTGAAGCACGTGTCGCCAAAGGCAAACCGGCACAAGGGACATTGAAGCTCAACGCATATCATGAGTCAGGTAGCATCGCCATTGAGATCATCGATGACGGTAACGGGATGAGCCGTGAAAAAATCTTCAACAAGGCGGTTGAGAAAGAGCTTGTCAGTGCGAATCAAACGATGTCGGACAATGAGGTCTTTTCACTAATCTTCGAGCCGGGTTTCTCTACTGCTGAAAAGATCACCAACATCTCCGGGCGTGGCGTCGGTCTGGATGTAGTCAAGCGGAACATCACTTCCCTGCGAGGATCAGTCGAGGTCGAGAGCAAAGAAGGGGTCGGCTCAACATTCCGTATCCGCTTACCTTTGACGTTGGCGATCATTGACGGATTTCAAGTGGGTGTCGGCAAGTCCTCCTATGTCATTCCGCTTGGGGCGGTGGTTGAGTGTATCGAACTGTCCGAGAAGGACAGGGCGGATACGGCACATCGCCAGTACATCAACCTGCGTGGTGAAGTTCTGCCATTTGTCAGATTGCGCGAGCAGTTCGAGATCGATGAAGCAGGCGGCAAGCGAGAGAATATTGTCGTGGTGCAGTACGCAGGACAAAAGGTCGGTCTCGTGGTGGACGAGTTAATGGGTGAGTTCCAGACAGTTATTAAACCCTTGGGTAGTATCTTCAAAAACATCAAGGGTATCGGCGGTTCAACGATATTGGGATCCGGAGACGTCGCGCTGATCCTTGATGTGCAGACATTGGTCGCTTTGGCGACTGTGCAACAGAATCGTACAGCAGTAGCGGAAGCGGTTAAAGTCTAGTCAATCGGATAAATGAAGGGGGTGGTTCCATGTTCAAGAATATGAAAATCGGTATGAAACTTGGGGCAGGCTTCGGCTTCGTCCTGTTGATTTTGGCTACTGTGGCCATCAGCGGCATCATGAATATGTCGACGATATACTTAGATGGAGACGAGATAATCGAGGATTACTATCCGAAGACGGTGCATGCCAATAACGTCATTGATTCCATCAACGTTATCGCTCGCGCCATGCGCACGATATTACTCTCGCATAACGTGAAAACCATCGAGGGGCAGATCAACCAGATCAAAGAGCAGCGCAAGGTCATCATTGAGAATATTGATAAACTCGAGGCGACCATCCACAGCGAGAAGGGCAAGGCGAGATTGAAGGACCTCACCGATGCGCGCACCGTATTCGTGGCGGGACAGGACAAATTCCTAGGAATGGCGGAGACCTACCAAAAAGCGGAGGATTCTGGCAGCAGTAGCGCCGATGCCAAGAGGGAGATCGCCATCCAGTACCTGCTGGAAGATATTCGTCCCATGCAACATAACTATATGGCCGCTGTCACGGCTCTGATCGATTATCAGAACGAGCTGATGAAGGAGAAGGCCGGACAGATGGATGTTGCCTATGCCAACGCCCGTACCCTTCTGATCAGCCTGTCTATCATCGCCATCGTGCTGACTGTGTTGCTCGCATTCTGGATCACACGCAGCATCACACGCCCCTTGGCAGTGGCAGTCGATGTGGCGAATAACCTGGCTGAAGGTAATCTGAATGTGAACATCGAAGTGGATTCCAAGGATGAGACCGGTATGTTGCTGTCTGCCATGAAGAACATGGTCGAGAAACTCACCGAGATCATCACCACGGTCCGTACCGGTGCAGATTCTCTGGCCAGTGCGTCTGCCGAGATCAGCGCGACTTCGCAATCCTTGTCACAGGCTTCTTCTGAACAAGCGGCCAGTGTGGAAGAGACCTCTGCTTCTATCGAGCAGATGACAGCATCCATCAACCAGAACACCGAGAATGCCAAGGTCACTGACAGCATGGCAGGTAAGGCCGCCAAAGAAGCGACCGAAGGTGGCGAAGCCGTGGGCAGCACCGTAGAAGCGATGAAGAAGATCGCCGGCAAGATCGGCATTGTGGATGACATTGCATACCAGACCAATCTGCTGGCACTGAACGCAGCGATCGAGGCAGCACGTGCCGGTGAGCACGGTAAAGGATTTGCTGTGGTGGCCGCCGAGGTGCGCAAGTTGGCCGAACGCAGCCAGGTTGCGGCTCAGGAGATCGGAGAGCTTGCTAGCAGCAGCGTGAGCCTGGCCGAGAAAGCTGGAAAACTACTGGATGAGATCGTACCGAGCATCAACAAGACATCTGATTTGGTACAGGAGATCGCATCTGCCTCTTCCGAGCAATCGAGTGGCGTGGCGCAGATCAATGGTGCGATGGGACAGCTGAACCAGACGACTCAGCAGAACGCATCCGCCTCTGAGGAATTGGCAGCTACCGCTGAAGAGATGAGTAGCCAAACAGAGCAACTGCAAAGCGTGATGTCGTTCTTCCAGATAGATAGCTCGGAAAATCCATCATCGGGTTCGTCTAAACATAAATCCTCATCTCAGCCCAAGCGTGGACCTGCTAACAAGCCTCAAGCTTCCAGAAAGCCTGCAGTCAGGGCAGCAGAAAAAGTTGATGAACAGGACTTCGAACGATTCTAGGAGGCGGCCATGACTGAGAAACATAACCTTCCAGTCGCCGCGGGTGCCGTGATGTCAGATGAAGAGCAGCAATATCTGACCTTTCTGCTGAGTGGCGAGATGTTCGCGATAGCGATCATGAACATCAAGGAGATAATCGAGTACGGCAACCTGACCGAGGTTCCGATGATGCCGGAGTTCATTCGCGGTGTGATCAATCTACGGGGGAGTGTGGTTCCAGTGATCGACCTTTCCGCCCGATTTGGGCGCAGGGTCACTGAGATTTCGCGCAGAACCTGCATTGTGATCATTGAAGCTGAGGCAAATGATGGGTCTAAGCAAGATATCGGCGTGATGGTGGATAGTGTGTCCGAGGTACTTGAGATTCCTAGGAGTGAGATCGAGCCACCGCCAGCGTTTGGTGCCAAGATCCGTGTTGATTTCATGCGAGGTATGGGCAAAGTGGCCGGGGAGTTCGTCATCATCCTCAATGCCAATAAGGTACTGTCCGTGGATGAACTCTCCATGCTTGGGCAGGCTACGAGTGTGTCATCCACTGAGCAAGCGGAAGCTTGATACTAGCGATATGTGATGTAGAAAAGTGACCGAGCGGGATTGTCGAATCTGGTCTTACTAGAACAGTTCGATCTTCTTCTCGGTTGATTTCTTTTGGATGATGAGTGATTGTTCGTAAGCGTATTCAGCTTTTGCGACTTCTGCAACATTGGATTGAGTAATGGGAATCCTGCGGCAGAATGCTTCCCCAGTTTTTGGGACAAAGACGATCTTGCGCGACCATGGGCCGTTGAAATCCGACGCAACAAGACGAATCCCTTCCCGTTCTAACCATTCATGTGCAAAAGTGGAGTTACGCCCGCCGATGTCCATGCGTATCGCGCTGATGATCGTGCCGCCACCAAATGCCTTGGCAATAAGTCTGGATTTATGTGCGCCCTTGTTGAGCAAAGCATTGACCAATACTTCCATCGAGTAATCGCCGTTAAGGATCATATCGATGTCTGCATTTGCGCTGCTGCTGCTGGGCAGCAGGAAGTGATTCATGCCGCCCAGCCTAAGCTGGGGATCGAAAAGACACACTGCCACACAAGAACCCAATAACGTAGAAAGCGGGCGATCAGATTCGATGGCCCATCCACCAGGATTGATGTTCCGGGCGATTCTTTCGTAATCTTTCCCGGTTTGTGGTGTGGCTTCTGGCATAGTAAAAATGATCTTCGATGAACTTATATCCTGTTCGGGGTGGCTTCTATTCTATCTTCTATTCGGTTTGCCAATCACTGCAATAAGTAAGAAATGTTCTTGCTTCACTGGGCTGTGATTGACATATTCAGGTGTATGATTCAACCGTTATGAGTGTGAATAAACGCGAAATATTTACTACCATCGCAGAGCAGGTTCTGCATCGGGAAATGGCGTTTCCAACGGGAGCGCAGATCGCGCTCAAGTTGAAGCACACGCTCGATGATCCTGAATGCCATATAGATAAAGCGGCTAGGTTGATACAAGCTGAACCGCTGCTTTATGCGCGCGTGATATCCATTGCTAACTCTGTCGTCTACAACCGTTCTGGTCGGGAGATATCTGAGGTGAATCGGGCAGTTTCCATGCTGGGGTTCAATACGATTAGGTCTCTGGCCATGGCGCTTGTCACCAAGCAGATGGCGGGCCAGTCCAAGGTCGCGGGTCTGTCAGATATGGTTAATAAATTGTGGGAACATTCTGCGCATGTTGCATCGTTGGCGCATGCTATCGCACGTCATGTGACCCACCTCGATCCTGAAGCAGCCCTGTTTGCCGGCATCATCCATGAGATCGGTGGTTTCTACATGCTGTCATGCGCTGAAAAATATCCAGAACTATTGGAAGGCGACTTTGAGGAGTGGCTGGATGGTGGTGAATCTGAGGTCAACCGTGCAGTTTTGAACAAACTCAATCTCACTTCATCAGTAGTCACAACCATGGATGGATTCAGGGATGGATTCTTAGCGATGCCCCCCGTGACGATGGCAGATACATTGTTATTAGCAGAGATTCTGAGTCCAGTTCCATCGCCGCTACATCGAATCGAGGAGCAGGGAGAGATTGCGGCGACGGTGGCTAGTATCGAGATGGTGATCGGGGAAGAGACGCTTGGACGCATCCTTAGTGAATCCGAGGAAGAGATCAGCTCACTTACGATGGCCCTGCAACTATAAAGTGACAAGAAAATGAGTTATCAGATCAATGATGTCGAGTTCAAGAAGTTCAGCGGACTGATATATGACATTGCCGGAATCACGCTGACTGACGCGAAGAAGACGTTGTTGACAGGCCGGCTTTCCAAACGCCTGATCGCATTGGACTTGAAAACTTATACGGCATATTTTAAATACGTTACTGATCCATCTCATAAGGATGAGCTAGCGCGTATGGTGGATCTGCTCACTACGAACGAGACTTACTTCTTTCGCGAGCATCAGCACTTTGAGTTTCTGAAGCAGATTATTCCCACAGGAGTATCGCCAGCAAAGCCTTTCAGAGTATGGAGTGCCGCATCCTCAATCGGCGCAGAAGCCTATACCATTGCTATGGTATTGGCGGACAAACTAGGAGAGCAGGGCGCATGGGAGATACTTGGCACGGATATCAGCCACTCGGTGCTTCAGCAGGCTGCAAAGGGACAGTACAAGATATCCGAGGCAGAGAAGATCCCAGTTCCATACCTGAAGAAATTTTGCCTGAAGGGCAAGGGGTCCCAAGAAGGAACATTCCTGATCGATAAGAAACTCCGTCAGCATGTGAGCTTCCAGCAATTGAATCTAAATGTCGAAGGGATGCGCAAGGTTGGTGAGTTCGATGTGATCTTCTTGCGAAATGTTCTGATCTATTTTGATATTCCGACCAAGCAGCGTGTCATCGAGAATCTGATTCCTTGCATGAAGAGTGGTGGCTACTTTATTGTGGGACACGCTGAATCCTTGAGCGGAATCACCAATGCATTGACTTCGGTGAAGCCAACCATCTATCAAAGGCGGTAAACATGTCGGTCGTGAGCGAAGTTCGGCAGGTTTATCTGAAGCCAGGTGACTTTTGCTTCGGTGAGGGAAAGCTGCGCATCACCACGCTTCTCGGTTCATGCGTCTCTATCGTTTTGTGGCATCCGCTTCTTATGCATGGCGGGATGTGTCACTTCATGATGCCAACACGCAATCCGAATGATGCGGGTACTAAATTGAACGGGAAGTACGCAGACGAAGCCATGGAGTTGTTCATGCTTGAATTGGATAAACGCCGTACGGTTCCGGCCCAATACACGGTACACATCTACGGTGGCGGGAATATGTTTGAGAACGCATCAGCGCGGGGTGTGAACATAGGGAAGCAGAACGTCGACGCAGCGCATAGTTTGCTGGAAGCATACGGCTTCACACCTGCCTATGATCATATAGGCAATTTTGGGCATCGCAAGATCGCTTTTGATGTTTGGGACGGGGCCGTCCGGTTGGAGCATGTGGATATGAGAAAGAACATAGCAGAATGAGCAAAATCAAGGTATTGGTTGTGGATGATTCGGCGGTCGTAAGAGAAGTCGTGAAGCAGGTGCTTGAGACCGATCCTGGTATCGAGGTGATAGGCACCGCCATGGACCCCTTGTTTGCTATGGAAAAAATGAAGGTGCAATGGCCGGATGTAATCGTGCTCGATATCGAAATGCCCAGAATGGATGGTCTGACGTTCCTGCATAAGATCATGGCGGAACGTCCCACTCCGGTCGTCATCTGTTCGACTTTGACCGAGAAGGGCGCTCAGACGACGATGCAAGCATTGGCAGCTGGTGCAACCAGCATCATCACCAAGCCCAAGATGGGTGTAAAAAGATTCCTTCAGGAAGACGCATCTAATGATCTGGTGGAATCCGTAAAAGCGGCATCAAGAGCGAATGTCAGAAGGCTGGTCGATACGACGGTTACGCTGGCGAAGAGCCCCCCGAAATTGAATGCTGATGCTATGTTGGCACCACCAACTGCGTATAGATTGGCTCAGACCTCAGAGCAGATCGTCGCGATCGGAACCTCGACTGGGGGAACTCAGGCATTAGAGGCGGTGTTGACTGCTTTGCCGCGTTTATCTGCTGGCATTGTCATCGTGCAACATATGCCTGAAATGTTCACTGAAGCATTTGCGCAGCGCCTTAACTCCTTATGTCAGATCGAAGTATTGGAAGCCAAGAACAATGATCGTGTGATCCCTGGTAGGGCATTGATAGCGCCAGGCGGCAAACATATGATGCTCAGACGGAGTGGCGCGCAATATATAGTTGAAGTGGTCGAAGGTCCTTTGGTGAACCGTCATCGACCTTCTGTGGATGTTCTGTTTCGGTCGGTCGCCAAGGTGGCGGGCAAGAATGCACTGGGCATCATCATGACTGGTATGGGCGATGATGGCGCTAGAGGGCTTTTGGAAATGCGCAATGCGGGCTCACATACGATAGGTGAGAGCGAGGCGACATGTGTGGTCTACGGTATGCCTAAAGAAGCGAAGAAGCTAGGCGCGGTCTGCGAGGAGGTTCCATTGCATGCTATTGCAGGGAAGATCAGTGCCGTCCATGCGATGGTCTCGGGTAGATAGTCGAGGATAGAATATATTCGTGTGATTGATTATATTTTGATAGGGGAGGGAGCATGAAACGTACATTTGAGAATCGTAATTTCCCTTTACTGCCAGCCATGCTGGCTGTGTGTTTGGGGGCGATGTTTTCTGGCGCCGCAACGGCTGAAGATTCTGCTTTCTTCGAAGAAAATACGCTGACTGGAGATTGGTCAGGCAAGCGCTCTGCGCTTTCTGAGCGCGGTGTAGACATTGAATTCAGTCACCGTAGTGACCTCATCTCTAACTTGAGTGGCGGTGCGAAGAAAGAGACTTTGTGGCTGGGATTTACGGATGCCGTCGGGTCATTCGATCTGGAGAAGCTGCATGGCTGGAGCGGGCTGAGTGTGTTCTTTCAACTGCATAGCCAGCTGGGCGGAAAGCCGAATAACAATATCGACAGCTTTATGGGTGTCGACAATCAGGAAGTTGGCACGAATACAGCCCAGTTCTATCAGGCGTGGGTACAGCAGAATCTTTACGATGACAGCTTGTCCTTGTTGGTCGGTCTATATCCTGTTGATGCTGAATTCTATGTGACGGACACCTCCGGTGAGTTCACTCATCCATCTATGGGTATGTCTGCTGAATTGGCTCAAGCCGGTGTGAATGGTCCGCCTGTTTATCCGATGGGAGCCTTGGGGACGCGCGTCAAATATATCTCGCCGGGCCGTACGTCATATTTTCAGATGGCTGTAACGGATGGTGTTCCGGGAGACCCGGCCAATGCTCATGGCACACATATCCGTTTGGATAAAGGTGATGGGACGTTCGCCATCGCCGAGATCGGCTATGCACCTGAGCAGCAGGAAGGATTTAACAAGGCTTCCTTCGGCATGTGGCGTTATAGCACCCGCTTTGATGATCTGGTCGATGTGGACGGAAGCGGGAATCCAATCCAGCGAAGTAGCACTGGCTGGTATTTCCTAGCAGAAAGGACATTGTTCTCAGAACAGGATCCGGCGCAGGGAATGGCAGGATTCTTCAGGTATGGCACAGCCAGTAAAGACATCCATGATTCGGATGGTTCGTTCAGTTTGGGTTTGCGCTACGCGGGATTGTTTGACGGCAGAGATGAAGATGTCGCCGGAATAGCGATGACATCCTCTAAGGTCAGTGCCAAATATAAAAGTTTGAATCCGACAGCGGCAAGCGAGACCATGCTGGAGATAACATATCGCATGCAGTTTAATAACTGGCTGACAGTGCAGCCGCTATACCAGCGCATAATGAATCCAGGTTTGGATAGTGCTGCCAAGGATGTCGATCTGATCGGCTTGCGTATGGAAGTGGTCCTTTAGTCGGTATTAGCTGTCAGGTATCAGGATGAAAAAAACGCACGGCATGCCGTGCGTTTTTCTTTGCTGCCGAGGCTGCTTACTTCGGCGAGCGTGTTTCTACCATTTGCAACGGTTCGCTGTTTTCCATGGTGTAGATTTCACGCGGACGCTGACGCCGACGCGGTGCATGGGCAGTCATTTCCGGGGCCGGTACGACAACAGCGGCGGCCTTGTTGGGGTCGGTCTCGATCAGTGTCAGGCCGCTGCTGCCGAGATCCACCTGGATTTCGGCCTTGCTGGCAACGACGGGTGTCTGTGCAGCTACGACTGAGGTCTCAGGTGCGCTGACTTGCATCGCAACAGGCGCAGCTGATACAGCGGGCTTGTTGGTCGGATGACACAGCACCTCGGTCGGCTTGACTGGGCGAGTCATGCCGGCCGGATATGCCACATATTCCGAAGGCTGAATACGAGTTGGCTTGGCTGATTCACGCACGACAGGCGCTTCTGCAAGCGGTGTTGTTGCAATGTTATTGCCCAATTCAGGTGTATCAAGTTGTTCACGACGCTCGCGTTCGCGACGACCACCGCGGCGACCTCGCTTGCGCCCACCTTCACGAGGTTGGCCATCTGCGCCTAGCTGTTCAGGTGCATTGGCAGGACGAGACTCCAGTACCGGTTTGTTCTCATCTTTTGCCTGACGAGGCTGGCGCGGTTGGCGTTCTTTGCGATTTGGTTGTTGCTCTTTTTCGCTACCTTCCAAGCGAGGGGCCTCATCGCGTTCGCGAGGCGGTTTTTTGCCGCCTTCACTGCGTTCGACTTTTTCACCACGCTCGCCACGATCACGGCGTTTGTCACCGCGTTCTCGACGACCATTGTTGCGGCTGCCGCCCTTGCGTGCTTCAGGCGCTGGCTTTTTAGGTTCGCTTTCGCCGCCTAGGGACTTGATCCAACCGAACAGGCTGCCGAGCAGGGATGTTTTCTGCACTGCTTTTTCTGTGTGCTTCGGTGCTGGCTGTGTAGGGGTGATGCTACGCACAGCCGCCTGTGGACGTTGTGCGATCTTGCTTTCAGGTGTAGCGGTGACCGGCTTGGTTTCTTCCGGTGCCACGACTTGCTTGTAGCTTGCCTGCAGGTGTTCGGAGGTGATGTCATCCATACGCAGACGATCCACCGAGTAGTGCGGTGTCTCCATGTGCGGATTGGGGATCAGCGTGACGCGTACTTTGAAGCGCTGTTCGATACGGTTGATGTCCGAACGCTTCTCGTTGAGCAGGAAGGTGGCGACGTCTACCGGCACTTGCGCGTAGATGGCGGCGCTACTGTCCTTCATTGCTTCTTCCTGGATGATACGCAGGATATTCAAGGCAGAGGACTCAGTGCCGCGGATGTGGCCGATACCGTTACAACGCGGGCAAGTGGAGTGGTTGCCTTCTTCCAAGCTTGGTGCCAGACGTTGACGCGACAGTTCCAGGAGACCGAAGCGTGAGATTTTTGCACTCTGGATACGAGCACGGTCGAAGTGCAGTGCATCGCGCAGGCGATCTTCCACGGCGCGCTGGTTCTTGGTGGATTCCATGTCGATGAAGTCGATCACGATCAGGCCGCCCAAGTCGCGCAGGCGCAGTTGGCGGGCGATCTCGTCGGCCGCTTCCAGATTGGTATTGAAGGCGGTGGTCTCGATGTCGCTGCCGCGTGTGGAGCGTGCGGAGTTGATGTCGATGGCAGTCAGCGCTTCGGTGTGGTCGATCACGATGGCGCCGCCGGAAGGCAGGTTCACCTGACGGGCATGGGCCGATTCGATCTGGTGTTCGATCTGGAAACGCGAGAACAGCGGTACGTCATCGTGATAACGCTTGATGCGGTTCACGTGATCCGGCATCACCGTACCCATGAAAGCTTGTGCTTGTTCGAAGATATCGTCGGTATCGACCAGAATCTCGCCAATGTCTGGGTTGAAGTAGTCGCGGATGGCGCGAACCACTAGGCTGCTTTCCAGATAGATCAGGGAAGGGGCTTTTTCGACTTGTGCGGCACCGTCGATGGCGTCCCACAGTTGCTTGAGATAGTTCAGGTCCCACTGCAGTTCTTCAGCATTGCGGCCGATGCCTGCTGTGCGGGCGATGATGCTCATGCCCTTGGGTACGTCGATCTGTGCCAGCGTGTCGCGCAGTTCGTTGCGATCTTCACCTTCGATGCGGCGCGATACGCCGCCACCGTTCGGATTGTTCGGCATCAAAACTACATAGCGACCAGCCAGGCTGATGTAAGTGGTGAGGGCTGCGCCCTTGTTGCCGCGCTCGTCTTTTTCGACTTGCACCAGCAGTTCCTGACCTTCTTTCAGTGCTTCCTTGATGCTAGGACGGCTACCGACGCCCGCTTGGTAATACTGCGGAGCGACTTCTTTAAAAGGGAGGAAACCGTGGCGGGTGCCACCGTATTCGACGAAGCAGGCTTCGAGGCTGGGCTCGAGGCGGGTGATGACAGCTTTGTAGATGTTGCTCTTACGTGATTCTTTACCGGCTGTTTCGATATCGAGGTCGACCAGTTTCTGACCGTCAACGATGGCGACGCGGAGTTCTTCCGGTTGCGTCGCATTGAATAGCATGCGTTTCATTATTTTTCTCCCGCGCTCTGACACGGGCAGGACGAAGCTACGCGCTTATGGGCGCGCGAGAAGGTGGATATTCGAATTGTGTTGCTTACGATGGTCCAAGTTCTTGTTCTCGTTGTTAGCTTGTCTTTGTTTGTGTGCCGCCAAACTGTTGGCAACACACTAAAATCTATTCTGCTTCGTGCTTAGAGCGCGCAAATCATTTACCATCACTGCTTGTCTCCGGTGAGTGAGATTAACCGGGCGGGGCTGCTTCGTAGGCGGCTTGATTGCCTGCCTTGGGTTGGACGGGGAAAATTAATTTACATCCCGTTTCGACGAAGGCGCACACGCGAGGCGCGGAGTATATTCAATAATGAGTGGTTTAGGCAAAGAATCCGTAACTTGGGTAGAAATAGATGAGGGCGGCGAAGGCCAGCGCATCGACAATTTCCTGTTCAAGCACCTGAAAGGCGTCCCCAAGAGCCATATCTACCGCATCCTGCGCGGAGAAGTCAGGGTCAACAAGAAGCGTATCGACCAGACCTATCGCCTGCAAATGGGCGATATATTGCGTATTCCACCCATCCGCGTCGCCGAAAAGCCGCAGAGCGAATACGTCCCCGCCACAGAATTCCCTATCCTTTATGAGGATGAGGCGCTGATCGCCATCAATAAACCGGCAGGGACGGCCGTACATGGTGGCAGTGGAGTCAGCTTTGGCGTCATCGAGCAGATGCGCAGTGCGCGGCCGCAGGCTAAGTTCCTTGAGCTGGTACACCGTTTGGATCGTGAGACATCTGGCATATTGCTAATCGCCAAGAAGCGTTCGGCGCTGGTCGGCATGCACGAGATCATGCGCGAGGGTAACAGTGACAAGCGCTATTACGCACTGGTGCTGGGTGAATGGCATAACGTGCGCCAGCATGTGAAGTTGCCGCTGCACAAGTTTGACACCCCGCAGGGGGAGAAGCGGGTGATGGTGCGCGAAGATGGCCAGCAGTCCCATACCATCTTCAATTTGCAAAAGAACTGGCCGGGCTTCTCGTTGCTTGAAGCCGAGTTGAAGACCGGACGCACTCACCAAATTCGTGTGCACCTGTCCCATCTGGGCTTTCCTATAGCGGGCGACGACAAGTACGGCGATTTCCCACGTAATAAGGAATTGATGAAGCAGGGGCTGAAGCGCATGTTCTTGCACGCGCATAGCATCAGCTTCAAGCATCCGCTGACTGAGGAGCTGTTGACCATCCAAGCCCCCTTGGCTCCGGAACTACAAAAATTCATCGACCGATTGGATAAGGCCGAATGAGCGAGCCCGTCAGATCAGAGCGCGCCTTGCTGCTGACGCTAGCCGCCATCCAGTTCAGCCACGTCCTCGACTTTATGATCATGATGCCGCTGGGGCCGATGTTGATGGATGAACTCGGCATCACTACGCACGAGTTCGGTCTGCTGGTGGCGTCCTATAGTTTTAGCGCGGCGTTCTCGGGGCTGTTTGCAGCGACTTTCGTTGACCGTTTCGAGCGCAAACGATTTCTGCTAGTGATCTTCGTGCTGTTCGGTTTGGCGACCTTGGCCTGCGCCATCGCTCCGGGTTATACCACCTTGCTCATCGCGCGCGGACTGGCGGGGGCGTTCGGTGGTGTGTTGGGTGCGCTGGTGCAGACCATCGTCGGCGACACTATCCCGTTCGCACGTCGCGCCAAAGCCAGTGGCACAGTGGCGGCCGCATTTTCATTCTCCACCGTGGCAGGCGTGCCGCTTTCACTGTGGCTTGCCAGCATGTTCCACTGGCGTGCCCCATTCGTGTTCATCGTGGTGTTGGTAGTAATTTTCCTGTTCATCGCCCATCGCACATTGCCAGAGCTGCGCCATCACTTGAGTCAGGAGAAACGCGCCCATCCTTTCATCGATCTGTTCGCCGTGATGCGCGATCCCAACCATTGGCGCGCCATGACCCTGTCGGCCATGATCATCTTCTCCGGTTTTACCGTGATCCCGTACATAACTGTGTATGCGGTGAACAATATCGCAATCAGCCAGCATGACATCGCCTACATCTATCTGGTGGGCGGGGCGGCAACCTTGTTCACCGCACGAGCCATCGGTCAGTGGGCGGATGCCGCAGGCAAGGTGAAGGTTTATCGCATCGTTGCGTTCTTTGCCATGTTGCCCATCCTGCTTGTGACGCAGGTCGAACATGCCTCGCTCGCCCTGTGGCTGGTATTCACCACACTGTTCTTTGTGTTGGTCTCCGGTCGCTTCATTCCCGCCATGGCTATCATCACCTCGGCGGCTCAGCCGAAACTGCGTGGCACATTTATGTCGCTCAACGCCACCGTACAATCGCTGGCGATGGGCCTCGCCGCCACACTTAGCGGTTACATCATCACGCAGGATGCCAGCGGCCACGTCGTGGGTTACGGCAATGTTGGCTATGTTGCCGTTGCCGCCAATCTACTAGCGATGTGGTTCGTCTCGCGTATCGTGATGCATGACACCCATCCCAATTTGCCGGACGTAGTGCCTAAATAAGATGTAATCTTTTGCTGCAGATTGCCGATATATTGGGTAATCATGTTGTGAAAGGAGCTGCCATGCGCTTCACCCCAACTATCTTGCCTGTAGCTGCGACGCCTATTTCGCGTGCAGTCAAAAGTCTGAGCAGCGTGCACGCGGTGAAGCCGGTGCATGCGCGCGATCCTGAATCCCTACCTGTTGAACCCCATTCCGATGTGCATGGTGACCATCCACATAAGCAGGAAGGACTTCCTTTTGAAGATAGGCGCAAAGCCTGTCGTCGTATCCATAACCAGAAGGTGTTGATCGAATTACGTTCAGGGCTGGATCGCCGTCGCCATAACTTGGTGGAAGGTGGGACTCCCGATCATATTGATGAAGAGGCGTAGTTAGCGTCGTTCTCGGTGCAGGAATACCGTCACTTCTTCGCGGTCGTGGTAAAGCTGCTTGGCGTCCAGCCGGTAGCGCAGACCTTTCTTGTTGAGTGTGGCACGGATAGTGTCGAGCGCCGTCTTTAACGCATCCACGCGTTTCTTCATCGGCAGTTTCAGATTGAAGATCGCATTCATGCTCGACCCCTCGACTATCCAGTCCGTCATCAGTGCCGCGACGCGTTGCGGTTGTTCCACCATGTCACATACCAGCCAGTCCACTGGACGTTTTGGGCGAAACTTGAATCCGTCCTGACGCAGGTGTTTGATGTCGGGATGGGCCGCGGCTGCACCTTTGAGCGGGCCGTTGTCGATGGCAGTGACTTTCAATCCGCGCTGCACCAGCTGCCAGGTCCAGCCGCCGGGGGCGGCGCCAAGATCGACTGCTGTCATTTTTGGCTTCAGCCATTGTGCTTGTTCCTGCTGGTCCAGAAACACCTCAAAAGCTTCAGCCAATTTCAAATACGAACGGCTGGGCGCATCGGCAGACATGCTGACGCGATGTATGCCATTGACCGCATCGCTGCTGTTACGGGGATCGCTCGTGGCGATCAAGGCGCGATCCTCTGACGGGAAGAAGATGTGCAGTCGTGGCAGGTTGGTGTCGTCTGACAGGCGGTCGCTTTCGCGCAGTGCTTGCTCCAGCAATGGCTGGAAGCGTTTGGTGAAGCCGGACAAGGTCTTGCCATCGTTGGTGTCGGGGACTTCAAGATGGAGCGCACTGAATCGAGATGGTTCTTGCGGGATGGCTGCGAGCAGGGGCGTAAGGCGGTCGCGCTCTGGCAGCTCAAGCACTTCGCAGTGCAGCTTGAGCAATTGGCGCGCGAACGCCAGTTGTCTATATGCCAAACGTGCTTTGCCTTGCAGCACCAGATAGCCGCTGTTTTCGTTCGCCTCAACGGGTTTCGCCTGTGTCTCGTCGATGCAGTCGCGTTCGAAGCCTGGGCGGCAATAGACAAGCCAGGCAGGTAGGTTGGGATCGATCATGGGGATGGGGGACATAGCGCTGTTCAACAGAAGGGAACGCATTATACGAGTTAGGGGTGGGGGCGATGGTAGAATCCGCGCCTCAATTTTGGATGTACAGATGACTAAACGATACGAACTCATCGTGTTCGACTGGGATGGCACGGTGATGGATTCCACGGCGGTGATTGCCACCTCCATTCAATCGGCTTGCCGCGACCTCGATCTGCCGGTTCCCAGTGACGAAGCAGCGCGCCATGTGATCGGCATGGGCTTGATACAGGCATTGCAACATGCTGTGCCGAGCGCACCAGAAGATATGTATGAGCCATTGGCGGATCGCTATCGGCATTATTTCTTGGCGCAAGATCAATCCATTCCGTTGTTCTTGGGCGCTCGTGAGACTATCGCGGAACTGCACGAAGCTGGACATGCTTTGGCAGTGGCGACCGGCAAGAGCCGAAAGGGTCTTGATCGCGTGTTGGATAGCAGCGAGTTGAGAAAATATTTTCACGCTTCACGAACAGCGGATGAGACATTTTCAAAACCGCATCCCGCCATGCTGCTGGAGTTGATGGATGAACTGGGCATGCAGCCGGAACAGGTGCTGATGATCGGTGATACCACGCATGACTTGCAGATGGCGATCAATGCCGGTGTGGATGCGGTGGGGATGACTTATGGTGCGCATCCTGAAGAACAACTGCGCGAACTGAAGCCGCTTGCACTGCTGGATGATTTCCATGCACTGCGCGCTTGGCTGAAGGCCAACGCCTGAACGAATTATTTGGGAGAGAAATTAATGTCCGATTTGAGCGATAACTGGGAACGTAACGTACTGGAGAAGCTGGCGATGTCTGCCATCCAAGAGCAGCGTCGCACACGCCGCTGGGGGATATTCTTCAAGTTATTGACTTTTGCCTATCTGTTTTTTTTGTTCGCGATGGTGATGGACCTGGTCGGCGACAATGGCGACGGTCTGGTCGGTGACAAGCACACTGCACTGATCGAAGTGAGAGGCGTGATCGCAGCCGACAGCATGGCCAATGCAGACAATCTTATCGGTAGTTTGCAGGATGCATATAAAGATAAGAACACGGTGGGCATCATCTTGCGCGTAAACAGCCCGGGCGGAAGCCCAGTGCAAGCCGGTCTGGTGAACGATGAGATCAAACGCCTGCGTGCCTTGCATCCAGAGATCCCGCTGCATGTGGTGGTGGAGGATATGTGCGCATCAGGCGGCTATTTCATCGCGGCGGCGGCAGATAAAATCTACGTCAACAAGGCGAGCATCGTTGGTTCCATCGGTGTGTTGATGGATGGCTTCGGTTTTACCGGCACCATGCAGAAGTTGGGTGTGGAACGTCGCTTGATGACGGCGGGTGAGAACAAAGGCTTCATGGATCCTTTCTCGCCACTCAATCCCAAGCACGAAGCATTCACCAAGTCCTTGCTGGAAGATATCCATCAGCAATTCATCGCTGTTGTGCGCGGTGGGCGCGGCAAGCGTCTGCATGAGACACCTGAGATGTTCAGCGGTTTGTTCTGGACTGGCGACAAAGCGATTGCGATGGGATTGGTCGACGGCCTCGGTAGTGTGGATTCCGTCGCACGCGACATCATCAAGGCCGAGAAGGTGGTCGACTTCACCGCACGCGAAAATATCGCGGATCGTTTGGCGAAGAAATTGGGTGCCGGTGTGGCAAGCATGTTCCCCGGATTTGGCGCGCAGAGTGCAGTCGTGACGCTACGCTAGTTCGGCCTTAAGTGCATCGAGGCTGGTGATCGGCGGCAGGCACTGTGTACCGTGACACAACCAAGCGGTAGTCGTTGCTTGTTGTGGCTTCGCCAGTACGTTAGGCAAGTCCTGTTCATCGCCGTTCAGCACGATCACCATCAACTCAGGTTCATAGCTTTCAGAGACAGACGCCCGCCAGGCGGCTGTCTCTTTTGCGTCGCCACATAACACCAGCATCGATGGTGGTTGTAGCAGTTCACCCAGCGCGGTATTCAGGCTGCAACACTGGCTGGATGCCTGTTGCATCAATGGATAGAACAGCTTCAGGCAGCGTTCGGCTGCATCGCGGTATCGCGTGTCACCGGTCAACTCAGAGAGTCGCAACAGTGATTGGGCGGCGATGCCGTTGCCCGATGGTGTGGCGTTGTCTTGTCCGGTCTTGTTGCGTTGAATCAGCGCTTCATGGTCGTGGCTGGTGAAGTAGAAACCGCCGTTCTCTGTATCTTCGAAGCGTGCCAGCAGTGCATCCGCGAGTTGCGCAGCGAACTGCATATCTGTCTCGCGATATTCTGTCTGTAGCAATTCCAGTGCGGCATCCAGCAGGAAAGCGTGGTCGTCCAGATAGGCGTTCAGATGCGTCTTGCCGTCTTTGTGCGTGGCGTACAGCTTGCCGTCCTGCCACAAAGTGTCGCGGACGAAATCCATGGCGCGTTGTGCTGACACTTTCCAGTCGTCGTGCCCGAACACGCGCGCAGCCTTCGCCATACCTGAGATCATCAGCCCGTTCCAACTACCGAGTATCTTTTCATCGCGTCCTGGGCGGATACGTTTTTCGCGTACGGCGAAGAGTTTGGCCTGCGCTGATTCAAGCAGTGTGGTCGCCTGTTGTTGATCGAGTTGCATGGATGATGCGATCTCGTTCAGTGGTCGGCTCACGCGTAGGTTCCATGCATGGCTCTCGAAGTTCGGCGTGCTGTCCAAACCGTAATAAGGTTTGACGATGGCGTACTCTTTTTCAGTCAGTAAATCGCGGATGTCGTTGCGCTGCCATACATAGAATTTCCCTTCCTCATGTTCCGAGTCGGCATCCAGTGAGGCGTAGTAACCGCCTTGCGGTGATTGCATCTCGTGCATCACCCAAGTAGCAGTTTGTTCGACGATGCGCGCGAACAGCGGATCGCGGCTGCTCAGCCAAGCGTCGCAATACAGGCCGAGCAACAGGCCGTTGTCGTACAACATCTTCTCGAAATGCGGGATGTCCCAGCTGGCATCTACGCTGTAGCGACAGAAGCCGCCGCCAAGCTGGTCGTACAGTCCGCCCAGCGCCATCTGTTGCATAGTGAACAGCGCGACATGGCGCGCGTCTTCGTCCTGATGTGCTTTGGCCTGTCGTAACAGCAGATATAGTTCGGCCGGATGCAGGAACTTCGGTGCATCGCCGAAGCCACCGTTCACGCGGTCGCAGCTTTGTTTTAGTTGTTGCACCGCACTGGCGAGCGTCGAAGCATCGAACGTCGTTTCATCACTGCCGGGTTTGGGTTGCCAGGCAGCGAGGGCGCTGATGAGTTGCTGACTTTGCGCAGCGAGTTCGCCGCGTTTCTCTTTGTATGCTTGTGAGAGTTGTCCCAGCAGTTGCGGAAAACCGGGCAGGCCGTAGCGCGCCTGTTTGGGGAAGTAGGTGCCGCTGTAGAACGGCGTGCCGTCCGGCGACAGGAACATGGTCAGCGGCCAGCCGCCGCTGCGGCGTGACAGCAGGTAATGCGCGTTCTGATATATCTGGTCTAGATCGGGACGTTCTTCTCTATCTACTTTGATATTGATGAAGTGTTCGTTCATCACAGCTGCCACATCGTCGTCCTCGAACGATTCGTGCGCCATCACATGACACCAGTGGCAGGCCGAGTAACCGATAGAAAGCAGGATAGGCTTGTTCTGCTCGCGTGCCAGTTGCAAGACTTCAGGCGTCCAGGGGTGCCAGTCCACCGGATTCTCGGCATGCTGCAATAGGTAAGGACTGGTTTCGTGGATGAGGTGGTTTGGCATCAGTTTAGGAGTGGCTTCAAGTGTTGCATCACGTTACGCAGGATGTGCGGCTGCGCGACTGCGTTCGGATGCAGGTTGTCGGGCAGGAACTGGTCGGGCGGGATGCCTTCCAGCATGAAGGGTAGCAAAGCGATACCGTGTCTCTTGGCAAGCTTGGGGTATATGCTGCGGAAGCGCTCGGTATACGCAGGGCCGTAGTTCGGTGGCAACTGGATGCCTAGCAGTAATACTTTGGTTTTCGCTTTCTTTGCGCGCTTGATGATGGCATCCAGATTCTTTTCAGTCTCTGCCAGTGGCGAGCCACGTAGTCCGTCATTGGCACCCAGTTCGACGATCACCACAGCAGGCTTGTGTTTAGCCAGAGCTTGATCGATACGGCGTATGCCGCCGGAAGTCGTCTCGCCGCTGATGCTGGCATTGACCACTGTGTAAGGCTTGCCGTCAGCTTTCAATTCTTGCTGTAGCAGATGTGCCCAGGAAGCATCGCGCGCGATGCCGTAACCGGCTGATAAACTGTCGCCGAAGACGAGGATGTTGTTGGCGGCCTGCGCGAAATTGGACAGCGT
The DNA here is from genome assembly GCA_024636935.1 of Sideroxydans sp. Taxonomy (GTDB): domain Bacteria; phylum Pseudomonadota; class Gammaproteobacteria; order Burkholderiales; family Gallionellaceae; genus Sideroxyarcus. The sequence goes on along the minus strand of JAGXGC010000019.1, from coordinate 124,573 downwards.
CAGTGCTGCGAGCAGTAAAACGATTTTAAGGATGAGGTTCATGGCAACGATTGTGCAAGCAGCAGGGCTTACCAAGCAAGTGTTAAGCGGCGATAGTCCGCTCACTATCCTGAATGACGTCAGTTTTGCGGTGGAATCGGGCGATAGCCTTGCTATCGTTGGGGCTTCCGGTTCCGGCAAATCCACCTTGCTCGGTCTACTGGCGGGGCTGGATGTGCCAAGCAGCGGTAGTGTTTCCCTGAACGGCACGGACATTTTCACGCTGGATGAAGATGGTCGTGCGCGTCTGCGTGGCGAACTGGCTGGCTTCGTGTTCCAATCCTTCCAGTTGCTGCCTGCGCTGAACGCGCTGGAGAACGTGATGTTGCCGCTGGAACTGGCGGGGATGAGCGATGCGCGTCAGCGCGCCGAAGATTCCTTGCAGCAAGTCGGCCTCGCTGCACGCGCACATCATTTGCCCAAGCATCTCTCCGGTGGAGAGCAGCAACGCGTCGCACTCGCCCGCGCCTTCGTCACAAAACCCAAGATATTGTTCGCCGATGAACCCACCGGCAACCTCGACGCCGCCACCGGCGCGCAGGTCATCGAGCTGATGCTGGAACTGAACCGCGCACAGGGCACGACCTTGATTCTCGTGACGCACGACGACAAGTTGGCTGCGCGCTGCAAGCGGCAGTTGCGGTTGGCGGCGGGGCAGGTGGTGGAATGAATTTGCTGAGGCTTTCTCTCAATCTTTTGCGCCGCGATTGGCGTGCCGGTGAATGGCGCGTGTTGCTGTTAGCGTTGGTGCTAGCGGTCGGCAGTTTGGCAACTGTCGGTCTGTTCGCTGACCGTGTGCGTCAGGCGCTGCAGCAACAGGCGCAGAGTCTGATCGGCGCCGATTTGCGTATCACCTCCACGCGTCCGTTCTCTTCCGATTATCGCAAGCAGGCTTTAGCGCGTGGCTTGCAGGTGGTGCAGAGCCGGACATTCCCCAGCATGGTGTCGCATGGCGAACAGGTGTTGCTGAGTGAGTTACAGGCAGTGGAGGCGGGCTATCCCTTGCGCGGCAAGATAGAGATCGACGATGGGAATTTGCATGAGGCCCAAGCGATCCCGGCATCCGGCACGGTTTGGGTGGATGAGCGATTGTTGCGTCGTCTGGATACGCAGATGGGCGATGAGCTAGGTATCGGTGCGCGGCGGTTCAAAGTGGCCGCACGCATCGTGAAGGACATTGATCAGTCCATAGGTTTCGCCAGTTTTGCACCTCGCGTACTGATGAACGAGAGTGACCTTCCGGCAACGGGCCTGTTGCAAGAGGGCAGTCGGCTTTCTTATCGCTTGATGATCGCGGGTGAAGCGAAACAGGTGGCGGCATTGAAGGTGGCGCTGCAGGAAAAGCTGTCCGGTAACGAGAAGCTGGAGGACGTGCGAGATGCGCGGCCCGAGATTCGTACGGCACTGGATCGTGCAGAAAGCTTCCTTGGCTTGGCTGCCTTGACGGCGGCTATTCTGGCGGGCGCGGCGATGGCGTTGGCGGCACAGCGCTTTGTTCTGCGCCATCTGGATGGCTGCGCGGTGATGCGTTGTCTGGGTGCGCAGCAGGGGCAGGTGCTGTGGTTGTTCTTGAATCAATTCATCGTGCTTGGGGTGCTCGCCGTAGTGCTCGGTAGCCTGCTGGGTTATGGCACGCAAGCGATCCTGGTGCAGAGCATCGCCAGTATGCGTGACGCGAATCTGCCGCAGCCAGGTGTGTTGCCCTTGTTGCAGGCGGCGGTGAGCGGCTTCGCATTGCTACTGGGATTTGCTTTTCTGCCTTTGTTGCAGTTGCGTAAGGTCTCACCGTTGCGCGTGTTGCGTCGTGAATTGGGCGCGCCGGAAGCGAGTGGCTGGTTGGTCTACGGTATGGCGACGCTGGTGTTGGCGGGACTGTTCCTGTGGCATGCCGGTTCATTGAAGTTGGGGCTGGCGGTACTCGGTGGGCTACTTGCGGGTTTGGTGTTGTTCGGTTGGCTGGCTTGGTTGCTGTTGCATGGTTTGGCGCGCAATTCGTATTTCATGCGCTCGCAGTGGCGACATGCTTTCAATAACCTGTCTCGCCACGGACGTAGCGCGGCGGTGCAGGTGGTGGCGCTGAGTCTGGGCGGGATGGCGCTGCTGGTGCTGACGCTGGTGCGCGGTGATCTGTTGCAGGGCTGGCAGAGCAAGTTGCCACCGGTGACGCCGAATCGTTTCGTGGTGAACATTCAGCCGGATCAGGTCGATGCGATTCGGGATTTTTTCAAACAATATTCGTTACCTCCACCGGAGATGCAGCCTATGGTGCGCGGCCGTCTGGTTGAGATCGATGGTCGAGCGGTCAGTGGAGATGATTATCCTGATTCGCGTGCCCGTGGATTGGTTGAGCGTGAATTCAATCTTTCTTATATGTCGCAGATACCGACATGGAACACGTTGGAGAGCGGGAAATGGTGGGCCGAGGATGGCAAGGATGAGCTTTCGGTCGAGGAGGGTATCGCCAAGACGTTGGGTATCAAGCTTGGAGATAGGCTGACCTATGATGTGGCAGGTAGTCGTTTCACCGCCAAAGTCACCAGCTTGCGCAAAGTGGAATGGGATTCGATGAAGGTGAACTTCTTCGTCATCACTACACCGGAATTGTTGCAGGACTTTCCATCTAGCTATCTATCTAGTTTTTATCTGCCACCGGAGAAGGTGAGGGTCGGCGACGAACTGTCGCGCGAATTCCCTAATTTGCTGTTGATCGATACCGGGGCGGTGATCGCGCAAGTGCGCGGCATCATGGACCAGATCGCGCAGACGGTGAGTGCGGTGTTCTTGTTCACGCTGCTGACTGGGCTGGCGGTTTTGTATGCCGCATTGCTGTCCACACAGGATGAGCGCAGTCACGAGGCGGCAATCTTGCGCACGTTGGGGGCGGATAGTCGTTATCTGCGCCGCTTACATCTTTCTGAGTTCGCTGTGTTGGGCGGTTTGAGTGGTTTGTTCGCGGCGGGCGGGGCGGTATTGCTGGGTTGGGTGCTGGCGCGCTTCGTACTGGAGATGCCCGCCACGTTCGATCCGCTCATCTGGCTGGTCGGTATCGGTGGTGGCATCGTGATCGTGATGCTGTCCGGCTGGTTGGCGACGCGCAAGCTGATACAGCGTCCTCCGCTCAGGATTCTCGCGGCAGATTAATGACTTGGCGCTTGACGGCAGGTCTAATATCCCTATAATGCCCGCCTCCCTGAAAAAGGGAGTTTTTAACCTTGCTCCACCGTCCATTGAGTGCCGGGGGGCTTTAATCCACAAGGAGATGTAATGCGACACTACGAAATCGTATTTATCGTGCATCCCGACCAGAGCGAGCAAGTGCCCGCGATGATCGAGCGATATCGCACGTTGGTGACCGGCAAGAGCGGTCACATCCACCGTCTGGAAGACTGGGGCCGCCGTCAACTGGCATACCCGATCCAGAAGATCCACAAAGCACACTACGTGATGATGAATATCGAGTGCGACCAGGAGACCCTGGACGAGCTCGAGCACGCATTCAAGTTCAACGACGCTGTATTGCGCCACCTGACCATCAGGACCAAGGTTGCTGTGACTGATCCTTCCGTGATGATGAAGGAAGAGAAGTCGCGTTCGTTGACAGACACTGCTCCAGCAGCGCCGGCTCCAGCAGCCGAAGCGCCCGCAGCAGCAGCGTAATTTGGATTGAGCAGTAACCGTTGTGTGATCGACGGGGAAGTGATCGAGTCGGAAGGCTTGCGACACACCCCGGCAGGATTGGCGAGATTGGCGTTCAGAATGCGCCATACCTCGATGCAGCAGGAAGCAGGGATGCAGCGCCAAGTACAGTGTGAAGTTCCGGCATTGGCATTAGGTGAAATGGCTCAGAAACTGAGCAGTTTGCAACCCGGTCAGCAATTAAAGGCTGAAGGTTTTCTGGCGCAGCGCAGTCTGAAGAGTTCACAACTGGTTCTGCATATTGATAACGTTACATTGAAATAGGGGCACATCATGGCTCGTGTATTTAAGAAAAAAGACGACAAGAAGGGTAATTCTTCACGTCAACTGTTCAAGCGTCGTAAGTTCTGCCGTTTCACTGCCGAGAAGATCGCGGAAGTGGATTACAAGGACATCAACATCCTCAAGGAATTCGTTTCCGAGAATGGCAAGTTGATCCCGGCACGTATCACCGGCACCAAGGCGCGTTATCAGCGTCAGTTGAGCACCGCAGTGAAGCGTGCTCGCTTCTTGGCGCTGCTGCCTTACACCGATTTGCACTAAGGAGTAGATCATGCAAGTTATTCTTATGGAAAAAGTGATCAACCTCGGCCAGTTGGGCGATGTGGTCAAAGTGAAGAACGGTTTCGCACGCAACTTTTTGATCCCGCAAGGCAAAGCCAAGCGCGCGACTGAAAGCAATGTGGCGGATTTTGCTGCACGCCGTGCAGAACTGGAAGCTGGTGAGGCTGCCAAGCTGGCCGATGCGCAAGCACGCGGCGAGAAGCTGACCGGTCTGACTGTGCAAATGGTTCAGAAGGCTGGCGTTGACGGCAAGCTGTTCGGTTCCGTGACCAATGCAGACATCGCTGCAGCACTGGTTGCTGAAGGCCACACAGTTGAGAAGGGCCAAGTGCGTATGGCTGAAGGTCACCTGAAGCAGATCGGTGATCATGCTGTGAGCATCGCGCTGCATCCTGACGTGGTTGTGGACGTGACCGTTTCGGTACTAGGCGAGCAGTAATCCCGTTCGCTCAGGCAGTTACAAGAAAGGACTGGCGACAGTCCTTTTTTGTTGTCTGAAAAGTGTAGAATCTCCCTCCCGTTATTTGTCAGTAAACCATGCAGAACTACTCAGCTCCCGTTGCCGATGCCCAGCTAGAAGCGCTGAAACTCCCGCCTCACTCTGTTGAAGCGGAGCAGTCGGTGCTGGGTGGCATCCTGCTCGATACCAGTGCTTGGGATAAAGTCACCGACCTGTTGAATGAGACGGACTTCTATCGTTCGGAACATCGTTTGATTTGGCATCATATCGGTCGGCTGAGCGAACAGGCGCGTCCGGTCGATGTGATCACGCTGGCCGAGTCGCTGGAGAGTAACGGTGAGCTGGATAAGGCGGGTGGTCTGAGTTATCTGGGTTCACTGGCGCAGAACGTACCATCCGCTGCCAATATTCGCCGCTATGCAGAGATCGTGCGCGAGCGCGCCATCATGCGCAAGCTTGTGGAAGTCGGTAGTGACATCGCTAGCAGTGCCTACAACCCAAGTGGGCGCGATGCAGGTCAATTGCTGGATGAAGCCGAGAGCAAGGTCATGCAGATCGCAGAACAGGGGGATCGTGGCAAGCAAGGCTTCATCGCGATCCCGCCCTTGCTGACTCAGGTGGTTGAACGTATCGAGACTTTGTATGGACGTGAAGATGCTAGCGAGGTGACTGGTGTTTCAACCGGTTTCACTGATCTGGATAGCAAGACATCCGGCCTGCAGCCTGGCGACCTCATCATTGTGGCGGGACGCCCGAGTATGGGTAAGACCGCATTCTCTATCAACATTGCAGAGACTGTGGCGCTGGAAGGCAAGCCGGTCGCCATCTTTAGTATGGAAATGGGCGGCGCGCAATTGGCGATGCGTATGATCGGTTCTGTGGGTCGACTAAATCAGCATACTTTGCGTACGGGTCGTCTGGAAGATGAAGACTGGTCGCGCATGACGCATGCTTTGGGTCTGCTCAATGACGCTCCTATCTTTATCGACGAGACGCCGGGTTTGAATGCGTTGGAATTGCGTTCTCGCGCTCGACGCCTGCACCGCCAGAACAACGGTCTGGGGCTGGTGGTGATCGACTACATACAGTTGATGTCGTCACCGGCAGGTAAGGGAAGCGAAAATCGTGCAACAGAGATTTCCGAAATATCGCGTTCCTTGAAATCTTTGGCCAAAGAATTGCAAGTGCCTGTGATCGCTTTGTCCCAGCTCAATCGTAGTTTGGAGCAACGTCCAAATAAACGTCCTGTCATGTCTGACCTGCGCGAATCCGGCGCTATCGAGCAGGATGCCGACTTGATTTTGTTCATCTATCGTGATGAGGTCTACAACCCTGACACACCAGACAAGGGCAAAGCTGAGATCATCATCGGCAAGCAACGTAATGGCCCGATCGGTGCTGTCAATCTGACCTTCCGCGGCGAATTCACCCGATTCGAAAACTATGCTCCTGCTCAATATTGAGCAGAGGCATGTTTCGGTGAAGGCTTACCTGCGAAGCAGGTTATGCCTGAACCAAAATTACGCGCCAGATCAGTATTAACTTGCCGCCTAAATTAATGGACAGGTTTTTGTGAATTGCTGAATTGGCGCAAACGAAATTTCTTCATATTTCGTTTGCGCGTTTGTGTGGTTCGGTTACAATGCGCGTCCTTTTACAGGCGCGTAGCTCAGCTGGTTAGAGCACCACCTTGACATGGTGGGGGTCGTTGGTTCGAGTCCAATCGCGCCTACCAATATATAAAATGGCGAATCAAGCAGTTAACTTGATTCGCCATTTTCTTTGGATGGGTTTTTCTGAAGCCCTTTTCCAAGGCCAAGCGTCCAACTTTTATATCTGCTCAGTCGATAACCAAGCATATTTCTCAAGCAGAAGTGGCTTCGTTTGGTTGGGCAATATTTCCATTTCCGAATTAGAAGCATGATGGTTCATGTCTATCGCAATCAAGTCATCCCAAAGCCTTGAAGCCTATCGCGCGAGCTCACTCGATTTCGTGCCAAAACTTAAGTAACGATACTGCTTAGTTCAAGGTCTGGTTCTTCAAGGTTATCTAGGGACTTAATGGCATCTCTCTGCCTTTTCGTAGCCTGCCCGCTCTGCGACAGCGACGGTAAACCCTGCTAGAATCGCGCCCTCAGAATTTTCTGATTCATAATAATCATTTGGAGAGAAGCATGGCTGTCGAACGTACCCTTTCTATCATCAAACCCGATGCAGTTGCCAAGAACGTCATCGGTCAGATCTATTCCCGTTTTGAAGGTGCAGGCCTGAAGGTTGTGGCGGCACGCATGGTGCAACTGTCACGTGCCGAAGCTGAAGGCTTCTACGCTGTGCACGCTGCACGTCCTTTCTTCAATGATCTGGTGAGCTTCATGATCTCCGGCCCGGTGATGATCCAAGCACTGGAAGGCGAAGGCGCAATCCTGAAGAACCGTGACCTGATGGGCGCAACCGATCCTAAGAAGGCTGACAAAGGCACCATCCGTGCTGACTTCGCTGACAGCATCGATGCGAATGCAGTGCACGGTTCCGACGCGGCTGAAACAGCTGCTGTCGAGATCGCTTACTTCTTCCCGGCACTGAACGTCTACTCTCGCTAAGCGATAGCTGATGAAGCAAAACCTCCTCGATCTTGAACCGGCTGCGATGACCGCTTGGTTCGCGGAACACGGCGAAAAGCCGTTCCGCGCCAAGCAGGTGCTGCGCTGGATCTACAAGAACGGGGAGTCCGATTTCGACGCGATGAGCGATCTGGCGATCTCTCTTCGCGACAAACTTAAGCAGATCGCTTGTATCCAGACGCCCAAGGTGATGCGCGAAGAGACCGCCTCTGACGGTACGCGCAAATGGTTGCTGGATGTGGGTACTGGCAATGCTGTAGAGACCGTGTACATCCCAGAAGAGGGCAGGGGCACGCTGTGCGTTTCGACGCAGGCGGGCTGTGCGCTGGATTGCGCGTTCTGTTCCACAGGTAAGCAGGGTTTCAATCGCAACCTGTCCACTGCCGAGATCATCGGCCAAGTGTGGTGGGCCAACCACGAGTTGGGCAAGAATGAAGACGGCAACTGGCCGGTCACCAATGTGGTGATGATGGGTATGGGCGAGCCGCTGCTGAATTTTGATAGCACGGTGAGTGCCTTGCGCCTGATGCTCGACGATCATTGCTATGGCCTGTCACGCCGACGTGTGACGGTGTCTACTTCCGGTGTGGTGCCGTCTATGGATAGGCTGCGCGACGAATGTCCGGTGGCGTTGGCCATCTCGCTGCATGCGCCGAACGATGAACTGCGCAACGTGCTGGTGCCGATCAATCAGAAATATCCGCTGAAAGATCTGATGGCTGCTTGTCTGCGTTATCTGGAAAAGGCGCCGCGCGATTTCGTGACTTTTGAATATGTGATGCTGGCGGGCGTGAACGACAGGTCGCAGGATGCGCGCGAGCTGATCGAGTTGGTGCGTGATGTGCCGTGCAAGTTCAACTTGATCCCATTCAATCCGTTCCCGCAAGCGCCTTATCGCCGTTCCGATATGGACACGGTGAAGAGTTTTCGCGACATCCTGATGCAGGCGAATATCGTCACCACTATCCGCAAGGTACGAGGTGATGACATCGCTGCCGCATGTGGGCAGTTAGCAGGACAAGTGCAAGACAAGTCGAAACGAACCCTACGTATTATGGAGGCAAGTCGATGAAACAGTGGATGGTCTATCTTCTCGCATTGATGCTGGTTGGATGTGCCAGTGGTGGAGTGTCGGACGAGCGGGCGACTAACAGCGCCAAGATTCATACCGAGTTGGCGGCTTCATATTTCGAGCGCGGACAGTATTCCATCGCCCTTCAGGAACTTGGGGCGGCCATGCAGTCCGATGATTCTTACGCTCCTGCTTACAATGTGCGCGGTTTAGTGCGCATGAGGCTCAGAGAGGATGCAGAGGCAGACAAGGATTTTCGCCGCGCCTTGAAGCTGGATCCGCGCAGCGCTTCCGCACATAACAACTACGGCTGGTTCCTATGCCAGCGAGGACGCCCAAAGGAATCCATTCCCCAGTTTTTGGATGCTCTAAAAGACCCGCTCTACAACACGCCTGATATGGCGTATGCCAATGCGGGCGTTTGCTCGATCAAGGCAGGTGATCTGATCGCGGCGGAAAGTTATCTTGAGCGTGCGTTGATCCTGCACCCGGGTATGCCGGAAGCTCAGATCGGTTTGGCTGAACTGAACTACAACAAGGGCGATTTTTCGATGGCCAAAGTGCATATGATGCGCTTCATGCAAGTGTACGACGCCCTGACACCTGAGCACCTGTGGCTGGCTGTTCGCATCGAACGCAAGGTGGGAGATCGCAACGCGGCGGCAAGTTATGCATTGCAATTGCACAAGCGTTTTCCGGATTCACGGGAAGCTCAACTTCTTCAGGCAGGTGAGTGATGGAACAGAACCAGAGCGAGAAGATTGTTAATGAAGAGCGTCAGCCTATTTTGAAAGTTGGCGCAATTCTGCGTACCGAGCGCGAGGCACGCGGTTTGTCGGTAGAGGAGATCGCCGAGCGGGTCAAGTTCAGTGTGCGCCAGGTTGAGGCGCTGGAACATGACGATGCTGAACATCTGCCGCAAGGGACTTTTTTGCGCGGCTTTATTCGAAGCTATGCGCGTGTGCTGGGTATGGATGAGTCCAAGCTGCTGGAAGTTACGCACACGCAGACTGAACATCACTTCGATGTAACGGACGTGCAGTTGGGTGGAGCACCCTTACCGATCACGGGCGACGCGAGTCGACGTAGTCGCTATCTTATGCTGGGTGCTTTGGCTGTGGCGATTTTGCTGGCAGGTTTTGTTTGGACACATCCCGAAGATATTTTGCTGCAGATCCCTGTGAAGGTGACGGAAGAGGTGGCGGTTGAGCCTGCATCGGCAGTCAGTGCAGAACCAGTAGTCGTGGCGGAGCTTGAGAAGCCTATCCTAGAGCAAGCGGTTGAGTCGACCAAAGTCGAAGTGGTGCAACAGCCTGAACCCGTTGCAAAGAAGCCCGAAGCCCCTAAGCCGGTACCATTTGCAAAGCCGGAGCCTGTGGTGAAGCCAGTGCAGACAGTCAAGCTGGATGAAGTGGCAAAACCTTTGGAAGCCGCTAAACCGGTTGTCACAAATTCTCCAGCGCAAGTGAAGAAGCCTGTTCCTCTTGCTGAGGCAGTGCCGGGATCTGAAACACCTGTTGCCCCTCCCAAGCCTAATATTGCACTTGCACAGTTGATGAAACGCCCGATCCATATCGTGTTCATCGAAGAAGCTTGGATGGAGATCATTGATGTGAATGGTGAGATATTGTTGTCTCGCGTCACTCAAGCAGGGGAAGAAAAATGGATAGGCGGTGGACATCGTGCACCGTACGACATCACCATCGGCAGACCGGGGGCCATTCGCATGTATTACCACGGCAAGGAAATAGATTTGTCGAAATACAACCCGGCGAGCGTCGCCAAATTGGTTCTGGAGTAGAAATATGACGGATCCTTTGATTCTGCGTCACGCGACGCAGTCGGTGCGCGTTGATGACATAGTGATTGGTGGTGCTGCCCCCATCGTGGTGCAGTCGATGACCAATACCGATACCGCGGACATCACCGGCACCACCAAGCAAGTGCATGAGTTGGCTATCGCCGGTTCGGAACTGGTGCGCATCACGGTCAATACCTCTGAAGCCGCTGAAGCGGTACCTCACATCCGCCGTCGGTTGGATGCTCTGGGCTGCAACGTGCCGCTGATTGGCGACTTCCATTACAACGGTCACCGCCTGCTCACCGAGTATCCAGAGTGCGCCAAGGCACTGGCCAAATACCGCATCAATCCCGGCAACGTGGGCAAGAACCGCAAGGGCGAAGACCAGTTCGCGATGATGATCGCCGTGGCGAAACAATACGATAAGCCAGTGCGCATCGGTGTCAACTGGGGCAGTCTGGATCAAGATCTGGTGGTGAGTATGATGGATGAGAACGCTAAACTGATCGAGCCGAAAGATGTCAGCGAGGTGACGCGCGAGGCATTGATTGTCTCCGCGCTGGACAGCGCCAAGCGTGCTGAAGAATTGGGTTTGTCGCGCGACCGCATCGTGCTGTCGTGCAAGGTGAGCGAGGTGCAGGATCTGATCGCGGTCTATCAGGAACTGGCCAAGCGTTGCGACTACGCTTTGCATCTTGGTCTGACCGAGGCGGGCATGGGTTCCAAGGGTATCGTAGCTTCGACCGCTGCGCTGTCGGTGCTGTTGCAACAAGGTATCGGCGACACCATCCGCGTCTCGCTCACCCCGCCGCCGGGTGGTGCGCGCACTGAGGAAGTTGTGGTGGCGCAGGAGATATTGCAGACCATGGGGCTGCGTGCGTTCACGCCGATGGTGACAGCATGCCCCGGTTGCGGTCGTACCACCAGTACCGTTTTCCAAGAGTTGGCACAGCACATACAGAACTATTTGCGAGCGCAGATGCCTGTGTGGCGTGAACAATACAGTGGTGCAGAAGAGATGACTGTGGCCGTGATGGGTTGCATCGTCAATGGTCCTGGTGAGAGCAAGATGGCCAATATCGGCATCAGTCTGCCTGGAACCGGCGAAAGTCCTTCGGCGCCAGTCTATGTGGACGGCGAAAAGACGGTGACCTTGCGCGGTGAGAACATCGCTGAAGAGTTCACCCAGATCGTCAATGAATATGTGGCAAGAAAGTACGTGAAGAAATGAGTGATGCATTGCAAGCCGTAAAAGGCATGAATGACATCCTGCCGGACGAGGCGGGACTGTGGCTGTGGTTCGAGGATACTGTGCGCGAGTGGCTGGAAGGCTATGGCTACCGCAATATCCGCATGCCGTTAGTGGAACCGACCGCGCTGTTCAAACGCGCCATCGGCGAGGTCACCGATATTGTCGAGAAAGAGATGTATAGCTTCGAGGACAGTCTCAATGGCGACCAGCTTACGCTGCGTCCCGAGGGGACTGCTTCTTGTGTACGCGCCGTGTTGCAGCACAATTTGCTGTATAACGCGCCGCAACGCCTGTGGTATTCGGGGCAGATGTTCCGCCATGAGCGTCCGCAGAAGGGCCGTTATCGACAGTTCCACCAGATCGGGGTGGAGGCGATGGGTTTCGGCGGGCCAGACATCGATGCCGAGCAGATCATTATGTGCGCGCGGCTTTGGAAGAAGCTGGGAATTCGCGATGTGACGCTGCAATTGAATACGCTGGGTGATAGCGCTTCACGTCAGCGCCACCGCGACAAGCTGATCGCCTATTTCGAGGGCCATAAGGATGCGTTGGATGCGGATGCACAGCGTCGGCTGTACACCAATCCGCTGCGTATCCTCGACACCAAGAATCCGGCCATGCAGGAACTGGTGAGTAATGCACCAAAGCTGATGGACGAACTGGAAGAAGAGGCGATCCAGCATTTTGAAACGGTGCAGGCGATCCTGAAACGACACGATATCGCGTTCGAGATCAATCCGCGTCTGGTGCGTGGCTTGGACTATTACAACCGCACGGTTTTTGAGTGGGTTACCACGCGCTTGGGGGCGCAGGGTACGATCTGCGCGGGCGGTCGTTTTGACGGATTGATCGAGCAGATCGGTGGCAAGTCAGCCCCGGCCATGGGTTTTGCCATGGGTGTTGAGCGTCTGTTGGCATTGTTGCAGGAAGACGGTATGAAGCCACCTGCTGCGCCGCTGGATGTGTATGTGGTGCATCAGGGTGAACAAGCACAGGTGGTCGCTTGGCAAGCCGCTGAGCTGTTGCGCGATGCCGGTGTGCGCGTGCTGCTGCATTGCGGCGGTGGTAGCTTCAAGTCGCAAATGAAGAAAGCGGACAGTAGCGGCGCAGTGTGCGCGGTGATCATCGGTGATGATGAGGCGGCCGCGAATGCGGTCACACTCAAGCCGCTGCGTGGTGGCGAGCAGGAACGTGTCGCGATGACGGAACTGCAAAGCAAGATTAAAGAATCGATCAAGTGAGGGAATGAATATGTCAGAGTTGGATTTGCACGAACAGGAACAGGTAGACGCGCTCAAGTCTTGGTGGAATGAGAATAGCAACTGGGTGTATGGGCTCGTCACGGTGTCTTTGCTTGCTTTCGCCGGAAGTCAGTTCTGGAAACAACATCAGGCCAGTCAGTCCGAAGGCGCAGCCAGTCTGTATGCCGAAGTGATGAAGCAGACGGCAAGTAACGATGCTAAACGTATTGGGGATGCGGCAGATGCACTGGCGGATCGCTTTGCGACCAGCCCCTATGCTGTTCGAGCACAATTGCTGGCCGCACAGACCAGCCAGCAGTCTGGTGATGCCGCGCGTGCCAAAGCCAGATTATGGTGGGTGATCGAACATGCTAATGAAGAGGGACTGCAACATGTTGCGCGACTCAAGTTGGCAGCCATGTTGCTGGACGAGAAACAGTATGACGATGCGCTCAAGCATCTGGGCACTGCGCATCCAGCGGCTTTCGATAGCGTATATGCCGATCTGAAGGGCGACGTGTTGAGCGAGATGGGCAAGGTTGATGAAGCTCGTGGTGCTTATAAGCAGGCCTTAGAAAAGGCCGATGCGCAGGCTGCCCAACATAATCTGATCCAGTTGAAACTGGATGGTCTGGGTAACGCAAAATGACATTGCGCAGTTACAGTCTACTGACTTGTGCATTGTTGCTTGCAGCCTGCAGCAGTGACAAAGCCGGCATAGAGCCAGCCAGATTGATCGATTTCAAGCCCACTGCAAAGATAGAGGTTCGCTGGCAACACGCCTTGGGCGATAGCGGTATCAATGTGCTGACCCCGGGCGTCACACGTGTGGCGGTGTTCGGTGCGAGCGAGGAATATCTTTATCGCTTCGATCGCGAAACAGGCAAGCAGATGTGGCGTATCAAGCCCGGTTTCACGGTTTCCGGTGGCGTGGGCGCAGGTGAGGGACTGGTGTTGGTCGGAAGCGATCAAGGCAAGCTGGCTGCCTTTGATGAAACAGACGGAAAGCTGCGCTGGCAAGTACAAGTCTCCAGCGAAGTGTTGAGTGCTCCAAAGATATCCAATGGCATCGTGGTGGTGCGTACCGGCAACGGACGTATCGCAGGCTTGAATGCAGAAGATGGCAAGCGACTGTGGTTGTATGAGCGTGTCACGCCGGCATTGAGTGTTCGCAGTCATGCGGGCGTGACTATCCGTAACGGTATGGTGTATGCGGGCTTCGCCGCCGGCAGATTAGCTGCAATCGGATTGACCAAAGGTGTTGTGATCTGGGAGGCGACCGTATCGCAACCGCGAGGCAATACCGAGCTGGAGCGCATCAGTGATATCACCAGCATACCGGTAGCAGATGATAGGCAGGTGTGCGCCGTGGCATTTCAAGGCAGGCTAGTCTGCTTCGATGCGATCCAAGGCAATACACTTTGGACTCGCGAGATGTCCAGCGATAAAGGTTTGGCCTTGTTCGGCGGTTTTCTCTATGCGACGGATGCGGATGGCAGCGTGTTCGCGCTGGACAGAAGTACAGGCGCCACGCTATGGAAGAACGATCAACATGCCAATCGCAAACTGACCGCGCCTTATCCTTTCGAGGAATATCTAGTCGTGGGTGATTTTGAAGGTTATCTGCACGTGCTCAATACCAGCGACGGCAGCTTGCTCGCACGTCGCAAGACGGATGGCAGTGCCATCCTGGCCGCGCCCGTTCTGATGGGTGATGGTGCATTGGTTCAAACCAGCGACGGTGAGTTGCTGGCAATCTCGGTACAAAAGTAATGCTACCTACACTGGTTCTCGTTGGGCGACCCAACGTCGGCAAATCAACGCTATTCAACCGCCTCACGCGCAGTCGTGATGCGTTGGTGGCGGATAAGCCCGGTCTGACACGCGATCGTCATTACGGTCGTGGGCGGGTTGGAGAGCGTCCATTTCTGGTGGTCGATACCGGCGGTCTTGAGCCAGTGGTCAAAGACGGCATCATGCATGAGATGGCAAAACAGACACGTCAGGCAATTGACGAAGCCGATCTGGTGCTTTTCTTGGTGGATGGTCGTGATGGACTGACACCGCAGGACAAGATCATCGCTACTCAGTTGCGCAAGACCGGCCGCCCATTGTTGCTGTTGGTCAACAAGGCCGAGGGTATGCAGCGTGCACGCGTGACCTCCGACTTCCATGAACTCGGATTGGGCGAACCGCTCCCCATCTCATCCGCGCATGGTGAGAACGTGGCTGAGATGATCGAGATCGCGCTGGATGAGTTGCCCGCGGCTGAGCCGGAAGTGGAAGAGAAGGTCAAGCATCCAAAGCTCGCCATCGTTGGTCGTCCCAACGTGGGTAAATCCACCTTGGTGAATGCCATCCTGGGTGAAGAACGCGTCATCGCCTTCGACCAGCCGGGCACCACACGCGACTCCATCTATATCGATTTCGAACGCGGCGGCAAGCAATACACCATCATCGACACCGCCGGTGTGCGTCGCCGCGGCAAGATCGATGAGGCCATTGAGAAATTCTCAGTGGTGAAGACTCTGCAAGCCATCGAAGATGCCAACGTAGTGGTGCTGGTGGTAGATGCAAGTGACCAGATCACCGAGCAGGATGCGCACTTGGCAGACTTCGTTCTGCAAACAGGACGCGCATTGGTTTTGGCTGTTAACAAGTGGGATGGTTTGGACGATTACGCACGTGACAGCGCCAAACGCGACATCGATCGCAAGCTGCACTTCCTGGACTTCGCCAAGCAGCACTTCATCTCAGCATTGAAGGGCACTGGCGTGGATAACTTGCTGACGTCAGTCAATCAGGCTTACACCGCCGCGATGACCAAGATGCCGACGCCGCAACTCACACGCGTGTTGGAAGCGGCAGTTGAGAAGCAGGCGCCACCGCGTAACGGACCGTTCCGTCCCAAGATGCGCTATGCGCACCAAGGCGGCAGCAACCCACCATTGATCGTCATTCACGGCAGTGCACTGGAGAAAGTGCCGACCAGCTATACACGCTACCTGGAGCGAGTCTTCAGTGACGCATTCAAGTTGCAAGGCACACCGATGCGCATCGAATTCAAATCCGGCAAGAACCCGTTCGCCGACAAGGCGCCGCGTCCATTGACCGAGAGCGAAGAGCGCGCCGCCCATCGCGCACGCATCCGAGGGCGCAAGAAATACGGCTGATAGAACTACAGTTTGATATTGATGCCAGTTAACAGCACGCTATCACTGTGTTTAACACCGTTGCCTACATTGCTGTTGTACTTGTTTTGCAGGCTGATCGACAGTCCCATCGTGCTGTTCAGGCTAATCACTAGGCTGCTGTCGAATACGGTTCGGTATTCGCCGCTGGTCTGGGTGCTGGGGTAATAGCTGAGTTTTTGTTTGAAACGTGTATTTTCTGTGAGCGTATGCGTCGACTCTTCAGCTAGGATTACTTCGCGGTTGCTAACTGTATTGCCTGTCATCAGATCGGAGCGGTTGTGTGACAGACCGGCGAAGATATCCAAAGTGACGCTATCTTCCTTAATTAGGTGGTAACCGAAACCGGCGCCAAGACCGGTGCGTAGATCTAGGTTGGCCATCCTATCCTGCTCGAACTCTAATTGGCCGAAACCGAAGAGTTGCGGATTCAGGTTATGGTCATATCTGCTGCCGAGGCGCGTCTTGTCGGCGCTTACAACTCCCTGGCTTTTCCCGTACAGAGCTGAGGCATAGGCAGATAACTTATTCTCGTCAGTGGTACGTGCTTCATCTACTGAAAGCGAATACGTCGTGCCGCTGGTATTGCCCACAGAACGTGAGAAGGAGAGGGCAGCGTTGCCTTGCCATAGCTTGGCATTGTCTTCGGCATAGGCAAGGTTAAAGGCTGAAGCAAGAATGAGAAGTGATGTTACATAGCGCTGCATGTCGTTCCCTTGGGGTTGTATTGAGATCAAGCCTGACATTCTAGCAATCTGAAGTGGCTTAATGAAATAAGCGTTCTGCTCATATGTACAGTTTTTCCCTTCCGCAACCCGATAATTTCCAGTACAGTGACGGCGTTTTAACCACAATACGAGCCGACTATCATGAGTACTAAAGGGCAACAATTACAAGACCCGTTCCTGAACGCATTGCGCAAGGAACATGTGCAGGTCGCAATCTATCTGGTCAACGGCATCAAACTGCAAGGTCAGATTGATTCTTTCGACCAATATGTGGTGCTGTTGAAGAACACTGTTACGCAGATGGTCTATAAACACGCTATCTCCACCATCGTACCGGCTCGCGCCATCTCTATTCCTTACGACGAGCAGTGATGTCGGAATCAACGACTGCGCCCAATACGGCGGTATTGGTCAGTCTTGATTTTGGCGCGCCAGACTACGAAGAGAGTCTGGAAGAACTCCGTTTGCTCGCTGAAAGTGCGGGCGTTGAAGTCCTTGCTCTGATTGAAGGCAAGCGTCAGCGGCCCGACGCGGCCACTTTTGCCGGCAGCGGTAAGGTGGATGAGATCGCTGCCCAAGTGGAAGAACTGGAAGCACCGCTGGTTATCTTCAATCACGACTTATCTCCTGCGCAGATGCGCAACTTGACTGCAAAACTGCAGGCGCGTGTGATCGATCGCACCATGCTGATCTTGGATATCTTCGCTTTACGTGCGCAAAGCCATGAGGGCAAGGTGCAGGTCGAACTGGCTCAGCTTAAATACTTGTCCACCCGTCTGGTCGGCATGAATATGGATATGGGGCAGCAGAAGTTTGCCGTGGGAGCGCGCGGTCCCGGGGAAACGCAACTGGAACTGGACAGGCGCAAGCTGGATCGCAGAGTGCATCTGCTCAACGAACGCCTGAAACAGCTCAAGCGTCATCGTGCGCTACAACGAAAAGCCCGTAATCGCTCGGACGTATTGTCTGTTTCGATAGTGGGCTATACCAATGCCGGCAAATCCACTTTGTTCAACCGTATGACCAATGCGGGGACATATGTCGCCAATCAGTTGTTTGCGACGCTAGATACCACGGCTCGCAAGCTGTTCCTGCAGGGCGACAGCCCTTGCCAAGTAGTGCTGTCCGATACCGTGGGTTTCATCCGGCATCTGCCGCATGGGCTGGTTGCTGCTTTCCGCAGTACGCTTGAAGAGACGGCTCAGGCCGATCTGTTGCTGCATGTGGTCGATGTGAACAGCCCTGAGCGTAATGATCAGGTGGCCGAGGTGAATAAGGTGCTGAAAGAGGTGGGGGCGCAGCATATTCCACAGATCGTGATCTATAACAAGATCGATCTGCAGGGTTTGGCGCCGGATGTCAGGCGCGATGAGTATGGTAATATCGCGGCCATTCATTTGAGTGCAAAAACCGGTGCTGGCATAGATGCTTTGCGCGATGCACTGACAGAGATTCGAGATACGCCGACTGAGCAAAAACCTGCCGAAGCATGGCATCCTTTGAACGATCATTGAATGGAAAGTGTGAGGAATTATGGGATTGAATGACCCGCAGTGGGGAAAGAACAATAATGGTGGGCCGCCCGATCTGGAAGAGGTCGTGCGCAACCTGAATCGCAAGATCGAATCCATCTTCGGTGGTCGTGGCAATGCGTCGCCGAAGTCCGGCGGCACTGGCGGTGCCGGTGGCGGTATGAGCATCGGCTTGATTGTGCTGATCGTGGCATTGATCTGGGTCGCCAGCGGCTTCTACATCGTGGACGAAGGTCAGCGCGGCGTGGTGCTGCGTTTTGGTAAACAGGTCGAGACCACAGAAGCCGGCCCGCGTTGGCATCTGCCATATCCCGTTGAAACGGTCGAAATCGTTCACCTGAGTCAGGTGAGAACCATCGAGGTTGGTTATCGTGACAACGTAAAGAACAAAGTACTGCGAGAGTCACTGATGCTGACTGACGATGAGAACATCATCGACATCCAGTTCGCCGTGCAATATTTCTTGAAAGACCCCGGTGCCTACCTGTTCAACAACCGCAATCCGGATGAGAACGTACGTCAGTCGGCAGAAACTGCGATCCGCGAGGTGGTGGGTCGTAGCAAGATGGACTTCGTGCTGTATGAAGGTCGTGAAGAGGTTGCAGGAGAGACAACGCGTCTGATGCAGGATATTTTGGATCGTTATAAGTCCGGCATCGTAATTAGCAAGTTGACGATGCAGAACGCGCAACCGCCCGAGCAGGTGCAAGCTGCGTTCGATGACGCGGTGAAGGCTGGTCAGGATAGAGAGCGCCAGAAGAACGAAGGCCAAGCTTACGCCAATGATGTGGTGCCCAAGGCAAAGGGTGCAGCGGCGCGTCTGATGGAAGAGGCATCCGGTTACAATCAAAGTGTGATCGCCAATGCCCAAGGTGATGCCAGCCGCTTCAAACAGATCCTCGCTGAATACGAAAAGGCACCGAAGGTCACCCGTGAGCGCATGTATATCGACATGATGCAGCAGGTCATGACCAGCAGCAGCAAGGTGATGATCGACCAGAAGAACGGCAATGGCAGCCTGCTTTATCTGCCACTGGATAAATTGATGCAGCAAACGGGCGCTGTAGCAGCACCACAAGCGACATCCAAATCTGCCGAACAGGCACCCATCTCGGAGTACATGCCGCAACGCGCGCGTGAATTGCTGATTGGCCGCGAACGGGAGGCACGCTAATATGAGTACGAAAATTAGAAATCTGTTGGTGGGCACGATCATTGCACTGATCTTGCTGAGCATGAGCACGTTCGTGGTGGATCAGCGTCAGGCTGCTATCGTGTTCCAGTTGGGTGAAGTGATGCGCCTGGAGACGACACCCGGACTTAAGTTCAAATTGCCACTGGTGCAGAACGTGCGTTTCTTTGATTCGCGGATTCTGACGTTGGATTCGGCAGAGCCGGAGCGCTTCATCACTGCCGAGAAGAAGAACGTGCTTGTTGATTCCTACGTAAAGTGGCGCATCTTCGACGTCAAGCAGTATTACATCAGTGTGGGCGGTGACGAGGCACGTGCGCAGACACGCTTGATGCAAACGGTCAATTCCGCGATGCGTGAAGAGTTCGGTAAGCTGACCATCCATGATGTGGTGTCCGGCAAGCGCGATAAGTTGATGCAAGTGGTGCAGGAGAAGACTGACGGTGATGCACGCCAGATCGGTGTTGAAGTGCTGGACGTTCGTCTGAAGCGTGTCGATTTCCCGGTCGAGATCAGCGGCTCTGTTTATAGCCGTATGGAAGCAGAACGTAAGCGTGTCGCCAACGAGCTGCGTGCGACAGGTAATGCTGAAAGTGAAAAGATCCGTGCCGATGCAGACAAGCAGCGTCAGGTGATATTGGCCAATGCCTACCGCGATGCACAGAAGATTAAAGGTGAGGGCGATGCGAAAGCGACAGCCTTGTATGCCGCCGCATTTGGTCGTAATACGGAGTTCTACTCCTTCTATCGCAGCTTGGAAGCTTATAAACAGTCTTTCAAAGACAAGAACGATGTGATGGTGATCGATCCGAGTTCCGCTTTCTTCAAGTATCTGAAGAGTTCCGGCAAGAGTGCGCAGTAAGAAGCGATGCTTGATTTTTGGCTGGCGGCGCTGGGCTTGATGTTGGTACTGGAGGGCTTGATGCCTTTCGTGTTCCCAAAGCCTTGGCGCCAAACGCTGCGTAACCTGTCGCAGCTGCATGACGGACAGGTAAGGTTTCTCGGGCTGACGCTCATGTTGAGCGGATTACTGCTGATTTACTGGATAAACTGAAAATGAAATGGTTGTTGCCTGAATTCATCCAGGACATGTTGCCTGACGAGGCATGGCGCATCGAAGTGATGCGCCGCGAAATACTGGAACTGCTGCGTCT
Source organism: Sideroxydans sp. (assembly GCA_024636935.1). GTDB lineage: Bacteria > Pseudomonadota > Gammaproteobacteria > Burkholderiales > Gallionellaceae > Sideroxyarcus. The sequence goes on along the minus strand of JAGXGC010000019.1, from coordinate 104,030 downwards.
GAGCGGCTATCAACTGGTGTCGCCACCACTGATCGAGTATTCCGATTCCCTGTTGATCAATGATAGTGCAGACATGGATCTGCGTACCTTCAAACTGGTAGACCAGCTGAGCGGACGTACCTTGGCCTTGCGTGCCGATATCACACCTCAAGTGGCACGTATCGATGCGCATCTGCTCAACCGTCAGGGCGTGGCGCGTCTCTGCTATGCCGGTAGTGTTGCCCATACCCAACCGTCCGGATTGATGCGCACACGTGAGCCTTTGCAGGTCGGTGCCGAACTGTACGGGCACGGTGGTATCGAGAGCGATCTCGAGATTCAGGCTTTGATGCTGCACTGTCTGTCTTCACTGGGTATCAAGCAAGTACATCTCGATCTTGGTCATGTGGGCGTGTTCCATGCCTTGCTCGAAGGCACGGATATCAGTGACGAACAGGAACAAGCCCTGTTCGTGGCTTTGCAACAAAAGGATGTGCCGACCATAAGCGCCTTGGTGCAGTCATTGCCTAAAGAGACGCAAACATCATTGCTGGCACTGCCTCATCTGTATGGCGGTGTCGATGTGATCGAGCGCGCGCGTAGCCAATTGCCCAAGTTGCCTGCAGTTATTTCCGCATTGGATGATCTGCAGCGTGCAGCAAACAGCCTGAACGGAAAAGTGGACAGTATCGGCATCGATCTGGCCGAGTTGCGTGGTTATCACTATCACAGCGGTATGGTGTTCGCGGCGTACCATGCTGGTAGCCATGACGCTATCGCGGTTGGTGGACGTTACGATGACTTGGGTAAAGACTTTGGTCGTGCCCGTCCAGCTACCGGCTTCAGCATGGACTTGCGTCAACTGCATGGCTTGCTGCCGCAGCAGGCGTTGCCCAAAACCATTCATGCGCCTTACCGTCAGGACACGACGCTGGATGCGGCAATCGCAGAGTTGCGCGAGCAGGGGGAGATCGTCGTAATTGATCTGCTTGGCGATGCTGCTTTGCATGGTGAATTGAATTGCGACCGCGAGCTGATCCAGCAGGATGGCAAGTGGCTCGTGGTCGAAATGAAAAACTGAAATCCGGAACAGGAATAGATATGTCAAAGAATGTCGTAGTGATCGGTACTCAGTGGGGCGATGAAGGCAAGGGCAAGGTAGTCGACTGGCTAACCGACCATGCACAAGGCGTGGTGCGTTTTCAGGGAGGACACAATGCCGGCCATACGCTGGTCATCGGCAAAGAGAAGACCGTGTTGCATCTGATTCCGTCCGGCATCTTGCGCGACAACGTCATGTGCTACATCGGAAATGGTGTGGTGGTGTCACCATCCGCTTTGCTAAAAGAGATGGATATGCTGGCAGCTGCGGGTGTGCAGGTCTATGAACGTCTGCGCATCTCGGAAGCTTGCCCGCTGATCCTGCCGTATCACGAGGCTTTGGATAAGGCGCGCGAGATTGCCAAGGGTTCTGGCAAGATCGGCACCACCGGCCGCGGCATCGGCCCGGCATACGAAGACAAAGTGGCGCGTCGCGCGATCCGCTTGCAGGACCTGTTCCATCGCAAACGTTTCGCAGCCAAGCTGGGCGAAGTATTGGATTATCACAACTTCGTATTGAAGAACTACTTCAAGGTGGAGACGGTCGATTTCAACAAGACCATGGATGAGGCACTGGCGCTGGCGGAACGCATCAAGCCGCTGGTGTTGGACGTGCCGCGCGCACTCTATGAAGCGAACAAAGCCGGTCAGAACCTATTGTTCGAAGGTGCGCAAGGTGCATTGCTGGACATCGATCACGGTACTTATCCGTTTGTGACTTCGAGCAACTGTATCTCTGGCGCAGCGTGTGCAGGCGCTGGTGTCGGCCCTCAGAGCTTGAACTATGTGCTGGGTATCACCAAAGCCTACACTACACGCGTTGGCTCCGGCCCGTTCCCAACCGAGTTGTACGATGCCGAAACCAAGCAAGACCCGATCGGCAAGATGCTGGCCGAGAAGGGGCACGAGTTCGGTTCCACAACCGGTCGTGCGCGCCGCTGTGGCTGGTTCGATGCTGCGGCACTCAAGCGTGCCATCCAGATCAACGGTGTGTCCGGTCTGTGCGTGACCAAGCTGGATGTGATGGACGGTATGGAAAAAGTGCGTATCGGTGTTGGCTACAACATCGACGGGCAGTTCAGCGACATCCTGCCGGTCGGTTCCGAATCACTGGACGGCTGCGAGGCTGTGTACGAAGACATGCCGGGCTGGAGTGACAGCACGGTAGGGGTGAAGCGTTACGATAATCTGCCGGTTGAAGCGCGCAACTATCTGCAACGCATCGCCGAGATCTGTGAAGTGCCGGTTGATATGGTTTCTACCGGTCCTGATCGTGACGAAACTATCGTACTGCGTCATCCGTTTGAGGTCTGAGCGGGTGCAGTCGATGGAAAGAATGGATACGCATCGCGGGAGCGGTGCGTATTTTTGTTTTAATAGTGTTCCGCAAAAAGAAAATGGCCCGCGTATGCGAGCCATTTTGAATTGGTGCCCAGAAGAGGACTCGAACCTCCACACCTTGCGGCACACGGACCTGAACCGTGCGCGTCTACCAATTCCGCCATCTGGGCAATGCTTCAAGGGTGCGCACTTTAATTGCTATAGGATTCTCTGTCAATGACGAAAAAGAAAAAAAACATCCGCGAACTCGACCCTTTTCTGGAGCGTGAACGCGAACAATATGAACACCCACTACCCAGCCGTGAATACATCATGCAGATACTGGCTGAGAAGGGTGTCCCGCTGGAACAGGAGGATCTGATAGTTCTGCTGCAGATTGAGTTGGATGAGGAGGAATTGTTCACTCGCCGCCTGCGTGCCATGGAGCGAGACGGACAGATCATGCGCAATCGAAAGCGCGCCATCTGTGTGATGGACAAGTTGGATCTGGTCAAAGGTAAAGTGCAGGGACATCCTGATGGATTCGGTTTTCTGATTCCGGAAGACGGTAGTGCCGATTTAGTCTTGAGTGCCAAAGAGATGCACAAGATATTGCATGGCGACATCGTGATGGCGCGTATCGCAGGAGAAGACCGTCGCGGTCGCCGCGAAGCTAAAATCGTTGAAGTATTGGAGCATGCCAACACGCGTGTGGTTGGTCGTTTGTATGAGGAGCATGGCATCCAGTTTGTGGTCGCCGAGAATCGCCGTATCAGTCAGGACATCCTGGTAGCGGCAGGACAAAGTGGCAGTGCGAAAGCGGGCCAAGTGGTGATTCTGGAGATCATGCAGCAGCCTTCTAAACATGCACAGCCAATCGGGCGCATTGTCGAAGTACTCGGCAATTATGCCGATCCCGGTATGGAGATCGAGATCGCATTACGCAAGCACGACTTGCCTAACGAATTTCCGCACGATGCAAAGCGTCAGGCGGAAAAATTCGCACCCATCGTCCAGCCGGCAGATTATGCCGGTCGCGAGAGCGTCAAACATTTGCCTTTGGTCACCATCGACGGTGAGACGGCACGTGACTTCGATGACGCGGTGTATTGCGAACCTAGCGGCAGTGGTTTCCGTTTGGTTGTTGCCATTGCAGATGTGAGTTCGTATGTGCAGTCGGGCGATGCCTTGGATACAGAAGCGATCACTCGTGGTAACTCGGTATATTTCCCGCGCCGCGTGATCCCTATGCTGCCAGAGGAGCTTTCCAATGGCTTGTGCTCGCTGAATCCAAACGTAGATCGTCTGTGCATGGTGTGCGATATGCAGATCAGCGCAGAAGGTGAGATCGTAAAATACCATTTCTACCCTTCTGTGATGTTCTCCCACGCCCGTCTGACCTATACCCAAGTGGCCGATATGTTGGCCGATCCCAAGGGTGAGGATGCGCTGAAATATGTTGAGGTACTGCCGCACATCAACAACCTGTACAAGCTGTTCCAGACTTTGTTGCAGGCACGTGCGAAGCGTGGTGCCATCGATTTTGAAACGGTCGAGACGCAGATGATCTTCAATGATCAGGGCAAGATTGAAAAGATCGTGCCGGTGATCCGCAACGATGCGCACAAACTTATCGAAGAATGCATGCTGGCAGCCAACGTATGTGCCGCAGCCTTCTTGAATGAGCATAAGCATCCGGTGCTATATCGCGTGCATGAAGGGCCAACACCGGAGAAGCTGGAAACGGTGCGCGAGTTCTTCAAGGAATTCGGTTTGCAACTGGGCGGCGGTGATGATCCGCAGGCGGGCGATTATTCCACTCTGCTGAAACAGATCAAAGGTCGTCCGGATGCCGGTTTGTTGCAGACGGTGATGTTGCGTTCACTGCGACAAGCCGTGTATGCCCCAGATAACCATGGCCACTTTGGCTTGGGTTATGAGGCCTACGCACATTTCACCTCACCTATCCGTCGCTATCCTGATCTGTTGGTGCACCGTGCCATCAAGGCCGTGCTGGAGGGCAAACAGTACAAGCCAAAACTCAAGTGGGCTGAATTGGGCGTACATTGCTCCATGACAGAGCGCCGTGCTGACGATGCCACGCGTGATGTGGAAGCTTGGCTCAAATGTTTCTATATGCGAGACCATTTGGGCAGCGTATTCACAGGAACCATATCTTCGGTCACCGGCTTTGGCCTGTTCGTGTCGCTGGACGATCTGTATGTTGAAGGTCTGGTTCATGTGTCAGAACTTGGTGCTGACTATTACCACTTTGATGCAACCAAACACCAGATGCTGGGTGAACGCACCGGCAAACGCTATCGCCTCGGCGACCGTGTGCAGGTGAAGGTGGTGCGGGTGGACATGGAAAGCACCAAGATTGATTTTGTGCTGGAAGGCGAGACGCAGTCAAGCGACTCTGCAAATGAGTCCGGTGTGGATGTGGGTGCCTGGGGTGGAGCTAAGAAGAAGCCAGTGAAGGCGTCGTCGTCAGAGAAGCATGCCAAGCCTGCTGCCAAGAGCAACAAGGGAGCGAAACGCCATGGCTGAGTCACGCATCATTCACGGCTTCCATGCTGTCACGGCCCGTATCCGTCAGAACGCCGATAGTGTGTTGGAAGTGTATGTAGACCCGCAGCGCAAGGACCCTCGTGCGCGCGATCTACTCAAGCTGGCAGAGAGCAACGATGTGCGTGTGATCCAAGTCGATGCCAAGCGCTTAGACGGCATGGCGGGCAACGCGCGCCATCAAGGTGTTGCAGCTCGTGTCGATGCTGCACAGAAAGTGCAACATTTGGACGATGTGCTGGATACATTGACTGAACCTGCATTGATTCTGGTGCTTGATGGCGTTCAGGATCCGCATAATCTAGGTGCTTGTCTGCGTAGTGCAGATGCCTTTGGTGTACATGCGGTGATCGCTCCAAAGGATAGAGCGGTCGGAATCAATGCTACTGTGGAAAAGGTCGCCTGCGGTGCGGCCCATACTGTGCCTTTTATCACAGTCACCAATCTGGCACGTACCCTGAGAGAGCTACAGGAACGCGATATATGGGTTGTCGGCATGGATGGAGAAGCAGACACTACGCTAGGTGAAGTTAAGCATAAAGGTGCCATCGCACTGGTACTGGGAGCTGAAGGTGAAGGCATGCGACGCCTGACGCGTGAGACTTGTGATCAGCTGGCACGTATTCCGATGATGGGTAGCGTGGAGAGCCTGAACGTATCTGTTAGCACCGGAATCTGTCTGTATGAAGCCAGAGCCGCTAGGGCTGTAGGAGCATAATAATCATGAACGACGCCATGCAGAAATTCGATTTCTCTATCCGCACACGTGATGGACAGCGGATCGTTAGCGTGGTGATCTCAGGTCGTGACCAGGAAGATGCAGAGCGCAAGCTGCGCCAGATGTATCACTATTGCGAGGTGGAGAGTTGCGAGATCCGCAAGCAGGAAGATACTCGGCCACAGCAGGCTATGTCGGTGGAAGACATCATCACACTGATATCGAAATAGATCGTTTATTCGATGAATCCACTAGCCAGTAACTCGTCAAGTAAGGCATCGTAATCCTGCGCCCCGCGGCTAGTGGGGGCATGTTCGAAGATGGTTTTGTTCAGCGCAGGGCTTTCAGCCAGGCTTACATTCTCCGCAATATAAGTCTCACACACATCTGCGCCGAATAGCGATTGTGCCTGTTCCAGTACATCCCAAGCCATACGTCGTCTGCGGTCGAAACGTGTGAGCAGATAACGGCGATTCACGCGCCTCTTCAGAACCGGTTCCAAGGCATTGAGCGTCTTCTCGATCTGACGTGCACCTTGCAGAGAAAGATGGTCGGCTGAGATCGGCACGACTAATCCGTTGCTAGCGAAGATGGCGTTCAGAGACATGACGCCTATCAATGGACTGCAATCCATAATCAAGGGGCTTTCTGCTGTGCCGAAACGTTCCGCCTTGATCGCTGCATTGAGTCGGTTGACCACGTTGAAACCTTTGCCATAGAGCACATCGACTTTGGCCAGCTCGTTATGGGAAGGGATCAATGTGAGCCCGCTGGAGGCGGTGCGCAAAAGATCACGTAGCGGGCGATTGAGCTGGAACAAAGACAGAAGCGTTTCGTGCCCGTTGCGCGCAGCAGTTCCGGTGATGGAACTGAATTGGGCTTGCGGGTCGAGGTCGAAGGCGTGCGACTGGCGGCCACGCTTATGCAGCGCGGCGGCGAGATTCAGTGCAGTGGTAGTTTTACCGACGCCGCCCTTCTGGTTGAATACGGCAATGATGCTCATGAGTGATTAGCGCAACAGCTCCTCAATTTTGCGGTTAGCCTGCTGCAGCTTGCGGAACAGCGCATTGAGCAGTGCTTTGTCCATATAAGCTCGGCTCTCGCCAATCAGCTTGCCGATATCGGCTTTCTTGATCTCGGCAGCGATCACTTCACCTTCAGCAATAACGGTGGCGGAGCGTGAAGCTGCTTCGCCGGCAAAGAAGGTGCTTTCACCGATGCATTCGCCGCTATGAATAATAGCCACCTCGTTGTCGCGCACATGCACGCTGGCACTTCCAAACAAGACGACGAAGAACGAGCTGATCTCCTCGCCTTCTAAAGTCAGTTTGTCGCCTTCTACAAACGTATGGATGGTAGCCAATTCAGCAATCGGACGCAGTTGTGCGCTCGGAATCGGATCGAAGAAAGAGCACTTGCGAATCTCATTGAAGCTATCTGACGCAACATCGTCGAGACGTTGTGTGAAGCTGACTAGACTGGCCTGTATCGCATCATTTTCATCCATTGGAACCTCCGCTGGTAATTACGTTTGCGCGCAACTTATCACATGACGCCCGCCCTGTCTTGAGTCCTGTGCTTGCGTTAGACTTCGTACTATGAAAATAGACCATCCTTGGGAACGAAAAGCACTGCTGGAATCGTTCGCATTTCGCCCTTTGCACGCGCATATCAGCTATCTACCTTCCGAATATTTCCCCGGGTTGGCTGAATATAACGATCTCCTTCCAAGCGGAGAAAATACGATAAGTGTCAGTAATGGGAAGCCGCTGCGTTTTGTGGCACAAGACTACGGCAGATTGCCCTTCGAATCACAATATGAGCCGCGTTGCTATCTGCAAGGAGAAGTTCAGACACGGGAAGAGAATTGGCACGACCTGTTCAATGCTTTGGTTTGGTTCGCATTTCCTGCAGCAAAACGCGCTATCAATGATCGCCACTATTCTGCACTGACTTCAGGTCTACCCAAAGAAGGGAATAGTGAGCGTGGTGCGGTACGCGACATGAACACCTTATTCGATGAATCAGGCGTGGTCGTTCCCTACACGGATGACGATCTAGCCGGGTCGTTGCGTAGTTTTGAATGGAATGAACTTTTTTGGCAGCGGCGGACAGAAGTGGGGCGCAGCATAGATTTCTATCTGTTCGGCCACGGCCTTTATGAAAAGATGCTTAAACCTTATGTAGGCCTGACAGCGCAGGGATTACTTTTGAAGGTCGATGCAACATTTTTTGATCTGCCGCTGGCGCAGCGTTTGCAACGATTGGATGAACTGCTGGCGATGTATCTTGATGACCCAAAGCACTGTGTAACGACTCGTGAACTGACACCCGTCCCCTTGCTCGGTATTCCCGGATGGACAGATGAGAATACGCAGCAGTCGTACTACGAAAACACAGACTATTTTCGGCCTGCAAGACAGAGCTGCGCGCAATGCACACCGCTTAGCACTGCACCTTCCAGCGTAGCGGGGTAGTCTCCAGCCGTGTAGTCACCGGCGAGTAGTAGATTGGGGATGGATGTTTGTTGAGCGGGACGTTGCAGGTTCGGTGCGCAACAGAAGGTGGCGCGCTTCTCGGCGATGACCTTGCTCCAAAGCGGTACTTCGTTGATGCCGAACTCCTCACGCAACTCAACGACTACTTTCTGTGCCAATTCCACCTGATTCAGTGCCTGATGGATGCCTTCCGCACTGATCACGGATGCGAGTAATCCGTGCTGTCCTGCAATGCGACCTTTGTCGAATAGCCATTGGCTGATGCGTTGGTGTAGGCCGATCATGGGGTGGGGGAGTCGCACTTGAGTCGGGTATTGCAGATAGACGGTATAGATCGGCTGTTTCTGTAGCGCGGTGATCTGTTGCACTGTGTCGTCGAGTCCTGCAAGTGGCTGCAATAGTTTTTCCGCTGTAGCAGGAGAGGCTGCGCAGATCACATGGCTGAAATGTTGTGTGCCTTGCGCGGTCTGCAACGCGATACCGTCGTGTTCGGGAACGATGGCATCCACACCGCAGGAAAGATGCACTTTTCCACCATGCCGTTCGATGAAGGCAGCGGCACGCTGCGGAAATAGGGCAGTGAAGTCGATGCTGGGTAGCAGCATGTCGCTGTCCGCGCGCGCTCGGTTCAGCGCATCTCGCAACACGTTCAGTAGCACCTGCGCTGAAGCTTTGGCGATAGGGGTATTCAACGCGGCGATGGTCAGTGGTTCCCAGAACTTCAGCGTCAACCCGGCATCTTGTCCGTGCTGCTTGAGCAATTCAGCGACCGTCATATCCTGTGGCAAGCGGAAGTTCATGCTGCGCAAAGCGATCATGAAGCGGGCGGCTTTGAACCTTTCGCCCCAGCTCAGTCCTTTTGCATTGAGCAATGCAAACAGCAGGTGTAAAGGAGCAGGCAAGCGGGGCGCGCGCAATTCAAGGTGGTGATGCAGGTCTAGCTGCATAGGCAGTCGCAGAAAATCGCGTTCGACATCGCCGCCCACGAGTTCGATCAGGCGCAGTGTCTCGCGGTAACAACCAAGTAGAAGGTGCTGGCCGTTGTCGAGTCGGGTGTCGTTATATGAAACACCACGCGCCCGACCGCCCAACTGTTTGGCACTCTCGAATACGGTAACTGGAATGTTTGCAGCGGCAAGCTCGGCAGCAGCAGCCATGCCAGCATAACCGCCACCGATGATGCCGACCTTCAATTCTGCAGCCATGCCTTGAGTGCGAGCCACAGCTTGTAGGCAGGCCCCAGTGAGACACGCTCTCTCAATACATGACAGCCGCTGCGTTCAACTTCATCCAATACTGCACGGTAGATAGAAGCCATGATCAGCCCGGCACGCTGTGCTTTACGATCAGCTGCGGGCAAGTGGCCGAATGCCTGTTGGTAGAAACGTCTGGCACGCTCGATCTGGAACGCCATCAGTTTCTGGAAGTTGTCCGAGTCACGTGCATTGAGGATGTCTGCAGCGGTCACGTCATACTGTTGCATCTCATCCATAGGTAGGTAGATGCGGTTGCGGCGGGCATCTTCACCAACGTCACGGATGATGTTGGTGAGTTGGAAGGCGATACCAAGATCATGGGCGTACTTAAGTGTCTCACGATCGGTATAGCCGAATATCTCGGCGGAAAGCAGACCGACCACCGAGGCGACGCGGTAGCAATACAGCTGTAGCGATTTGAAATCGGCATAGCGCGGCTGGTCGAGATCCATCTCCATGCCGTCGATGATCTCCAGCAGGTGTTCTTGCGGCAGCTTGAAGCGCTGTACGACGGGAATCAGTGCTTGGCAGACTGGATGGGTTGGTTTGCCGGAATAGATCGCCGCCACTTCATTGCGCCACCAGTTGAGCGTGGTGCGTGCAACATTGGCATCCGAGCATTCGTCGACCACGTCGTCCACTTCGCGGCAATAGGCGTACAGCACCGTCATGGCCTCGCGTCGTTCTTTGCTGAGGATGCGAAAGCTGCTGGTGAAACTGGAGCCGCTTTGCTTGACCTTGTCCTGGCAGTATTCGTATGGATTCATTGCGGTTCAGAAGGGGGCGGATTTGGCCAGCATGATAACCCAGTCGTAATGCTTCAAAACCGGGCGCTTGTTGAACATGTCGTAGTCCGCAGATTCGAGTTTGTCGAGGATGCGCAACCCGCCCTGAATGATCATGCGCATCTCCAGACCAATGCGTCCAGTGAGAATGGTGCCCAGCGGTTTGCCTGACAGCATCAGCGCGCGCGCGCGATCCACTTCGAACTTCATCAAGGCACGCCAGTTGTCGTCGCAGCGGCCTTCTGCAATCTGCGCTTCGCTCACGCCGAAACGTGCAAGATCATCCTGAGGTAGGTAGACGCGGGCGATGCGCCAATCCTTGGAAACGTCCTGCCAGAAATTGATCAATTGCAGCGCGCTGCAGATGGCATCGGAATACGCGATGTTCACCGGCGTGGCTTCTTCGTACAGATGCAACAGTAGATTGCCTACGGGGTTGGCCGAACGGCGGCAATAGTCCAGCAGTTCATCGTAATCATCGTAACGTTTCTTAACTACATCTTGCGAGAAGGCATCGAGCAGGTCGTGCAGGGGCTGCATAGGCAGTGCATGTTCTTGTATCTCGCTAGCGAGGTGTTGGAACAGTGGCAGGAGTGGTGTTTCGCCATTGGCGATATGCGTCAACTCGTCTCGAAATTCATCGAGTTGTTGCAGACGCTCTTCATCATTCAGTTTGCCTTCGTCGGCGATGTCGTCAGCCGCACGGGCAAAGTGATAGATCGCCGCCACCGGCTTGCGCAGTCGGCGGGGCATAAGGATCGATGCGACAGGGAAGTTCTCGTAGTGATCTACAGACATCAAGGAAGGTCGTTCTTGTGCAACAGGAACACGAACTCACCGCCTGCAGTGACATCCAGCCAAGTGAAGGGTACGTCTGGATAAGCGGCTTCCAGTGCATCACGGTTGTGTCCGATCTCGACTACCAGTATGCCGTTCTCGGTCAGGTGTTCGCCAGCTTGTTGAAGGATGATGCGGGTGGCGTCCAGTCCATCTGTGCCGCTGCCGAGTGCCAGCTTGGGTTCGTGCTTGTATTCCTGCGGCAGTGCGGCGACCGATGGTGCGTCGACATAGGGTGGGTTGCTGATGATGAGGTCGTATCTTCTGTCTTGCACTTTCTCGAACAGATTTGACTCGATCAGCTCGATGCGTTCGTCCAGACCATAGTCGGTCACATTGTATTGCGCGACATCCAGTGCATCGGGAGATAGATCGATAGCATCGATGATGGCATGCGGGAAAGCTTCAGCTGCAAGGATGGCCAGACAGCCGCTGCCAGTGCACATATCCAGCACGCTGTTCACTTGCTCGGCATCTTCGATCCATGGGAACAGGCGTTCACGCAACAGTTCGGCGATGAATGAGCGCGGCACGATGACGCGCTCATCGACAAAGAAAGAGTGCTCACCCAACCAGGCTTGCTGCGTCAGATAGGCGGCGGGCAGGCGCTGGACAACACGTTTCTCTATGATGTTCAGAACGCTATAGATTTCGGACTGGGTAAGCCGTGCATCGAGGAATGGATCCAGTTGATCGATAGGTAGGTGCAGTGTATGCAGGATGAGATATGCGGCTTCATCCAATGCATTTTCGCTGCCGTGGCCGAAGAACAGCTTGGCTTCAGTAAAACGGCTGATGGCGAAGCGAAAGCAGTCGCGCACTGTCTTGAGCGTAGTGCTGGCCTCGGAAAAATGATTGATGTCCATTTCGGTTTCCTTATTTGGCCAACAATTTGCACAGCGTCAGATAGTAGATCTCGGAGAGCGTATCCAGGTCGGCGACTGCTACGCATTCATTGACCTTGTGGATAGTGGCGTTGAGCGGACCGAGCTCGATCACTTGCGGGCAGATATCGGCGATGAAGCGGCCGTCCGAAGTGCCGCCGCTGGTGGAAAGCTCTGTATCCAAACCTGTGACTTGCTTGATCGCGCCTGCGACAGCATCCACCAGATCGCCATGTGGTGTGAGGTATGGCTTGCCGGAGGAGTTCTCCCATTCCAGATCGTATTCCAGACCGTTTTTGTCGAGGATGGCGAGGAGTCGAGATTTCAGGCTCTCCACAGTGCTGGCAGTGGAGTGGCGGAAGTTGAATACAATCTCAACCGTGCCGGGTACGACGTTGGTCGCGCCAGTGCCGCCCTTGATGTTGGAGATTTGGAAAGAAGTGGGTGGAAAATATTCGTTGCCTTCGTCCCACACGGTCGCCGCCAGTTCGGCGATGGCCGGTGCCGACATATGGATTGGATTCTTCACCAGATGGGGATAGGCGATGTGACCTTGCACGCCTTTGACGGTCAAGGTGCCAGAGAGTGAGCCGCGGCGTCCATTCTTGATGGTGTCGCCGGTCTTAGTCACAGAGGTCGGCTCGCCCACGATGCAGTAGTCCAGATGTTCTTTGCGTTCCTTTAATGTTTCCACCACGCGCACCGTGCCATCGACAGCGATGCCTTCCTCGTCCGAGGTGAGCAGCATGGCGATACTGCCTTTGTGTTGCGGATGTTCAGCGACGAACTTCTCGGTAGCGGTGACGAAAGCCGCCAGCGAACCTTTCATGTCGGATGTGCCGCGTCCGTACAATATGCCATCGCGTACGGTGGGCGTGAAGGGATCACTGTCCCAACGTTCCACCGGACCAGTCGGCACCACATCGGTATGACCGGCGAAGCATACAAGCGGTGAAGCATTGCCGCGGCGTGCCCACAGATTGTCCACTTCGTTGTGGCGCATCTTCTCCAGATTGAAATCCAAAGGAGCGAGGCGGGCACCGATGATGTCTAGGCATTCATCGTCCAAGGGCGTCAAGGATTTGCGGGAAATGAGTTGTTTGGTCAGTTCAAGTGTGCTGCTCATAGTTTCAATTCTTTATATTCTGTTTCGTTGAATCCGGTAGCCAGAACTTTGCCGTTCGATTCGAGCACCGGACGTTTGATGATATTGGGATATTGCAGCAATAGGGCGAGAGCGGAAGCATCGTCCTTGATAGATTCTTTGACTTCCTGCGGCAACTTGCCCCAGGTTGGACCGGTCTTCTTGAGTAGCCTCTGCCAGCCAATTTGTTTCAACCAGCCGGATAGCATGGCTTCCGTCACGCCGTGTTTCTTGAAGTCGTGGAATTCATAAGTCACATTGCGCGCTGACAATGCAGCGCGTGCCTTCTTCACGGTGTCACAGTTTGGTATGCCGTACAGTTTCATCAGGAATCGGCCCCCGGCATTTCGATATTCAGCTTGATACTGTCGAAGTTGGCGGCTGAAGAAGCTGGAGATTGAGTTTGTGGCGCGGGTTCAGACGGGTCGAAGGTCTTCATTTTGCTAGTCACTGAGTAGTCGATGAGTGAAGACAGGTTGCTGGCGGAATCTGCATTCTTCAATGCTTCTTCCTTGGTGATCTGTCCCGACTTGAAGAGCTTGTACAAAGCCTGTTCAAATGTCTGAGATCCATGCGACACACTTTGTTCGATCGCTTCACGGATCTTGTCGATCTGGTCATTTTTGATCAGGTCGGCAATCAGTGCGGAGTTGAGTAACACCTCCACGGCAGGAACCAGTTTGCCCTGTGAATTGCGTACCAGGCGTTGCGAGATCACCGCACGCATACACATCGCCAAGTCGGACAAGATGCTCTGGCGCGCATCGTAGGGGAAGAAGTTCACGATGCGGTTGAGCGCGTGATAGCTGTTGTTCGCGTGCAGGGTGGATAGGCATAGGTGGCCGGTCTGCGCAAAGATCAGCGCATGTTTGAGCGTGTCGCGGTCGCGTATCTCACCGATCATCAGCACGTCCGGCGCTTCGCGCATGGCGGAGATCAGGGCGGCGCCATAGTCTTCAGTATCGGTACCGATCTCGCGCTGGTTCACGATGGACTTGCCGTGATGGAACATGTATTCCAGCGGGTCCTCGATGGTCAGGATGTGGCCGCTCTGGGTGCGATTACGATGCTCCAGCATCGCGGCTAGCGTGGTGGACTTACCGGAGCCGGTCGCGCCGACCATCAGCACCAAACCGCGCTGCTCCATGATGAGCTCTTTGAGCACCAGTGGCAGATGCAGATCCTCGATGTTGAGGATGTTGTTGCGCACATAGCGGATGACGATAGCGATACTGCCGCGCTGGCGGAACACGTTGACGCGGAAGTTGCCGATATCGGGTACGCGGAAGGAGAAGTTCATCTCCATATGCTCTTCGAAATCGGCGATCTGCTCCTTTGTCATCATCTCGTAGGCGATCTGCTTGATCTGCTCGTCGGTCAGCTTCTGCTGATTGACGGGCATCAGGTTGCCGTTGATCTTGATGTTGATCGGTGCGCCGACAGAGAAGAACAAGTCGGATGCCAGTTTGTCTGCGGCCAGTTGCAACAGCGGTGTGACGATCATTGTTCTTCTCCTAGGTGGAGTGGGTTTAGATGCCGCGCAGCAGCTCGTTGATGCCGGTCTTGCCAAGGGTCTTGGCATCCACCTTCTTCACGATCACCGCACAGTACAGGCTGTGCGAACCATCCTTGGAAGGCATGCTGCCGCTGACCACGACGGAGCCCGCTGGCACGCGGCCGAAGATGATCTCGCCGGTTTCGCGGTCGAGGATCTTGGTGGATTGGCCGATGAACACACCCATGGAGATGACGGAACCTTCTTCCACGACCACGCCTTCCACGATCTCGGAACGCGCACCGATGAAGCAGTTGTCTTCGATGATGGTTGGGTTGGCCTGCAGTGGCTCCAGCACGCCGCCGATGCCGACGCCGCCGGACAGGTGGACGTTCTTGCCAATCTGCGCGCAGGAACCGACGGTCGCCCAGGTGTCGACCATGGTGCCTTCATCGACATAAGCGCCGATGTTGCAGTAGGAAGGCATCAGCACCACGTTCTTGGCGATATAGACACCTCGACGTGCGGCAGCCGGCGGCACCACGCGGAAGCCACCTTCACGGAAGTCCTTGGAGTTGTAATCGGCGAACTTGGAAGGCACCTTGTCGAAATAGTTGGTGAAACCGCCTTTGATGAAAGCGTTGTCTTCGATGCGGAAGGACAACAGCACAGCCTTCTTCAGCCATTGATGGGTGACCCATGCACCGTCGATCT
Organism: Sideroxydans sp.; assembly: GCA_024636935.1. Lineage (GTDB taxonomy): Bacteria > Pseudomonadota > Gammaproteobacteria > Burkholderiales > Gallionellaceae > Sideroxyarcus. The sequence goes on along the minus strand of JAGXGC010000019.1, from coordinate 88,731 downwards.
TCTCTGCCACGCGCAGCTTGCCCTGGTCCAGATATTCGATAACGGTATTGATCGCTTCCTTGAGCTGGGCATCTACATTGCGCGGGGTGATCTCGGCACGGCGTTCAAAGGCTTCTTCGATGATGGCTTGCAATTGAGGCATGGTTTTTCCTAGTTAAGTTTATTAGTGAATTCGGCGATGCGGCGTACTGCTTCCTGTGTCTCTTCCAGCCCGGCGACCAGCGCCAAGCGGATGAAATTCGCACCGGGATTGATCCCGTTTGCTTTGCGCGCCAGAAAGCTGCCGGGCAACACGGACACATTATAGTCGCGGTAGAGCTGTTGCGCGAAGGCAGTGTCGGTGATTGGCGTGCGTATCCAAAGATAGAAGCTCGCATCAGGCTTGCTCACCGGCAATATCGGGCTGAGTTGTCTGATGGCTAGCTCGAATTTCTCGGCATATAGACGACGGTTCTCGATTACATGGGCTTCATCGTTCCAAGCGGCGATGGTGGCGGCTTGTACTGCGGGATTCATCGCGCAGCCATGATAGGTGCGATACAGCGCGAACTTTTCCAGTATGGCAGCGTCACCGGCAACGAAGCCTGAGCGTAGCCCCGGCACATTGGAGCGCTTGGACAGACTGGAGAAAACCACCAGATTCTTGTAGTTGGCGCGTCCTAATTGCTGCGCAGCCTGCAATGCCCCCAGCGGTTGTGCATCACCAAAATAGATTTCGGAATAGCATTCGTCGGCAGCGATCACGAAGCCATAACGGTCGCTCATCTCGAACAGGGTCTTCCATTCGGCCAGTGGCATCACGCGTCCGTTCGGGTTGCCCGGTGAGCAGACGTATATCAATTGCGTACGTTGCCAAACATCTTCGCTCAACTGTGCGAAGTTCAGCGCATAGTCATCCTCAGGTAGCGTATTGAGGAAGTGCGGCGTGGCGCCACCCAATAGGGCCGCACCTTCGTAGATCTGGTAGAACGGATTGGGACAGACCACGACCGGATCAGCCTTGCTGCGATCGATCACCGACTGAGCGAAAGCGAACAGGGCTTCGCGACTACCGTTCACCGGCAACACCTGTGTCTTCATATCAGGTACGGGGATGTTGTAGCGCTTATGCAACCAGTCGGTGATTGCGATACGCAACGCGTCGCTCCCCACGGTTGTGGGATAACTCGCCAAGCCATCCAATCCGTCAATCAGTGCATTCTTGATGAACTGTGGAGTGGGGTGTTTTGGCTCGCCGATGTGCAGGCTGATGGGTCTAAGCGAAGCATTGGCGTTGACTTCACCGAATAGTTTGGCCAGCTTCTGAAAAGGATACGGTTGGAGTTTGTCTAGATGTGGATTCATCTGCGAGCTAGCATGGTGAGAGGATTTTGGACTGTAGGATTATATTCGCCGCTCGCACATGCTGCCAAAAATATCGACAATTCTGACCACTTGTTTATGAGAATGTGTTTTGAACATTCTTAATCTGAGGTGGGATTTCTTTGTCATATCCTTTCGGCATGATGAAGGTCTTACTTATGAAAAGTAGCAAGGGTTGCTTTGATAGCAGTTATGAATATCGCTACGATAACCCCAAAGAGGCATATCAGCGCGAATAGTGTGGGCATAGAATGCAAACAATAAAACTTAGCTTATCTAGTAAACATCGTTAAAGTTGATACTGCACGCGTCTATTGGGAGAAAGTCATGTTGAAGCTGTTTGGAGGGTTTTTCGCTGGTGTGCTGGCTGTGGCCGTGCTCGGCTATATTTTTATGGGCAGTCTGATGTTTCGAGAAATTGAAAGTCCGTTCGGCGTCGAAGAAACGGTAGCTCGCATCCAACAAAACATACAAAACGTGGGCAACGGTTGGGCGCTGTCTGGACTGCGCAATCCAGGCCGAGCGGTTGAATCAGCTGGTGGCAATGTTCTTCCGGTGATGATGGTCGAGGCGTGTAGCACCAAGTATTCTGCCCCCATCCTGAAGGATGACTCGGTGCGCTTTCTTTCAATCCTGATGCCTTGCAAAGTTTCGGTCTACAAGAAGAACGACGGTAAAACCTACATCGGCATGATGAATGCTGGCTTGATGGGCAAGATGTTCGGTCCTATGGTGGGTGACGTGATGAGCAAAGTAGCTGAAGATCAGGCTAAGTTCGTGCTGTTCGACCCTAACCAACCAGCGCCGCCCATGCTTAAGCCTGCTGCGCCGGGAGCGACCGGTGCTGCGGGGGCTAGCGCGCCCGGAGGTTGCTGAGCAAGATTGAATATCCACTGTAGTGAAATATATGGAAATGAACATGCCTACCATTAGAAGAGCACTCCTTGCGACATGCGGGGCAGCAGTTATGCTGACTGCGCTATCTGCGTTCGCCGCCGCCAGTCCGGATCCGACGTCCTCACTGAATGGGGCCACTTCAAGCAAGAAGTCGACAGCAGACCATAGTAAGTTCCCGGAATTGAAACGCAAGTTCAAGACAGGGCCTGAAGTTACGCAGGCGTGTCTGGTTTGCCATACCGAGGCGGCAAAACAGGTACAGCACACCAAACACTGGACTTGGCAGTCAGCTGATCCAAAAACGGGACAAGTACGTGGCAAGAAGAACATCATCAACAACTATTGCACCTCGGTCGTCTCCAACGAGAAAGACTGTATGGCCTGTCATGCGGGCTATGGTTGGAAAGACCAGAGTTTCGATTTTTCGGTGCAGAAGAACGTCGATTGCTTGATCTGTCATGACGGTACGGGCACTTATCGAAAGCTGCCCGGTTATGCCGGCCATCCCGTGTATAAGCGTGTGGAGTTTCCGCATGGTTCAGGCCGCTTCGTCGATGCAGTCGATTTGGGTAAGGTCGCCCAGAGCGTGCAGCTGCCGAGTCGATCCAATTGCGGCTCTTGCCACTTCTTCGGTGGGGGTGCCAACGGCGCGAAACATGGCGATATGGATAGTTCCTTGCAGCATCCGGAACATTATCTTGATGTGCATATGGCGGAGAAGGGGCTGAACTTCAGTTGCATAACCTGCCATGCCACGAATAGTCATGAGATCACCGGTAGTCGCTATAACGTCGAGGCTGCACGCACCGGCGATGCGGCGATACGAGGCAAGACTGATGCCAATCCGGCGGCCTGTCAGGCTTGTCACAGCAACAAGCCTCACCACGAGGCTAGGCTTAACCAGCACACAGAAAAGATCGCTTGCCAAACCTGCCATATTCCCGAATTCGCGCGTAACAATATCGGTACCGAGCTGAGTTGGGATTGGTCCAAGGCGACCATCATGGGTGAAGATGGCAAGCGCATGATGCGTAAGGATAGCGCTGGGCGTCGGGCCTTTGATTCCCAAAAGGGAGAATGGAAGTGGGAGTCTCATGTCATCCCCGAATATCGCTGGTTCAACGGGACTTCGACCTACAAGGTGATTGGCGACAAGATCGATCCACCCAAGCCTGTGCAATTGAGTGTGGTGGGAGGAGGCCCCGATGATGCGGAATCGCGCATCTGGCCGACCAAGGTACATAGAGGTAAACAACCATATGACACCGTCAATATGACGCTGACCGTGCAGCATACGGGCGGTGAGGATGCGACGGCGCTGTGGCATAACTATGATTGGCAGAAAGCCATTGCAACCGGCATGAAGGCGGCCGGACTCCCCTATAGCGGCAAGTATGATTTTGTAGAGACCGAGTTGACTTGGCCGATCACACATATGGTCGCGCCAAAGGAAGACGCACTGAGTTGTGCGCAATGTCACAGCAAGAACGGACGACTCAAAGACATTGAAGGCATATATATGCCTGCACGTGACGGCAGTCGCTGGCTGGATATTTTGGGCTGGACGCTGGCGTTGCTGACCTTGATCGGTGTCTTGGTGCACGGTGCGATCCGTGTGGTGAATAGCAGGAAGGCAGGGTAAAGAGATGACAGTCGAGAGAATCTACGTATTCAAAAAGTTTGAACGCTTCTGGCACTGGTCACAGGCCTTGCTCATCATCTTTATGCTGCTCACCGGATTCGAGGTGCACGGTAGCTATCACCTATTTGGATTTGCCGATGCGGTCGCGATGCATACAGTTGCTGCATGGACGCTGGTAGGGCTATGGGTGTTCGCCATCTTCTGGCATTTCACTACAGGAGAATGGAAACAGTACATCCCGACTACGGAAAAAGTTGTGGCAATGATGCAGTTTTATTCTGTCGGCATCTTCAAAGGTGCTCCGCATCCTTATCGCCCAACCATGCTGAAGAAGCACAACCCTTTACAGCGACTGGCCTATCTGGGCGTGCTGCTGTTCATCGGGCCATTGCTTTGGTTCACCGGCTGGTTCTATCTTTTCTTCGGGGATTGGAAGGCGTGGGGCGTGGATGGATTATTGTCGCTGGAATGGGTCGCGTTCTTTCATACGGCAGGCGCATTCATGATGCTGGCTTTCCTTATCGCACACATTTATCTGACTACCACCGGTCATACGCCCACGTCTCATATCAAGGCGATGATCACCGGTTGGGAAGAGGTCGATTGACGCCTTTCCCGCTTTGCTCGGCCAAGTCCTGTAGCAGTGGCAGGTAGCTTGGCCAGTCAGTGATCGTGCCGACATGTGAAAACACTACGATGCCGTTCTTGTCCAATACGTAGGTGCTTGGAAAGACGGGGGCGATGTCTCTATCCTTTATGTTGGAGCCGTCAGTTGTGGTGAAGAAATCATCTTTTCTGCTCACCATTCCAGAGTCGTACAAGGGCAGCTTCAGTCCTTGTGCTTTCATCCAGTCTTTCCCTTTTTTATAATCTTCACGCACTTGTAGCAAGACCAGTCGCACATCCTTTGTGCGCGAGAGCAGGCGTTGGAGCTTGACCAGGTCAGGCATCTCTGTGCGGCACGAAGGACACCATGATCCCCAGAAGTGCAGGATCAGAACTTTGCCTTGCTGTGCAGAGATACTGCTTGTTCTGCCTCTTCCATCTTTGAATCTCAGGTCATAGAACCTTTGCTCCAGTTCACTCCCGACCTCCGCACGCATGGCTTCTGCCCCACTCAGGTAAGGACGCCATTGTTGTTTCCACTTGGCTGTATCGAATACGATTCGTTCGTCAATCGCGTAGAGCGCGCAATCGTGGCCGACGAGCATGCGGCATGATTGAAGCGCGGTATCGGCTGCTGCATCGGCTGTTGCCTGATCGGCTTGCCAAGACCAATAGCCTCCGGGGGCGATGGCAAAAGCTCGATGTGCGGGAGAGCTAAGAAAATCTCGGTAAGCCTGACGGCCCGCTGGATCGAGCTGCGGGACGGAATTAGCGTCCATGAGCGGAGCAGACAGGGATGTGAAAGCCGTCAGGACCAGAACGGCAGAAGCTGTTGCACGGATTGCTTGTTTACGAAGTTCTGACATGGGCTATGTGATAATCGTCGCTGCGGGTTGAGCCGCTTTCAATAGAAACTATACAGGGCTTGCAAGTGCCAACAAAACAAAATGTCTTGCCGGTTGCGGGCTTATTGAGCGGAGCCCTAGTGTGGGGCTTGATCTGGTATCCCTACCGTGCGCTGCAAGATGCAGGCATATCCGGCGCGCTGGCTACCGGGATGACGTATGCCTTCGCCTTGCTATGTGGCTCGTTCATCTTGCCTAGACTTTGGCGGGAACGTGCCTCGCTGAACGGCTGGGTCTTGGTGATTATTCTGAGTGCTGGCTGGGCCAATCTGGGCTACGTGATGGGCATGTTGCACGGTGATGTGATGCGTGTGCTGCTGCTGTTCTATCTCGCACCGGTGTGGACAATCCTGTTCTCGTACTGGTTGCTGGGCGAGAAGCTGGATCGATACGGATACGTCATCATCTGGCTATCGCTGGGTGGCGCGCTGGTCATGTTATGGAAGCCCGAACTGGGTTTGCCTATCCCGCAGAGCGTTTCGGATTGGATGGGACTGACTGCCGGTATGGGATTCGCCTTGTCCAATGTCGTGACGCGCCGTTCCACGCACCTTTCTCTTGAGGTGAAGGCATTCAGCCAGTGGATGGGTACGCTGACACTGAGCTTGCCATTCTTATGGTGGCAAGGCGGCATGTTGCAACAGTTGGAGACGGTATCCATATCAATGTGGGGCTTGCTCCTGCTGATGGGGCTGGTGTTATGCACGACCAGTTTCGCCGTGCAATACGGTGTCACCCATATGGCCGCCAATCGCGCCGTGGTGCTGTTCCTTTTCGAGCTGGTGGTCGCGGCCATCTCATCCTGGTTGCTGGCCGCGGAGAGTATGGACATGCGTGAATGGGTTGGCGCAGCCTTGATCGTGTCGGCCACATTATTATCCAGCCGCATGTATCAGGCGGAAGAGGAAGGTGCGGCGACAAAGCGCTGAGTCGCCGCGATAAGCGTTTTGTTCAGGCGATGGTCACACTCTTGTCCAGATAAACATCCTGAATCGCATTCAGTAACGCCACACCGTCCTGCATCGGTTTCTGGAAAGCCTTCCGTCCCGAAATCAAACCCATGCCGCCACCGCGTTTGTTGATGACCGCAGTGCGTACGGCCTGCGCCAGATCATCGCTGCCTGAAGCGCCGCCCGAGTTGATCATGCCGACGCGGCCCATGTAACAGTTTGCCACTTGATAACGCACCAGATCGATAGGATGGTCGGTAGTCAGATCGCTATAGACCTTGGGGCTGGTTTTGCCAAACTTGATGGCGTTGTAGCCGCCGTTGTTCTCAGCCATCTTCTGCTTCACGATATCGGCGTTGATGGTGGCGGCAAGGTGATTGGCCTGTCCGGTTAGGTCGGCCGCGACATGGTAGTCCTTGTCGCCGACCTTGAATGCCGGGTTGCGCAGATAGGCCCACAGAATGGTCGCCATGCCCAGACTGTGCGCATGTTCGAATGCTTCCGATACTTCCTGTATCTGTCTGCGTGATTGTTCCGAGCCATAAAATATCGTCGCACCTACGGCCACAGCCCCCATGTCAAAAGCCTGATCTACGCTGGCGAACAGCGTCTGGTCGAATTCATTGGGATAGGTGAGCAGTTCGTTGTGATTGATCTTCACGATGAACGGGATTTTGTGTGCATATTTGCGCGCGACAGAACCTAATACCCCCAGTGTCGAAGCGACACCGTTGCAACCACCTTCGATGGCCAGTTTAACGATGTTGTCGGGGTCGAAGTACATGGGGTTGGGAGCGAAAGAAGCGCCGCCCGAATGTTCCACGCCCTGATCGACGGGTAACAGTGATAGGTAACCGGTGTTGGCCAGACGTCCCGTGCCGTAAAGGGCTTGCAAGCTGCGCAGTACGCCGGTCTGGCGATCCTTCATCGCCACTACGCGATCCACGTAATCAGGTCCTGGTACATGCAGAGATTCTTTGGGGATGCCTGCACAGCGATGGCTCAACAGGGATTCGGCTTCTTCGGCTAGCAGCTGCGTGATGTTCGTCATGATTCTTTCTCCTATGAAAAAATACGATGAAGTGGGCAACGGAAGGGGAATTCCATGTTACTCCTCCGATATAATTCCGCCATTCTTATTCAACCTTCGGAATAGTTTATGCAACCCACCGTTCTTGGTACACCGCTTTCACCGTCTGCCACCAAAGTCATGCTGCTCGGCAGTGGCGAGCTTGGTAAGGAAGTCATCATCGCTTTGCAACGATTGGGCGTGGAAGTGATCGCGGTGGATCGCTATGAGAACGCACCGGGTCATCAGGTGGCGCACCGTGCGCATGTCATCAACATGGCGGATGGAGCGGCGTTACGTGCACTGATCGAAAAAGAGAAGCCTCAGCTCATCGTGCCTGAGATCGAGGCTATCGCGACCGATCTGCTGGTGCAGATCGAAAGCGAAGGGCTGGCACGGGTCATTCCCACCGCACGGGCTGCACAACTCACCATGAACCGTGAAGGCATACGCCGTTTGGCAGCGGAGACACTCTGGTTACCAACCTCACCTTATAAGTTTGCCGACAGTCTTGATGAGTTGCAGGCGGCGATTGATGGCGGCATCGGCTATCCATGCATCATCAAGCCAGTGATGTCGTCTTCCGGTAAAGGGCAGTCCAAAGTGGATGGCCCGGATGAAGTACAGGCAGCCTGGGATTACGCGGCAAGCGGTTCGCGCGTGAATCAGGGGAGGGTCATCGTCGAAGGTTTCGTTGACTTTGATTACGAGATCACGCAGCTGACCGTGCGTGCACTGGGTGTTGATGGACAGACCGAGACACATTTCTGCGAACCGATCGGTCATGTGCAGGTGCGCGGTGATTATGTGGAAAGCTGGCAGCCGATGGCGATGTCCGAAGTCGCCTTGCAGCGCTCGCGTGATATCGCTAAGAAGGTCACCGATGATCTGGGTGGACTGGGGCTGTTTGGCGTTGAATTATTCGTGAAAGGTGACCGTGTCTGGTTCTCGGAAGTCAGCCCGCGCCCGCACGATACCGGCATGGTGACTATGTGCACGCAGCGCTTCAACGAGTTCGAACTGCATGCGCGCGCCATCTTGGGGCTGCCGGTGGACGCGTCATTGCGAGAGCCCGGTGCTTCAGCTGTCATTTATGGTCAGATGGAAGAAAAAGGCATCGCCTTCAAAGGCGTGGAAGAAGCTTTGCGTGTGCCGGGTGCGGACATTCGTTTGTTCGGCAAACCGGAAGCTTTCGAACGCAGACGCATGGGTGTGGCGCTGGCTACCGGAAGCGATACCGACGAAGCACGTCAGCGTGCCAAGTTGGCGGCCAGTAAAGTGATACCGTGCAAAATATGATCCTCGGCATCCACCACGCGACCTTTATTAGCAGCGATTTAACTCGTTCGCGAGATTTCTATGAGAGCTTGCTGGGCTTGAAGCCCGATCCCAAACGTCCGCTGATGAGTTTTGAAGGTGTTTGGTACGACGTGGCGCCAAATCAACAGATTCATCTGATGTTGCTGCCCAACCCAGACTTTGGAGTGGAGCGCCCGGTGCATGGCGGGCGTGACCGTCATGTGGCATTCATGGTGGAAGACGTGAAGGCATTAGCTACGCATCTTTTATCTGCAGGAATTGCATTCACGCTAAGCCAATCTGGACGCAGTGCGCTGTTCTGCCGTGATCCGGATGGTAATGCGCTGGAGTTCATTCAAGCTAAATCATGACATTGAGTACCAGCACTTTAGTCAGTCCAAAGACTTGGTATCAGGCAGCTTGCGAGCGATCCGGCATCGTTTGCGATGCGCCACAACTTTCAGCTATCGAGAAACTGGAGATATTTTGGGAGCAATTGCTAGCGTTCAAGCAGAAGCGCAACCAGTTCCTAGGTCGCAGCTTACTGAGCCCAGATGTGCCCAAGGGGCTGTACATCTGGGGCGGAGTGGGGCGGGGCAAGACTTTCTTGATGGATGGTTTCTATGAGTGTGTGCCATACACGCGAAAACGTCGCATCCACTTTCATAATTTCATGGTCGAAGTGCATCACGAGATGAAGAAGCTCGCGCATGCGCACGATCCGCTGATCGCACTGGCCGACCAGATTGCACACTCGACGCGTTTGCTATGTCTGGACGAGTTCCATGTGGATGACATCGCAGATGCGATGATCCTCGGGCGGCTGATAGGTGCATTGTTCGAGCGCGGCGTCGTGCTGCTGACCACTTCCAACATTGAACCCGATGCGCTCTATATGCATGGTTTGCAGCGTCAGAACTTTTTGCCGGCCATCGCCCTGATCAAGCGCGAAATGAAGGTGCTGCATCTGGATAGTGATACAGATTACCGGATGTTGCAGATGGAGCGCGATCCGCTGTTCATGTTCGGTGAAGAGGATGAGAACGAAACACAGTTGGCTTCGCTGTTCGACCGTCTAACGGCAGGCAGCCGATCTGAGGCGTCACACATCAAAGTACGCAGCATTCAGATACCGGTGCATCGTGTCGCGCGTGAAGTGGTGTGGTTCGATTTTGCAGAGCTATGTGGCGGCAATCATGATCAGTCGGATTATCTTGATATCGCGCATCGTTTTCCGACGGTGCTCATCTCTGGAATACCGCAAATGACTGCCGAGAACGGTGCTGCAGCACGCAGGTTCACTTGGTTGATCGACGTGCTGTATGACAACCACGTCAAATTGGCGGCTACTTTTGAAATACCACTAGGTGAGTTGTATGAGGCGGGCAGGCATGACAGCGAAGCGCAACGCATCGCTAGCCGATTGACCGAGATGCAGACCCGCCATTATCTGGAGCTGCCGCACCGCAGCCGCGGTGCGACACTGACTTGAAGTTTCTTTTAATAGCCTTGCGCGAATCGTGTGTCGTGCGCGAGCTGACACTCGGCGTAGGCATTGCCTAGTGCTGTTTCAGCTTGGGCTGCGATCTCTTCGGAGATCGTAAATTCGCCCGGTTTGCGTTTGACCGGTTTCTGGTTTTCAGTCAGGAAAGCTTCTTTGGCAAGGTCAGCGTTCGTTTTGCAGCTATTGAATGCTTCGGCCAGTTCTGTCTCGAATTTGACGCGGGCTGCGGCACGGGCAGCCGCTTCAGCGCGAGCTTGAATCATCTCCTGTCGCGCTTGTTCAGCGAGGATTTGTTCCTGCTTGTTCAGATGGTCAAGATAGAGCCACGCACCCGTAGCCAGCACGATCAAAACAACGGCCATCACTTTCTTCAGCATTTCCATCTCCTCCAAGGGGTTGTATTTGTGCACATATCATAACTCGTTTTGCGAAAGGTTATGGTGCGGGATTTGGGTAATGCTGATGGACTATTTCGATGGCAGCCAACGTTTCGTCAGATAACGTCACTTCTGCACTTTCCAGATTCTCTTTCAATTGTGTCAGCGAGGTTGCGCCCAGAATGACGCTGCTGGTGAAATTGCGTGTTCTGGCAAAGGCCAGTGCCAGCGTGGCTGGCGATATTCCCGCTTCCTGTGCAATCCGAACATATTCTTGAGTGGCTGCAGGGACATTCGGTTTGTTATAGCGCTGACCAAAGCCGGGGAATAGGGTGATGCGGCCATGCGCCTGTGGGTCGGCAAGATACTTGCCGCTCAGCCAGCCAAAAGCCAACGGACTATAGGCGAGTAGGCCAACATTGCTGTGATGGCAGACTTCGGCCAGTCCGGCTTCGAAAGTACGATTCAAAAGATGATAGGAATTCTGGATGCTGGCGATCTTGGGTAATCCTAATTGTTCGGCGCAGCGCATGAACTCCATCACACCCCATGGTGTTTCATTGGACAAGCCGATATGGCGCACTTTGCCTGCTTTGACCAGTTCGCCCAATGCTTGCAGTTGTTCTGCGATGGGCGTGCTGTCCCTATCCTGGGAGGCATCGTAGCTGGTGGCGCCGAACATAGGCACATAGCGATCAGGCCAGTGGATCTGATACAGGTCGACATAATCGGTCTGCAAGCGTTGCAGGCTGGCGTCGATAGCGGCGTTGATGTGTTTCTTGTTGACGCGCGGGCCACCGCGGATCCAGCCGAAGCCGCGTGCGGGGCCGGCGATCTTGGTGGCAATCACGAGCTTGTCGCGTTGCTGATGTTTCAGCCAGCTTCCAATGTAACTTTCTGTGCGATGTACGGTTTCAGCACGCGGGGCGACTGGGTACATCTCGGCGGTGTCGATGAAGTTCACGCCTTGGGAAATGGCGTAGTCCAACTGGGCATGTGCTTCGACTTCAGTGTTCTGTTCGCCGAATGTCATGGTGCCCAAACACAGTGCGGACACTTTTAGGTCGCTGCTGCCGATTACGCGGTATTCCATGGGTTTAGCCGCGGGTGTTGGATTGGCTGTGGAAGCTGCTCAGCTCTACGCGTGGCGCAGGCTGCCAGCCTTCTTTGCGATGTTCCGCCACCACATTGGTGAAGATGCCGCCGCGTACATAGAATTTGGCGGTCAGGCGCATGAAACGCGGCTGAGTCGCGGCGACCAGATCATCCAGAATGCGGTTGGTCACGTCTTCGTGGAAATGACCTTCCTCACGGAACGACCACATATAGAGTTTGAGGCTCTTCAGTTCGACGCACCGCTCATCGGCAATGTAATCCAGAATCAGGGTGGCGAAGTCTGGCTGGCCTGTTTTTGGACAAAGGCACGTAAATTCAGGGATTTCCATGTGGATGTGGTAATCACGCCCGGGCTGAGGGTTGGGGAAAGTCTCCAGTGTTTTGCCTGGTTTGGTAGTCATTGTTGGTTGCCCTTGGGAGTTCAGTTAGAATGCGGCGCATTATAACGTCTACCTGTCAGCAAATTGCGCCTCAGTCAGATCAAACTCGCCGGTTTCAAGTCCTTCGTTGATCCCACCAACATCTCCCTGCCGGGGCAGTTGGTAGGTATTGTCGGTCCGAACGGTTGTGGAAAATCCAATGTGATCGATGCATTGCGCTGGGTGTTGGGCGAATCCCGCGCCTCGGCTTTGCGCGGCGAATCCATGCAGGACGTGATCTTCAACGGCTCCGGTAATCGCAAGGCAGTATCGCGTGCCAGTGTCGAGTTGGTGTTTGACAACTCGCTGGGCAAAGTTGGCGGGCAGTGGGCCAGCTATGCCGAGATTTCCATCAAGCGTTCTTTGCAGCGCAATGGCGATTCCAATTACTACATCAATAACCAGAACGTCCGCCGTAAAGACATCACCGACATCTTCCTCGGTACCGGCGTCGGCGCCCGCGCCTACGCCATCATCGAACAGGGCATGATTGCGCGCATCATCGAGGCCAAACCGGAAGAGTTGCGTGTGTTTTTGGAAGAGGCTGCTGGCGTATCCAAATACCGCGACCGTCGCCGCGAGACCGAACTGAGATTAGCGGATACCCGTGTCAACCTGTCGCGTGTATCCGATATCTTGCTGGAGTTGGACAAGCAGTTGACCCATCTTGGCGAGCAAGCCGAAGTGGCTCAGGTCTATCGCGACCTGGAAGCGCGACGCGAGACCACGCAACGTTTGTTTTGGCTGTTGAACAAGCAGGAAGCTGCCGCTAGGCGCGAGCGTTATATTCAGCAGGTTGAAAAGACCAAGAACGATCTTGAAGCCGAGATCGCCAGTCTGCGTGAGGTCGAAAGCAAGTTGGAAGGTGCGCGCAGCGAACATTTCGGTTTGTCAGATGCCTTGCATGCCAAGCAGGGCGATCTGTATGCCACCAATGCAGAAGTGGCTCGACTGGAACAGCAGATTGCTTTCCTCACCGAGCAGCGCAATCGACTAGCGCAACAGATACAGAATGGCGAGCGTCAGATCGCCCAACAGCAGACCCAGTTGAAAGGTCTGCGCTCCTTGCAGACCCATTGGCAAGAACAGCAGCGGGATGGCGAAGTGCGGCTAAGTGTTTGCGAAGAACGCGCTGAGAACGAAGCGCAATATCTGCCGCAGGCTGAAGACGCTTCTCGGCTGTCGCAAGAAAAATACAATGCCGCGCAGCGAGAACAACTGCAGATCCAGCAACAGGTGCAACTGGCCGAAACGCAGCGCGGTCATATCCAGGGCAATCTGCAACAGCTCGAAGGTCGTCGCTCTCGCCTGATACTGGAGCGCGACAATCTGCCTCGTCCCGACACCGAGGCATTGACACACGAGCAGCAGCGTCTTGCTGAGATGAAGATCGAGCATGAGGCACAACAGGTACAGCTGGCGACCCTACAACAACAGTTGCCTCAAGCTGATGCGACTCGACGCGATGCACGTATGGCCGCGCAAGACCTTGAGCGCCAGCTGGGACATACCGAGGCACGGCTGAACGCACTTAAACAGCTACAAGCCCAGCTTGATAACGATAAAGACTTGAAGGCATGGTTGGTCGGACAAGGCTTGGATGAAGCGCCAAAACTGTGGCAGTCGATCCGCATTGAGCAGGGTTGGGAAGATGCGCTAGAGGCCGTGTTGCGTGAACGCATCAATGCCTTACCGCTGGATCGATTGGATGATGTGACCAACTGGAAGCAACCACCAGGCAAGCTGGCATTGTTCGATGCAACAACTGCTCAGACTGCTCCGGCTTCCTCACGTCTCGACATGACGCCTTTGGCGAACTATGTGAATGTGCTGGAAGATAAGGCAAAGCCAGTGTTGCAAGACTGGCTGCAAGATGTTTATGCAGTAGACGATCTGCAAGCCGCAATGGCGCAGCGCGCGCAGCTTGCAGTCGGCGTTTGGTTGGTTACGCCGCAAGGCCATCTGGTCAGTGCGCACAGTGTGTTGTTCCATGCGCCGGATAGTCAGGTGCATGGCATCTTGGCGCGCCAGCGTGAGATCGAATTGCTACAAGAGGAAGCTAAGCTGCGTGCCGATGCGCTGACTCAGGGCAAGGCAACTGCTGCTCAGGCAGATGAGGCTTATCAGGATATGGATCGCAGCATCGCTGGTTTGCGTAGCGGTGCTTCAGCCTTGCAACAAAAGCTGCACGATATTCAGTTGCAGATACTTAAATTGACTCAGGCTAGCGAGCGTACCGAAGAGCGCAGTGCACAGATCGCGCAGGAGACGGAAGAGCTGTTTGCGCGTTCGACCGAGGCGCAACAGCAACTCGAAGAGTTGGCGCAAACCATGGCCGAGCAGCGCGAGCGTCTGGATCAGCAGCAGATAGAGTGCGATCAAGCTAGGCAGCAGGCCAATGCCCAAGAGGCGGCATTGCGCGAGGTACGGGAACGCTCCCAACATGCGCAGCGTGAATTACAGGAAGCTCGCTTCTTTGCCAAAACCTGTACCGATAAGCTTGCCGATCTGAGCCTGAACATCGAACATCAAACCGTGACTTTGCAAGAACAGGAGTCGGCGTTGCTGGCCAGCCAGCAGGAGTTGGCGAATCTTACCGAGGGTGATACCCAGATACAGTTGCAAGGTGTTCTGGAACAGCGTCAAGTGCAGGAGCAGATGTTGGCCGATGCCCGCAACACGCTGGAGCATGCCACGCTAAATTTGAATCAGTTGGAGCAGGCGCGCATGTCCTGCGAGCAGAAACTGAATCCGCTGCGTGAGAAGGTCAGCGAACTTACATTGAAGGAGCAGGAAGCCCGCTTACAGTTCGAGCAATGGTTAGAGCAATTGCAGGACATAGAAGAAGAACCTTTGCTGCCCTTGTTGGAGGGCGCGAAGATCGGCGGTTTGCAGACAGAGTTGTCCAAACTGAGTGTTGAGATCAGTGCTTTGGGGGCAGTGAATCTAGCGGCGCTGGAAGAGCTGCAGTCCTCGCAAGAACGCAAGACCTATCTGGATGCGCAGGCCAAGGATTTGAATGAAGCGATTGGCACATTGGAAGACGCGATCCGCCGTATCGACAAGGAATCACGCGACTTGTTGATGGCGACCTATGAAGAGGTGAATCGCCATCTGACCGAGTTGTTCCCGGTATTGTTCGGCGGAGGTGAGGCGCGCCTTGTGCTGACTGGCGAAGAGATTTTGGATAGTGGTGTGCAGGTAATGGCACAGCCCCCGGGGAAAAAGAATGCATCCATCCATCTGCTGTCTGGTGGCGAGAAGGCGCTGACGGCCATCGCGCTGGTGTTTTCGCTGTTCCAACTTAATCCGGCGCCGTTCTGTGTGCTGGACGAGGTGGACGCACCGCTGGATGACACCAATACCGAGCGGCTGTGCAAACTGATTCAGAAGATGTCCGACAAGACGCAGTTCGTCTATATCAGTCACAACAAGATCACCATGGAGATGGCGCAGCAACTGGTCGGCGTGACTATGCAGGAACGCGGCGTCTCCAAAGTGGTGTCTGTTGATATCGAAGAGGCGATGCGGATGCGCGACGCAAGCGCCGCGCCGGTGGTGGCCTAGTCGCAGTTACCTTTGATGGCTTCGCGGGCACTATTCAGGCGTTGTTCACGATCCGTATCGTCAAGGAAGCGCTTCTCACCGTTTTCGTCGTATGTGACTAAGCGAGTCCCACTTTCCAGTGCGCGTAGATTTTCACGGGCCGCAGCACAGTTCCGCTTTCTTTCTTGTAGTTGAGCGGCTTCACTTGCTGACTTTTCGGAGGCTTCCTTTTTATTTTCGCGAGCTTTTTTCATTTCAGCTTCGCGTTGGGAGTAACTCTTGGAAGAGTAGTCTGCAGGTGCAGCTTCCTGACCTTTGCCGGTGATATTGCGAACTGACTCGGTCTTGGCATCAATCGGGGGGGAGTCGGAGTAGTGGACTTTGCCATGCTCATCCACCCATTTATTGAGTCCGGCTTGTGCGGAGAGAGAGACTAAACTTAGCAACAGCAGTGCGGTAGCAGTTTTCATGGGGACTCCCGAAGATAATTGATGTAAAACTACCTATTAATTTTGGGTGCGTCAATTTATCATTGCCTCCCTAGTTTGAGTATGGATATCTAACTTGGTATTCAGGATGCAGTTTTAGCTGGAGGGCAGATGCCGCATAGCAAGGCACCATCGAATCAGAGACAAGAATTTATGCGAGTGGAGAGTAACCAAGAACTGGTACTACGCCTCTTCCGCACCTACTATCGATCGCACCAGACTTCTGGCAAGCTTTTCGAAGACTTTCCCGACTTTTTTCTGGTCAAACCAATCGTATTGAAAGACCCAGACCTGATCGAGCGGGCCTCGGATCGCCTCATCCTGGATGATTGTGTGCGCCGAGCACAGGAGCGCCAAGGTTTTGTGGGGGTCAGCAAATGGCGCAATCCCAAGCTGAATTATTACTGGCTGGAACTTTCTGTCTTCCCCTTCATGCTGGGTGACGAAGTGTCACAGAACAATGAAGGCGAGTTCTACTATGTACTTAACCAGTTCATCGAATACTCACGCGAACACCCGAAACAATATGGCGATATGGCCGAGGGCGTGGAGCAGGATAACGATCTGGCGTTGATGCTGAATGGAATCAGCAAGCATGCAGTCAAAATGCAGTCCTTATTGCCGTTCTATCCCCTGGAAAAGCTGGTCACACTGAATCCTAACTGGCCACTGGCCGAGGTCAATAAGTTGTTGCAGACACTGAAGGGGAGCGATCTGGATTGGTGCGAGCTGTTTTTTGAGCACATCATCTACGTGATGGGGAATAAGCGGTAGCCGTAAGCGCGGGGCAGCAAGCTAGGCCAGTTGCTGCGGCAAGTTTTGATATAATGCGCGCTTTGCGGAGGAAGGTTCCATGCGTATCACTCAAAAAGCTCTCACTTTCGATGACGTTTTATTGCTTCCTGCGCAATCTGATGTCCTGCCGCGCGATGTCAGTCTGCGCGCTCATCTCACTCGTAACATCCAGTTGAACATCCCGCTGCTGTCGGCAGCGATGGACACCGTCACCGAAGCGCGTCTGGCCATAGCGCTGGCTCAGGAAGGCGGCATCGGCATTATCCATAAGAACATGACCTCGAAAGAGCAGGCTGCTCACGTGGCTAGAGTCAAACGTTTCGAGAGCGGCGTGGTCAAGGACCCGATCAGCATCACTCCCGGCATGACCGTGCGAGATGTACTGAATTTGACCAATATGCACAAGATTTCCGGTCTGCCCGTTCTGCAAGGCAAGAGTGTCGTGGGTATCGTGACTAACCGTGACCTGCGTTTCGAAAACAATCTCGATCAACCCGTCAGCAACATCATGACTCCGCGCGAACGTTTGATCACCGTCAACGAGAACGCCAGCCATGATGAAGCCCGCAACCTGATGCATAAACACCGTATCGAGCGCGTGCTGGTGGTGAATGATGCATTCGAACTGTGCGGACTGATGACGGTTAAAGACATCTTGAAGTCAACCGAACATCCGAATGCTTGCAAGGATAGCCAAGGCCGTCTACGTGCAGGTGCCGCTGTTGGTGTGGGTGAAGGCACTGAAGAACGTGTGACCCTGCTGGTCGAGGCTGGCGTGGATGTCATTGTGGTGGATACTGCCCACGGTCATTCGCAAGGCGTACTGAGCCGCGTGCAGTGGGTCAAGAAGAACTTCCCGCAGGTCGACGTCATCGGTGGCAACATCGCCACAGCTGCTGCGGCCAAAGCCTTGGTCGATCATGGGGCGGACGGCGTCAAGGTCGGTATCGGTCCAGGCTCTATCTGCACAACACGTATGGTGGCAGGTGTGGGCGTACCGCAAATCACTGCGATCCACAATGTTGCAGAAGCGTTGGCAGGGACTGGAGTGCCGCTTATCGCCGATGGTGGCGTGCGTTTCTCTGGTGATATTTCGAAAGCTATTGCGGCAGGCGCTAATTGCGTGATGCTGGGTGGTCTGTTCGCCGGTACTGAAGAAGCGCCGGGCGAAATCGAGCTGTACCAAGGCCGTTCCTATAAGTCATATCGCGGCATGGGTAGTCTGGGGGCGATGCAACAAGGTTCCAAGGATCGCTACTTCCAGGACACGGAAGGTAATAACGACAAACTGGTGCCGGAAGGTGTCGAAGGCCGCGTGCCTTACAAAGGCAGCGTACTGGCAGTGATCCATCAACTGCTCGGAGGACTGCGTGCCAGCATGGGCTATCTTGGCTGCAAGGACATCCCAACCGTGCACGCCAATGCCGAGTTTGTGGAGATCACCTCCGCCGGCATCCGCGAATCTCACGTGCATGACGTGCAGATCACCAAAGAAGCCCCGAACTACCATATCGACTAAGCGTGAGGACGGATGGTTCAGGATTGGCTGAGATCAGTCCTGAATCCTTTCTCAATCTTCGTTCCTAATCCAGACCTCTCAAATACCATGCATAAAAAAATCCTTATTCTCGACTTCGGTTCGCAGTACACCCAGCTGATCGCACGCCGTGTGCGTGAGACACATGTCTATTGCGAGCTGCATCCTTGGGATATGACAGAAGCCGATATCCGCGCTTTTGATCCGGCAGGCATCATCCTTTCCGGCGGACCGAACTCGGTCTACGAAGAGGAAACGCCTAAGGCACCCAAGGTGGTGTTCGATCTGGGGGTGCCGGTGTTCGGTATCTGCTATGGCATGCAGACTATGTCGGCCCAACTGGGTGGTCAGGTCGAGAGCGGTACGGTGCGTGAGTTCGGTTATGCCGAGATCCGTGCGCACGGTCATTCGAAGCTGTTCGACGGCATACAAGACAAGAGCAATGCCCAAGGCCACGGTCTGCTCGATGTCTGGATGAGTCATGGTGACAAAGTTACCGCTTTGCCGCCCGGATTCACGGCTATCGCATCCAATGCAGCCACACCATTCGCCGCGATGGCAGACGAGTCGCGTGGCTACTATGCAGTGCAGTTCCATCCCGAAGTGACACATACCCATCAGGGTAAGGCCATCATCGGTCGTTTCGTGCATGACATCTGCGGTTGTGGCCAGGACTGGAACATGCCGGACTACATCGCCGAGGCCGTTGCGAAGATAAAGGAGCAGGTTGGTGATGAAGAGGTCATTTTGGGCTTGTCAGGCGGTGTCGATTCTTCCGTTGCGGCCGCATTGGTTCATCGCGCCATCGGTGATCAGCTCACTTGTGTGTTCGTCGACAATGGCCTGTTGCGCCTGAACGAAGGTGCGCAAGTGATGGAGATGTTCGGCAATAACATGCACATGAAGATCGTGCATGTGGACGCCAGTGCTGAATTTATGAAGTATCTGCAAGGTGTGACAGACCCCGAGCAGAAGCGCAAAGTCATCGGGCGTGAATTCGTCGAAGTGTTCCAGCGCGAATCGGCCAAGCTCAAGAGCGCAAAATGGCTGGCTCAAGGCACGATCTATCCAGACGTGATCGAGTCGGCCAGCTCCAAGACCAAGAAAGCACACACCATCAAGAGCCACCACAACGTGGGCGGTTTGCCTGAGTCTATGCATCTGAAACTGTTGGAGCCTTTGCGCGAACTGTTCAAGGATGAAGTACGTGAACTCGGTGTTGCGTTGGGATTGCCAGCTGATATGGTCTATCGTCATCCATTCCCCGGCCCTGGCTTGGGCGTGCGCATCTTGGGTGAGGTGAAACCTGAGTTCGCAGAATTGTTGCGTCGTGCCGATGCCATCTTCATTGAAGAGTTGCGTGCAACGCGTGATGAAGAAGGCAAGAGCTGGTACGACAAGACTTCACAGGCTTTCACCGTCTTCCTGCCGGTCAAATCGGTCGGCGTGATGGGCGACGGCCGTACCTATGAATGGGTGGTGTCACTGCGTGCCGTAGTGACCAGCGACTTTATGACCGCGCACTGGGCCCACCTACCTTACGAGTTGCTGGGCAAAGTCTCTAATCGCATCATCAATGAAGTACGCGGCATCAACCGCGTGGTGTATGACATCTCCGGAAAGCCACCAGCCACCATCGAGTGGGAATGAGGAGAAGGATGCGTGTTTGGTAAGCTCAACGAGCTGCGATTACCGGTTCTCGTTATCATCAAGACCTTGTTGTATTGCCTGATCCGCGTGCGTGTTGTCATGACACGCACCAAATTGGCCTGTTTTCCTCCCTTTATTCGCTGCTTGCCGAATCCTGACGACTGTTAATTTAGCCTCGTGCCAAAACCGGCAAGACAGTTTGAAACGAGGTTAAACATGTCAGCACTCAACAAAATCCGTCTGGTCTCCTCCCGCGATGATGAAAATGCGGCGGAATCCGAAGCTATTATCGAATCACGCGGCCGTATCGAGGCCGAGATCGATGCGCAACTTGCCGCGCAAGCCCGCTCGCGCGCCGAAGCTCATGCACGCGCTATCGCTCAGGGCAAGGCGCAACGCGAAAGTGAGATTGCAGAGCAGATCGAGTTGCGTAATCGCGCTGAAACGCAGTTAGTTGAGGAAGTAAGACTTCGGCTTGAGCAGGAACGTGCGCTGACCTTTGCCTCGCAGGAAAAAGTGGCAGCTGAAGCCCGCTTGGCTGAATCTGTGCGTATCCGTCAGCAAGCCGAACTGGAAGCACAGAAAGAATTGGAGAAGCGCTTGCTCGCCGAACAGCGAATGCATGATGAGCAGCGTCGCCGTGCTCAGGCCGAGCATGAAGCAGCACTGAAAGCGCAGGAACGCGAGGCAAGTGAAGCAGAACTGAGCAAGGTCGCGGCAGATAAGCTCAAGCAGGAGCGCGAAGTCGTTGCGTTGGTGAATGCCAAACTAGCTGCCGAACGATCCGCGCAAGAATCTTTGATTGCGCGTGAACGCAGTGAATCACTGGCATTGACCGAGATACAGGCCCGCATCGCGGCAGAACTGGAAGCAGAGCGTGCCGCTGCTATACGTGCCGATGAAGAACGCGCACTTACCGAAAGTATCGAACTGCGCAGCCGTATCGAGCAACAAGCGCAGGAAGAAGCTGCCGCACGGAATGCATTGGAATGCCGTGCAGCCGAGGTCGCTCGTCAGGCACTGGAAAAAGAACAATTGGCGCGAGCAGCCTCCGAGCAAAAATTACAGGCTGAACAAGAAGCATTACGTTCATTGACAGAACGAGCCGAGACCGAGCGTCAGGCTGCCGCCGAGCGCGAAGCTGCCAATCTATTGCTGCGCAAGGCAGAAGCTGATGCACGTGATCTGCTGGTCGCTGAGCAACAAGCCAAGCGGGCTGCCGAATCGCGTGTACAGACTGAACAGCAGCTGGTGCGGGATGCCCAGCAACGTGCGGAAGCCGAGATGTATGCCTCTCGTGCCTTGGAGCAGCAGCTGGCCGCGGAGCAGGAAGCAATCAATGCAGCGCTCAAGCATCGCGAGATGGCCGAGCGCGCCAGTGAGCTGGCAATTCAAAAAGCAGAATCTGAACAGCAACTGTATCTGGCCGAGCAACAGCAGGCTGCGAGTGAAAAGCAGGAAGTTCAGATGTTCCAGCAACGTTTGGATGCCATCAATGAGCAACTTTCTGTCGCAGAGACACGTGTGCAACTCGCCATTGCGGAATGTGAAGCCGAAGAGCAACGCTTGGCTGCTGAGATGTCAGAACAGGCCGCCATTCAAAAGCGCATCGTGGCAGAACAGCAGGCCGAAGCAGCTGCGCGTCAACGTTCAGTAGCAGAAGCAGAAGCAGAAAGTCTGGCGATTCTGCGTGCCGAACAGGAAGCTGATGCGGAGCAGGCCGCTTTGCGGCGTGTGATTGCTGAACAACAAGCCATTGACGCCATCACTTCCCGTATGGATGTAGAGATGCGAGCTATCGAAGTGGACAACGAGCGCTTGGCACAGGAAGTACGTGCTGAAGAGATCGCTGCAGCCAAGCTGGCAGTGGATGAATCCCTGCTGCAAGTTGCTCGCGACAATGAGGCCTTGGCTTTGCGTGCGATGAATATGAGCAAGATGAAGATCGATGCGCTCAAGCAAGCCGATCTGGCTGAAAAAGCTGCCTTAGAAGCTGATGCTAAGGCCGTTTTTGTGGCCCGTCAGCGTATCAAAGCAGCCCAAGAAGCCGAAGGCCTAGTGCTACTGAAAGCACAGGAAGAAGCAGCCTTGAATGAGGCCGAGCAGCAGAATGAAAATATCCGTGCCCAGATTGAAAGCATGCGTCAGGATCGTGAAGAGACGGAGCGTATGGCCAATCTTGAAGCGGCAGCTCGTATTGAGCACGAACATCAACTTGCCGAACTGAGCACGCAGCGCGCAGAAGCTGAACGCCATGCCCGTGAGGTGGCTGATGAGAGCCTGCGTCTGCAGGCTGAACTAAAAATCCTTGCTGAAGCGTTTGCCGAAAACGATGCACGCAAGAACGCGGGATTGCGTGACGAGATGCAGCAACTGGGTGCTGCGCTTGCAACTGAGAATCTGCTACAGAAGCTGCGCCGTAGCAATTGGGTCGCTCGTTTGTCTCAAGGTTCACTGGTGGCTACCTTGGTGTTGAGTGCTGGATTCTGGATGGCAGCCCCGCAACCGGTCTCTTACGTCACAGGTCAGATTGCTGCCAAGCATGCAGTGGCTGCACCTAAAGTTGCATTGGCTAGCTTTCAGCTTGCGACCGAATTGAGTATCCCGGCTTTACAGGTCGCTGCAGCAGAATAATAAGGGTCGTTCGGGGAGGAATGGAAAACGGCGGCCTAGGCCGCCGTTTTTTATGCTTTAACAATATCAATGTGTGACACGTACCACGCCGCCACTTTCGATCACACGTACTTTGTCGCCAATATTAAAAGCTTTATCGTTGAGCGACTTTTCCTGCACCACGGAGATGTGACTGCCATCTTCCAACAGAATGGAGAACTCGATGCCGTCTTCACGAGTGTAACCTTCTTCCGCTGCAGCACCGACCACGCCACCGACCACTGCTCCAAGTACGCGCATCACATCGCTGCCTTTACCGCTCCCTGTGGAACTACCGGCAATGCCACCGACCACGGTGCCGGCAGCGGTTCCGACCTGTGTACCCGTGCCTTCGATACGTACTGCGTTGAGCTGTTCGATAGTGCCGACACGGAATGTCTGGACTTGACGGACTTGATCGCGGGTGTAGACATCACCTGATTTACTGCTGGCGCATGCACCGAGCAACATTGCGCTGGCGACAAGCAGGAGAGTAGAAGGGGTGTTCATGGTTTTGTTCCTTGCTATTTTGGGATGTAAGCTTTGAGTGCGCAGATCGCCCACAGCTCAATTCTTTTCGTGATCAGGTTTCCAGCGCTTCAGCAACAATGCATTGCTGACTACAGATACCGAACTCATCGCCATCGCGGCACCAGCTACCACAGGGTTCAGCATGCCCAGTATTGCCAGCGGGATACCCAAAACGTTGTAGCCGAAGGCGAAGAACAGGTTTTGGCGGATCTTGCGCAGCGTGGCACGCGACAGCGAGATGGCGTCTGCCACCGACATCAGATCGTTGCGCATCAGGGTGATGTCAGCGGCTTCCAGCGCGATGTCGCTGCCGCTCTTCATAGCGAAGCTCACATCGGCAGCGGCCAGCGCAGGGGCATCATTGTTGCCGTCGCCGACCATGCCTACGGTCTTCCCGCCTGTCTTGAAGGAGTTCACATGACGCGCCTTGTCTTGAGGCAACACTTCGGCCAGATATTCATCCACGCCCGCCTGATGCGCGATGGCGCGGGCGGTGGCGTCGTTGTCGCCGCTCAGCATCACCACGCGTATGCCCATGCTGCGCAGCTTAGCGACAGCTTCGCGGCTGCTTTCACGCAGACGATCGGCCAGTGAGATATAGCCAAGCACGGCATTGTTGCGTGCCAACACGATCACCGATCTGCCATCGGCTTGCATGGCAGTCAGTGCTGCTTCGTCCAGCGCGATATTCTGTGTTTTGGCGAAAGCGGGAGAACCCAGCAGGCAGTTCGCACCATCGACCGTGGCTGTTAGCCCTTGGCCGATATGTTCATGCAAGTCACTGACTTCGATGATGGCTTGTTCACCAGCATGCTGGAGCAGGGCACGTGCAAGTGGATGGGTGGAGTGTTGGGCCAGAGCGGTGGCGGTGTGCAACAACTCTTCATTCGAGACACCGGAGGCAGGGACGACATCGGTCACTGCCGGTTTGCCTTCGGTCAATGTGCCGGTCTTGTCCAACACCAAAATATTGAGCTGGTGCGCACGTTCCAAGGCTGCGGCATCTTTAGCCAGAATGCCTGCATGTGCGGCGCGGCCGGTGGCGACCACTACGGCTGTCGGTGTCGCTAAGCCCAGCGCACAAGGGCAGGCGATGACCAACACCGACACGGCATTGATCAATGCCAAGCTGAAGTCACCGCCATAGATCCACCAGCCGATGAAAGTCAGGGCGGCGATGCCCAGTACGGTAGGGACGAATACCGCGGAGATCTTGTCTGCCAGTCGTTGAATCGCTGCCTTGGAACCTTGCGCCTGTTCTACCAAACGGATAATGGAGGCGAGCTGGGTCTGTGAACCGACCGCCAGTGCGCGGCAACGCAGCACGCCTTGTTGGTTGAGGGTGGCGGCATAAACCTTGGTGTCTGCTTGCTTCAGTTGGGGCAGACTTTCACCGGTGAGCATGGCTTCGTCGATGCTCGATTCACCTTCCAGCACGATACCGTCCACCGGCACACTCTCGCCGGGACGCACGATATAGATGTCTTCAGGACGCAGTGAACCGGCGGAGACGTCGAGTAGCTCACCGTTGCGTTCGGTATGCGCGATCTTGGGTTGCAGGTTGATCAGGGCTTCCAGTGCTGCCGAGGCTTTGCCCTTGGCGCCTGCTTCCAGCAATTTACCCATCAGCACCAAGGTGATCAGCGTGGCACTGGCTTCGAAATACACCGGCTGATCCAGCCCGAGCAGCCAAACTGCAACACTCATAAAATAGGCGGCACTGGTGCCGAGTGCGACCAGCACATCCATATTGCTGCCGCCGCTGCGCAATGCCGCCCAAGCGCCTTGATAGAAGCGCGCCCCGGCCCAGAATTGCACCGGTGTGGCGAGCAACCATTGCGCCCATAGCGGCATCATCAGATGAATACCAGCGAACATCAGCACCATCTCGCCGATCAGGGGCAGTGTCAGCAGTAGCGAGACGAAGAACAGATTGCGTTCATGTTTCAGAACTGACATGCGATCTGCTTTCTCGGCGGCGAAGTCGCGCGCGGGATGGGCGTCAAAACCGGTATGGCGCACGGTCTCGAGAATGGCTTCCAGATCGATACGTGCCGGGTCGTAGGTAAGGCTAGCTTTTTCGGTGGCGATGTTCACCACGGCGGTGACATCGGGGAGTTCGTTGAGGGATTTTTCTAGGCGCGCAGAGCAGGATGCGCAACGCATCCCGGCGATCTGCAATTCGGCGTGTTCTGTCTTTTCAGTCATGTCACGCCGAATCTACCACGATTTACAGCGGACGTTTGATGCTCACACCGCCGCGCAACTGGCCTGGCTTGTAGCCGGTGGCTTGGTCATGCGGATATTCTTCGGCGAGACGAGCCTGAACGGCGGGGGATATCTCGTCCTTGCTGCCGTGACAAGCGACGCAGCCGGGTTGCAGCACGATACCCTTCATGTAACGCAGGTATTTGCCGTTCGGCTCTTTCACGATCTCGGCGACTTCCAGCGTCTCAGGCTTCGCGCCTTTGGCCAACTGCTTCGCCATCTTCTTGAGTGCCTTCTGTTCCCAAGCATCAGGGGTGCCCAGCATAGGGTTGCGCACCTTGTCCGAGACGCGCGTCAGCTTGATACCTTGCTGGCGGGAGATGTCACCAGCCAATTTTGGCGCAATCTCTTTGCATACCTTGATGGCGGATTCTGGGCCGCCTTCCATTACGGCCTTTTTGTTCTCAGCCATTAGTTGTTGCATGAAAGGGCCTACTACGGCGCGGCTCTCTTCACGGTATTTATCAAGTTTGTCGGCCATTGCGGGGGCGGAAATTACGAACAAGGCGGTAAGCAACAGTGTTTTCTTCATGGTGGCTCCTTGTACAAAAAAACGCCCGACCGAAGCCGGGCAATTTAGGGGAAAGAGAATTACTTCTTTTCGGTTGAGCAGGTGCTCATGCCGAAGATCGCGTAGGCAGGGCAAAAGCCGAAGATGCCGGTCAGCAAAGGTACTACGCCGATCCAACCCCACACGCCGATAGTTCCAGTTAGGGTCAGGCCGATCAAAGCCAGTCCGGCCACAACACGCAATCCACGATCGATACCACCTTCATTGCATTTCATTTTCGTCTCCTTGGTCATTAGGATTGTTAAATACTACTCCGACTTCAATTGCCATGCTGAGTGGCAGGCCACACAGCCGGAAAGGGTATTGCTAAGTTTGTTTAGGATGTCGCTGGCTGGTTTCCCGCTCTCGGCATCATGGGCGATGTCATCCATTGCATGATGTACGCTCATGCCAAGTTCCTTGAAAGAGATGGGTAACTTGGCCATCAGCGCAGGGTTCAAATCTGCAGCAGAACCCATGCCGGATGCGCGAGCCGCTTGTGCCACCTGCTGCATATCGTTCTTATTCAGACCTTCCAGTATTACCTGAGTCGAACTGAGCAAGCCGCGCATCTCTGTCAAGGCCAGTTCACGTTCGGCTGGCTTTAGCACAATGGCGGTGCGCTGTCCTTCAATCTGGATGGTGTTGCCCATGACGAAGAACCATGCGAAGACGACTGCGCTGGCGAGCCAGAGGACGATGGCGAATAAAGCGAGCTTGCTGGTTTTCATGTTGTTGCCCCGTGTGGAATGACGCGCATCATAGGCAGCCCCACTTGGGCTGTCTGTGAGAAACATCACACTTGAGTGCATGGCGGTTTCCTGTTCCAATCCATGCCCATTACCGACATGGGGGAAAGCATGGCTCAGGCAAGCATAGGCATCATCGGCGGCAGCGGCGTATACGACATCGCTGGGCTGGAGAACAAGCGCTGGGAAAAGGTCGAATCACCTTTTGGTGAACCTTCGGACGAATTGCTGTTCGGTGAGCTCAATGGCGTTCAGTTGGCTTTCCTGCCGCGCCACGGGCGCGGTCACAAGATTCCGCCTTCCGGCATCAACTTCCGCGCCAACATCGATGTCCTCAAGCGAGTGGGGGTGAAAGATGTCATCTCGGTGAGTGCGGTTGGCTCGCTGCGTGAACATCTTTCTCCCGGCACCTTCGTCATCGTCGATCAATTCATCGACCGAACTTTCGCGCGCGAAAAATCGTTTTTCGGCGACGGGTTGGTGGCGCATGTCTCCATGGCGCATCCGGTGTGTGTGCGTTTGGGCGAACATATCGAGACCGCCGCCATCGAGGCAGGCATCCCGGTCATGCGCGGGGGTACCTATTTGGTGATGGAAGGCCCGCAGTTCTCTACCTTGGCCGAGTCCGAGCTGTACCGCTCCTGGGGCTGCGACGTGATCGGCATGACCAATATGCCTGAAGCAAAGCTCGCGCGCGAAGCCGAGCTTTGCTACGCCACCGTGGCCATGGTCACCGACTACGACTGTTGGCACCCAAACCATGACGACGTGACTGTCGACCAGATCATTCAAGTGCTGCTGGCCAATGCCGACAAGGCGCGCACGTTGGTGAAGCATGCCGTTCCACATATAGGATCGGACAAGCAAGCCTGCGAATGCAGCTGTCGCAGTGCACTGCAACACGCGCTGATCACCTCACCTGAGGCACGCGATGCAGAGATGATGCAGAAGCTGCAAGCCATCGCTGGTCGGGTATTGAAGTGAGCGAACAGCAATTACGCGCAGCACTGCTGCACACATCACGCCGCATGGTCGAACTCGGACTCAACCGGGGCACAGCGGGTAATGCTTCAGTACGCTGTGGTGACGACATCCTCATCACGCCATCCGCCTTGCCAGTCGCCGAGATGGGTGAAGCAGACCTAGTGTTGTTAGATAAGGATGGCAAGGTACTGCAAGGCCGCAAGCCCTCCAGCGAGTGGCGCTTCCATTGCGACATTCTCAACGCCCGTTCCGAGATCGGCGCAGTGCTGCATATGCACTCCACCTATGCCACTACCATCGCTTGTTTGGGGAAGGATGTACCCGCTGTGCACTATCACATCGCTATAGCGGGCGGTGACAGCATCCGCTGTACGCCTTACACCATCTTCGGCGAGCAGAACCTGTCCGACCTCGCGCTGGAAGCCTTGCGTGATCGCAAAGCCTGCCTGCTGGGCAATCACGGCATGATCGCCTTGGGTAAAGACCTGAACGATGCGCTGTCCGTCGCGCACGAAGTCGAATACCTGTGCGAGATCTATTGGCGCACGCTGTCGGTAGGGGAGCCGAACATACTCAATGCGCAACAGATGCATGAAGTCAAAGCCAAATTCGTCGAATATAAGAAACGTAGTTAGGAGAAACGTATGCCCATCAAGTCCAGAGTTCGCACCGTCCCTCATTACCCCAAGCAAGGCATCATGTTCCGCGACATCACCACGGTGCTCAAAGACCCCGTTGGCTTGCGCGCCACTATTGACGAACTGGTGCGCAGATATAAGGACGTGAAGATCGACAAGATTGCGGGCATCGAATCGCGCGGCTTCATCCTCGGCGCACCACTGGCCTACGCACTCGGCGTAGGCTTCGTGCCTATTCGCAAGAAAGGCAAACTGCCTGCCGAAACCATCGGACACGACTACGAACTCGAATACGGCACCGACCGCATCGAGATTCACACCGATGCAATCGCTAAAGGCGAGAAGGTGCTGCTGGTGGACGACCTCATCGCCACCGGCGGCACGGCAGAAGCGGCCTGTATCCTCATCGATAAAATGGGCGGTCATATTATCGAATGTGCCTTCATGATCGACCTGCCGGATATTGGCGGTCGCATGCGGCTGGAGAAGCGTGGGCAGAAGGTGTTTGCCCTATGCGAGTTCGAGGGCGATTGATCTTTTCAATATGCGAGTAGTTAGTTGGAACTGTAATGGCGCACTGCGCAAAAAGCTTGATCCGCTTCTCAAGCTTGATGCCGATATTTACATTGTTCAAGAATGTGAAGATCCATCTCAGTGCAAAGATTCGCATTACGTAGCCTGGGCTGAAAACTATCTTTGGATCGGTAAAAGTAAGAACAAGGGACTTGGTGTTTTTTGCAAGAAGGATATTTTGCTTACTCCGCTTGCATGGGAAGCATATGGCTTGGAGTCTTTCTTGCCATGCCAAATTAACAACACTATAACTTTGCTTGCTGTGTGGACTAGGCAAGCCAATTCACCAACGTTTGGTTATATAGGCCAACTTTGGAAATATCTTCAGATGCACAAAGCAAAGTTGACAGCGTCTAAGGCTATGCTCTGTGGTGACCTCAATAGCAATGCATGCTGGGATGTTTGGGATCGCTGGTGGAATCACAGCGATGTAGTGAAGGAATTAAATCAAGTTGGAATTGAAAGCTTGTATCACCTGCAAACAGGTGAGCAACAAGGCAAAGAATCTCTGCCCACGTTTTGTATGTATCGCAAGGAAGACCGTACTTACCATATCGATTACGCATTTTTGTCGAAGGATCTAATTTCTTCAGCAGAGCTATCAATTGGCAAGTCTGAAGACTGGCTGGAATTCAGCGATCACATGCCTGTAATTTTCACGATTGAAAATGAAAGAATCTAAATGAAAATCGAAACCCTACGCTGGTTCAACAACCGGCTGGAGATGATAGACCAGCGCATCCTGCCTGCTGCGTTCGAATACCTGAGTTACTACACCGCCTCGTCGGTGGCGGAGGGGATACGCAACATGGTGGTGCGCGGTGCACCAGCTATCGGTGTGGCGGCGGCCTATGGGGTGGCGCTGGAGGCTTTGCGTTTGCAGGACAACTCAGTTTCCGAATTCAATTCGGGAATGGAAACCGGATTTAAGGTCTTGGCCGCCAGCCGTCCGACTGCGGTGAATCTGTTCTGGGCTTTGCAGCGCATGCGCGCAGTTTGGGAGGGCGTAGCAGAACAACCGCCTAAGCAGATCGCCGTGCGTTTACTGGCCGAGGCGCATGAAGTGCTGGCCGAGGATATTCGCATCAACAAGGCGATGGGTGCGCATGGCGCCGCTTTGCTGCAGGACGGTGCGCGGGTGTTGACACATTGCAACGCGGGTGCGCTGGCGACGGCGGGGTGGGGCACTGCGTTGGGGGTGTTCCGTTCTGTGGTCGAGGCGGGCAAGAAGATATCGGTGATTGCCGATGAGACGCGGCCTTTCCTGCAAGGGGCACGATTAACGGCTTGGGAGATGGTGCAGGAGAACATCCCGGTGACGCTGATCACGGACAATATGTCCGGCCATTTGATGGCGCATGGCGAGATCGACGCGGTGGTGGTGGGTACGGACCGTGTGGCGGCCAACGGCGATGTGGCGAACAAGATCGGTACGTATATGGTGGCGGTGCTGGCTAAACGTCATAACATTCCGTTCTATGTGGCGTGCCCGTTGTCTACCATCGACCTGAATATCACCAGTGGTAAGGACATCCCCATTGAGGAGCGTTCGGTGGAGGAGGTGAAGGGATTTCGCGACTATCACTGGGCAGCGGAGGGGGTGAAGATCCGCAATCCGGCCTTCGATGTGACCCCAGCGGAGTTGGTGACTGGGCTGATCACCGAGAAGGGTGTGGTATTGCAGCCGGATGCGCAGAGCATCCGCAAACTGTTCGAGTGAGTCTTATTCGAGTAGCTGCATGACCGTTCGGCCCATAGTCATACGTCGTTTTCTCCCATCCTTGGGGAGGGCGGCGGTGAGTATTGTTTGATATTCCATAAATACCTGTTTCCCATAAGCAAACCTTTTGGTACAATCCGCGCCGTTTTCTGATGGGCTTCGAGCCCGTTTTTTATTTGTGGGATCGAATATGGACGTTGCAAACCTGGTTGAAACGACGCTAACCGGCATGGGCTACGAGCTGGTCGATCTGGAATTGTCCGGGCGCGGCATGATGCGCGTGTTCATGGACAAGCCGGAAGGTATCGCGGTCGAGGACTGCGAACGTGTGAGCAACCAGTTGGTGCGCCTGTTTACGGTGGAAGGTGTGGAGTATGAGCGCCTTGAGATATCTTCACCGGGGCTGGACAGGGTAGTTAAGAAAGAAGCGGATTTTGTTCGCTTCAAAGGGCAGAAGGCGAAATTCAAGTTACGTCTGCCTGTGAACGGTAGCAAGCAGTTGGTGGGCATCATCGGCGAATGCAAAGATGGTGTGCTGCAGCTGGATATGGCGGGCAGTTCGGTTGAGATTGAGCTGTCGAATGTGGATAAGGCCCGTTTGGTGCCCGTATTTTGATTTGATGCAGTCGGAGAATAACGATGAGTCGTGAAGTTCTATTGTTGGTGGATGCCTTGGCACGTGAAAAGAACGTGGACAAGGATATCGTGTTCGGTGCTCTGGAGTCCGCTTTGGCCTCTGCCACCAAGAAGCGTTTCGTGGAAGAGGAAGCCGATGTGCGTGTGAGCATCGACCGAGAGTCCGGCGAATACGAGTCTTTCCGTCGCTGGGAAGTGATGGACGACGAGACTTTCGAGACGCCAGAACTGCATATCAAACTTGAAGAAGCGCAGAAGCGCGATGCCGAGATCGAGATGGGTGAATTCATCGAAGAGCCGTTGGAGAGCATCGACTTCGGCCGTATCGGTGCGCAGGCAGCCAAGCAAGTCATTTTCCAGAAGATCCGTGACGCCGAGCGCGAGCAGATCCTGGCAGACTTCATGGAGCGAAATGAGCATCTGGTGTCCGGCACGATCAAGCGTATCGAGCGTGGCAATGCCATCGTCGAATTCGGCAAGATCGAAGCTTTGCTGCCACGTGATCAGATGATCCCGAAAGAGAATCTGCGTGTTGGCGACCGTGTCCGTGCTTATCTGCTGCGTGTCGATCGCACTGTGCGCGGTCCGCAAATCATTCTGTCGCGTATCACTACCGAGTTCTTGAAGAAATTGTTCGAATTGGAAGTGCCAGAGATCGAAGAAGGCATCCTTGAAATCGTTAGCGCGTCACGTGACCCTGGCTCTCGCGCCAAGATCGCTGTACGCACCAATGACCAGCGTCTGGATCCCATAGGTACTTGCGTCGGTATGCGCGGTTCGCGCGTGCAGGCTGTGACCACCGAACTGGCTGGCGAGCGTGTGGACATCATCCTGTGGTCTGATGATCCTGCGACTTTCGTCATCAATGCACTGGCACCGGCTGAAGTCACCAGCATCATGGTGGACGAAGACAAGCACAGCATGGATGTGGTGGTGGAAGAAGAGAATCTGGCGCAAGCCATCGGTCGTGGTGGTCAGAACGTGCGTCTGGCGACAGAGTTGGCAGGTTGGGAGATCAATCTGATGACTGTCGAACAATCTGCCGAGAAGAACGAGCAGGAATTCGCAGTGGTCCGCGATTTGTTCGTGGCCAAATTGGATGTGGATGAGGAAGTCGCCGACATCTTGGTTCAGGAAGGTTTCAATACGCTGGAAGAAGTCGCGTATGTGCCTCTGGAGGAAATGCTGGAGATTGAAGCGTTCGACGAAGCGACCGTGGAAGAACTGCGCAGCCGCGCACGCAACTCACTGTTGACCGCTGCGATCGCCAATGAAGAGCAGGTTGAGCACAACATCGAAGATCTGCTGAAGATCGAAGGTATGGACGCTGACACAGCACGTACGCTGGCCGGTAAAGGAGTGGGCACGCAGGATGATTTGGCCGATCTCGATACCGACGAGTTGATGGAGCTGACCGGTATGGACGGTGAGCGCGCCAACCAGTTGATCATGACGGCGCGTGCGCCATGGTTTGAATAAGTAATTAGCCTATGGGCTGAAGGAAAGTAATGGGAAAAATCAATGTCGCTCAATTCGCCGGGGAACTGGGTCTCCCGGTCGAACTGCTACTGGAACAGTTGCAGTCGGCCGGTGTAGCCAAGCAGAAGGACTCCGATCCGATATCCGAGCAAGATAAAGCGAAGTTGCTTGAGCACCTGCGCAGCGCGCACGGTGGCGGTAAGAGCAAGATCACGGTGACACGCCGCGAGACGACTGCGATCAAAAAAGCTGATAGCACCGGCCGGTCGCGCACCATTCAGGTCGAAGTACGCAAGAAGCGCACAATCGCACCGCTGGTTGAGCAGGTTGAAGAAAAGCCTGTTGCTGTGCCTGAAGTTGCAACAACAGCAGCACCGGTCAAGCCCAAGCAAGTCCTAGACGAAGCTGAGAAACAGGCGCGCGAGGAAGAAGCTCGTCAATTGGCCGAACTGGCAGCTCGCCAGGCGGCTGATGTGGAGGCCAAGCAGGCTCGCAGCAAGCGCAAGGCCGCTGCGGCAGAGGTGAAGCCGGAGCCGGTAGCAGAAGAAAAGCCCGTCGCCGCTGCTGAACCGGTAGTCGCTGTAGCCGCTGCTGCTGCACCTGCCGCCGCACCTGAAGGTACTTTGCATAAGCCTACATTGCGTCCGGGTGACAAGGTTTCCAGGCCATCCAGAAAAGCCGAGAAGGCCGCTCCCAAGGATAGTCCATGGGATAGCGCCGGTCATAAGAAGCGTCCGGCATCACGCAGTACGGACACCCGTGCTGGCGTGACTGCGCGGCCTGGTTCATTACGCAGCGGACGCCATGACAAGCACAGTAAGACAGAGGCTAGTCATGCCTTCTCATTGCCGACCGAACCAATCGTGCAGGAAGTCACTATTCCTGAAACTATCTCTGTGGCCGATTTGGCACAGAAGATGTCGATCAAGGCTGCCGAGATCATCAAAGCTCTGATGAAGATGGGCTCAATGGTGACAATCAACCAGGTACTGGATCAGGAGACCGCGATGATCGTGGTCGAAGAGATGGGCCATAAGGCGGTTCCGGCCAAGCCGGACGATCCTGATGCCTTCCTGATGGAAGATGTCGTACACGAGGATGCGATTCTTGAATCGCGTGCACCGGTCGTGACCGTGATGGGTCACGTCGACCATGGTAAGACCTCTCTGCTGGACTACATCCGTCGTACTCGCGTCGCCAGTGGTGAAGCGGGCGGAATTACGCAGCACATCGGTGCTTATCACGTTGATACGCCACGCGGCATGATTACATTCCTCGATACACCTGGCCACGAAGCCTTTACGGCGATGCGTGCCCGTGGTGCGCAAGCAACCGATATCGTGATTTTGGTCTGTTCAGCCGATGACGGCGTGATGCCTCAGACCAAGGAAGCGATTCACCATGCCAAGGCTGCAGGCGTACCTATAGTGGTCGCCGTGACCAAGATTGATAAACCTGATGCGAACTCCGAGCGCGTGCGCCAAGAGCTGGTGGCTGAAGGTGTGGTGCCGGAAGATTGGGGTGGCGACTGCATGTTCGTCGAAGTGTCGGCCAAGACTGGGCAGGGCATTGACCAATTATTGGAAGGCATTTTGCTGCAGGCCGAAGTTCTGGAATTGAAGGCCGCAAAGAACACAAGTGCCAAGGGCGTGGTGGTTGAAGCGCGTCTGGACAAGGGCAAGGGCGCTGTGGCGACCATGCTGGTGCAGTCAGGTACTCTTAAACGCGGTGATGCAGTGTTGGTTGGTTCGGTTTCTGGTCGTGTGCGCGCTATGCTGGACGAGAACGGCAAGGCTGTGAACGAAGCGGGTCCGTCGATTCCTGTTGAGATCCAGGGCTTGTCCGAAGTGCCGGTCGCCGGCGCGGACTTTCTGGTGCTGGCTGACGAGAAGAAGGCGCGCGAGATTGCCTTGTTCCGTCAAGGCAAGTATCGCGATGTGAAATTGGCCAAGCAGCAAGCTGCTAAGCTTGAAAATATGTTCGAACAGATGGGCGAGGGCGAAGTGCGTACTCTGCCGCTAATCGTAAAGGCGGATGTACAAGGTTCCATTGAGGCGATCTCCGGTTCCTTGCAGAAACTATCTACCGATGAAGTTAAAGTCAGCATCATTCATAGTGGAGTGGGTGGTATCACTGAATCTGATATCAACCTTGCACTGGCTTCCAAGGCCGTCGTTATCGGCTTCAACTCACGAGCTGATGCATCGGCTCGCAAGCTGGCCGAATCCTCTGGCGTTGACATTCGCTACTACAACATCATCTATGCGATGGTGGATGAGATCAAAGCGGCGCTGTCTGGCATGCTGGCACCGGAGAAGAAGGAAAACATCACCGGTATGGTCGAGATCCGTCAGGTATACCACATCTCCAAGGTTGGTACCGTAGCCGGCTGTTATGTGACTGAAGGTCTGATCAAACGAACTTCCAGTGTGCGTGTGCTGCGTAACAATGTTGTGATCCATACCGGCGAGCTGGATTCGCTGAAGCGCTTCAAGGACGATACGAAGGAAGTGAAGTCCAACTTCGAGTGCGGTCTGTCTCTGAAGGGTTTCAATGATTTGGAAGTTGGCGATTTCCTTGAGGCATTCGAGATCGTCGAAGTGGCGCGAGCCCTTTCATAAATGGCGAAGGATTTCTCTCGTACGGATCGTATCTCTGAGCAGATCCAGCGCGAATTGGCGGAACTCATCCGTCTCGAAGTGAAGGATCCGCGCGTGAGCAAGGTGACGTTGACCGGTGTCAGCGTCACAAACGATCATGCGCATGCCAAGGTGTTCTATACCTCATTGGAAGGCGGCACCGAGCAGCTGCAAACAGGCTTGGAGCGGGCTGCCGGTTTCTTGCGCAGCCAACTCGCGCGCAACATGAAGCTGCGCATCACCCCTCAGTTACATTTTGTCTACGATGCCTCCATCGAACGTGGCGCGCATCTGTCCCAATTGATCGAACAAGCGCTGGCAAGTGACAAGAAAGACTGAGCAAGCCCGTCGCATCAAACGCCCAATAGACGGCGTGCTGTTGTTTGATAAACCCCTAGAACTCAGCTCCAACACAGCGATGCAGAAGGTGCGCTGGCTATTTCGAGCGGAAAAGGCCGGCCATACCGGCACATTGGATCCACTCGCCACTGGTATGTTACCGATCTGTTTCGGCGAAGCGACCAAATTCACCCATGCCTTGTTGGATGCTGATAAACGCTATCGCGCCACGATCCGTCTAGGTCAGCGCACGACGACCGGTGATGCCGAAGGCGAAATCACCGAGGAGCGTCCGGTCACCTCAGATGAGGCGCAAGTCAGAGAAGCATTGATTCGCTTTACAGGTGAGATATCGCAACTTCCGCCAATGCACAGCGCCCTGAAGCATCAGGGCAAACCACTTTACGAATATATCCGTAAAGGCGAGGTGGTCGAACGCGAGACGCGGCAAGTCTTCATTCGAGAACTGAATCTGGAGCGGTGGTCGGCAACTGAGTTGGATATTGATGTGTTGTGCAGCAAGGGCACCTATATCCGCACTTTGGCAGAGGATATTGGTGAGGCTTTGGGCTGTGGCGGCCATTTGATCGCTCTGCGACGCACCGGAATTGGTGAATTCAATCTAGATTCTGCCCATACCTTGCCTGAGTTGGAGGCGCTAGATGAGGTAAGCCGCGATGTATTGCTGCTACCAGTTGACTGTTTAACCCAAAAATTTCCGGCCTTGTCGCTGGATGCCGTTCAGGCTGGACGCTTGGCCCAAGGTCAGCGTTTGGGATTGAAGGATGAGTATCCGGATGGTATGCGCCGTCTGTATACAGAAGGAAACTTTATAGGGCTGGGTGAGCTGGTTACTGGACGACTGTCCCCGAGTCGTCTGTTATCCGGTATCGCCCGAGCAGCAGCGGCACCGAAATCAGCTTGAGTGACATCCCCTTTCAAGTGTAGAATGCCGCACTTTTTTTAATACCGCACCTTTTTAACTGGAGAAGAAGTCAATGTCTATTACCGCCGCTCAAAAATCGCAGATCGTGACTGACTATCAGCGCGCCAAAGGCGATACAGGCTCCCCCGAAGTACAAGTAGCCCTGATGACGGCACGTATCAACTACCTGACCAACCACTTCAAGGAGCACAACAAGGATCATCACTCACGTCGCGGTCTGCTGCGTCTGGTGAGTCGTCGTCGCAAGCTGCTCGACTATCTGAAGAGCAAGAACGAAGAAGGTTACAAGGCACTGATTCAGCGCCTCGAACTGCGCAAGTAATTCTGCAATAAAGCGGGTCGCAAATGCGGCCCGCTTCGTTTTGGCGTGTCGATCCGCCCGCATCCGTACAAACTTCATGAGAGGTCTACTTTGAGCCACTATAAAAAAACACTTAGCTACGGTAATCATCAACTGACATTGGAGACCGGCGAGATCGCACGTCAAGCCAGCGGCGCAGTCATGGTTAGCCTGGGCGATACCGCAGTTCTGGTCTCCGTGGTGGGACGCAAGGATGCAAAGCCGGACCAAGATTTCTTTCCCCTGACCGTAGACTATCAAGAGCGCACTTATGCTGCGGGCAAGATACCCGGCAGCTTCTTCAAGCGTGAAGGCCGCCCAAGCGAGAAAGAGATTCTGACGTCGCGTCTGATCGACCGTCCGCTGCGCCCGCTGTTCCCAGAAAGTTTCTACAACGAAGTGCAGATCGTGGCGACTGTGATGTCTTCCGATCCTCAGATCAATGCTGACATCCCGGCTATGATCGGTGCATCCGCTGCGCTGGCGATCTCTGGTATTCCTTTTGACGGCCCTATCGGTGCAGCACGTGTCGGTTATGCAAACGGTCAGTACCTGCTGAACCCGTCCAAAGACGAGTTGGTAACTTCGCAGATGGATCTGGTTGTTGCAGGTACAGTTCAAGCTGTACTGATGGTCGAATCTGAAGCACAACAGCTGTCCGAAGAAGTTATGTTGGGCGCAGTGGTGTTCGGCCATGAGCAGATGCAAGCTGTGATCAATGCGATCAACGAAATGGCAGCAGAAGTCGGCCAAGATGATTGGGAATGGACACCGGCTGCCAAGAACGAGGCTTTGATCGCACGTATCAACGAACTGGCTGAGAGCGAACTGCAGGCTGCATATGCTGTGCGCGAAAAACAGGCACGTACTCATCAAGTGGATGCGATCCACGCCAAGGTTGCTGCCGCACTGGCAGTGCCCGAGTTCGAGAATGTTTCCAAGAACGAGATCAATGAACTGTTCAGCGCGCTGGAAGCCAAGATCGTGCGCGGTCAGATCCTCAGCGGCGAGCCTCGTATCGACGGTCGCGACACGCGCACCGTGCGTCCGATCACCATCCGCACCGGCGTATTGCCGCGTGCCCACGGTTCGGTGCTGTTCACTCGCGGCGAGACACAAGCTTTGGTGATCGCGACGCTGGGTTCCATGCGCGATTCACAAAAGATCGATGCACTGGAAGGCGAATACGTCGACCGCTTCATGCTGCATTACAACTTCCCTCCGTACTCCACAGGTGAGACCGGCCGAGTCGGTACGCCGAAGCGTCGCGAGATCGGCCACGGCCGTCTGGCTAAGCGCGCACTGGTTGCAGTGCTGCCGAGCGAAGAAGAATGTGGCTACGCGATCCGTGTGGTATCCGAGATCACAGAATCCAACGGCTCCAGCTCTATGGCTTCCGTTTGCGGTGGCTGTCTGTCGTTGATGGATGCGGGCGTACCAGTTAAGGATCACGTGGCAGGTATCGCCATGGGTCTGATCAAGGATGGTGGTCGTTTCGCTGTTCTGACCGACATTCTGGGTGATGAAGATCACCTAGGCGATATGGACTTCAAGGTTGCTGGTACTGAGAACGGTATCACTGCACTGCAGATGGACATCAAGATCAACGGTATCACCAAGGAAATCATGCAGGTCGCGCTGAGCCAAGCTCAGGAAGGCCGCAAGCACATCCTCGGTATCATGAAGCAGGCGATGCCGACTGTACGTCCTGAAGTCTCTGACTTCGCACCGCGCATGATCAAGATGAAGATCAATCCGGACAAGATCCGCGACGTGATCGGTAAGGGCGGCGCTGTGATTCGCACACTGACAGAAGAGACAGGCACCACCATC
Organism: Sideroxydans sp.; assembly: GCA_024636935.1. Taxonomy (GTDB): domain Bacteria; phylum Pseudomonadota; class Gammaproteobacteria; order Burkholderiales; family Gallionellaceae; genus Sideroxyarcus. Next base: position 49,692 of record JAGXGC010000019.1, on the reverse strand, counting down.
GATATCGACGACGAAGGCAACATCACTATCGCTTGCGTAAGTGGCGATGCTGGTGAGTTGGCCAAGAAGCGCATTGAAGATATCGTGGCCGAAGTGGAAGTTGGCAAGGTATACGAAGGCCCAGTGGTCAAACTGCTGGACTTTGGTGCACTGATCAACATCCTGCCGGGTAAAGATGGTTTGTTGCACATCTCGCAGATTTCGCACGAGCGTATCGCAGCCGTGGCTGATCACTTGAAGGAAGGCCAGATCGTGAAGGTCAAGGTTCTGGAAGTGGACGACAAGGGTCGCATGCGTTTGAGCATGAAGGCATTGCAGGAACAACCAGCAGCTTCCGCACCGGCTGCTGAATAAGACAGCCGGCTGTCTGAACGAGCCCCGCCGCGTGCGGGGCTTTTCATTGCAGAAACGAAATTGGACGTAGGGAAGATATGAACCCATCCACACTTTCATTGGCGCGAAGATTGGTTGCCACCTTGCCAGTCGGCAAGCCGGGATTGTTCAATCCTTGGGCAGACCAATGCCCGCATGATGCGGAAGGGAACGGCCCGGCAGCAAAGCTGGAACGTTTGGCGGCACATTTGGATTGCGACCCAGAGTTCATTCTTGCCGGTGAGGCGCCCGGTTATCAAGGCTGCCGTTACAGCGGCATCGCCTTCACCAGTGAGCGATTGTTGGGCGAGGGTGGTATTCCTCGCATTGCAGCGCTGTCTGGCCGCTTATCGAACCGACGATTACCGTTCTCTGAGCCGTCCGCCACGATTGTTTGGAAGACCTTGTATCGGCTGGGTATCGCCGAGCGCACCATTCTTTGGAATGCGCTGCAGCTACACCCGCATCGCGCCGACGAGCTGTGGTCGAACAGGACACCTACGCCGGAAGAGATCGCCCTGGGTGAGCCGGCGATGCGCATGCTGATCGAGGCGTTCCCGCAGGCAAAGATCGTCGCTGTGGGCAAAAAGGCAGAAGGGCTGCTAAGGGATATGGGTGTGCAGGTCACCGGTGCAGTCAGGCATCCGGCCAACGGGGGCGCTACCGAGTTTGCAAAAGGTCTTCAGGCACTGATTTAAAGATGACAGACGAAGTTTTCGATTCGAAGTCCTTTCTTGCCAGCTTACCTCTACAGCCGGGCGTGTACCGCATGCTGGATAGTCAGGGGCAAGTGCTGTACGTCGGCAAGGCCAACCAGCCCAAGAAGCGTGTCAGCTCATATTTCCAGAAGAGCAACCTGTCGCCGCGTATCCAGTTAATGGTGTCACACATCGCGCGTATCGAAACCACGGTGACACGCTCTGAAGCAGAGGCACTGCTGCTCGAAAACAACCTGATAAAGTCATTAAAGCCGCGTTACAACATATTGTTTCGCGACGACAAGTCCTATCCCTATATCGTATTCACCGGCAGTCCGTCGCCGCGCTTGACCTACTATCGCGGTGTGACCGATAAGCGCCATCAGTACTTCGGTCCCTATCCCAATGCGCAGGCGGCGAAGGAGAGCATCAACCTGTTGCAGAAGGTGTTCAAGCTACGCACCTGCGAAGAGGGTGTGTTCAACAATCGCACCCGACCTTGCTTGTTGCATCAGATCCATCGTTGCAGCGCGCCGTGCGTCGGACTAATCAGCGCCGAGGCTTACGCCACCGATGTGCGCAATGCTGGTTTGTTGTTGAACGGCAAGTTCGATGAAGTCGAGAAGCGTTTGCGTGCGGCGATGGAGCAAGCTGCCGAAGCCTTGGAATACGAACACGCCGCAGCATTGCGCGACCAGTTGCAGGCATTGCATACCGTGCAACAGAAACAGTTCGTGGAAAGCGGACGCGATACAGATGCCGATATCGTGGCTGTGGTCGAAGCGGAAGGTGCCTTATGCCTGAACTTCGCAGTGGTGCGTGGCGGCCGACATCTGGGCGACAAGCCGTTCTATCCGTCCAATGTGCAGGGGCAAGATGCCAGCGAAGTGCTGGAAGCCTTCCTCGCCCAACATTATCTTGAACGCAGTGTGCCGCCGCTCATCATCACCAGCCTAGAGGTGCAGGATGAGGCGCTAGAGGCGTTGCTGAGTGAGCAAGCAGGGCACAAGGTGCAGATACGTCATGCCGTGACAGGAGAGAGGCGACAGTGGCTGGAGATGGCGCAGGCCAATGCTTTGCTTGGGCTAAAGCAGCAAGCCGGTATGCAAGCAGGGCAGACGCTGCGACTGGAGGCATTGCGCAATGAACTGACGTTACCCGACCTTAAGCGTATCGAATGTTTCGATATCAGTCATACCATGGGCGAGGCGACGGTCGCTTCTTGCGTGGTGTATGACGATCTGGCGATCCGTCCGCAGGAATATCGTCGCTACAATATTTCAGGCATCACCCCCGGAGATGATTACGCCGCGATGAAGCAGGCTTTGCAGAAGCGCTACCAAAAGTTGCAGGCTGGCGAAGGGAAGCGGCCTGACCTGATACTGATCGACGGCGGAGCTGGACAGTTGGCGATGGCGATTGAAGTGATGGCCGAGTTCGGTTTGTCCGACATCGCACTGGTCGGTGTGGCGAAAGGTGTGGAACGCAAGGCTGGGCTGGAGCAATTGCTGCGACCCGGTGTGGAAAAGCCGCTACAATTGTCGCCAGCCCATCCCGCTCTGCATCTGATCCAGCAAGTACGTGATGAAGCACACCGTTTCGCAATCACAGGGCATCGTGCCAAGCGAGGCAAAGCGCGCACCACGTCGTCGTTGGAAGAGATAGAAGGGGTGGGTGAGAAACGTCGTCGCAACCTGCTGACTCATTTCGGCGGATTAAAAGGCGTACAGCAAGCCAGTGTCGAAGAGCTGGCACGAGTAGAAGGTGTAAGCCCCTCACTCGCAGAGAAGATTTATAACCACTTGCACTGATATGCCGCTCAATATTCCAAATCTGCTGACCTGGTTCCGTATCATCCTGATACCGGTGTTCATCGCCGTGTTCTATGTTTCGGACGAGACCCTGTCACTGCATCACAAACATGTGCTCGGTACTTTCATCTTCTGGCTGGCTGCTATTACCGATTGGTTAGATGGTTATTTGGCACGCATGTTGAATCAGAGTTCAGCTTTCGGCGCCTTCCTCGATCCGGTCGCCGACAAGTTGATGGTGATTGCTGCCTTGGTGATTCTGCTAAAGCTGGGCTATGTCGATGCCATCATTGCATTCATCATTATCGGACGTGAGCTGACCATTTCAGCATTGCGCGAATGGATGGCGCAACTCGGCAGCAGTAAGAGCGTCGCAGTTTCAATGTTAGGCAAGCTCAAAACCACCTTCCAGATGTTGGCCATCATGTTTCTTTTGTATCAAGAATCATTGTTTGGCATTCCTTGCGATACGGTCGGTACAGCACTGATTTATCTGGCAGCTATCCTCACTTTATGGTCGATGGTGTACTACCTGATGCTGGCAATGCCGAAAATTTCAGAAAAAACCCGCAATGAAAATTGATTTTTTGTTTTCGCTCTGTATAATGCCGCGCTCTCGGGGTGTAGCGTAGCCTGGTAGCGCGCCTGGTTTGGGACCAGGATGTCGGGAGTTCGAATCTCTCCACCCCGACCAGGTTTTAGAAGTAGTAGTTTGGTAAATACCGAAAAGAATTGTGCCCGTAGCTCAACCGGATAGAGCACCAGCCTTCTAAGCTGGGGGTTACAGGTTCGATTCCTGTCGGGCACGCCAAATAGTCCCAAGTTTCAACGGTGGCTGTAGCTCAGTTGGTAGAGCCCTGGATTGTGATTCCAGTTGTCGTGGGTTCGAGCCCCATCAGCCACCCCAAGACAACATCAAAAGACCCGCCCACTGTGGCGGGTCTTTTGTTTTATCGGTGTAGAATTACAAGCTCTGAATTAAATGGGAGCAGAGTAGTGGAAAAGATCAAAGGCATGATTCTGGCCGCAGGTCAGGGAACACGCGTCAGACCGCTTACACAGGACCTCCCAAAGCCGATGATCCCCATCCTCGGCAAGCCCGTCATGGAATACCTGATCGATCACCTGGCACGCTATGGCGTGAACGAGATCATGGTCAACGTTGCCTACAAACACTGGAAGATCGAAAACTATTTTGGCAACGGTAGCACTTGGGGTGTCGACATCGGCTACTCCTTCGAAGGCGTTTACGAATACGGTGAGATCACGCCCAAATCACTCGGCTCTGCCGGCGGTATGCGTCGCATCCAAGACTTTGGCGGCTTCTTCGATACCACCACCATCGTACTGTGTGGTGACGCGCTGATCGATCTCGACATCGGCGCAGCCGTGTGGGAACACAAGAATAAAAAAGCGATGGCCAGCGTGGTGACACTGGAAGTGCCAAATTCTGAAGTCAGCAACTATGGTGTGGTCGAGACCGATGATGAAGGTCGCATCCTCTCTTTCCAGGAAAAGCCCAAGCCTGAAGATGCACGCTCTAACTTTGCCAGTACCGGCATCTACATCTTCGAGCCGGAAGTCATCAATATGATTCCCTCTGGGCAGGTATTCGATATTGGTAGCCAGTTATTCCCCATGCTGGCTGAAAAGGGCATGCCCTTCTATGCGCAAAAGCGCCACTTCAACTGGATCGATATCGGTCATATCGCCGACTACTGGAGCGTGCTGCAGCGCGTGCTCAGAGGGGAGATCGCCCACATGCAGATGCCGGGCAAAGAGGTCAAGCCGGGCGTATGGGTGGGCATCAATACCTGCATCAACTGGGACAAAGTCAAAATAGAAGGGCCGGTCTATATCGATTCTGGTGTGTGTATCGAAGATGGTGCTGAGATAATCGGACCAACTTGGATCACGCGTGGTTCGCATATCTGTGCGAATGCCAAGGTCATTCGTAGCATCTTGCTGGAGTACACGCGTATCAGTCATGACATGGTGTTCGAAGAGACCATCGTCTCGCCGAAATACTGTGTCGAGCACAAAACCGGCTCGACCTGGTACATCGGCGACGACCGTACGCCGTTGCGCTGGGGTGATGCGCGCGGCCGCTAGATCAGATGTTTCCAAGCGATAGCGTACTTAGCGTACGAGAACTTAACCTTGCCACCAAGCGCCTGATCGAAGGTGGCCTGCCGCTGGTGTGGGTGCGCGGTGAGATATCCAATTTCGTTGCTGCCTCTTCCGGTCACTGGTATTTTTCTCTCAAAGACGAACAGGCACAGGTGCGTTGTGTGATGTTCCGTCACAAACAACAGTATCTAGATTTCCGTCCGGCTAACGGCATGTTGGTCGAGGTGCATGCGCTGGCTACATTGTATGAAGCGCGTGGTGAATTCCAACTGACGCTGGAGCGTATGCGCCCTGCGGGACAGGGCGCACTGTACGAAGCATTCGAGCGCCTGAAAGGAAAACTTTCGGAAGAGGGGCTATTCGATCCTGCGCGCAAGCGAGAACTGCCGGAATTCCCTCGACAGATCGGCATCGTCACCTCTCCGCAGGCCGCAGCTTTGCGCGATGCATTGCGCACCTTGTCGAACCGCATGCCGAGTGTGCCTGTCGTGTTGTATCCGACCCCGGTGCAGGGCGAAGGGGCGGGGCGCAAGATCGCTCAGGCGATCCACACTGCCAATGAACGTGCCGAGTGCGACGTGCTCATCGTCTGTCGCGGAGGCGGCAGTATTGAAGACTTATGGTCATTTAACGAAGAGGTGGTGGCACGTGCCATCGCTGCCAGTGAGATACCAGTCATCAGCGGTGTCGGCCATGAGACCGACTTCACTATCGCCGACTTCGTGGCCGACCTGCGTGCTGCCACTCCGACCGCAGCAGCACAAGCGGCCGTACCAGACCGGCAATCCTTGCGTCACTCTCTGGCAAAACAGGGACAGCAGCTCTCTCAGGCATTGATGCGGCAGATCGAGCGTCGTATGCAGCAGGTGGATTATCTGCAGCGAAGACTGGTACATCCAGCACAGCGCATACAACAGCAAACGGATCTATTGGATGCCATGCGTCGTCGCCTCGATCTGTCACAAGGCAACTTGATGCAACAAAGAGAATGGCAGTTGCGATCACTGATGCAACGGCTTGGCGTTCTCGCGCCGGATGTCGAAGCGTCACAGACACTGCTGGCTAGCTATTCAACGCGAATGAAGAGTGCGCTTGCGCGCCAGCTTGAGCGCCATGAGGACAGACTGCTCGCGCTACAGCAGAATCTGCATCTGCTCGACCCGAATAAAGTACTGGCGCGCGGCTATAGTCTGGTGCGCAACGCGCAGGGTAACATCGTGATCGATAGCCAGCACATCGAGCAAGGTGAAGTTTTGGATGTCACCTTTGCACAAGGTGGAGCACGCGTTCAGGTGCAGGAAATCCTAGAGCCGAAAGCGGTTTAGGATAAAATTCGCGCTCGCTTTCTAAACTCAATTGCCAAAGATGAACCTTCCTTTCTCGCGACGCACATTGTGGCTGCTGCTACTGGCGCTGGTTGTTATTTGGTTCGGCAATCTGGAATACCGAAAACTGATCAAGCCGGATGAAGGCCGCTATGCGGAGATCCCGCGCGAGATGGTGGTTAGCGGTGATTGGGTCACCCCGCATCTCAATGACTTCAAATACTTCGAAAAACCGCCGCTGCAATACTGGGCTACGGCGGTGGCCTACGAGGTGTTCGGGGAACATCAATGGACTTCACGTCTGTGGACTGCCCTGACAGGATTCCTCGGCATCCTGCTCACCGGATTCGTCGGTATGCGTTTGTTCGGGCGCGAAGCTGGGCTGTACGCCGCGCTGATTCTGTGCAGCAGCATGCTCTACGTGCTGATGGCGCATGTGAATACGCTGGATATGGGGGTCACCTTCTTCATTACGCTCGGCATCTTTTCACTGTTGCTGGCGCAGAAGGAGCAAGCCATTCCCTTCAGGCGCAACTGGATGATCCTTGCTTGGGCTGCCATGGCACTGGCGGTATTGAGCAAAGGATTGATGGGACTGATCCTGCCCGGTGCAGCCTTGTTCCTATATTCGATCTTCAATCGTGATGTGGCCGTTTGGCTGCGCATGCACTGGTTCAGCGGGTTGCTGGCCTTCTTTGCGGTCGCTGCACCCTGGTTCGTGTTGGTGATGCAGGCGAATCCAGAGTTCTTCCAGTTCTTCTTCATACACGAGCACTTTGAGCGATTTTTGACCAAGGTGCATTCCCGTTATCAGCCTTGGCACTATTTCGTGCCGATTATTCTATTCGGCATGCTGCCTTGGACGGTACTGATGTTCGATGCACTCCTGCGCACATGGCGCGGTGGTGTTGCTGAGGCTCGTCGCTTCAGCCCGGAGCGTTTTCTGCTGGTATGGGTGGTGTTCGTATATGTATTCTTTTCGCTCTCCAGCTCCAAGCTGCCGTCCTATCTGCTGCCGATGTTCCCAGCGCTGGCCTTGTTGATGGGCAAGCAGATCGCAGAGATGTCCGCTCGCCGTCTGTTCTGGATGATCGCGCCAGTGCTGCCGCTATTGCTTGTCCTGTTGTTCGGACTGGGGCCATTGGTGAATCAGCAGTCTGAGAATCCTGTGCAACATGAGATGTATTCGGCCTACGCCGATTGGCTGATGGTTGCTGCCGTGATCTGGCTGGTAGGTACTGGTGTGGCGCTATACGGTATTCGGCGCGGAAAAGTAGGGGCCTCGCTTGCAGTACTGGCACTAGCATCTCTGCTTGCCGGGCAGATCGGCATCACCGGGTACAACACCATCGCACGTGAACGCTCCGGCTACCCGATCGCCGAAGCGATTGCATCTCAGATCAAACCCGATGCCCCGTTCTATTCGATCGAGAACTATGAACAGACGCTGCCGTTCTATCTCAAGCGCACGTTCATACTGGTCGATTTCAAGGATGAGATGGCATTCGGTATCCAGCAGGAACCGCAAAAGTGGATACCCGACATCACTACGTTCGTGCAGCGCTGGAATAACGACAAGGAAGCCTATGCGATCATGCCGTTGCGCGTGCTTCCTGAACTGGAGAAGAAAGGTCTGGCAATGAAAGAGATGTTTCGAGACCACCAACTCGTTGTGGTGAGCAAGCCATGAGCCTGCTCAATTTTAGTCTTATCTTTATTGGCGTGATGCTGAACGCCGCTGCCCAGATCCTGATGAAGTCGGGAACCAATGCCATCGGCCATTTCGAATTCAGCATGGCCAACGTGTTGCCCATCGGTTGGAAACTGGCTACCGAATGGCATATCGTCACAGCCTTGTTTTGCTATGGCATCAGCGTCGTGGTGTGGATACTGGCCTTGTCCCGCGTGCCAGTCAGCATCGCTTTTCCCATGTTGTCCATGGCCTATGTGGTGAATGCGATCGCGGCCAAGTATCTGCTGGGCGAAGACTTCAATGTCACCAAGCTGGTCGGCATGGGAATCATCATCTTCGGCGTCATCATCATTTCAAGAGCATGAGTGAATTCCTTCCTTTTACACGTCCCTATATCGATGAAGCGGCCATCGCGGCTGTCGGCGAGGTCTTGCGTTCTGGCTGGATCACCAGCGGCCCCAAAGTTGCGGAGTTCGAGAAGCAACTCTCGGCTTATTTCGGTGGACGCCCAGTGCGCACCTTTAACTCTGGCACTTGCACCATGGAAATCGCTTTGCGTATCGCGGGTATCGGAGCAGGGGACGAAGTCATCACCACCCCCATCTCCTGGGTGGCGACCTCCAACGTCATCATCGAAGTCGGCGCGACCCCAGTGTTCGCGGACATCAATCCTGTCACACGCAACATCGATCTGGACAAGCTGGAAGCTGCCATCACGCCGCGTACCAAAGCCATCATCCCCGTGGATCTGTCTGGCTTGCCGGTGGATAGAGACCGACTGTATGCCATCGCCGCAAAATACAAACTGCGCGTGGTAGAAGATGCAGCACAAGCTATCGGCTCACTATGGCAGGACAAGCGTATCGGCAGCTTCGGCGATTTCGTTTCGTTCAGCTTTCAGGCCAACAAGAATCTCACCACCACTGAAGGCGGGTGTCTGGTACTGAATAATGAGAGCGAAGCGCGTTTAGCTGAGAAGTACCGCCTGCAAGGCGTAACCCGAACTGGCTTCGACGGTATGGATGTCGATGTGCTGGGCGGAAAGTTCAACATGACAGATGTTGCTGCTGTCATCGGTCTGAATCAGTTACAGCAACTGAATGAAATCACTGCGCGGCGCCATGCTTTGGCCAAACATTACTTCGAGTCGTTCGGGACGGATTTCGAACAGCAGACGGACGCGCAATTGCCATTGGCGAATTTCGAGAACAGTAATTGGCATATGTTCCAGCTGGTGTTGCCGCAAGGAACGATACGAGCAGATTTCATGAAGGTGATGAAAGAGCAACATGGCATCGGTTGTGGCGTTCACTATCCGCCCATCCACCTGTTCCAGCTGTACCGAGACCGTGGCTTCAAGGAAGGCATGTTCCCTGTGGCCGAGAGTGTCGGTAAGCGCATTGTCACTTTGCCCCTGTTCCCGCGAATGCGCGAGGCAGATGTGGAGCGAGTGGTCAGCGCTGTGCGAAATACACTGTCGATTTAGTGCAATCCACATCACTGCGGTAGAATGCCGTCCCTATGAGCGCTATCCAACTTTCCGTCGTCATTCCCGTCTACAACGAAGAGCAGGGGCTGCAATCCTTGTTCGATCGGCTCTATCCGGCGCTAGACAAGCTGGCGCTTCCGTATGAAGTCATATTCATCAATGACGGCAGCCGCGACCGTTCTGCCGCCATCCTGCGTGAGCAGTTCCAACAACGTCCGGATGTAACCCGCGTCGTGCTGTTCAACGGTAATTTCGGCCAGCATATGGCGATCATGGCCGGCTTCGAGCACAGCAAGGGCGCGCGCGTGGTGACATTGGATGCCGATCTGCAGAATCCGCCGGAAGACACACACCTGTTGTTGGCCAAGATGGACGAGGGACATGACTATGTAGGTTCCATCCGTCGTCAACGTAACGATAGCTGGTGGCGTCACGTCGCTTCGCGTGCCATGAATGGCCTGCGCGAAAAGATCACTCGCATCAAAATGACCGACCAGGGCTGCATGTTTCGCGCCTATGACCGCAACATCATTGATGCGGTCAACAGTTGCCAAGAGGTGAATACCTTCATCCCGGCGCTGGCCTACAGCTTTGCCAAGAATCCGGCTGAAGTCGCCGTAGGACATGAGGAACGTGCTGCGGGCGAATCCAAATATTCGATGTACAGCCTGATCCGCCTCAACTTCGATCTGATGACCAGCTTCTCGCTGGTGCCGTTGCAGATTTTCTCCATGCTGGGCATGCTGATCTCGCTGGGTTCGGGAGTGTTCTTCGTCTTCCTAGTGATTCGCCGCCTGATCATCGGCCCCGAAGCAGAAGGCTTGTTCACCCTGTTCGCACTGATGTTTTTCCTGATCGGTATCGCGCTGTTCGGCATCGGTTTGTTGGGTGAGTACATCGGTCGTATCTACCAGCAGGTGCGTCATAGGCCGCGCTATCTGGTGGAAGCCATCTTGGAAAAGGCAGAAGAGAAGCCCAAACGCACACGTAAGCCCAAGGCTGCTGTTGAAGCGCCTGCCGATCTGTTCGTGGGCGGCGAAGAATGAGTCGTGCGGTCGTTTTTGCCTACCATAACGTAGGCTACCGTTGCCTGAGCGTCTTGCTGGCACACGGTGTCGATGTGGCGCTGGTGGTGACACACCGCGATAATCCGAACGAGAACATCTGGTTCGATAGCGTGCAGAAGCTGGCCGAGTTGCATGGCATTACGACTATCACGCCGGATAATCCGAATACGCCAGAAGTGATTGCGCAGATAAAAGCCTTGCGGCCTGATTTCTATTTCTCGTTCTACTACCGCGAGATGTTGAAGCCGGAACTGCTGGCGATTCCCAAGCAGGGCGCTTTGAACATGCACGGTTCCTTGCTGCCGAAATATCGCGGCCGTGTACCGGTGAACTGGGCCATCATCCATGGCGAGACCGAGACCGGCACCACGCTGCACTACATGACCGAGAAGCCGGACAACGGCGATATCGTGGCGCAGCAGGCCGTGCCTATCCTGCCGAACGATACGGCGCACGAAGTGTTCCTGAAGGTGACCGTTGCGGCCGAAATGGCATTGAACGATGTGCTGCCCGCCTTATTGGCAGGAAATGCACCGCGTGTGAAGCAATATCTATCCAAAGGTGGCTATTTTGGAGGTCGAAAACCGCAGGATGGTGAGATTGATTGGGCACAGAGCGCGCAAAACATTCATAATCTCGTCCGCGCCGTGGCGCCGCCGTATCCGGGAGCGACTACGACACTGATGGGCAAGCCCATGCGCATCCTGCAAACCTTGATGGCACAGGGTGATGCAACAGGAAATGCGGCGTTTTATATCCGTGATGGCAAAGCCCACGCACGATGCGGCAAAGGACTATTGCAAGTAGTGCGTTTCGAGCTGGATGGCAGCGAGATGTCCGCACAAGATTTCGCCGGCAAGTACGGCACTGAAGAATTTGAATTCAATCGTTGAGGCTATAAAAATGAAGAAAGTCCTGATCCTGGGTGTGAACGGTTTCATCGGTCACCATCTGTCCAACCGCATTCTCGAAACCACCGACTGGGAAGTCTACGGTATGGACATGAGTACTGACCGCATCACTGATCTGATCGGCAAGCCGCGCTTCCATTTCTTCGAAGGCGACATCACCATCAACAAAGAGTGGGTCGAATACCACGTTAAGAAATGCGATGTGATCCTGCCACTGGTAGCCATCGCCACACCGGCAACTTACGTGAAGCAGCCGCTGCGCGTATTCGAACTGGACTTCGAAGCCAACCTGCCCATCGTGCGTGCTTCAGTGAAATACAACAAACATCTGGTGTTCCCGTCCACTTCCGAAGTCTATGGCATGTGCCACGACGAAGAATTCGATCCGGAAAACTCCGAACTGATCTGCGGCCCGATCAACAAGCCGCGTTGGATCTATTCCAACTCCAAGCAACTGATGGACCGCGTGATCTGGGGCTACGGCATGCAGGACAACCTGAACTTCACCCTGTTCCGTCCGTTCAACTGGATCGGCGCAGGTCTGGATTCCATCAATACGCCTAAAGAAGGCAGCTCACGCGTAGTGACCCAGTTCCTCGGTCACATCATCCGTGGCAACAACATCAGCTTGGTCGACGGCGGCCATCAGAAACGTGCCTTCACTTATATCGACGACGGTATCGACGCACTGATGAAGATCATTGATAACAAGGATGGCATCGCCACCGGCAAGATCTACAACATCGGCAATCCGACTAACAACTACGCCATCCGCGATTTGGCTGACATGATGCTCAAGCTGGCGAACGAGTACCCCGAGTACAGCGAATCCGCCAAGAAGGTGAAGATCGTCGAAACGACTTCCGACGCTTACTACGGCAAGGGTTATCAAGACGTGCAGAACCGCGTTCCTAAGATCACCAACACCTGCGAAGAGCTGGGCTGGAAGCCAACCACAAATATGGCCGACACCCTGCGCAAGATCTTCGATGCTTATCGCACGCAGATCGCAGAAGCGAAGGGCCTTGTAGATTAATCGCAGGTTCTGGATGCAAAGGAAGCGGAGCAGAGGGGAAACCTGTGGCTCCGCTTTTTCTTTAACTATGCTTCGAATTCACTGATCCAAATGAAACAAATCGCTCTCAAGATCGACGTCGACACCTACCGCGGAACACGTGAAGGTGTGCCGCGTCTGGTCGAAGTCCTGCAACGCCACCAAGCTCAAGCTAGCTTCTTCTTCTCTTTGGGGCCCGATCACACCGGCCGTGCCATCAAGCGCGTGTTCCGCCCCGGCTTCATGAAGAAAGTCTCGCGCACTTCGGTACTAGAACATTATGGTTTCAAGACCCTGATGTACGGCACGCTGCTGCCGGGGCCTGACATCGGCAAGAAATGCGGTGAAATCATGCGTTCGGTGCGTGATGCGGGTTTCGAGGTCGGCATCCATTGCTATGACCATATCCGCTGGCAGGATCATGTGGCTGGAAAAGATGCAGCGTGGACGAAGCGCGAGATGCAACGCGCAGTGGATCGATTCACCGCCATCTTCGGCGAAGCGCCCAAGGCACATGCCGCCGCTGGCTGGCAGACCAACCGCTACGCATTACGCCAGACGCAGCATCTGAACTTCGACTACAGCTCCGATACGCGCGGCACACATCCCTTCATTCCGACTTGGGAGGCAGAGATCATTGCTTGCCCGCAACTGCCGACCACTTTGCCGACGCTTGATGAATTGATTGGCCGCGATGGCATCACCCTCGATAATGTCGCTGAGCATTTGTTGAAGCTGACCCAGACGCCATCACCTACAGGACATGTCTACACCCTGCACGCAGAATTGGAAGGGCAGAAGTGGATGCCGATATTCGAACAACTGTTGCAAGGCTGGCAGCAGCAGGGCTATGAACTGGTATCCATGCATCAATATCTGCTGGGACTGAATCAAGCTGACCTGCCGCGTCACGAAGTAACGATGGGCAGTCTCGAAGGACGGAGCGGTACGCTGGCGTTACAAAGCTAAAGTATTTCATCGAATTGTCGTAAACTTCACTGCAAGCGTACCCAGGGGAGGGCACATGTCAGAGCAGAACACCGACAAACTAAGCGCCAGAGTCGAATTCCTGACTCGGGCCGATATTCCCGTTCTCAAACAAACCGCACGTGAGCTTGATACCTTGCGTGAGGATATCAATAAGCTGAGTGCACGCAATGTAGCCAATGCTATCTCTGGTGATCCGATGCTCACAGTGAAACTATTGCGTTACCTGCAGCATCATAAACACCGCAGCCAGACCAGTGAGGTCGTGCAGATTGAGCAGGCCTTATTGATGTTAGGCGTTGAAGCTTTTTACAACAAGGTGCCGGCCAATCCTTTTGTACAGGATGCACTTAAGGGACAGATGGAAGCGCTGGTGCAATTACTACATGTTGTGCATCGCTCACATCGAGCAGCCGCATATGCATTCGACTGGGCAGTTCGATTGAACGATCTCCATTACGAGGAGGTTCGCATCGCAGCTTTGCTGCATGACCTTCCAGAGATGTTGATGTGGAGTTTCTCACCTGCAGAAATGTTGAAGATACATGCCATGCAGATAAAGGATAAAACTCTGCGTAGTAAAGCGGTACAGGAAGAAGTTCTGGGATTCAATTTGCAAGAGCTCCAGAAAGAGTTGGTGCAGGCATGGGGTTTGCCTCAATTGTTGCTGACTCTGATGGATGACGAACATGCGAACTTGATCCGCGTTCGCAACGTCGTTTTGGCGGTCAATCTTGCGCGTCACTCAGCAAACGGTTGGGATGATGCCGCTTTGCCAGATGACTATACTGCGCTTGGTGAGCTGCTCCGTATTCCAGCTACTGATGCGATGGCCTTGGTATGCCCTGAAGAAAACAATGTGTGCGACTTGGGCAAACCCCACTGAAGTATCCAGTCATAATTCAATCGGACCTCCGCCTCCGGCAAAAGATGCTCTGGCGGCAATGTTGCAGGGGATTCGATGCTATGAGTATCAATCTCGATAAGCTGCTTCTGTTTCCAAACGTCCTGCTGCTTTCAACCGCAGTAGAACTGTCGCTGCGTCTTCTCCCTAAACAATCGCATGGGTGTGCAGCGTGAGAGATATTTCCCAGTCGCTACGTTCCGAACTCGATGCCGCACAATGCACCATCGCGGCATTGCAGAAGCAGATTACGGAGCTGAGTGCACAATAGAAAGGCGATACCGTCCAGCAGGTAGACCGTGATATTGCGCTCAAGCAGATCGAGCAAGTACGCCAGGAATGGATGGCTGCGCTGGATGCCATCGACGATCCTGTTTTCATGCATGACAAGGAATTCCGTATCCTGCGAGCAAACCGAGCCTATCAGCAGCGCACGGGCCTGCCATTCAAGGGATTCATCGGGCGTCCCTATTACGAGGTCTTTCCGAAAGCGCCCGGACCTTTGCCCGGCTGTCTGCACGCGCTGGAGGGAAGTGCGGATGGAGAGGAAGAGGAGGTCATCACCGAGGATCACACCTATCGTTCGCGTGCCTTCCCCGTGCATGACCTGCAGGGCGCGTACCTGTACAGCGTGCATACCATGGAGGACGTGACCGAACGCAAGCACATGGAAAACCGGCTGCGCGAGAATTGGGAATTGCTGCTGGCTTTCATTGCGCATTCCCCGATCTACACGTTCATCAAGGAAGTCGTCCCTGCGGAAAGCAAAGTGCTGGCTGCCAGTGAGAACTATGTAGACATGATCGGCATCCCCGGTCATGAGATGACTGGCAAGACCATGACTGAACTTTTCCCTGCGGAGTTCGCGGAGAAGATGACAGCGGATGACTGGCGCACAGTCAGCAGCAACGAAGTGCTGAATCTGGATGAGGAGTTGAACGGCCGCAGTTATCTGACCATCAAATTCCCGATACCGCTGGGAGGTAGAACCTATCTGGCGGGTTACACCATAGACGTCACCGAACGCAAGCAGCATGAGGCAGCCCTGCAACGCACCAACCGCGCGCTGCTTACCATCAGCGCCGGCAATCAGGCGCTGATCTATTCGACAGCTGAAGGCAGCCTGTTGCAGGAGATGTGCAAAGTCGCCGTCGAGTTTGGTAACTACCGCTTGGCGTGGATAGGATTTGCGCGCGACGATGACGACAAGACGATTGCGCAGATGGCGCAATACGGCAGTGAGGAAGGGTGGCCGAACCCGTCTCCGCTGACATGGAACGAAGAGAGACATGAATCCTGCCCGGCAGGTCTTGCCATCCTCCGCGGATCGCCGAAGATAGTACAAGACATCCTGAACGATCCCGATCTGGAATCCTGGCACGAGAATGCGCGGCTATACGGTTACGCCTCTTGTATCGCACTGCCTTTGATGGATGGCAGTCGGGCTTTCGGCGCATTGGTGCTATTTGACGAGAAGGTGAATGTCTTCGATGCGAGTGAGATCCAGCTACTGGGGGAGATGGCGGACGACTTGGCCTTCGGCATCCTCACCCTGCGCGTCAAGGCCGCCCATCGCGAACATGAACAGCGTTTGCAAAGCAATATGCTGAAGACGGTCGAGGCCATTGCCAGCATCGTCGAGATGCGCGACCCCTATACATCAGGTCATCAGCGCAGAGTCGCCGAACTCGCCGAGGCGATCGCAAAGAAGATGGGCATGTCTGAGGAAGAGGGGCTGGCGATCCGGCTGGCCGGCATCGTGCATGACCTAGGCAAAATCAAGATACCGGCCGAGATCTTGAGCAAGCCAGGTCGCCTGAACGAGATGGAGTACAACTTCATCAAGATGCATCCGCAAGCCGGTTACGAGATCCTGAAGGAGATAGATTTTTCCTGGCCGATCGCCCAGATGGTCCATCAACATCATGAACGCATGGATGGCTCCGGTTACCCGCTGGGTATTAAGGGGGACGAATTCCTTCCTGGTTCACGTATCCTAGCCGTGGCCGATGTGATGGAAGCCATGTCCTCGCACCGGCCTTACCGGCCCGGACTGGGCATCGAGGCGGCGCTGGAAGAGTTGCAGAACGGACGCGGTACCCATTTCGACACACAAGTGGTGGATGCCTGCACCGCATTGTTCAGGGAGGATGGATATGAACTACCCCAATAACCCCATGCCCTGGCGACTGGAATGGAGTCAGGAACTCAGTGTGCACATCCCCGAGATCGATGCCGAACACAAACACTTCATCGAACTCATTAATGCCTTGAACGAAGCCATCGCGGAGCGCATGTCGCTGAGCGAGGTGCGCAAACGCATGCAGGATGTGCTGGATGATGCCGTCGCCCATTTCGATCACGAGGAGGTCTTGTTCATCGAATGGTGCTATCCGGAAGCCGAACAGCACGCGCGCGAACATGCTGCGACCGCAGAGATCTTTGTAACGATCATGAAGCGCATAGAAAAGAGCGAGCAGGATTACGAGTGGGTCGAGGCGGGGCTACAGGTCAAACAGCTACTGGTCTCACACCTGCTGAATGAAGACATGAAATACCGGGATTACTGGCTCGCGCAAAACAATGAACAAGCGCCGGTCAATAAGGACTGAAGCGTACTTTCGACTGGATAATTGCCAGTACGCGCTGGTACAGGCCCTCCGCTAGGCAATCCACTTCCAAGTTCTCAGGCATGCTGCGTAACCAGGTGAGCTGACGCTTGGCCAGTTGCCGCGTCGCCGCGACGCCTTTTTCCATCAATCCTGCTTCATTGATCTCGCCTTCCAGGTACTCCCAGGCCTGACGGTAGCCGACGCAGCGCATCGAGGTCATCTCGCGCTGCAGCGGATATTTGCCACGCAAACTGCGCAATTCATCTATCAGCCCATCGCATAGCATCTTCTCGAAGCGCGAAGCAATCCGGTCATGCAGCACGGCGCGGTCGGAAGGGATGAGCGCGATGGACAGGACATCGAAAGGCAATGGATTTTGTTCCTGTTGCTTGATCAGTTCCGACATCGGTTTGCCTGTAGCGCGATAGATCTCCATGGCGCGCTGCACACGTTGCGTGTCGGTGGCGTGCAGGCGGGCCGCTGTCTCGGCATCGACTTTGGCCAGCTTGGCATGCAGTGCTTCGATGCCGTGTTGCGCGATCTCGGCATCAAGTTCGGCACGCAAGGCGGCATCCGCCTGCGGCAATGGACTCAATCCTTCACGCAGCGCCTTGTAGTACAACATGGTGCCGCCCACCAGCAAGGGCACCTTGCCACGCGCTGTGATATCCGCCATCAAGCGCAATGCATCCTTGCGGAAAGCGGCGGCGGAGTACGCCTCGGTCGGATCAATGATATCGATGAGGTGGTGCGGTGCGTGGAAGAGGGTGGCGGCATCCGGTTTGGCTGTGCCGATGTCCATGTCGCGGAACACCAGCGCTGAATCCACGCTGATAAGTTCAACCGGTAGGTGCTGTGCCAGCTCCACCGCCACGCCGGTCTTGCCGCTGGCGGTGGGCCCCATCAGGAAGATGGCGGGCGGGCGGATAGTCATTGCAGGCAACAGAGGGAAATCAACGATCTTCCAGTTTGAGGCGACGCTGACGTACGCCTTCGGCCAGAGTGTCCAGCACACTTACAGTGTCGTCCCAACCGATGCAGCCATCGGTGATAGAGACACCTTTGTTCAACGGTGTGCCGGGCACCAAGTCTTGGCGGCCTGCATTGAGATTGGATTCAATCATCACGCCGAAGATGCGCTCTTCGCCATTCGCCAGTTGCGCCGCGCAATCCTGCGCCACTTCCATCTGACGCTGATATTCCTTGCGACTGTTGGCATGCGAGAAATCGACCATCACGCGTGCGGGAAGTCCGGCATTGGCCAGATCTTTTCCTGCCGCATCGACGGAAGCCGCATCATAGTTTGGCTGCTTGCCGCCGCGCAGGATGACGTGACAATCCTCGTTACCGTTGGTGGAGAAGATGGCCGTATGGCCAGCCTTGGTAACCGACAGGAAATGGTGTGGGCTGGCGGCTGCCTTGATCGCATCCACAGCGATGCGCAGGTTGCCGTCGGTGCCGTTCTTGAAACCGATGGGGCAGGAGATGCCCGAAGCTAGTTCGCGATGCACCTGCGATTCAGTGGTGCGCGCACCGATGGCGCCCCAAGAAATCAAGTCTGCTGTGTATTGTGGTGTGACCACATCCAAGAATTCGGTGGCGCAAGGCAAGCCCAGTTCATTCAGCTCCCACAACAGCTTGCGCGCCATGTGCAGACCTTCGTTGATCTTGAAGCTGCCGTCCAGATGCGGATCGTTGATCAAACCTTTCCAACCCACCGTCGTGCGCGGCTTCTCGAAATACACGCGCATCAGAATCAGCAGGTCGGCATCGTGCCGCTTCGCTTCTTCCCTCAGCTTGGCCGCATATTCCATCGCCGACTCGGTATCGTGGATCGAGCACGGCCCGACCACCACCAGCAAGCGATCTTCAGCGCCATGCAAGATGCGATGGATAGAGGTGCGCGCGGTAAAAGTGGTTTCGGCAGCGGTATCGGTGACTGGGAATTCGCGTACCAGATGGCTGGGCGGAGTGAGTTCTTTGATCTCTTTGATGCGGACGTCGTCGACGATATGTTTCATGGCAATAGACTGCAAGTTGTGGCAGGAAAGGTGCGCATTATGCATGTTCTTGCGGCTTTACGGGCAGATGCACAGTCTAAGTAATGATGATTATTGCCCGCGCATGAACATCGCATCTAGTTCTTCCAGCGTCACCTGAAACCAAGTCGGGCGACCGTGATTGCATTGGTCAGCGCGCTCAGTCTGCTCCATCTCGCGCAGGATGGCATTCATCTCGGGCAAGCTCAATTGCTGATTGGCACGCACGGCGGAGTGGCAGGCGAGAGTGGCGAGCAACTCATTGCGACGCTCGGTGAGTGCACGGCTAGCGCCAAAATCGCGCAGTTCGTGCAGCACTTCGCGCGCGGCAGCTTCGGCGTGCGACTGCTTGAGCATGGCTGGCATGACGCGCACCGCCAGCGTGTTGGTGGAGATCGGTGCTAGGTCGAAGCCCAACTTCTGCAAGGCTTCCTGTTGTTCTTCCACGGTCGCGACATCCAATGCTTCGGCGCCGAATGTGACGGGGATCATGAGTTGCTGAGTTGGCATCTGCTGTGCGTCGAAGGCGGTCTTGAGACGTTCGTACACGATGCGTTCATGCGCGGCGTGCATGTCCACCACGATCAATCCGCGCTGGTTCTGGGCGAGGATGTAAATGCCGGACAGTTGGCCTAGGGCGTAGCCGAGGGGGTGTTCTTGTGAGGATCGAGCAGAGTTGAGGGGCTCTTGGTCGCTTCTTGTTTGTTCCTCGCTTCTCGCTCCTAATGCCTGACTCTGTGATTCCCATACGCGATACGTCGCTTGCTGTTCGGCTGCGCCAAAGCGCATGCCTTGCTGCTGGGTCGGGGCGAACGTGGGGCCTGTCGCCACATTTTCTTGCGATGTGGCGGCAGGCATCTCTGCCGTTTCCCGCATCGTCGCACTCAATGCATCTTGCAAACCGTGGAACACGAATTGGTGGATGCCCTGACTCTCGCGGAAGCGCACTTCGCTCTTGGCCGGGTGCACGTTCACGTCCACTAGTTCCGGTGGCATGTCGAGGAAAACCACGAAGGCTGGGTGGCGCTGATGGTGCAGGATGTCTTGATAGGCTTGGCGCACGGCGTGCATCAACACTTTGTCGCGCACGAAGCGGCCGTTGATGAAGAAATATTGCTCGTCGCGTGTGGAACGCGAATAGGCGGGCAAGGCAGCGATGCCGTAAATATGCAACGAGCCGATCTCGCGTTCTACGGTCACCGCGTATTGGCCGAACTCGCTACCGAGGATGGCTTTGATACGTTGCGACAGGTCTTGTCCTGTGAGCTGCCATTTAGTCTTGCCGTTGTGCTGCAAGGAGAGGGCGACGTCTGGCCGCGACAGTGCGATGCGTTTGAAGGTCTCTTCGCACCAAGCAAATTCGGTGTTCTCACTCTTGAGAAATTTGCGGCGTGCGGGGGTGTTGAAATATAACTCACGCATCTCAAAGCTTGTGCCGTGCGCATGTGATGACGGCGCGGCTTCACTCAATCCACCATCGATAGCCTCGACCTGCCACGCATGTGCCGCCTCAGCGGTGCGACTGGTCAGCGTGACTTGTGCCACTGCCGCCATACTCGCCAACGCTTCGCCACGGAAGCCCATGCTGGCGACGCGTTGCAGATCATCCAAGGAGGCGATCTTGCTGGTGGCATGACGCATCAGCGCCAGCGGCAGCTGTTCTTTTGCGATGCCGCAGCCGTTGTCGCGCACGCGCAGTAACTTGATGCCGCCGCTCTCCAACTGTACTGATATATCGGTCGCGCCAGCATCCAGACTGTTTTCCAACAGCTCTTTGAGAGCTGAAGCAGGGCGCTCGATCACTTCGCCGGCGGCGATCTGGTTGATGAGAAGGTCGGGGAGTAACTGGATGGAAGACATCGGCGGATTATAGCGGATGGGTTTGAGTGTCACTGTGGGGTGGAGTGAATATTTTGACCCTGCACATGCAGCGTATTGGTTGGTGTCATCTCTGACGCGCTGGTAGCATGTCGCTCCTTCAACTCAGTCTGACTTTGGGTCACATGCTAGCCCAGCACAACTTAATAGTGGAATCTACTTGGTACGAACAGCTGACTCTGGTCGCTATCGTTACATTGGTACATTTTGCCCTTTTCGCCTTTTGGCTCTCTCAGCCGGAACCACCGCAAGCGGCGATCAACGAGATGTCTATCTCCTTCGCCAATATTCAGATGCAGCAGGCCGATGTCGCACCACAACCTGAGATCAAGCCCGAGCCGAAACTGGAACTCAAACCGCGTGTGATCGAACCGGAGGCCCCGCCCGCACCGGAACCCGTGGTGCAGGAGGAGACACCACCCGCACCGGCCATGGAGACACCGCCGTCTCTCGTGCAATTGGATGCAGAGCCGGATTACCGTGCCGATTACCTGAACAATCTGCGTCCGCCGTATCCGTTGGTGGCACGACGCATGGGCTATCAAGGTAAGGTGGTGCTGAACGTGGAAGTGCTGGCCGAGGGCAGGGCGGGTGAAGTGAAACTGCAAACCAGCAGCGGCTTCGGCATCCTTGATGATGCCGCGCTTAGGACTGTCACGACTTGGAAGTTCTCACCTGCAACGCGCTTCGGTCAGCCGATTACGCAGTGGTTCTTGGTGCCCATCAAATTTTCTTTAGAGGAATGAGCGCATGAATGATTTCTTTTCCATCAACTCGCCTATTGTTTTCGGCACCTTGTTGTTGCTGATCATTCTGTCCATTGCAACTTGGTCCATCGCCTTGTTCAAGCTGTGGAAGCAATATGAATCGCGCAAGAATGACCGCCTGTTCAGTCAGGCTTTCTGGGCGGTGCGTGAATGGAGCGAGGCAGAAAAGGTCAGTACATCGAGCAAGGGTGACATCGCCAGACTGGCACAGGCCGGATTCTCCGAACTGAAGAACCTGAACTCCGCACAACAAGACCTGAAACATTCCGGCGCGCCACAGGATGTGCTGGAGCGCATGCTGCGTCAGCAATTGCAGAACATCCAGCGCTATCACGAGCGCGGTCTGGCCGAACTGGCCAGCATCGGTTCCACCGCGCCATTCATCGGCCTATTCGGGACCGTGTGGGGCATCATGCATGCACTGCAGGATATCGGCAGCACAGGTTCCGCTTCGCTTGACGTGGTGGCAGGCCCTATCGGGGAAGCACTGGTCGCCACTGCCATCGGCATCGCCACCGCCTTGCCTGCCGTGCTGGCCTATAACTTCTTCCTGCGTCGCCTCAAAGTGCATGTAACCGATCTGGAGAACTTCGCGCATGACTTCATGCGTCTGGCACAAAAGCAAGACTTCAAGCTGTAAGGAGGGGATATGGCTTTCGGCAATTCTTCCCAACAAGATGAAGGCAGCATGATGAGCGAGATCAACGTCACGCCGCTGGTCGACGTGATGTTGGTGCTGCTGGTGGTGTTCATCATCACCGCGCCCTTATTGGCACCGCAGTCGCTCAAGATCAACCTGCCCAAGACCGACGCCGTGCAGCAGAACGATAAACCCCAACAAGTCAGTCTGGTGGTGGATGCGCAGGGCAATATCGAGATGGACAAACAGCCGGTGAACGACGCTGAATTGGCTGAGATGCTGAGTACCCGTGCTGCCGATCCGCAGTTCCAACTGCAGATCGAGGCGGACAGTGCCGTGCCTTATGGTCGCGTGGCGGGACTGATGGCGCTGGCGCAGAAGGCTGGGGTAGCCAAGCTTTCCTTCATCACACTATCCAAATAACAGGGAAAACAGCCCCGGTTGGCCATTGAAAGCACGCTGCGGTGTGCTTTTTCGTTTTATCAATGAAGTGGGGCGAGGCGCAAAGCTCGTATATAATTGCGGTGATATTAAGTGCGCCCGGAACCACCGGGCGTTTCAGTATGCGGTTTACAGGAGGGTTACATGCGTATTGGGATTCCTGCCGAGATCATTGCAGGCGAGAAGCGCGTTGCGACAGTACCGGAAGTCGTAGAGAAGCTCATCAAACTGGGCTTCCAAGTAGCAGTCGAGTCGGGCGCCGGAGATCAGGCGAATTGCGATGACGACAGCTATCGCGCTGCGGGTGCCGAGATCATCGAGGGCGCAGCCAAGCTATGGGCTGAATCGGATATCGTTTTCAAGGTGGCTGTACCGACGACGGAAGAAGTCGGTCTGCTGCGTGAAGGCGGCCACTTGATAGGTTTTATCTGGCCCGCGCAAAATCCCGAGTTGATGCAACAACTGGCGGCAAAGAAAGCCACCGTACTCGCCATTGACGCGTTGCCACGCATGTTGAGCCGTGCCCAGAAGATGGACGCGCTCACCTCCCAAGCCGGTGTCGCCGGTTACCGTGCCGTCATCGAGGCTGCCAATGCCTTCGGTCGCTTCTTCAATGGTCAGATCACAGCTGCGGGCAAGGTTCCGCCAGCCAAGGTGTTCATCGCCGGTGCCGGTGTGGCCGGCTTGGCCGCAATTGGCACCGCTTCCGGTCTGGGCGCCATCGTGCGTGCCAACGACACCCGTGCCGAAGTAGCCGACCAGGTCAAATCTCTGGGCGGTGAATTCGTCAAAGTCGATTATGAAGAAGAGGGCGGCGGCAGCGGCGGTTACGGCAAGGTGATGAGCGAGGGCTTCCAGCAAGCCCAGCGCGAGATGTATGCCAAGCAGGCAAAAGAAGTAGACATCATCATCACCACCGCGTTGATTCCCGGCAAGCCCGCGCCCAAGTTGATCACCGCCGAGATGGTGCAGAGCATGAAGCCTGGCAGCGTCATCGTTGATATGGCAGCCGAACGTGGTGGCAATTGCGAACTGACTGAACCCGGCCAATCAGTCGTGAAGCATGGCGTGACCATCGTCGGCTACACCGATCTGAACAGCCGTTTGGCTAAGCAATCTTCCACGCTCTACGGCACCAATCTGTTCCGTCTGGCTGAAGAGTTGTGCAAAGCCAAGGACGGTGTCGTCAACGTCAACATGGAAGACGATGCCATTCGCGGCCTGACAGTCATCAAGGATGGAGAGATCACTTGGCCCGCACCGGCACTGAAACTCCCGGCGGCCAAACCGGCTGTGGCTAAACCGGTCGCAGTGCCAACCGCGAAAGGTCATGGCGGCGCGGGCACTCCGGCCTCGGCAGGAAAGATCATCGCCATATTCGGTGCTGTTGCGGCGCTGTTCCTGCTCATCGGTGCTTACGCGCCTGCAGCTTTCCTGGGCCACTTCACCGTATTCGTGCTCGCCTGTTTCGTCGGCTACATGGTGGTGTGGAACGTCACACCGGCCCTGCATACCCCGTTGATGAGCGTCACCAATGCGATCAGCAGCATCATCGCTATCGGTGCGCTGGTGCAGATCGCACCACCGACGATGCTCGGTCTGGATCGCCCGGACGAATGGATACGCTGGTTGGCCGTGGCGGGTATCGCGCTCACTGCGGTGAATATGATCGGTGGTTTTGCGGTGACCCAACGCATGCTATCGATGTTCCGCAAATAAGGATTGATCATGATGTCTTCAAGTTTGGTTGCTGTCTCCTATCTCGGTGCGACGATTCTATTTATCCTTAGCCTTGGCGGTCTTTCCAATCCCGAGACTTCGCGCAGAGGTAATCTCTACGGCATGATCGGCATGACCATTGCCGTACTGGCTACAGTGTTTGGCCCACGCGTCACCATGGCCGGCTTGCCATGGATCATCGGTGCGATGGCGGTGGGTGGCAGCATCGGCTTGTACGCCGCCCGTAAGGTGCAGATGACGCAGATGCCGGAACTGGTCGCGCTGATGCACAGCTTGGTCGGTCTGGCTGCCTGTCTGGTCGGCTTCGCCAATTACATCGATCCGATGGCGGCAGTGGGTCTGTCGCATGCTGAAAAAGCGATCCACGAGATCGAAGTCTACGTCGGCATCCTGATCGGCGCGGTCACCTTCGCCGGCTCACTTATCGCCTTTGGCAAACTGGCGGGTAAGATCGGTGGCAAACCAATGTTGCTACCGGGACGTCACTTTCTGAATCTGATCGGGCTGGTGGTCGTCATCGCCTTCGGTTACCAGTTCCTGCATGCAGAAACGACCAGTGCAGGCATGACAGCTTTGACTGTGATGACCATCATCGCGCTGCTGTTCGGCATCCATATGGTGATGGCCATCGGCGGTGCCGATATGCCGGTGGTGGTATCCATGCTGAACAGCTACTCTGGCTGGGCGGCAGCGGCAACCGGATTCATGTTGAACAACGACCTGCTGATCGTCACCGGTGCGCTGGTGGGGTCCAGCGGTGCCATCCTTTCATACATCATGTGTCGCGCGATGAACCGAAACTTCATCAGCGTCATCGCGGGCGGCTTCGGTACTGGCGGAGGTAATCCCGCCAAGTCCGTCGGAGATGCGCAACCGGTGGGCGAGGTAGTGTCCATCAGTGCGGCCGAGACGGCAGAACTGCTGAGCGATGCCAAGAACGTGATCATCGTGCCGGGATACGGCATGGCGGTGGCGCAGGCACAGCATGCGGTTAATGAGATCTCCCAGTTCCTGCGTGAGAAAGGTGTCAACGTACGCTTCGGTATCCACCCGGTGGCAGGCCGTATGCCAGGTCACATGAACGTGTTGCTGGCTGAAGCCAAAGTGCCTTACGACATCGTGATGGAGATGGATGAACTCAATGCGGACTTTCCAGATACCGATGTTTCTATCGTAATCGGTGCCAACGATATCGTGAACCCAGCCGCTCAAGATGATCCGACCAGCCCCATTGCCGGTATGCCAGTGCTGGAAGTCTGGA
Source organism: Sideroxydans sp. (assembly GCA_024636935.1). Taxonomy (GTDB): domain Bacteria; phylum Pseudomonadota; class Gammaproteobacteria; order Burkholderiales; family Gallionellaceae; genus Sideroxyarcus. The sequence continues at coordinate 23,873 of JAGXGC010000019.1, read as the reverse complement.
AGGCAAAGACCTCCATCGTGATGAAGCGCAGCATGGCTTCTGGTTATGCGGGTGTAGACAATCCGCTGTTCTACAAAGAGAACAACCGCATGTTGTTCGGCGATGCCAAGAAGATGCTGGACGAGATTCTTGTTGCACTCAAAACGCCGGCGTAACTAGGCAGTGTTCGGTTACACAAAGCATGACCTACTGTGCATCATTGCAGTCGGTACGGTCTATTTTCTAGCGGCCAAACTCGGCCTTGCACTGGCGCTGGTTCATGACACTGTCACCCTGTTCTGGCCACCTTCCGGTATCGCGCTGGCTGCTTTGCTGCTTTTCGGCTGGCGGGTGTTTCCGGCCATCATCCTCGGTGAATTTCTAGCTAACGTCAGTGGTGCGCTCCCGATCGGCAGTGTGATCGGCATCTCCATCGGCAATGCACTGGAAGGTCTGGCCGGTTATTACCTGTTGCGTCGCTGCGGATTTGATATGCGTTTGGCAAGGCTGCGCGATGTGGGTCTGCTGTTTCTGTTTGGCGCATTGCTCAGCGCGATTGTCGGGGCGGCGAGCGGTGCTTGGTGGATCACGCAAGCCTTCGACACATCTTGGACAGACTATCTTTATACCTTGCAGTACTGGTGGATGGGCGATGCACTGGGCATCGCACTGTTCACGCCAGCGATTCTCGCTTGGAGTCGAAGCGAGCCGATTGAGTGGACGCGTGAGCGCAGGGGCACTGCCTTGCTGATGTTGGCGGTGCTGTTGACGGCCTGTGCCCTGATTTTCAGCAACATCGAGCGCGGTATGTTGGGCCTCGATCTGTTGTTTCCGCTATTGATCTGGATCTCGCTCAGCTTCAGTTTGCGCTGTGTCACCAGCGCACTTCTACTTGTGTTCGTCGCCTCTATCATAGGTTTGCTGGCTTTAGGCGATTTGCCGGCCTCCGAAATGGAGGAACTGATCCAATTAGTCTGGCTGCATAACCTGATGTTCGGACTCACCGCATTGAGCGTTGCGGTGCTGAATACCCAGCGCGATCAAGTCGAGCAGGCGTTGCGCTTGAGCAAGGAAACGCTTGATCGGGCACAGCGCGTGGGCCATGTGGGTAGCTGGCATCTGGATATACCTAACAACGTGCTCACTTGGTCGGAAGAAACTTATCGCATCTTCGGCTTGGATAGTAGTCAAGCGCCTGACTACACGAAGTTCATCTCATGCGTTCACCCCGAAGAGCGAGAGATGGTGGCACAGGCATGGGAGCAAGCGATGCTCGGCGAACCATACAATATCGAACACCGCATCCTCGTCGACGGACAGCTGAAATGGGTACGGGAGCGCGCAGAGGTCATTTTCGATGGGAATGGTGTGGCGCGTGTCGGGGATGGAACGGTACAAGACATCACCGACTGGAAGCAGGCACAGGAAGATATCCAGCGTCTGGCCTATTACGACGCGCTGACCGGCTTGCCTAACCGTTCATTGTTGCAGGACCGTCTGACACAGACTGTTGCCGCAGCGCATCGGGACAAAGACAGTTTTGCGCTGATGTTCCTTGATCTGGACCGTTTTAAATACATCAACGACACGCTAGGTCACCACGCTGGGGACGAGATGTTGCGCGTGGTAGCTCGACGCCTGAACGAGGCGATTCGAGAAGGCGACACCGTGGCGCGATTGGGTGGGGATGAATTCATCGTGTTGTTACGAGAGACAGGCGCGGACGGCGCACTGTTCGTTGCCGAGAAACTGCTGACTTCGGTGGCGCAACCGCTCGACATCGATGGTGTGGAAATGTCCACCGACGTCAGCATCGGGATCTGCATGTATCCGGACGACGGCAGTGATGCCGAGACATTGATGAAGAACGCAGATGCGGCTATGTACCACGCCAAGGAACAGGGCCGGAACAATTTCCAGTTCTTCACCAGACAGTTGAACGAAAAGGCGCGCCAGCACTTCGACATGGAGCGCGAGTTGCGCCTTGCTCTGGAGCGTGACGAATTCGAGTTGTACTACCAGCCGCAGATCGATCTGAGCAATGACCGTATCGTCGGGCTGGAGGTGCTGTTGCGTTGGAATCATCCTCGGCGCGGATTGGTGGCGCCAGGCGAGTTCATTCCGCTGGCAGAGGAGAGCGATCTCATCGTGGCAATAGGCGAATGGGTTTTGCGCACGGCGTGTGGACAGGCGCGCAGTTGGCACGATCTGGGGCTGCAGACTATCCCGATGGCGGTCAATCTATCCCTGCGCCAGCTGCGCGACAAACATCTGGCCGCCCTGTTGAAGCGACTGCTGGAAGAGACCGCACTACCGCACTGGACGCTAGAACTGGAACTCACGGAGAGTGTCATGCTGCATGATGCGCAGGTCGCACTTGCCTTCATCGCAGAAGTGCGCGGCCTCGGCATCATGTTGTCGATCGACGATTTTGGCACCGGCTATTCCAGTTTGGGATATCTGAAGAAGCTCTCGCTCGACAAGCTGAAGATTGACCAGTCCTTCATCAGTGACATCAATAACAACCCGGACGATGCCGCCATTGTGCGTACCATCATCAATCTGGCTCACGGACTCGGCATTCGCGTCATCGCTGAAGGCGTCGAAACTCAAGAGCAGTTGGAGATGTTGCGCGCGGAGGATTGTGACGAAGTTCAGGGTTACTGGATCAGCCGACCGTTGCCTTCTGCGGGAATCACAGAATTCATCCGCAACCATCATTAATCCCAGATCATCCATTAGACGGAATACTCATCGTTCTGATCTGATGCGGAGCGACGATTTAAGGGGGCGTCTGGGTTAATCTGCCTGACGGTGAAATGTTACTTAGCGTGTGCTGCACGCATGTGCAGAGCAATTGCCGATGCGCCGAGTAAACTTTCAATCAAGTACAGGATGCTGGAGATGCCGTGCCACATGGCGAAGCTATCCGCCAACGAACTTTTCATCACTTCAAGCGGCAAAGCCTGGGACTTCAATCCTGCCATCATCGGTTGGATGCCGAACTGGATCGCAAGCGTGATGATCAGCATCAGCGCAATGGCGAGGAAGGCAGGCTGACGCAAGGCTAGCTTGCCGAACTTCCAGCCGTCGCGGACTAGTAGATAGACACCGCAGGCTATGCCCACAAAACCTTGTACGCGGAACATCTCGCCCGCCAACATGCCTGCCAATTGGCGATCCGGCTGCGCATTGAACAGGATGGGCACGGCCAAATAGCCGATCGCCCAAAGACTGCCGACCCAGAGGGTGAGTGCGACACCATCCAGAAAGCGCAACGCCATCTTCACTCCCCTAGTCGATAATGACGGTTGAGGTGGCAGGTGTAGCCGTGCGGATTCTTGACTAGATATTTCTGGTGATATTCCTCGGCGCGCGAGAAATCTTTGAACGGGACCACTTCGGTGACCACTTTTGCGCCCCAATCGCCCGAAGCATCCACGGTGCGGATCACTTCATCTGCGGTGTTCTTCTGCTCGTCGCTGACGTAGAAGATGGCTGAGCGGTACTGCGTACCCCGGTCATTGCCTTGCTGGTTGCGTGTGGTTGGGTTGTGCATGCGGAAGAATTCGAACAGCAGGTGGCGGTAGGTGAGCTTGGCTGGTTCGAACACGATCTTCAACGATTCGGCATGCCCGCTGCTACCTGTCTTTACGATGTCATAGTTCGCATTCGGCACGTCGCCACCGGTGTAGCCGACTTCGGTTTCCAGCACACCTGGAATCTGTCGCACCAACTCTTCCATGCCCCAGAAGCAGCCTCCGGCGAGGTAGGCGGTTTGTTTGGTCTCGGTCATGGTGTTTCCTTTCTGTCCAGCCAAAGCGGGGAGGGAAATTCCTAAAATAAATACAAGAAAAGCCTTTTGAATCAATTTATCGCCGCTCTTTCTTCATGGCTTGTGCAGCTTCGCGTTTGGATTCTTTTTCCTTCTCCGTGGCGCGCTTGTCATGCTCTTTCTTGCCTTTTGCCAGCCCGATATCCAACTTCACGCGGCCACCCTTGTAGTGCATGTTCAGCGGCATGAGGGTGAATCCGGCGCATTGCACTTTGCCGATGAGCTTGTCGATCTCGTGTTTGTGCAGCAGCAATTTGCGGGTGCGTACGGGGTCGGGATGGATGTGGGTGGAGGCGTTCAGCAGCGGGCTGATGTGCGAGCCGAACAGCCAGAGTGCGCCGTCTTTGGCCAGCACATAGGCTTCTTTGAGTTGCACGCGTCCGGCGCGGATGGCTTTGACTTCCCAACCTTCAAGCATGATGCCTGCTTCATGCTTGTCTTCGATGAAGTAGTCGTGAAAGGCCTTTTTGTTTTGGATGATACTCATTGGAAGATGTGTTTTGCCTGTGGTTGGGCTATTCTACCAGCCTTTGATGACGGGCTTGATGAAGCATGGCGTTGGTGGAAAAGACTGTACTGGTGGCGCATACGGCGCAGCAGATGTTCAATCTGGTGGATCGTGTCGAAGAATATCCCCAGTTCCTGCCTTGGTGTGGCGGGGCTTCGGTGGACGATATGCAGGGCGAGACCATGCATGCCACGGTGCATATCGATTTCCACCACATCAAACAGCACTTTTCCACCGAGAATCTTCGCGAACCGCCTTTTACCATCCAGATGAAACTCAAGGACGGCCCGTTCAAACAATTGGACGGGAGTTGGCGTTTCATCCCTTTGAACGAGGAAGCCTGTAAAATAGAGTTCCGTCTGCATTATGAATTCTCCAGCAAGCTGCTGGAAAAGATAGTGGGGCCGGTGTTCCATTACATCGCCGACAGTTTCGTGGATGCTTTCATCCACCGTGCAGAAAAGATCTACACCACAGCATGAACACCGAAAACATCGATATCGAGCTGGTCTATGCCTTGCCGCAAGAGCAGGCGCTGCTCAAATTCAAAGTGCCAGCCGGTACTACGCTGGGCGAGGCCGTGCGCCTGTCCGGCATTCTTGAAAAACATCCCGAGATCGAACCGGATAAAGCCAAGTACGGCATCTTCGGCAAGTTGAGCAAAGCCGATGTAGTGATGCGCGAGCGTGATCGCATCGAGATATATCGTCCACTGATCGCCGACCCCAAGGAAGTGCGCCGCAAGCGCGCCGAAGAGGGAAAAGTCATGAAGAAGGGCGGCGGCGATGCTTGATATCGACCTGCATTGTCATTCCACCAGCTCCGATGGCACGCTGACACCGGAGGAGTTGGTCGCGCGCGCAGCAGAGCGCGGGGTGACCATGCTGGCGCTGACCGATCACGATGAGATCGCCGGTCTGGAAGAGGCAAGGGCGGCTGCCGAAAAGCTCGGTATGACTTTCATCAACGGCGTCGAGATATCCGTCTCTTGGCGTAAACACACATTGCATCTGGTCGGCCTGAACATCGACCCGACCTATCCGCCATTGGTCGCTGGACTGACCGAGGTGCGCAGCGGGCGCGGTCTGCGCGCGCAGAAGATGGCTGATGAACTAGCCAAGGTCGGTATCGGCGGCGTGCTGGAAGGTGCTTACAGATTCACCACTAATCCCAATATGATCGGCCGCACACATTTCGCCCGTCATCTGGTCGAGTCCGGCCGCTGCAAGGATGTGAAGAGTGTTTTCAATCGGTATCTGGCGGCGGGCAAGCCCGGCTATGTTCCGCACCAATGGGCCGATCTGGCGGATGCCATCTCTTGGATACGTGGCAGTGGCGGCATCGCCGTGTTGGCCCATCCGGGACGCTACATGGTTGGACGCCACAGCATGGGTAAGCAGACCATGCACGAACTGCTGGAAGAATTCGTTGAGTTGGGCGGTGGGGCGCTGGAAGTAGTGACCGGCAGCCATACGCCACCCCAATATGCAGAATTCTCCCGTTACGCCGAGGAGTTCAACTTGCTGTCCTCGTGCGGTTCGGATTTCCACGGCCCGCAAGAAAGTTACCGTGACCTCGGGCGACTGCCTGATCTGCCGGAAATCTGTCGTCCGGTGTGGCAACACTGGCAAGACCCTACCCAACTGAAAGTTGCCTGATGGCCCAATTTTTTAATATCCACCCTGAGAACCCAAACTCGCGTCTGATCCGTCAGGCTGCTGAAATGCTGCGTGATGGTGCGGTGATCGTTTATCCAACCGACTCTGGCTATGCGCTGGGCTGCCATCTGGACGACAAAGATGCGGTGACACGCATCCGCCAGATCCGAGGGTTGGATGAACAGCATCATTTGACACTGGTGTGCCGAGACCTGTCAGAGTTGTCCAACTATGCGCGGGTGGACAACGTGCAGTTCCGCCTGCTCAAGAACAATACGCCGGGGGCTTACACCTTCATCCTGCAAGCCACCAAAGAAGTGCCGCGCCGCCTGCAACACCCCAAGCGCAGCACGGTCGGTGTGCGCATTCCCGACCATCCTGTGGTGCAAGCATTGCTGGAAGAGTTGGGCGAGCCGCTGTTGAGTACGACGCTGATACTGCCTGACGAGCCTTTCCCGCTGACGGATGTGGAAGAAATACGCGAATTGCTGGAAAAGCGTGTCGATCTGGTGATCGAAGGCGGTACGGTCGGTATCGAGCCGACCACGGTGATAGACCTGACTGGCTCCACACCGCAGTTGATGCGTGCCGGACGTGGCGATGTGACACCGTTCGGGATTGAAGAATAGATGGAGCACCTAGTCCAACTTATCGTTGTCGCTGCGATTCCCATCCTGTTCGCAATTACGCTGCATGAAGCTGCGCACGGCTATGTTGCACGACATTTTGGCGATATGACCGCCTACCAACAAGGACGCATCACGCTCAACCCCATTAAACATATCGACCCGGTCGGCACTATTCTTCTGCCGATGTTGACCTTGGTGCTGGGCGGTATCCTGTTCGGCTGGGCCAAGCCGGTGCCGGTCAACTTCTCTGCCTTGCGCCGTCCCAAGCAGGACATGCTTTGGGTCGCTATCGCTGGCCCAGCCAGCAATTTGGCCATGGCCATCTTCTGGGCTTTAATGGCCAAGCTAGCCTGGAGCTTTCCCGGAGGTTACTTTTCCGAGCCGCTGATGGAAATGGCCCAAATCGGGGTTAAAATCAACGTTATCCTGATGGTGCTGAATATGTTGCCGTTGCCACCACTGGACGGCGGGCGTGTCGCAGTCAGTTTGCTGCCGCACCGTCAGGCTTATCAGCTTTCGCGCATCGAGCCTTACGGCCTGTTCATCCTAATCGGACTAGCCATCACACCGGTGCTGGGCTGGATATTGACACCGCCTGTGATGGCAGTGATCAATCTGATCAACTTTTTCTTGTGAATGTGAAGTCTAAATATAATGTTTGCTGATCGTGTTTTATCCGGGATGCGTCCCACAGGTAATCTACATCTTGGCCACTACCATGGTGTGCTCAAGAACTGGGTGCAAATGCAGCACGAGTTCGACTGCTACTTCTTCGCAGCCGACTGGCATGCGTTGACTACCCATTACGACACTCCGCAGATCATCGAGCAGAGCGTGTGGGACATGGTGATCGACTGGCTGGCGGCCGGTGTCGATCCTGCCCATGCCACGCTGTTCATACAGTCGCGCGTGCCTGAGCATGCAGAGTTGCACCTGCTGCTGTCCATGATTACCCCGTTGGGTTGGCTGGAGCGCATGCCAACCTATAAGGATCAGCAGGAAAAGCTGTCTGGTAAGGATCTGTCTACCTATGGTTTCCTTGGCTACCCCTTGCTGCAAAGTGCCGACATCTTGATCTACCGTGCCACACAGGTGCCGGTAGGTGAGGATCAAGTGCCGCACATCGAATTCACTCGCGAGATCGCGCGCCGTTTTAATCATATTTATGGTCGCGAACATGGGTTCGAAGAAAAAGCTGAAGTAGCGGTCAAAAAGCTGGGTAGCAAAAAGGGCAAGCTTTACACCGAATTGCGCACTCGTTATCAGGAGCAGGGCGACGACGATGCACTGGAATCGGCCAAAGCCTTGCTGGACGAGCAGCAGAACCTGTCCCACGGCGACCGTGAGCGACTGTTCGGCTATCTGGAGGGCGGCGGCAAGATGATCCTGTCTGAGCCGCAGGCTATGCTGACTGTTGCCTCCAAAATGCCGGGGCTGGACGGGCAGAAGATGTCCAAGTCCTACAACAACACAATCAGCCTTCGTGAAGACGAGGCCGAGGTAGCGAAGAAGATCAAGACCATGCCGACCGATCCGGCTCGTATCCGTCGTACTGATGCGGGGGATCCGGACAAATGCCCGGTATGGCAATTGCATCTGGTGTATTCGGGTGACAATGTGAAGCAATGGGTGCAGCAGGGCTGCCGCAGTGCCGGCATTGGTTGTATTGAATGTAAACAGCCAGTCATTGAAGGTGTTCTGAGCGAGCAGCGCCCGATGCGTGAACGCGCACAACGCTACCTAGATGATCCATCATTGGTGCGCAACATCATCGCCGATGGTTGTGAAAAAGCACGCAAATTGGCGATCGATACCATGCGCGATGTGCGTGAAGTGATGGGACTGGAATACAAGTGAGCGAACTGCTTTCCCAGAGCGATCTCCCCATGACGCAGCCGGTGGCATTCGTGCACGGACAGCCGATGACCGAGATGCCCTTGGACTTGTACATTCCACCGGACGCTCTTGAAGTTGCGCTCGAATCGTTCCAAGGGCCGCTCGATCTACTGCTGTATCTGATCCGCCGCCATAATCTGGACCCGCTCGATATTCCGATGGCGCAGCTCACTCTGCAATACATTGGCTATATCGAGGCGATGCAGCAGCACCGCATGGAGCTGGCGGCTGAGTACCTGCTGATGGCTGCCGTGCTGATCGAGATCAAATCGCGCATGCTGTTGCCACGCCCACCCAAGCAAAGTGAAGAAGATCCTAATGAAGACCCGCGCGCCGAACTGATGCGCCGTCTGCTCGAATACGAGCAAATGAAGCTGGCCGCGCAAAAATTGAACGAAATGCCGCAGGCCGGTCGCGATTTCGAACTGGTGCAAGTGCTGATCGAGCGCACCGTGGTCGAACGCCTGCCCAATGTGACGGTGGATGACCTGCGCACTGCTTGGTTGGCCTTGCTCACGCGAGCCAAGGTCAATGCCAGTCATAAGGTCAGACGCGAGGAGCTCTCTGTGCGCGAGCAGATGACCAAGGTGTTGCGTCGTCTACGCGATGCCGATTTCGTCCCGTTTGAAGATTTGTTTGAGCTGGAAGATGGCATTCCGACACTGGTAGTCACTTTCATTGCCATCCTCGAACTGTCCAAAGAGTCACTTATCGAGATCACACAAACCGAGTCATTGGGGAATATCTATGTCCGAACCTGTCGTGCCATCACAGCAGAATGAAGAAGCGGTGACCGTAGAAGAAGAGATGGTGGAATCACCATCCTTGCCTGTATTGACCGAAGAGGTAGGAGGCGAGCTGGCTACGGTGAATATGGATATGGCGCAACTGAAGCGCATCTTCGAAGCCGCACTGCTCACCACGCAGGAACCTTTGTCTCCGGCCGAATTGAAGCGGCTTTCCGGCGTGGCCTTGGAGACCCGTCAGGTCGAGGTTTTGATGCAGGAGTTGGGTGAGAAATATGACGACAGCGGCATCGAACTGACCCGCGTCTCCAGCGGCTGGCGCTTCCGCGCTCGTCCCGAAATGCAGGAATTCCTTGATCGTCTGGATCCGCAACGACCACCGCGTTATTCGCGTGCTGTGATGGAGACACTGGCCATCATTGCTTACCGCCAGCCGGTCACCCGTGGAGATATCGAAGAAATACGTGGTGTCGCAGTCTCTTCCCAGATATTGAAGACGCTCGAAGGCCGTAGCTGGATCGAAGCCATCGGTACCCGAGATACACCCGGTAAACCGGCGCTGTATGCCACCACCCAGCAACTATTGGACGACCTTAATCTGCGCACGCTGAGCGAGCTGCCCGCGCTGGAAGAGATGGGTAGTTTGATCGACCAGAGCGGCGAAGCACGCGACTGATGCCGGACTGCAAGCGGATCAGCTCGCGCGACAACGCTTTCTTTAAGTCGCTGCTCAGACTGGCCGGCTCTTCCCGTGAGCGCCGGGATGCAGGACAGACCTTGCTGGACGGCCCGCATCTGCTGCGTGCCTGGCTGGAGAGCGGACGATTTCCCTCGCACATCTTGCTCAGCCCCCAAGCGTTGGAAGACACAGAGATCAGCCGTTTGCGTGCTGAGTGTCCGAATACTCCTTGTTCCTTGCTCGACGAATCACTCTTCAAGCAGCTCTCCGAACTTAAGACTCCGAATGGCCTACTGGCGCTGATCGATATCCCGCAACCCGATTTCACCAGCTCAGCGAACTTCGTTCTATTGCTGGAGGACATCCAAGACCCGGGCAATCTGGGCTCTATATTGCGCAGTGCCGCGGCTGCCGGATGTGATGCGGTCTATCTTTCGCAAGGCTGTGCGGATGCTTGGTCGCCACGCGTGTTGCGGGCGGCGATGGGCGGGCACTTTGTTCTTGGAATCAATGAGCCAAGCGACCTTCTTGATGTCGCCTCTCGCTTTGATGGAAGTCTTTTTGCGTCCTCGCTGGAGGCAAAAACTGCGCTGTACGAATGTAATCTATGTGGCAAGATCGCCTTCGCCATCGGCAATGAAGGTGCAGGTTTGTCAGCCGAATTACAAGCCAAGGCCCTGCAACGATTCATCATCCCGATGCCGGGCAAGGTGGAATCCTTGAATGCGGCGGCGGCGGCGGCCGTGTGCATGTTCGAAGCCGCACGCCAGCGACGTTAACGTTTCAATCCGGTCAGGTGTAGCAGGGTGGTGGCGATCTCTTCCACCGAGATGGTGGTCACATCCAGAATGGGAATGCCTGCCTGTTGCATCAACTCTTCCGCCTGTAATATCTCCTTACGACAATTCTCCAGCGACGCATAACGACTGTTGGGCATGCGCTCGGCACGTATCTGACTTAATCGCTCCGGCTGGATGGTCAGTCCGTAAAGTTTTCCGTTTAGGGGCTTGAGTGCCTGTGGCAAGGAACGATTCTCGAAGTCCTCGGGAACCAGCGGGTAGTTCGCAGCATTGATGCCGAACTGCAATGCCAGATAGAGAGAGGTGGGTGACTTGCCGCAGCGCGATACGCCGACGAGAATGATGTCAGCCCGTCCCAGATCGCGTGTCACACCACCATCGTCATGATTGAGTGCATAGTTCACCGCATCCATGCGTTCGTTGTAATGAATGCCGGTTTGGTGCGAACGGCCGACGGCATGTGATGAAGGTGCCCCAAGTTCATTCTCCAGCGGCACGATGAAGCTCTCGAACAGATCTAGGATGAGTGCGTCGCTCTCTTCGATGATGTCGTGGATCTCAGGCACGATCAGCGTACTGAACACGATGGGGCGCTGACCATCGGCTTGCCCAGTCTGGTTGATGCGTGTCACCGCCTCGCGGGCTTTTTGTTCAGAATCCACAAAGGGTAGGGTGATGCGCGCGAATTCGATACCTTCGAACTGAGACAGCAGACTACGTCCCAGTTTTTCAACGGTCAGACCGGTACGGTCGGATATAAAGAAAGCGCTACGTTTTTGACTCATATCATCCTCATCGATCAACTGCCCAAGCCGGAATGCTCGCGCAGATAAGTTTCCAGATCAGCAGGCGCAAGCGGCTTGCTGAAATAATATCCCTGCACCTCGTCACAACCTTGCAAGCGTAGAAAAGCGAGTTGTCCGGCTGTTTCTACACCTTTCGCGATGGTGTGCATGCCCAGACTGCTGGCCAAATTGATGATAGCCGTTACGATGGCTTTATCTTCCGGATCTTCGGTCAATTCCAGCTCCAACTGCGAAGGAGGAAGGCCGACCTCTTCGAGTATCTCGGTGATTCTATCCGGCATCAAACCATGCCTTGGTCTGCTTGGCAGCAGTTCGTAGAACCCATTCGTCCATGGGAATGATCATTCCGTTCTCTTCTGCCAGCGGGAAGAACTCTGCAGGGGATATCGCTCCCAGCTTTAGTTGCTGCCGACAGGATTGCCATTCGCACGCGACATAAACGATATGCCAGCATTCCTGTTTTGCAATCTCTTCCAGTATATCCACCATGATTCCGGAAGCCTTGCCATCCGGCATAGTGAATATCTTGGTCGGATTCTCATAGAGACCGACGCGAACCTGGCTGGATTCGGCCTGAGCATTGCTTATAAGTAGAAATGTGCTGGCGAGCAGGCCAATGAGATTCAGTACGATCAAACGAAAAGATGATCGACGGTTCAAATAGCCTGCGTTCTCCGGTATGTGCTGCATAAGTTTGGAGGTGCCATGTCGAGAGGTGGACTAGGATAAAGTCTATACGCTCTTCATGCTGAACGAAAACAAAAATCGCCCACATGGGGCGATTTGCATTTAGCGGAGAGGGAGGGATTGTTCGGGTTTCGCGTTGCCTCCGCGAAACCCTCATCCCTCGCTGCGCTCGGGACCGCCTGAAGGCGTCCTGCGCGAGCAGTGCTCGCTGGTCGAACTCGGACTTCCACTGCACCAAATGTAAAACCGCCCACGAGGGGCGGTTTGCATTTGGCGGAGAGGGAGTCACTATTCCCTCGCAAGCACACCAAAGGGCGCGCAAGATAACACGAGCAGCTACAAACAACCAAAACCCACCCCGTAATACTGATTCTTTTAGGGTTTTGCTAGCAGCCACCTCGTAGTCATGCTTCTTGGGTAATACAGTACTTGCTGAGACTGTACACCCTCTTCTCACTATCAAATGAGGGTACACCTGAGGGAATAGGAGATGACATGGCTACCCAACTGACATACGCACGCATCACAAAGCTAACCAAACCCGGCCGATACTTCGATGGTGGCACGGGACTTCACCTGTTGGTAAGGTCGGCAACTAAGAAATACTGGGTGTTTCGCTTCATGTTCAATGGGGCACGACAAGATATGGGACTTGGGGTCTTTCCGCGTGTGCCACTTGCGGATGCCCGTAAGGCCGCACAGGAGGCCCGTGTTCAATTGGATAGCGGCATCAGTCCATTGAAGAAAAAGGCAGATGCGAAGGCCGCCAAGTCGCAGATTGCCCCCAAACAGACTAAATTTAAGGAATTCGCCCTAGAGTTTATCGAGGCTAAGCGTCCCGAGTGGAAGAACCAGAAGCATGCAGACCAATGGATCTTCACACTAACCGAGTACGCGTTCCCCTCAATCGGAGAAAAGTGCTTGGATGCGATAGAGACTGAGGATGTACTCGAGATACTTCAGCCTATCTGGAAGAGCAAAACTGAAACTGCTTCTCGCCTTCGTGGAAGGATCGAACGGGTTCTATCCGCTGCGACCACAAAGAAACTGCGCACCGGTGTAAATCCTGCAATTTGGCGTGGCCACCTAGATACGCTTCTAGCCCAACCTAAAAAGGTGGCCAAAGTAATACACCATAGCGCGCTACCGTGCTCCGAGATTTCCGCCCTCATCGAAAGCCTGCAAGGAAGGGAAGCGATGGCGGCACTCGCACTGGAGTTCACAATTCTTACTACTTCGCGAACCGGCGAAGTAATTGGCGCAAAACGAAATGAAGTAATGGGTGCGGTATGGACAGTCCCATCGGAAAGAATGAAGGCCGGCAAAACTCACAGAGTTCCGCTTGTGGATCGAGCATTGGCCATACTGGCAAAGGCGAAGGAGCTAGATCCACAGAGTGATTACTTATTTTCACGTGGCGGCCGACCTCTGAGCAACATGGCGATGCTCACACTACTTAAACGAATGAAATGCAATGTAACCGTGCATGGTTTCCGCTCTACGTTCCGTGATTGGGTTTCCGAGGCTACAAGGCACTCTCCCGAACTTGCAGAGATGGCGCTAGCCCACACGATTGGGAACAAGGTAGAGGCAGCCTATCGGCGTGGCGATCTGTTTGAGGCACGTAAACAGCTGATGATCGACTGGGAGGCATACTGCATGGGCGCCACCGGCAAAGTAATCGAACTTAGAGCGGCGTAATATAAGCAACCACGCCTAGCCCGACGGGGCGAATTATGGACTCCTACCTCCATGCGGCGTGGTTTTCTGATGGTAGGTTGAACATGGTAGGAGGCAGCATGAATGACAAAAGAAAGTTGGGCATTGGCAGTCTGCTGGTAGCTGACATCCAGAGCAAATCACGAAAAGGAGCGGATGACTTCGCTTTTGAGGCAGCTTTAGATGCTGGAAAACAGACGCTATCCCTAGAAAAAGCCAAAAAGGAGTTTAAGTTTCGCAATGGCTCAGGGGGGCGCGGTAAAGCAAAACTTTCCATCCCCTTAAGAACAATAACATCTGAGGTTTATAGTGAGATGAAAGCAGAGCTCGGCGGCAATCCGCCTTGGGAAGCATTTATTGAACAACTCAAGTGTACCCACCCAAATGAAGCCTGGGTTGATGATACCGTCAATGGCTGGTGGAAAAAGCTGAACAAAGATATTCCCCTTCTATAGGGTGCTGCTAGCACCCATCTCGCTTCAAGTATTTCATGGGGGTAAAACGTGGCTTAGGCACTTGCCACGTTTTCTGAAAGGACACCACCATGACAGACAAGAACACTTCCCCCAGCCCACGCTTCATAAAGCTTGAAGCTGCCGCCCACAAAACAAGCATGGGCAAATCAACTCTCCTTGCTTGGGAGGCTACAGGCAAATTCCCGCGCGCGGTTCGACTCTCTTCAACCCTTCGAGTATGGCTAGAGGACGACGTTAACCAATGGATACTTGATCAGCATGCAAAGATCGCCAATGCAAAAGTCGGGGGATGATCATGCAGCTCGATCCCATCAGAAAAGTGTCGGTCACATTATTTGAAAGCGAACGGTCAAACATCCCGCATGCGATGGATAGCATTTCGCCAAATGATCTGTCGGGCATCCTCTCCAACCGTGATCTCAGAGACGGAAAATCAGGCATTGGCTTTGCTCAATACGCTCTAAAAACTAACGGTACACGCCGCACCTCCGATGTGATGTTTCGTTCAGGCATCGAGGGTGACATTGATAGCGGAGCTACGCTAGATGATCTTCGCACCGTCATTGACGCTTACTGGTGGGATGCGTACAGCACCCACAGTCACGATCCGGTCGCTGGCAAGTTCAAATTCAGATTGGTAGTGCCATTCAATCGAGACGTTCTACCTAATGAGTGGTCTCAAGTGTGGAGTGGCTTCAATACTCTACTGGGGGGCGTTCTAGACCCACAGACGAAAGACATCTCTAGGCTGGTTTACTTTCCAAGCTGCCCCAGTGAAATGGAAGTGCATGCCTTCTTTGAACACCACGAAGGCAAGCTGATCGACCCCGATATGTTGATTGATCTTGCACAGAGCACAAAGCAAACAAAGGCTCCTGTAGTCATAAAGGACACCGTAACTAGAATCATCAGCAACCACCCACCTATCGAATCACAAGCCGAGATTGAGTGTGTGCGGTCTATGTTGGAAGCTATTCCCGCCGACTGTAATCGTGATGAATGGCTCAAGGTGCTATGGGCAGTTGCAGCGACACACTGGGAGTGTGCTGAAGCATTGGCCTGCGAGTGGAGCAAGACCGCACCAGAAAAATACAATGAGGCTGACTTCACACGTGATTGGAACTCCTTTGATCCTGCAAAAGGCATTGGGTTTGGCACACTGGTGCACACCGCGAAGTTGCACGGATGGACAAATGAAAAGCGTTCATCCGAAAGCGTGGGAGATGTATTGAATGGAAAACTATTCACCAATCAGTGGCTGAACGAACTCCTCTTTATCCATGAGACGGGTGATTTGTTGAAATTCGCTGATGAAGGTTGGGTTGGCGCCCCACCGGGCGAGGCCGATCGCGCAGCAAAAGTGGTTCTTGCTAAGCTGCGTGAAGAAGCGGCGGAGTTATACAAGGCGGATCCGGCGGCCACGAAAACAAAACGTCTCATGGCTCATGTAGAACGAACTAGCAAGGCGCAGAGTCTTTACGCAATGATCCAGATGGCAAAGTCTGAAGAAGGGATGACGCGCAGTCTCAATGAGTTTGATGCAAACCCGATGCACTTAGGTGTCGCTAACGGTGTCTTGGACTTGAGAACAAGTTTACTTCTGCCTATCTCGCCATCTCTACTCGTCTCCAAACGTTGTCCAGTTTCATATGATCCCGCCGCAACGTGCCCAACCTTTACTCTTTTCCTTGAAGCGGTGCAGCCCGAACAAGAGATGCGCGATTTTCTGCAACGCTGGGTAGGCTACCTTTTGACCGGAGGTGTGGAGGAGCAAAAGTTTGCCTTTCTGTTTGGCAGCGGCGCCAATGGCAAGTCCGTATTCGTTGAGTTGCTAGCTTGGATGCTAGGTGACTATTCTCGCAAGATCGCCACTGAGATGTTGATGCACCACCAGCGTAGTCCACAAGGACCTAGCCCAGATATTGTTGCTCTCAAGGGGCGTAGGTTCGTGTACGCAAACGAGACGGAGGAAGGGCGGCGTCTTGCAGAGTCGCGCGTAAAAGACATGACAGGTGGCGACACCCTGACCGGGCGTGTTCCCTATGGCAAAGCTGACATTACTTTTCAGCCAACGCATAAGTTGGTCGTGGTGGGGAATCATCGCCCCGAGATAACGGACATGAGTAACGGAATGTGGCGGCGAGTTTTATTGGTGCCATTTGATGTGACCATCCCTGAAGCGGATCGTGATCCGCACTTGCTAGATAAACTCAAGACCGAAGGTTCTGGCATTCTCAATTGGGCGCTAGAGGGGCTACGTCTGTGGCAGAAGCACGGATTAAAGGTACCGAAGAAGATCGAGGTGGCCACAGCCGCCTACCGCGATGAGATGGACATCATCGGAGAGTGGATCGCCGAGCACTGCACTACTGGGGCAGGATGCTCAGTAAAAAAGGAGGATGCTCACAAGGCATATAAGGCGTGGACACTCAACAATGGCCACCATCCGTTGTCTCAAGGTAGGTTGACTCGTCGCCTTGGCGAGCGAGGCTACAAGAAAATGCCGGACAAGCGCACCATCGGTGGATTGTCACTTAACAAACTCGGGGAGAGTGCTATGCGCCGCCCCTTTTGATGGTTTGCGTCGTTTGCGTCGAACTGACCCTATTTACTGAAATTCTCCTATAGAGAGTCCTATAGCAAGGTTTTGGTATTTACCCCTCAAACGACGCAAACGACGCAGCGCAGAAAATTATTCATGGGGTTGGGGGAAAACGATGCGGTCACACCCGGTGCAGCAACACCAACTAATCATCGAATCAACTTTACATTCAAACAGGAGGCATCATGTTACTTAAACGCATTGGTGAAACAGATCCAAGCACGCTCGAAGATCTAATATTAATTATGGCTAGGAATATAGAAAAATCACTCATTGATGGCGGCGCGATACCCGGGAAGGACTATACGATGAACAACCTTTATTCGTGGGCCATGCCGTTTGCTGTGGAAGTATTCAAGTCGAAATGCATCACATATACTGCTTCAAACTTTTGATAGATATGAGAGAGATATGGGACGTAGCAATACATTCAAATGTTCTTCATGTGGATTGACTGCAGTCGTCTCTGGTGGACCAGATCGAGGCATGTCATTTTTTACCGAAACCGTTTGGTGCGGTGAATGCCGTTTACTTCAGGATGTAACAGTAAAGAAAACAAAGGTCCGCTTTCAACAAAACGTAGCCCCAAAGAACATGATCGATGTCAGGCCAAAGTGCTCTAAATGCAAGAGCGAAAATGTGACTATATGGCACAAAGATCAAGCCTGCCCAGTATGCAGCGGAAAAGTATCGGTCGACCCTAACGGTGAGTGTGATCTGTGGGACTAGATACGCTTTGGAATTCTAGAATAGTGCTCGTCAATATTTTGACCTGCTATGCGTCGCTGTTCCGGGCGAGGATTACACAGTCCATGATCTGTATTCGTGGGCTATGCCTTTCGCGCTGCTGGAATTTAAGTCAAAAGATATCTCATACGCAGCTTCAAACTTCTAGATTGAGAGCAATAGTTCTCGCCATATGTCACAGGTATACTACCCATCAATAAGTCGTAGTTAATGTGACAAGCAATGGAGAAGCAAGGGAGCATTGGGGGCGACTCTCGTTAATTCATCAATGCTATTTGCATCTATTAGGAAAGGGGAAACTAATGCACAAATTTTTCTTAATGCTGGCATTTACTGCTTTAAGCAGTAGTGCGATGGCAGAAGGTTCCTATACGGTCTACTCATGCCCAACAGCTCAAGCAGCTCAATCTTGCCCAAAGCTATGCCAAAAAAATCAGAAGGTTACGTGGGATTTTAAAGTGAATATGCAGCGCGGGGTTGTGCTTATGATTGTTTATCCTACCAATGGCGGAGTACCTAGAACATCCAGCCAAGAACATTGTAGGATTGCTGATGTTGACCATTGGATATGTGGTGTCGGCATGACAGCAGGACCGAACAACACATTCGACATGGATCAAACCAGCATGAATGAAGGAACTTTTATATCTCTTCTCACATTCCACAACCCGAGCGGATTTGCATACTCATCCAGTTCCTGTGCAAAGAAAAAATCCTTATTCGGCTTCATTGACTAATTGCGCTTTGGTATTAATGAGCCTCACGAGTAAGAAGTGAATAGTTAGGAGGTCGTTTAGCGCTACGAGGGCAGCATGGTTGGAAAGCAATTGTTTTAAATTCAATGGGTCATCCCCATCGACTTCATTAGCTTCTTTAGCTCCCTGACTCTCTTCACGGCCACAGCTTCAGCACGCCTCATCTCCCGAGTCTGGTTTCCATCTTTGTAGTTCCAATGATCCTTGCCGCGCAGACTGGCGCCCCCATGTAGTTTGCAGCGGGTTCGCCCAACCAGTGGGTGACGAGCGCATGGCGTGCCGGATCGAGTCTTCGCTCCGCATGTATTGTCGTTGATTTGAAATGTAGTCATCGTGGGTTTCTTATCTTCTATCAATGCGAGGGATACTAGTCCAAGGCCATGATGATTTGGGATGAGATTGTGATTGTATATAACAACAAAATCACCACTATAGATGCCCAATAAACATTAGTCATTTTCGGCAGCCTGTCTCGGGCTTCTGCTTGAATGGATTCCCTGTCGCTTCCAAGCTTCCACAGCAACAAAGAAAGTACAACGACCACTGGAATGCCCGTCAGGATAAATGCCCAAATACATATTTTTGCCCAAAGCTTCATGTCAAAACTGCTGGAGAAGTTGGCATAAATTGGCGGAGAAGCTCAGTCAGCAAGCTTTCTCAGAAATGAGGGAATGTCTTTACCTTCATTGGTAAAAGCTTCCTGCATATTTTGTAATGTGAACTTTCGAGAATCTGCGTGCAGCCCTACCTCGTCCTGATACAACAAGTGCCCCTGCGGGCAATGCCATTCAAATTTATTCATATCGAATATTTCGGATTTTGGAAGTTGGGTTTCTGTCTTTATGACTTCTTCAATTACCGCCCCGCAATCATTGCAGGTGATTTGAGTTCTGGGCATTTCGATGAACGTGCTGTGATACTTGTTGCAGATATTAAAAAACTCGATTGGCATAAGAGTCTCCGCATCGTCAGATAGATCAGCCAAGCGAAGCCACAATGGAAGGGCTAGGCGCGCAGCTTGCTCGGCATCGATAGAAGACCATGCCCCTTTTGCATGCCTCTCAGCCCAAGTGGCTAAGCTATGAGCCTCTACGGTTAACTCGTAGTTATAACGCTTATCTTGATACCGATGGCTTATGACCAAAACTTTGGACGAGCAGCGGGGCAGTGTCAGCAGGTAATTCCCTATGGCTTTTTCAATATCGAAAGGCGGTGGCTGCTTATCCCTTTTGAATATTTTGGCTATCCGCTTGATCATATGTGGTCCTAGGGTGATTTTGAGCACTCTCTGATAACAATACCCAAGTGTCAATATGTTAGCAGCGCAGCTACTCGTTTATTCCGGTCTCAAATGTAAAGTGGCTTCGACCGAATTTCTAGAAAATAATTTTTCAGGCACAGGTGCTGTAAAGGGGACTTTTGTTGCTTCTCTAAAACTCACTGTATAGGGTGGGTGATGCAATTCTCGATTTAGGGTGGGGTGGTGGGTAGTGGGGTACGAAGGATCATCATGGCGGCGATGAGTTTACTGAATGGCTTATTGCCTTCTTGCTAGACGCGATCCTCTGACCCACCATTTCAGTTGGACAAATTCATGATCTGCTTTGACGAACCCCTTACTGAACCTTGCCCCCCTAAATGATAGTTATGAGGGGACAAATGAGGGAACTAACCCTTCAGCGCTCTAAAACCGCTGAGGATACTTGACATATGGCGGAGAGGGAGGGATTCGAACCCTCGGTGGGATGTTATCCCACACACGCTTTCCAGCCGGGCAATTATAGCCCACTGAACCCAATAGAAATAGGTTTTGCGAAGCTGTGCTAATTTGAAAAATGAGTTTTTGGCACATTTTTGGCACAGTGAGGCGATATGGCAACCATCCGCAATAAAGGCAATTTTCAGTGGCACGTTCAAATTCGACGCAAGGGGTTTCCCGTTACAACCAAAACGCTTGAAAGCGAAGGCGCGGCAATCAAGTGGGCGCGGGACATCGAGTCGAAGATGGACAAAGGCATATATTTCGATAGAACCGAGGCAGAACGAACCACCCTTGGCGATCTCATCGACAAATTCCTTAAGGAGCATGCCCCTTACGAATATAAAAAACGCGAGGACGGCAAAGAGGCATACAAATTCCAATGCGCTCACCTAAAGAACCGCCTCGGTAAATATTGTTTGGCCGCTATCGATCAACGGGTGGTGGCTCAATATCGTGATGATCGACTCGCAGATAAGTGGCGTGGCAAAACGATTACCGGCAGCACCGTCAAAAAAGAATTGAATATGCTGAGCAAATTGATGGGGTTCGCAGAGATTGAAGAAGGGATTGATCTTCCGCGCGGCAACCCAGTTCGTAAAGTTCGCATGCCAAAAGATGGAACAGGGCGCGACCGTCGCCTTACAGAGGATGAGTGGAAGCGACTAGATGCCGAATGCCGTGCAAGTCGCAATCGCAGCTTGTGGCCATGTGTCCAGCTTGCTATCGCGCTCGGCGCACGTCAGGGAGAGCTTCTAAATTTGGAGTGGAAAGACGTTAACAAGAAACGTAGCGTGGCAGTGTTGCGCCAAACAAAAAACGGTGAAGACCGCGCCGTGCCGTTGACCAGTCAGGCGCTGATAGTATTAAACAGCCTGTCTGTGCCGATTAACGGAGGTAAGGTATTCAATTTAGCGCGCATGACGATTTATCATGCATTCATCGCTGCTGTGAAACGAGCGAAGATCAACGACTACACCTTTCAAGATTTACGGCATGAGGCGCTGTCCAGATTGTCGGAGCGTGGAGACCTTTCGATGTTGGAAATAGCGAGCATATCGGGTCACAAAACTCTCAAGATGTTGCAGCGATATACACATTTGCACGCTGAAAAGTTGGCAATAAAATTAGGGTAAGGCGAGGGATAAAAAAGGGAATTGAAGTTGCAAATAGTAGATAAAAAAATATTGACACTTGTGAAAAAATTTACGAAGATGTCAAAAGTATCACCAAAAGGCATCACCAAAAAGCATCACCAAAAAGCATCACCCCAAAAGCACCACCCAAAATGATCGTTCGCTAAATAAACGTGGCGTCACATCAATCCAAAAATACTCAGCATCTAACTACTGAGTAAAATGTAATTGGCTTTAAATCGGTCGATTAAATTTAAGTATCCATTCGCTAGCGAATGGATACAAAGTCTCTCCTCACTGCTTTCTATCAGAAGTCTTATCACCTAGAGAATAGGCGATAGCTTACACGCACTGCAGCTCAGTACGATTGTTCCCCCAATCTGTCCGCCTGAATTTCTGGGCGGCTGTTCTAATCCAGAACAAACTTAATTGCACCCCCCACGGCGACGGGAGGTTGCTACCCTTTTCCGAATTCAATGTAGAAATTTCAGTACTCAAAAATCCAAATTTTTCGCGCGGAACCTCGCGCACTTTATTCAAGGAGTGTTAGATGCACAAAATACCAGTAAAGAATTACCCGTTGCATAAAGAATGGGCAGCGAACAAGCTAATAGGTCTGCTTCAAAATCGAGTTCTTTTAACCCCTGTAGAGGCTGGGGCAGCTTGTGGTTTGGCCAAACAAACCGTTTACAACAAGATTAACGAAAAGAACTTTCCCATCCCGTTGGTTGATTTCGACGGGCGAAAGATGGTGCGAATTTCAGACCTAATAGAGGTTGTCCAAAATCTTCACGCCACCGTAGGTGATGCAATCGCTAAGCCAAGCAAAGTAGGGCGTCCAACGAAAGAAGAATCAATCCGTCGTGAAGCGGAAAAGAAGGGGGTGGCGACATGAACCCTCAAGTCAATTTCGTCGACCAGCGTGAAGTGGAGCAAGTTAGGTCTTGGTTGAAAGCGCAAGATGAAGACACCCAGATGACCGCAGTGTTGGAGGTCGCGCGCCTGCGAATTACGGACGCTGCGAATTCGTTATTTTCACTGCGTTTTGCGCATGCCGAATCTACCCGCAAGGCTATTTTGTCTAGCTTGCGCATGCCAAGCCTGTCTTCGGCGTTTGAGGCGTATGAGATCGATTCAGATCGATTCGCTAATGCTGTGGAGTTCGTGGTGCGCAAGCTTAGGACGACGAGGGCAGATAATTTCTGGCGCACCTGTGGCGTAGGGCGACCGAAGGGAAAAACATGAGAAACAAAGTTCTTTCCATCTTCCAAGCTGTCATTCCATACGTGAAAGAGTTGCGCGCTATGGCTGGTAGCATGGAGGGCTGCATATTGATGCAGCAGCTGGATTACTGGTTCGCATTGAAGCCGGATGGGTTTTACAAATTCCTCGAACCTGTCCAACCCAAAGGGAAGGATGCACAAGGTAATCTTATTGTTGGCCATAGACTCTATCGCCCTGGCGATAGTTGGTGCGAAGAACTGAACTGCACTCCGCATGAATTTCGCAGGATGTTCGATACGGTAGGCGTTCGATGGAATTCAAAAAGCGAATTCATGAATGCGGATGATAGATTTTTCGGAAGAGGATATTGTAGTTACGTAGACCGCAAAGAAAATCTGACTCATTACTTCCGCAATCATGTGTTGGTGGATGCATTCCTAGATCAGTTTGCTGCTGATGGCGCATTAAATTTAAGCATCTCGGGAAAGCGATCTACAGACCTCGGAGGATTGAATCTACAGTCCTCTCAAAACCCGCCCTCCATAGAACATAGATTACCTCCAGAGATTAAAACCACCACCGGTGGGTTGGGAAGTGACAAAAAGGGAAAAACCATAGACTTGGTTTTGCAGGAAGGTGAATTGCTAGGAAGTATAGAAGAATTCATTTCTGCCGCCGTCTGGATGCAACGCAAAGCAGGAGGAGTCAGGAATTCTGCGGGATTTAAGTCGAAAGTCAGAAAGCGAATCATGACCGAAGCGCCAAATGCCGAGGACTGGGAGACGCTGACGCTTTATCGCGCCTCACATACGAAGCTTATTCCTATAGACAATCTGGAAGAAACAAAGCGGGCCTCAGAAGTGAAGCTGCGGCAGGCCACGGCCATAAAGCAATATGCGGCGATGGAAGCGGTGCAACAAAAGGAAATCGAATCTAGGTTTGCTGCATACCTTCAGACTTCAAACAGTTTTGCTTGCGCCGCCTATCGCAAGACAGGATTGTGTTCCAGCGTGGTTGTCGGAGCGTTTCACGAATGGCTGGTATGCGAGCTGCTGTAAGTGCATGTACATGGGAGGGCGTCGCTTAACTTTGTGGTTCATCCGACTTTCCCGTGGGTAACCTGAGCCGGATACAGATCAAGTCCACCGCAGTGGAAGTAGATGGCGATCTTGAAATGGTCACGATTCCTGAATCCACAGGCCCGTTTTTGTACAGTAGCGATCTTTGAGTTC
>JAGXGC010000003.1 GCA_024636935.1 Sideroxydans sp. | reverse complement strand
ATTGAGAGGGGTTCGTTGAAATGAAAGCTATCAATAAAGTAATCATATGGGCGATGCTGGCCTGCATGCCGCTACTTGCCAATGCCAGCGAAGGCGGTGTGCATCTGGATAAGGCACCGGTGAATCTGCAGGATCAGGCCTCGCTCCAGCGTGGCGCCAAGTTGTTCACTTCGCGTTGTCTGGCCTGCCACTCAGCAGCGGCCATGCGATATAACCGATTGAATGATATCGGTATGTCGGATGACCAGATCCGAGCTGAACTGGAACTGCCGGAAGATGTCAAGGTTGGGTCGACCATGCAAGCTGCGATGGATGCGGGCTCTGCCAAGATGGCTTACGGTGTTGCGCCTCCGGACTTGAGTGTGATCGCGCGTTCTCGCAATGCCGATTGGCTGTACACCTATATGCGCAGTTTCTATGCGGATGCTGGTCGCCCAAGTGGTTGGAACAACACCGTGTTCCCTAGCGTGGGTATGCCGTTCGTTCTGGCAGATATGCAGGGTGAGCAGGAAGCAGAGATGCACGAAGGTCATGTCAGCAAACTGAAGCTCAAGGAAGCTGGCTCGATGTCTGCCGCAGAATACGATAGTGCCATCGCTGACCTGACCAACTATCTGGTGTTCATGAGTGAACCGGCGATTCTGGTCCGTCATCAGATCGGTTGGATCGTGTTGATCTTCTTGTCCGTCCTGCTGGTGCTGATGTATGCACTGAAGAAGGAAATCTGGAAGGACATTCACTAAGGAGATTGAAATCGGAGGGCGGTTTGTGTTAGTTTCCGCCCCCGTTGCAGTCTGCGCCGAAATGGCGGGGCAACTTGCCCCGCCATTTGGTTTTTAACGCTACATATTGATTTAAGGTGGTTTTTTATGATGACACTTTACTCGGGTACAACCGATCCCTATAGCCATCGTTGCCGTTTCGTGCTGTTTGAAAAAGGCATGGACTTTGAGGTGATTGACGTGGACGTATTCAACATGCCGGAAGATTTGGCGGTGATGAATCCGTATAACAAAGTGCCGGTGCTGGTCGAACGTGATCTCATCCTGTACGAGGCTAATATCATCAACGAATATATCGATGAGCGCTTCCCGCATCCGCAATTGATGCCGCCTGATCCGGTGATGCGCGCTCGCGCTCGCCTGTTCCTGCATCGTTTTGAACAGGAATTGTTCTGCCACATCGAAGGTTTGGAAAGCAGCAACGCCAAAGTGCAGGAGAAGGCGCGTGCGGCGGTTGAAGCTAATCTGACCCAGATCGCGCCGATCTTTTCCAAGCAGAAGTTCATGCTGGGTGACGAGTTCTCCATGCTGGACGTGGCGATTGCACCGTTGCTGTGGCGTCTTGAGCACTATGGCATTCAGCTCGACAAAGATGCTACGCCGATGATGAAATATGCCGAGCGTCTGTTTTCTCGTCAGGGTTTCATCGAAGCGATGACACCTGCTGAAAAAGCTATGCGTAAATAATTGCTGTGATCGACGAGCCATCCACAAAGCCTTACCTGATCCGCGCCATCTATGAATGGTGCGCAGATGCGGGGTATACGCCGTATCTGGCAGTGCAGGTGGACGAATACACGCAAGTGCCAGCAGGCTATGTCAAAGATGGCCAAATCGTCCTAAACGTAGGTGGGGATGCAGTGAAAAATCTTCAGCTCGGCAACGAAGATATTAGCTGCAGTGGCCGTTTTGGCGGTGCGGCCCATCAATTGATGATCCCTGTGGCTGCCGTCATCGGCATCTTTGCCAAGGAGACTGGTCAAGGGCTGGTTTTCCAGGCAGGAGAGTCGGCGCCGCCATCTTCTGCAGTACCTCCAGAGGATACTCCGCCGCCTCAAGGAAGGCCTCAACTAAAGGTCGTAAAATAAGAAAAAGCCGCAGCACGCTGCGGCTTTTTTGTAGGTGAAGCGCCTTTCAGGCTTGTGTCAGTAGGCTGCCCATCTTGCTGAACGCTTTCTGTTCAATCTGGCGGATACGCTCAGCAGAAACACCGAATTCGTCGGCCAGTTCATGCAGTGTGGCAGTGCCGTCTTCTTTCAGCCAGCGGGCTTCCACGATGCGGCGGCTACGCTCATCCAGTGCTGACAAGGCATTTGCCAGTCCGGAAGATTGCAGGTGCTCTCGCTCCGAAGTTTCCAGAATGACGGAGGGCTCATGTGCTTCGTCGTCAGCCAGATACTGTGCGGGGGCATAGCTTTCGTCTTCGTCGTTTGTTAGCGGGTCGAGCGAAATTTCGTGCCCAGCGAAGCGAGCCTCCATATCCACCACATCACGCTCACTGACATTCAGTTGCTGCGCAATTTCGGTCACTTGCTGCGGCCGCAGAGGTTCCAGCCCCTTTTTCATGCTACGCAGATTGAAGAACAGTTTGCGCTGTGATTTGGTGGTGGCGATCTTTACCATTCGCCAGTTACGGATCACAAACTCGTGGATCTCGGCGCGAATCCAGTGCAATGCGAACGAAACCAAACGCACTCCGCGTTCTGGGTCGTAGCGTTTAACCGCCTTCATCAAGCCTATATTGCCTTCCTGAATGAGGTCAGCTTGCGGTAATCCATATCCCGTGTAACCACGTGCCACGCTGACCACTACGCGCAGATGAGACAGCACCAGTTGACGCGCAGCTTCTAGGTCGTTTTGTTGGCGGAAGCGTGTCGCCAGCTCCAGTTCCTGCTCATGTGTCAGTACCGGAAAGCGATTGACGGCCTGCACGTAGCCTTCCAAGCCGCCTGTTGCGGATGGTATTGGCAGATTCATGCTTGCATTCATGTTCTTTCCTCCTTTGGGATAATTCTAGCACTCTTGTGCTGAGAGTGCCAAAGCGGAAAATGGTTCAGCGCGGTTCAATTTGCCACAGATGTTGTGACACTGAGAACCAAGCGCCCAGCCAGCCCAGATAGCCCGAAAATATGAGCAAGGCAAGGCTATCGGGCAGGGATAATGGATGTAAATGGAAGTCACTGGCGTACAACTGAGTCAGGTTGTGCAAGCTGCCATTCAGCAGCCATAGGCTGGCGGAGACCAGCAGCCAAGCCACGAGGCCTCCGGTCAGGCCTTGCAGCAGGCCAAAGTACAAGAAAGGGCGGCGGATGAATCCGTCGCTTGCACCTATCAACTTGGTCACCTCTATCTCGTCACGGCGGGTCAGGATCTGCAGGCGGATGGTATTGAATGTGATGGCAATCAGCGCCAGACTCAAGGTGGTAGCGAGGATGCCGGTTGCTAACCTACCGAGGTTAAGCAAGGCGTCCAACTTCTTGATCCAGGCAGAATCGAGTTGTACTTGATCGAACTGTTGCCATGATTGAAGCTCTTGATACAGCGCTTCCATAGCGTCTGCATCGGTTGTTTGGGGATAGATGATGAAAGCATCCGGTAAGGGATTTTTTGGCAAGTCGCCAACCATGTCTGCCACACCAGTACTTTTCTGCAATTGTTGCAGGGCAGCATCGCGCGAGATGAATTCCACCTTGGCAATGCGCTCGTTGTTTTCCAGCTTGTTTTTGAGAGTGCTTAGTTCCGAGCTGGATTTTCCTGCATCCAGAAATGCACTGATCTGAGGTGTGTCGGTAACCGTAGATGCGAGTTGTTGCACACTCTTCAGTAGCACATATGCACCGACTGGGAGGCTCAGTGCGATGCCGATGATGATCATGTTGAGCAACGAGGCACCTGGCGTGAGCCGCAGGCGGCGCAAGGTGGCGAGCAGAACCAGAAGGTGTTCATGTAGTATTTTCATACGTCCGCACCGTCCTTTAGCACGCCATGACTGAGATGAAGTGCCCGTGCAGGGAATCGCTGCAATACATTCTGGTCATGTGTAGAAATCAATAGCGTCACGCCGACCTGATGGAAGGACTTGAAGATATTCAGAATCTCGCTGGCGTATTCTGCATCCAGATTTCCTGTTGGTTCGTCGGCCAGCAGGATGTCAGGCCGGGTAACGATAGCGCGCGCAATGCACAGCCTTTGTTGCTCGCCACCAGAGAGTGCTATCGGGTTGGCTTTCTCGCGCGATAACAAGCCGACTTTATCCAACGCGGCACGCACTCGCTTGGCAGCCTCGCGATGGTCGAAGCCGCTGATCTGCAAGGGCAGCACAACATTTTCGAATGCGTTGCGGTCGAACAGTAGTTTGTGGTCTTGGAAGATCAGGCCGATATTGCGACGCAAAGCAGGGATCGCCTCTCGCTTGATGGCGCGTATGTTTTGGCCATTGATCAAAACGCTACCGCTGGTAGGGCGTTCGATGGCGGCGACCAACTTCAACAAGGTACTTTTGCCAGCGCCGGAATGACCGGTGAGATATACCATCTCACCTTTGGAGACATCGAAACTCACGTCCTGCAAGGCCTCGTGTCCGCCGGGGTAGCGTTTGTAGACCTGACCGAAACGGATCATCGTTCGATATCCAGCAAAGCGGCGATGAAGTCTTCCGCATTGAATGGTTTGAGGTCATCAACCCCTTCGCCGATACCGATGAATCTCACGGGGATGGGGTGCGTGCGTGCGATGGCGGCGATGACGCCGCCCTTGGCTGTGCCATCCAGTTTGGTCAACACCAAGCCGCTGACATCCAGCGCATCACCGAACGCTTTCACTTGCGACAATGCGTTCTGGCCGGTGTTGGCATCCAGCACTAGCAAGACCTCGTGCGGCGCACCGGGTAGTGCCTTGTCGATGACGCGCTTCACTTTTTTGATCTCTTCCATCAGGTGCGCCTGTGTGGCAAGACGGCCTGCGGTGTCTGCCAGCACCACATCGATGCCGCGCGCCTGCGCTGCCTGCACAGCGTCGAAGATCACGGCCGCGGCATCGCCACTTTGTTGGGCTATGACAGTCACGTCGTTGCGCTTGCCCCATTCCATCAGTTGTTCTCGCGCTGCGGCGCGGAAGGTGTCGCCTGCTGCGAGTAGGACGGACTTGCCTTGATTCTGGAAATATTTGGCCAGCTTGCCGATGGAGGTGGTCTTGCCCGCGCCATTGACGCCGCATAGCATGATGACGAAGGGCTTATGCGGAGTGGTGTCCAGTGGCTTGGCTAGTGGCTGCAGTAGTTTCAGCAATGCATGCGCCAAGGCTTCTTTCAGCTGGCTGGCCTCAGTCATGCGCTGTTCCTTAACTTGACGTCGCACATCGGCGAGCAAAGTCTGTGTGGCTTCCATGCCCACGTCAGCAGTGATGAGAAGGGTTTCCAACTCTTCATAAAGTTCTTCGTCGATGCGTGCGCCGGGAACCAGCAGTGCGGTCAGTTGTCCACTGGTCCGCGCCAAACCATTGCGCAAGCGCTTGGCCCAGCCGCTATCGCTGGGCTCACTGGAAGTACGGTCTTTTTTCAGAAAACTAAGCATGGGCTGGGAAAGGTTGGGTGGAATGTCGCATAATGCGCCCGCATTTTAACGTTTCAGGACGATTTACATGAGATTTTATGCATTCTGTTTTGGTTTGCTCATCGCTATTGGCGCACAAGCTGAGGTGTTCGAGCAGACACTGTCCAACGGACTAAAGGTCATAGTTAAAGAAGATCGCCGCGCACCGGTGATCGTGCAGCAACTCTGGTATCACGCGGGCAGCATGGACGAGAAGACCGGCGTGACCGGCGTCGCGCACGTGTTGGAACACATGATGTTTAAGGGGACTAAGGCGGTTCCGGCTGGAGAGTTCTCGCGCCGTATCGCTGCGGCAGGCGGGCGCGAGAACGCATTCACCAGCTACGATTACACCGCCTATTTCCAGCAACTGCACAAATCACAGCTGGAACTGGCGATGAAGCTGGAAGCTGATCGTATGCATAACCTGAACCTGAGTGATGAGGAATTCGCCAAAGAAATTCGCGTGGTGATGGAAGAGCGTCGTTGGCGCACAGATGACGATGCACATGCATTGCTGGATGAGCGCTTGATGGCGATTGCTTATCAAGAACACCCCTATCGTAATCCCATCGTCGGCTGGATGAACGATCTCAAGAACATGACGGCAGAAGATGCGCGTTACTGGTACCGCACTTGGTATTCCCCCAATAACGCGACACTCGTTATCGCGGGTGATGTCGATGCGAAGCAGGTGTTCGCCTTGGCAAAGAAATACTACGGACGCGTCCGTGTCGGTAAATTACCTGCCCGTAAAAATTATGAAGAGCCGGAGCAACTTGGCATCAAACGCATCGTGGTCAAAGCACCAGCAGAGCTACCATTTCTGGTCATGGCCTATCACGCCCCGACCCTGCGGGATGTCAATAAAGACTGGCAGCCTTACGCGCTGTCAGTGCTGGCAGGGGTGCTCGATGGCAACGATTCTGCACGTTTGAATAAGTCTTTGGTGCGAGAGCAGCAAGTGGCGACTAGCATCGGTGCTGGCTATGCCAACACCTCACGCGGCCCGACCATGTTCTCCCTAGAAGCTACCCCTGCGGCAGGTACATCGGTTGAGGCTTTGGAAGCGGCGATACGTGAACAATTGCAAATGATCGTGCGTGACGGTGTGAGCGAAGAAGAATTGAAGCGGGTGCGTGCCCAAGTCACGGCGGCCGAGGTGTACAAGCTCGACTCTCTGTTCTATCAAGCGATGCAGATCGGCCAGATTGAAAGTATTGGTCTATCACACAAGGATCTGCCGGTGATGCTGAAGAAGCTGCAGGCGGTGACGGCGGAGCAGGTGCAAGCCGTGGCGCGCGACATTCTGCGTGACGACCAGTTGACTGTGGCTGTGCTCGATCCGCAACCGCTTTCAGCGGAAAAGCCTCAGCAAGGAGGTCATGCTCATGCGCACTAAATTAATCTCCTTTGTATTGCTATGCGGACTTGCGGGCGGTGTTTTTGCAACGCCACAGATACAGCATTGGCAAGCACCAAGCGGTGCGCAGGTCTATTTTGTAGAAGACCATAATCTGCCTATGCTCGATGTGGCGGTCAGCTTTCCAGCCGGTAGTGCGTATGATGATGCCGCCAAGAAAGGCGTGGCCGGCCTGACCCATGGCCTGCTTGATCTGGGCGTGCAGGGCATGAGCGAAGACGACATCGCGCGCAAGCTCGCCGATATCGGGGCGCGTGTCGGTAGCAGCTTTGATGCGGACCGATCCTCTGTGACTTTGCGTACCTTGAGTAGCGCAGCTGAGCGTGAGGTGGCGCTGGATATTTTGGCGCGCGTGCTGCAACAGCCTTTGTTTACGCAAGATGTATTGGCACGTGAAAAAACTCGTTTGATCGCATCCTTGCGCGAAGCAGAGACTAAGCCTGAATTTTTGTCCGAGAAGGCTTTCGGCAAAGCAGTATTCGGCACTCATCCCTACGGTTGGCAGACCGAAGTGTCGGATATTGAAAAGGTAAAGCGCGCCGACCTGCTTGAATTCTTCCGTGCGCACTATGGAGCTAAAGAGGCGGTAGTCGCCTTGATGGGGGATGTATCGCGTCAACAGGCTGAGAGCATCGCGCAACAGTTAACCGCAAAATTGCCACAGAGTGGAAGCATCGCCGCGCTGCCTGCCGTCACACCCCTTAAGGCAGGCTATGAGCAACGCATTCCGCATCCTGCCAGCCAAAGCCATATTTTGATCGGCGCACCTGGAATCGCTCGCAACGATCTGGATTATTTCCCCTTGTATGTTGGCAACTACATCCTAGGTGGAGGGGGTTTCGTTTCGCGCCTGATGAATGAAGTACGAGAGAAGCGCGGCATGGCCTACAGCGTTTATAGCTACTTCATGCCCATGCAGCAACCGGGCGCATTCCAGATCGGTTTGCAAACCAAAAATGAACAAGTGGATGAGGCCTTGCGGGTGGTGCGCACTACCGTGAGCGATTTCGTGGCAAAAGGTGTGACTGAAGCCGAACTGCGTGCCGCCAAGCAGAACATCATCGGCGGATTCCCGCTGCGCATC
Source organism: Sideroxydans sp. (assembly GCA_024636935.1). GTDB lineage: Bacteria > Pseudomonadota > Gammaproteobacteria > Burkholderiales > Gallionellaceae > Sideroxyarcus. The sequence goes on along the minus strand of JAGXGC010000003.1, from coordinate 40,537 downwards.
GACAGTAATCGCAAGATTTTGGAATACCTGAGCGTGATCGGCTTCTATGACCTGCCACTTACTTATCTGGATGATTTTCAGAAGCGGGTCGAGCAAGTGGATGTGCGTTCGATAAACGATGCATTCCGTCGTCGTGTCGATCCGGAGGCTATGGCGACTGTCATCGTCGGTGGACAGGAAGCGGGAGCGACGAAATAAATAAGGTCAGAATCATCGGCGGCAGTCATCGCAGTCGAATCATTACCTTTCCTGATAGCGTCGGTCTGCGCCCGACCCCTGATCGTGTACGCGAGACGCTATTCAACTGGTTGGGGCAGGCCTTATACGGCAAGCGTTGTCTGGATCTGTTTGCGGGCAGTGGGGCTCTTGGTTTCGAAGCAGCTTCGCGCGGCGCGGAACAGGTGGTGATGGTGGAGCAAGACCGCTCTGTTTACAAGGTCTTGCAGGATTCGCTCAGCAAGCTGGAATTGTCTAATGTAGCCTTGCACTGCAATGATGAGCTAAAATTCGCCTCGCAGACAAATTCGACGTTCGACGTTGTCTTTCTAGACCCCCCGTTTCAGAGTGATCTTCTGTCGCAATTGATGCCGCGATTGGCGCAGCTACTGACCGAAGATGGGGTGGTATATGTAGAAAGCGGCGACTCGTTCGATGCAGGGGCCGACTGGCAGGTGATTAAGCAACATCGGGCCGGAGCGGTACATTACCAATTATTGGAACGCATCTAGGCATGATCAGAGTCGTATATCCGGGCACATTTGACCCCATCACGCGCGGCCACGAAGATGTGGTGCGACGTGCCGCCGGTCTGTTCAGCGAAGTGGTGGTGGCCGTTGCGGCGAGTCGTAGTGCGACCTTGTTTACGCTGGACGAGCGTGTGGCGATGGCAAGCGAGACCTTTTCCGACTTTGCCAATGTTCGGGTCGAGGGCTTCGATGATCTATTGATGAATTACGTGCGTAGGCTGGATGCGCGGGTGGTGTTGCGCGGATTGCGGGCCGTATCCGATTTTGAGTACGAGTTCCAGATGGCGGGTATGAACCGCACGCTTGATCCAGATGTAGAGACGGTATTCCTCACGCCGGCTGAGCAATACAACTTCATCTCCGCCAGCATGGTGCGCGAGATATCGCGCTTTGGCGGAGATGTCAGCAAATTCGTCTCACCCGCTGTGGCGGCAAGATTAAAAGATAAAAGATCAACTAAAGGAGAGTAAACAATGTCACTGATCATCACCGACGAATGCATTAACTGCGACGTGTGCGAGCCGGAGTGCCCGAACGACGCAATTTCGCAAGGGGATACCATCTATATTATCGATCCAGCCAAGTGTACTGAGTGCATTGGCCACTACGATACGCCGCAGTGTGTGGAAGTGTGCCCGGTTGATTGCATCCCCAAGGATCCTGATCACGTGGAATCAACAGAACAACTGCAAGCCAAGTATGAAAAGCTGATGGCTGCCAAGGGCTGATTTGCCTGAACATCATATGGAACGGGCTGCCAAATTGGCGGTCCGTTTTCTTTTAAGCGTCAACTTTTCCGGCTGCAGGTGTAGCCTTTCGACATATAGAGAAAAATAGCATCTTGGGGGGGCAATGAAATCTAGATACCAGCCTTCGCTGGCGTTGATAGCTCTACTGGTCGTTCTTTTGTTGGGGGGCTGGCTGGTTTTCAGCAATCTGCGTAATGCGATCCACGTGATGGTGGAAGACGAATTGGCTTTTGTCGCCACCTTGAAGTCACAGCAGATCGAACAGTGGTTCGATGACCGAAGTGCAGATGCGGACTCATTGGGGGCGGAGTCTTTCTTTGCTCGGGCGGTGCAAAAATGGTATGGCGGAGCACGCCGCGATGCGGGACTGCAAAGTCAGATTCAAAATCAATTGAATGGAATCATAGCCGCTCACGAGTTCACCGCGGCAGTGTTGCTGGACAGGCAAGCTCGTCCTGTGCTGAGTGTCGGCCAGCCCGCTCATGATGTTCGGCATGCTCAAGACAGAATCAAGCGGGCCATGGAGAGGGATGAGGCAGCCTTCGTCGATCTGCACCAAGATCCTTCCGGCACGCTGGAGCTGGATTTCATTACTCCGCTGCGAGTTGATGGGCGAGTGGTGGGGGCGCTCTATCTGATGGAAGAAGCTACTGTACATTTGTTCCCGCTACTGACGAGCAGAGCGAATGCGAGTGGATTGATCGAGACGCATCTGGTGCGTAGTGAGGGTGAGCGCGTGGTATTCCTCAGCCCACTGAGTGGTGTGGATGACGCTCCTCTCTCACATAGCCTGCCTTTTGGTGACCAATTGGGCTCTGCGCTCGCATTGTCGGGCCAGCACGGTCTGTTGGAGAAAACACGGGACTATCTGGGAAGACCGGTTCTTTCCTACGCTGTGCCGGTACGACAGACGGATTGGGTACTGCTCGCCAATGCTCAGGTGAAGCAGGCCTATGCATTGGTCGATAGACTGGAGTACATCGCAATCCCGCTGATGCTTTTCCTGTTGATGATGACAACGGCATGGTTTGTGCAGTGGCAGCGTCGGGAGCAGGCCATTTATGAAGCGACCATGATGCGGATTAAGTTGGCGGGTGAAGAGCGTTTTCATACCGTGTTCGAACATGCGGCCTTTGCCATGGCGCGTCATGCCTTGAATGGAGACCTCATCGAGGTGAATGACAAATGGTGTTCGATCTTTGGATACGCGCAGGGCGAATTGGCAGAACGGAATTTGAACTGGCAGCGACTCACCTATCCTGTGGATAAAGAAGCCAGTGCAGAAGGAATTAAGCACTTGCTGTCCGGAGAGGTCAAAGATATTCAGCTGGAGAATCGATATGTGCGCAAGAACGGCCAAGTGTTTTGGGGGGAGACGCAAATATCGCTGGTTCGCAATGAGCGTGGCGAAGCAGATTACCTTGTCAGTGCAGTGCAGGATATCGACGCTCGCAAGCAGCTTCAAGAGGAGCGCGATAGCAATCTGACTTTGCTGCAAATGGCGCTAGATGCAGCCCAAGAGGCTGTGTGGGAATGGAATCTGGGGACGGGGCAGACCAAGTTCAGCCCAGAGTACTACACCATGCTGGGTTATCTGCCCAACGAGTTCCCGGCTAATCAAGAGGAATGGCTGGCACGCATCCATCCGGATGACAGAGACAAAGTATGGCGCACGATCCGGAATGAGCTGAAGCGGCATCAGGACATCTATGTGACCGAATACCGCATGCAAACCAAGGATGGACGCTATCGCTGGTTGCAGGCGCGAGGCAAGTGTATTGAGGTGGATGCTGAAGGAGAGCCATCACGTCTGGTGGGTATCAATATCGATATCCATGATCGCAAGCAGGCAGAACTGCAGATCAGTTATCTGGCGTATCACGACAAGCTGACGGGTCTGCCCAACCGGGCATTGTTCTTTGACCGCTTCTCGCAAGCGATCTCCCGTGCGAAACGCGATCGCAAGCGAGTGGCTCTACTGTTCGCCGATCTGGACGGATTTAAGCTGGTCAACGATATGCATGGGCATGAGGCGGGCGATGCAGTGCTGCGCATGGCGGCACAACGGTTGCTGGCTTGCTTGCGCGCTGTCGACACTGCAGTGCGCTTTGGCGGAGATGAATTCGCGGTGATTGTGAGTGATGCGGATGATGTGCATCAGGTAGCGCAAGTGGCCGAGAAGATCGTGGCCGCTTTCGAGGCCGAAATGACGCTGGAGCAGGGGGCGACCTGCCATGTAGGCGTAAGCATCGGTATCAGTATCTTTCCTGACAATGGCTCGACCATGGATGGGCTGCTCACTGCAGCCGATCAGGCGATGTATGACAGCAAGCATGCCGGCAAGAACACCTATACGTTCTTCGGAGAAGAGGAGTTGGCGGTAGATGAACAGTGGATCAAGTTCGACCAGGCTCACATGATAGGCGTTGCCGAACTGGATGAGCAGCACCGTAATCTGGCACGTATGGTCAATAAGCTGAATAGTGAATGGCGCAAAGGCGCTACTCATGAATCATTGCTGTCACTGTTCGACGATTTGGTGACTGCGACAGCAGAGCATTTCGAAACCGAGGGGCGCTACATGGCGCAATTCGCTTATCCCGAACAGCGAATGCATGAAAAGGAACATGCCTTACTTGTGGATGAGGCAATGCGTCTGCGCAAAGGGTTGAGTGAAGGTCGAGAGCTGCTCGCTTTGCAAACGATCAAGGACTGGTTGCTCAATCACATTCAACATTCCGATTCCAAACTGGCGAAATATCTTAACCAGCAAGGCATCCACTGATCTGGGTGTTTTGCATTTGACAGCAGAACGTCCGTTCTCTACCATGCAGTACATTCGTTCTGTACAGGTGACGCCATGACTGACTCCCATCCATCCGCGCAACGGGATGCCGAATATCTTGCAAGACTGCAGAATTACTATTCCGACTGGAAGAGCATCCCTTCCTATGCTGCGTTGTGTGACGTATTCGGCATCGCCTCAAAATCTTGGGTGAAAGCCATTCTTGACCGGCTGGGTGAGGCCGGATTCCTCGAACGTACGCCGGATGGCATGTGGATCCCGACCCGTGATTTCTTCGCCAGACCGTATGCGGAAAGTTCTGTGCCGGCCGGTATGCCGGTCACAGTCAGTGCGACGCAAGGTGAGTATTACGTGCTGGATGAGATGCTGATCGAGAACCCTTCGCAGACAACCTTGATTCCAATCAAGGGAGATTCCATGGTGGATGCCGGCATCCACGACGGCGATGTGGCCGTGGTAGAAAAGCGCAACCTCGCCAATGCGGGCGATATCGTCGTCGCTATCGTGGATGGCGAATTCACTTTGAAAACGCTAGACAAGGAGCGCGGAAAATTCATCCTGCGTCCGCAGAATCCAGCCTACCCCGTGATTCGCCCGCAAGGCTCGCTGGAGATTTTTGGCGTGCTGGTCGGTTTGGTGCGGAAGTATCGCTAGTAGCTATAGAAGTTCCAGATTACTCGTAGTCAACCGACGCTGTCTCGCGCTTCGGTGGTGATGAGTTCTTGGTGTTGCTGAACGATTTGGCTGAATATCGGGAGCGGTCTGCAAAACAGGCGCAGGGCCGATGAGTTCTATCTTCGTTGCAGCCAAGGAATCATGCGGGCAAGAATGTCGTCACGTTCGATAAAATGATGCTTGAGGGCGGCGCCGATATGTCCGCCGAGTACGCCTAGCAAGGTGAAGTTGAATAACTCATGCACCTGCTTCAGTAGTTCTCCCAAAGCCTTGTCCTTACCGACTAGATCCGGCAAAGGCAGCACGCCGAACCATACAGTTTGAAACCCCTTGGCCGAGCTCATCAGCCAGCCGCTTAACGGAATCAGGAACAGCAAGGCATACAACAGATAATGCACACTCTCGGCAGCGATCCGCTCCCAGCGGGGCATGCTTTCCGGTAATGCGGGCGGGCGGTGTGTCACACGCCAATATAGGCGAATCATCATCAGCAGGAATACGGTCACGCCTATCCATTTGTGGTAGCTGTATAGCTGTAGTTTGGTCGGTGAAAGCGGCAGGTCGTGCATGTAGAGACCCAAGGGAAAGGCAGTAAAGATCAGCAGGGCGATGAGCCAGTGAAGCGAAAGGGCGGTTTGGGTGTATCGATTAGGCATGGCGAATATCCCCTGAGAATCGTTCGGGGCAGGTTAGCGCTATAAAATCGATTCGGCAAGCGAACTTATTGCACTGAATATCGTCTCAAACGCGGCTTGAAATTAGGAATCGGCAGCCCCATATGCCTTGCCGAGTGGACGCAAGTCCAGATGAAAGTGGTTCAAAATTATGACGGAGAGTGTCGAATGAAACGTATCTTCTTGTTCCTATTGACCAACATCGCAGTATTGGCGGTAATAAGCATTACCCTGCGTATCTTGGGTGTGGATCGCTGGCTGGATGCCAGTGGCGGAATCAACTTCAGTGCATTGCTGGTGTTGTCCGCCGTCATTGGTTTTTCTGGCTCCATTGTGTCGCTGCTGCTCTCCAAGTGGATGGCCAAGCAATCGACTGGAGCGCATGTCATCGAGAACCCGCAGGATCCGACTGAGCGCTGGCTGGTGGATACCGTGCGCCGTCAGGCACAGGCTGCGGGTATCGGCATGCCGGAAGTGGCGATCTATGATGCGCCCGATGTGAATGCATTCGCCACCGGCTGGAACCGTAACAATGCACTGGTCGCAGTGAGCACCGGCCTGATGCATAGTATGAGCCGCGATGAGGCGGAAGCCGTGCTGGCGCATGAAGTGAGCCATGTTGCCAACGGTGACATGGTGACGCTGGCGCTGATCCAAGGCGTGGTGAATACCTTTGTGGTGTTCTTCGCCAAACTGTTTGGTTATTTCGTAGATCGCGTGCTGTTGAAGAATGATGGGCGGGATGGCCCTGGTATCGGTATGTTCGTGGCTGAGATCGCCGCGCAGATCGTGCTAGGTATTCTGGCCAGCACGATCGTGATGTGGTTCTCACGGCAGCGCGAGTTCCGTGCAGATGCGGGTGGGGCGAGCCTGGCAGGGCGGCAGAAGATGATCGCTGCGCTAGAACGTCTGAAGGCCAACCATGCGCAAGCTGCTGCGTTGCCGGAGAACATGTCCGCCATGGCCATTTCCAGCGGCGGTGGATTCTCGCGGTTGTTTATGACGCACCCGCCATTAGATGAACGTATTGAGGCTTTGCGCTCCAGTCTTTGAGAATTGGAGTAGGAGAATAAAAAACGGCGGGTTATCCCGCCGTTTTTTATTAATCATCGAAATCTTCGTATCGCTGTCGCGGCGGGTTGCCGTCGTAGACCAAGCTGCGGCGATGCATCAGGTAAGCATCGCGTAATGAGCTGTAGCGATCGATACTGGCATTCTCTAGAATTTTCTCGTTATCCAGCAGGCTAGCGCGAGCGACGATGCCCTTAACCACGTAGGCGGAATTTCGTGTGGGCACATGCTGAGTCGTGCCGATGACGCTGACAAAGCTATCGCCATACATCCCTGTGCCATCACGTAAGGAACTTGGGCCCAGAGCGGGAATGACTAGATAGGGGCCGCTTGGCACCCCCCAGTAGCCTAGCGTCTGGCCAAAATCCTCATTGTGCTTGGGTAGTCTCGACGTCACATTGATTAGACCGAAAACACCAAAGGTCGTGTTGAACAATACCCGGCTGCCATCGCTGGCTGCCTGTTTGAATTTGAGCTGCAAGATATCGTTGAAAGTGACGACCACATCATCCAAGTTGGAGAAGAAGTTTTCGGTCGCCATCTTACCCAACTGCGGCATATATTTGACATACCCTTGCGCGACTGGCTTCAGTATTGCTTTATCCAATGAATCGTTGAAGCTGAAGGCCATGCGGTTATAGGACTCGAACGGATCCTTCTCTTGTGTGTAGCGACTCAGGTGAGTCGTGCTGCAAGCACTGAAGAGTAGACATGAAAGCAGCAAGGCTACACGCGTTGCCGGTAAGAAAGGATGTTCAGGTTTCGTCATGGGGTGAATTATAAGCATTTTCTGATGCACTCAACATCTGTGCCCGCGACGATGGTGTTTCTAGACTGATGCGTCCTATGGTGCCGCTGCGATAATCCTGTAGAAGTGTGATCGCTGCCTTCTCTAGATCGAGCTCCTGTCCCCTGATGCGATAGCCGCGCTTGCGGGCGATGGCCTCGATGAGCGCCACGCCATCCAGACCTTGCATGGAAGATTTGTAGCGTTGTTCAAGCAAGGCAGGATAGTGGGCTGTCAGTAGGTCGCCAAGATAGGCTGCGACTTCACTTTCGTCATAAGCATTGCGCCCGATTAGATTGCTGGCGGCGAGCAATATGCCGTCGCTCTCGTGCTCGATCTTGGGCCACATCATGCCGGGGGTGTCCGTAAGTTGCATGGTGTCGCTGAGGTCGAAGTGCTGCAGATTCTTGGTGATGGCAGGCTCGTCGCCCACTGCGGCTGTGCGCTTCTTGAGCAACGCATTTATGAACGTGGATTTTCCCACGTTGGGGATGCCCATCACCATCATGCGCAGTGGCTTGATGGTTGTGCCGCGGTGTGGAGCGAGCGGCAGACACAGTTTGGGGATTTTGCTTGCTTCAGCAGGCTTTTTGCACGACAGAGCGACCGCTTTTACGTTCTTCTGGCTGTTGAAATGATCCAGCCAGGCTTTGGTGACATTCGGATCGGCGAGATCAGCCTTGTTCAGTACTTTCAGGCAGGGGCGCTGCCGGTGCTCACGCATCTCGCGCAACATCGGATTGCTACAGGCCTCGGGCACGCGCGCATCCAGCACTTCGATGACGACATCGATGCGCTCCATGGTCTCGGTCGCTTTTTTCTTCGCCGATGTCATGTGACCGGGGAACCATTGAATAGCCATGCTGGGAGTCGGGAGTTGAATTGAGGGGCGCATTCTAACCGTTTGACGCTGACAGCTCACACTTCCATAATCGCCCCTCGCAAAACGAGGCCTAGTCATGACTGCTATCCGCCAGCAAGATCTCATCGAAAGCATCGCCGACGCGCTGCAATTCATCTCTTATTACCATCCACAGGATTATGTGCAGTCGCTGGCTGAAGCCTATAGTCGCGAAGAGTCGCCCGCAGCCAAAGATGCCATGGCGCAGATACTCACCAACTCGCGCATGTGTGCACTAGGCAAGCGGCCGATCTGCCAAGACACAGGCATCGTGGTCGCCTTTGTGAAGGTAGGTATGGATGTGCGCTGGGAAGATGCGACGATGAGTGTCACCGAGATGGTGAATGAAGGCGTACGTCGCGCTTATCTTGAGCCAGACAATGTGTTGCGCGCATCTGTCGTGGCTGATCCCGCAGGTCGACGCAAGAACACAGGCGACAACTCGCCTGCGGTGGTGCATTTCGAACTGGTGCCGGGGGATAAAGTTGAAGTGGATGTTGCGGCCAAAGGTGGCGGCTCTGAGAACAAATCACGTTTCGCCATGTTGAACCCTAGCGACGACGTCGTGGAGTGGGTGCTGAATCAGTTGCCTAGCATGGGGGCGGGTTGGTGTCCACCGGGGATGTTGGGTATCGGCATCGGCGGTACGGCGGAGAAAGCCATGCTGCTCGCCAAAGAGGCGCTGATGCAGTCCATCGATATGACTGAGCTGAAGGCGCGGGGCGCGCAGAACAACATCGAAGAGCTGCGCATCGAGCTGCATGACAAAGTGAATGCGCTGGGTATCGGCGCGCAGGGTTTGGGCGGATTGACGACGGTGCTGGACGTGAAGATCCTAGATTATCCGACGCATGCTGCTTCCAAGCCTGTCGCGCTGATCCCAAACTGTGCGGCGACGCGTCATGTGCATTTCACGCTAGATGGCAGTGGCGCAGCAAGTTTTGCAGCGCCCAAACTGGAAGATTATCCCGATGTGCATTGGGCGCCCTCGCAGGAGTCGCGCCGGGTGGATCTGGATACAGTGACGCAGACTGATATCGCACAATGGCAGCCGGGCGAGACGCTGTTGTTGAGTGGGAAACTGTTAACTGGGCGGGATGCAGCACACAAGCGCATGGTCGACATGCTGGCTAAAGGCGAGCCGCTTCCGGTGGATTTCAAAGGTCGATTCATTTACTATGTCGGCCCGGTCGATCCGGTGCGCGACGAGGTGGTCGGGCCCGCCGGACCGACGACGGCGACACGCATGGACAAGTTCACCGAGACCATGTTGGCGCAGACCGGCTTGATCGGCATGATCGGCAAGGCGGAGCGCGGCAAGGTCGGTCTGGAAGCGATCAAGAAACACGCAGCGGTCTATCTGATGGCAGTCGGTGGCGCAGCCTATCTGGTGGCGCAGGCGATCAAGCATTCGAAAGTGGTGGCTTTTGCCGATCTCGGCATGGAAGCCATCTACGAATTCGAGGTGCAGGACATGCCGGTGACCGTTGCGGTCGATACGCAAGGCCGGGCGGTGCACGAGATCGGGCCGGCGGAATGGAAGCAGCGGATCGGGATGATCCCGGTCAAGCAGATATAGTTTTCGAGGCTGCGCAGTTATTGCGTGGTTTCAATGGTTTGGCGGGTCTCCCCGCATTACGGCGCAGTGAATCTGGTCAGGTCCGGAAGGAAGCAGCCACAGCTGATGTCTGTAAGTGCCGGGGGTAAGGCTCGCCTCCTTATGTTCGAGGGTGTCACACTCGATGTGGTTAACGGTTGGGCGAGAGGCGATATGTCGGCGACTTCGGTCTTAGCACGCAAATGGCGTCCCAAGAGCTTTGCCCAATTGGCTGGGCAGGAGCATGTGGTGCAGGCGCTCAGCAATGCGCTGATGCAGAATCGTCTGCATCACGCCTATCTGTTCACGGGGACGCGCGGCGTGGGCAAGACCACCATCGCCCGTATCTTCGCCAAATCCCTGAATTGTGAATCCGGTGTCACCGCCGAGCCATGCGGTGTATGTAGTGTCTGCAAGGAGATCGATAGCGGGCGCTTCGTCGACCTGATCGAGCTGGATGCTGCATCCAACACGCAAGTCGATAATATGCGCGAGCTGCTGGAAAGCGCGCTGTATGCACCGACTAGCGGCCGCTTCAAGGTCTACATCATCGACGAAGTGCACATGCTGTCGAAGTCAGCTTTCAACGCCATGTTGAAGACGCTGGAAGAGCCGCCTGCGCATGTGAAGTTCATCCTCGCCACCACCGATCCACAGAAGATCCCGGTCACCGTGCTGTCGCGCTGTCTGCAATTCAATCTTAAGCAGATGCCGCCCGCGCTGATCGTGTCGCATCTGCAATATGTGTTGGGTCAGGAAGAAATCCCGTTCGAGAATGGTGCACTGAATCTGGTGGCGCGTGCCGCGCAGGGCAGTATGCGCGATGCCTTGAGTCTGATGGATCAGGCCATCGCCTATTCATCCGGCAAAGTGGATGAAGCGTTGGTGCGCACCATGCTGGGCGCCATCGATCAAGGCTATCTGTTCGATCTGATGCAAACCCTGCGAGCCGGGGATGGCGCCGGGTTGCTGCGCATCGCAGACGATATGTCTATGCGCAGTATCGCGTTCGAGGCGGCCTTGCAGGATATGGCGACCTTGCTGCATCGCATCGCATTGGCACAGACTATTCCGCAGGCCATTCCCGATGATGAGCCGGAGCGCGTGCGTTTGATGGAACTGGCGCAGCAGTTCACGCCAGAAGAGATACAGCTGAATTATCAGATCGCCATCCACGGGCGGAATGAGATCGAACTGGCACCGGACGAATATGCCGGATTCACCATGACTTTGTTGCGCATGCTGGCGTTCGCGGCGCAGGCCGCAGGTACAAGTCCAAGTGTTCAGCAAGTGGCCCCACGCAGTGCGCCAACTGCAAGCGCACCCCGGGCGGTGGCTGAATCAGCACCGGCACCAACGCTGACACCAGCCAAGGCCGTAGCGGCTCCAGCTATGTCGGGCGGTGCGGATCTGGATTGGAATACTTTGCTGGCCCAGCTTGATCTGTCGGGTATGGCGATGCAGTTGGCTAAGAACAGCTTGCTGGTTAGTTTTACGGAAGGCCGGGTGCTGTTGCATCTGCCGCCGCAGCATAAGCATCTGCAAAGCAACAAGATCGCCCAAGAGAAGCTGCAGGCTGCGCTGAGTGAGTATTTCGCTCGTGCGGTCAGGCTGGAGGTTGAGTTGAGTGCCTCGAGCGAGGTGACGACCCCTGCGGTGGTTGAACAGCAAGACAAGCAGAACCGTCAGCAGCAGGCAGAAGATGCGATCCGTCAGGATGCGTTCGTACGCGATGCACAGGCGATGCTGGGCGCGCAATTGATAGAAGGGTCTATCAGACCCGTTTAACTGGAGGAAGTTGGAGATGATGAAGGGCGGATTGGCTGGGCTGATGAAGCAGGCGCAACAGATGCAGGCAAACATGAAGAAGGCACAGGATGAACTGGCCACCGTCGAGGTGGAAGGTCAGTCCGGTTCCGGTATGGTTAAAGTGACCATGACCTGTGCGCACGAACTACGCCGTGTAACGCTGGATGAAAGCGTGATGGACGATAAGGAAATGCTGGAAGACCTTATCGTTGCCGCAGTCAACGACGCCAACAAGAAAGTTGCGCAGACGACAGAGCAACGCATGAGTGGCTTCACTGCCAAGTTGCCGCCAGGCATGAGTCTGCCGTTCTAAATGAAGACACCTTCCAGTCTGGAAGATCTGATCGAGGCCTTGCGCTGTTTGCCGGGTGTTGGCCCGAAGTCCGCACAACGTATGGCGTATCACCTGTTGCAGCGTGACCGGCAAGGTGCGATGCATCTGTCGCACTCTCTTAGTCATGCGGTCGAAAGCGTCAAGCATTGCAGTAAGTGCAACAGTTTTTCCGAACAAGAAATCTGCTCCATGTGCAGTTCTGCACAGCGGGAGGGAGATTTGTTGTGCGTCGTGGAGATGCCAGCGGACCTGTTGATGATGGAGCAGGCGCAGTGCTACCGCGGCATGTATTTCGTGTTGATGGGGCGCTTGTCCCCGTTGGACGGAGTGGGGGCGCGTGAATTACCGCTGGAACGCTTGGTTAAGCGGGCGCAGGAGTTGGAATGCGAAGTCATTTTGGCGACCAACTTCACAGTGGAAGGAGAGGCGACGGCGCATTATCTGGCGACATTGTTGAATGCGCAGGGAATCAAAGTGTCGCGTATTGCGCGGGGCTTGCCGGTAGGCGGCGAGTTGGAGCATGTGGATAGTGGCACACTGGCGCAAGCCGTATTCGAAAGGCGAGAGATAGCGGCATGAGTGAACAGGGTGAACGGTTGCAGAAGGTGTTGGCGCAGGCCGGTCTTGGCTCGCGCCGAGAGATGGAAGCTTGGATCGCCGCGGGGCGCATCACGGTCAATGGCGCAGTGGCGACCTTGGGAGTGCGCATCGCAGAAGGCGATCGCGTGCAAGTTGATGGTCGTAATATCCGTTTGAAGCTAGATGTTGAGCCGCAATTGCCGCGAGTGCTGCTCTATCACAAGCAGGAAGGTGAGATCGTTAGCCGGGATGATCCGGATGGTAGAGCTAATGTTTTCGATGAACTGCCGAGATTACGTGGACAAAAGTGGATCGCTATTGGCCGTTTGGACTTCAATACTAGTGGATTGCTGATCTTCACGACTTCAGGTGAATTGGCGAATCGTTTGATGCACCCTCGTTTCGAAGTTGAGCGCGAATACGCAGTACGCGTGCAGGGTGAGATGTCTCCGGAGCAGATGAAACAGATGGTTAATAAAGGCATTGAGTTGGAAGATGGCTTTGTTAAGTTCGATAAGCTGAGCGACGAAGGCGGGGAAGGCTTCAATCACTGGTACCGTATCGTCATCAAGGAAGGTCGTAATCGTGAAGTGCGTCGCACCTTCGAGGCCCTAGGCTTGCCGGTCAGTCGCTTGATGCGAGTCCGCTTTGGCATCGTTAATCTGCCGCCTCGTATCAAGCGCGGCATGATGGCGGAGCTGGGGGAGGGCGAGGTGCGGGCAATTATGGAGTGGGTAGACTTACCCGTCCCCGCGCCGCGCCAGCAGCGCCCTGATGTGCGTCCCAGTAAGATGACAAGGGCCAAAGTGCGGAAAAATTGAACTGGCGGTAAACCACTAGTGTCGTTAGAATCCGGCAGGTTATTTTTGGCGGTCTCTGCGGTTTTCGTAGATGAAGCGCGAATGACAGATAGGACACATGGAACAAAGAGGCAATAAAACCATCGTTTGCTCGGTCTTTTTCCTGGATATCGTCGAATATTCAAAGAAGTCCGTGTCAGGCCAGATATCACTGAAGGAGCGCTTCAACGCCTTCCTGTCCATCGCTATTCGTGATGTTCCGGTGGCGGATCGCATCATTCTGGATACGGGTGATGGTGCTGCGATCAGTTTTTTGGGCGATATCGAAGATGCATTGCAGGCTGCGCTAAGTGTGCGCAGCAGCCTGCTGGGAGAAGGGGTGCGAATGGATCCACCTCTGCTGGTTCGTATGGGGGTCAATCTCGGGCCGGTGCGTCTGGTCAAGGATATCAACGGTCAGCCCAATATAGTCGGTGATGGCATCAATGTGGCACAACGCGTGATGGGATTTGCCGATCCGGGGCAGATTCTGGTGTCCCGCTCCTATTACGATGCGGTGTCGCGTCTGTCACAGGAATATGCGGGTATGTTTCACTATCAGGGTTCGCGCACAGACAAGCACGTGCGCGAACATGAGGTCTATGCCATTGGTTATCCAGGCGACTTCACCTCTACGCAACGAAGCGTGGAAGTTGAGGAAGAGATTGAACGCGCGGAAGGCGTGCAGCGAGTCTTGGCGCTGTCCAGGCGTTACTGGTACGAGTTCCTGCGTCAGGCTGCAGGGTATGAGCGGCATGCGGTGGCTATATTCAATCGCGCAACCAAGCAGCAACGTGCGGCGATCATCGGGGTTGCGGCATTGGTGCTGGCGACTTCGGTATTTGCGGTCTATAAACTAGCCCATCGGGCTGAAGCGGAGCCGGTAAAAACAGTCGTAGCTGCTGCCCCGCAAGTGGAAGCCGTCAAGCCGGTGCCTCCAACCTCTCCGGCTCCAGCGCCAAAGGTCGTAAAAACACCTCCGCCGGAAAAGAAGATACAGGGTGTTAAGGAGAGTGCGCGCATCCGAACCCTTGAGGATACGACCGGCGGCCCCGCAGTGGTCAGCTTGGCAATCTTGCCCTGGGGCGAGATATATCTGGACGGAAAGAAGCAAGGTGTGAGCCCTCCGCTGATGGAATTGCAGGTAGTGGCAGGAAAACACACGCTAGAAATACGGAATTCGACATTCCCGGTTTATCGAGAGGTTATAAGGGTCAAGCCGGGCGCGAACATAAAAATCAGGCACAGTTTCAAGTAGCCTGAGCGAACAGGAGAGCTGAAGGATGTTACGTTGGATTGTTGCGGGCTTGGGTTCGCTGGCGCTTGTCGGCTGCGGATCGGTAGTCGGAACCTGCGAAGATGGCAGCGGCGGCATTCGCTTGTTCGGGGATAGTGTCGCCAAGCGGTATCTGGCTAAAGGTGTCAGCGAGTATGAGACTGGGAACTACGTCAATGCCAAAACCGCGTTGCACGGGGTATTGGAAAACCAGTACGCCACAGGATACGAGACATTATGGGCAAACAAATATCTAGCTTTCATTTATTGCGTTTCCGGCGATCAGAAGCAGTGTCGGGAGCATTTCGGGAGCGTGCTCAAGATCAATCCGAATTTCGAGCTATCGGCTGCCGAAGCGGGGCATCCGCTGTGGGGGCCGGTATTCCGCAGCGTAAAGGGCGCAAGCTCGAAATAATCACGCTCAGCCGATACGCGACATGATCAGCCAACTCGGTCGTTACGAAGTCATCAGCGAACTGGGGCAGGGCGCTATGGGGGTCGTCTATAAGGCGCAAGACCCTCTCATTGATCGAGAGGTGGCGATCAAGACCATCAATCTCAGTCTGGCGCTGGAAGAGCGCGAAGAATATGAGGCCCGTTTCTATCAGGAAGCGAAGGCGGCCGGTCGACTGGGACATCCCAACATCGTGACCATCTACGATGTGGGCCGTACGGGGGACATCGCATATATCGCGATGGAATACCTGCATGGCCGCGAACTGCGCGATGTGCTCAACGAAAATAAGACATTGCCAGTGGCGCAGGTGCTGGACATCATCTCTCAGGTCGCACAGGGCCTAGCCTATGCACACGAACACGAAATCGTACATCGCGATGTGAAGCCATCCAATGTCATGATCGTGCGTGATGGGCATGTGAAGATCACCGATTTCGGCATTGCTCGTATGGCCTCTGCTGCAGTTCGTACCCAGACCGGTATGGTGTTGGGGTCTCCCAAATACATGTCGCCTGAGCAGGTGCTTGGAAAGGTGACTGATCAGCGTTCAGATATCTTTTCATTGGGCGTGATGCTGTACGAGATGTTGGCTGGGCAAGTGCCGTTCATCGGCGAGAACGTCAATGCCATCATGTACCAGACTTTGAACGCTATTCCTGCGCCGCCCAGCAACGCCAATCCTGCTGTGCCGGAGATGCTGAACTACATCGTTGCCAAAGCGCTGGCAAAGGACTTGGATGCGCGTTATCAAAGTGCGGGCGAGTTGGTGAATGATTTGCGAGCCTGTCGCGAAGCGTTGCCAAGCGGCGCGGATGTGGCAAAAACAGCCAAGCGGCCCACCACGCTTACGCGCGCTACGGGCGATGACGATTCCAAACCTGTGATTGCTCTGGGGCTATCGTCGTCCTTTGATTCTAATGAGGCCACTATGCGTCTGGCTGCGATGACAGCCAGCAAGGAAGAGGTGGAGGAGCTTTCTAAGACCCTTCGCATTGAACGTCCTAGTTTGGCAGATATCCATAAAGCCGCGCCCAAGTCAGGTGCATCGTATCTTGCGCGCGACAGAGCGGAGGCTCCTGGCAATAGCGGAGGCTTTATGTTGTTGGTCATCGTTGTGTTGATTGTGGTTGGTCTACTTTCCGCGCTTATCTTCTGAAGCTTATTCGCCTGATGGACACTCAAGTCCGGATCACGCTGTATTCATCGCGTATTTATGCTGTCCTGTTGTTTACATTGGCTATCGTATCTATGCTGATACTAAGCATGCTGCCAGTGGCTGCAGTTTGGTTTTGGACTGGCTGTGTGGGAGTGTTAGCCAGCACAAGCTGGTTGCTGCACTGCGATGTTTTGTTAAAAGCACAACAGTCCTGTGTTGGTTTTCTTTGCGGTAAAGATCGCAGTATTTCACTGGCACTGCACAATGGGGAGCAGCTGATCGGCGTGGTCGGTGGCGATACCATGGTTACGCCTTGGTTGATATTGCTTAACGTGAGGGTGGAGAGTCATCGAAGGCGAAGCTTGGTATTGTTCCCAGATAACATGACAGGAGATGAATATCGCCGATTGCGTGTATTGCTACGACATTCGGAAGGTGTTCAGTCTTGAGGGGATAGTATCGTTGGTAGAGCTATTGGCAAGGTCAGCGGAAAATCCTTGCTGTAGTGCAAGCCGCGACTCTCGTGGCGTATCAGTGCACTTTGCACGATGAGGTCGGCGGTTTCGACCAGATTGCGCAATTCCAACAGATCGGAAGTTACATGGAAGTTGCGGTAGTACTCATTGATCTCTTCATGCAGTAGTTTGATGCGGTGTTGCGCGCGTTGCAGGCGTTTGGTGGTGCGCACGATGCCAACGTAATCCCACATAAAACGCCGTAACTCATCCCAGTTGTGAGAAACAACCACCAACTCATCCGCATCGGTGACGCGGCTTTCATCCCAGTCTGGTAGTGGCGCAGATTCTTCCGAACTTTGGGCAAGAATATCTTGTGCGGCGGCTTCAGCGAATACGAGACATTCCAGCAAAGAATTACTGGCGAGGCGGTTTGCGCCATGCAGACCGGTATGGGCAGTTTCGCCGATGGCATAGAGATTATCTATATCAGTGCGTGCCGTCAGGTCGGTGATTAGGCCGCCGCAGGTGAAGTGCATGGCTGGCACCACGGGTATGGGCTGGCGTGCGATGTCTATGCCCAGCGTCAGGCAGCGCTCATGGATAGTGGGGAAGTGCTCGCGCAGAAATGTCTCGGACTGGTGGGTGATGTCCAAATAGACACAGTCCAAACCGCCTTTTTTCATCTCGTAATCGATCGCGCGCGCGACCACATCACGTGGTGCAAGCTCTGCGCGTTCGTCGTGCCAAGGCATGAAGCGGGAGCCGTCAGGCAGTCTGAGGATGCCGCCTTCACCGCGAACTGCTTCGCTGATAAGGAAA
This sequence comes from Sideroxydans sp., assembly GCA_024636935.1. Lineage (GTDB taxonomy): Bacteria > Pseudomonadota > Gammaproteobacteria > Burkholderiales > Gallionellaceae > Sideroxyarcus. The sequence continues at coordinate 22,804 of JAGXGC010000003.1, read as the reverse complement.
GACTTGGCATGCGGGTGGTACAGGCAAGTCGGATGGAATTGCATGAACTCCATATTCGCCACTCGGCAACCGGCGCGCCATCCCATAGCGATGCCATCGCCTGTCGCGGTATCCGGATTGGTGGTGTAGAGATAGACCTTGCCGGCGCCGCCAGTCGCCAGCACGGTGTGCGCCGCAGAGAGGGTGACCACACGGTCACTGCTCGTATCCAGAACATAGGCGCCGAAGCAACGTGTGGGAGATTTGCCGATCTTGCGACCGGTGATCAGGTCGACCGCGATGTGATGTTCCAGTACGGTTACATTGGGATGGGCGCGTACCTTGTCGGCCAGCGTCTGCTGTATGGCTTTTCCTGTCGCATCGGCAGCATGGATGATGCGGCGTTTACTGTGGCCGCCTTCGCGAGTCAGGTGGAAGTCTTGGCTTGCGTTGTCTTCTTTGGAGAATGGAACCCCCTGATCGATCAACCAGTTGATCGACGTCGCTCCACGCTCCACCACGAAGCGCGTGGTTTCCGAATCGCACAATCCAGCTCCGGCTGTCAGTGTGTCGTGAATATGTTCGTCGTGACTATCGTCAGGGCTCTGTACAGCTGCGATACCGCCTTGTGCCCAAGCGCTGGCACCGTCCAGTAGCGAGCGTTTGGTGACGATGGCGACCTTCTGTTGGTCAGCCAGTTTCAAGGCTAGCGTCAAGCCTGCTAGGCCGCTACCGATGATCAGGGTGTCAAAGCGCAACATGAGGGGAAAAGTGCGAAGAAATCATTGACTCGACTATAGCAAAACTTGGGAAGGAAACGTGGAAATGAACTTATTTTGAATGGAGATGTCCATTGGCGCGTTGCGGGCAAGGCTGACGATGTGAACCCGTCCGGTTATACTCTCGCGCCGCGCGTTGTGGCGCAATCAATATAAAACCGGGAAACGGAATGGGTGACAGGGAGGTCGATCAGCAGCTGGTGGAGCGCGCGCAAGGCGGCGACAAGCACGCGTTCGAGTTGCTGGTGGCCAAGTATCAGCGTCGATTGGGGCGTCTGATCTCGCGGTTCGTGCGCAATCCTGGCGAGGCTGAAGATGTCACGCAGGAAGCATTCATCAAAGCCTATCGCGCATTGCCGGCGTTTCGGGGCGATAGTGCGTTCTACACATGGCTGTACCGGATCGGGATCAACACCGCTAAAAACCACTTGTTGGCACAGGGGCGCAGGGCGCCTACCAGCACGCCCTTGGATGCTGAGGAGGCTGAGGCGTTTGAGGATGCCTCGCTATTGCATGAGGTGTCGACACCGGAAAACGAGTTAATGAGTAAACAAGTGGTCGAGGTAGTGAACTCTTCCCTGCAACAATTGCCAGAGGATCTGCGCACCGCTTTGACGTTGCGCGAGATAGAGGGCTTGAGTTACGAAGAGATCGCGTCAGTGATGAATTGTCCGATCGGTACGGTAAGGTCGCGTATCTTCCGTGCACGAGAGGTGGTGGCAACGAATTTGCGTCCGTTGCTGGGTACTAGCGAAGACAAGAGGTGGTGATATGAAGCAGGAAATTTCGGTGTTGATGGATGGCGAGATGTTCGAGGACGAAGCTGATGTGTTCCTTGATAAGTTGAAACGTCATCCCGAGGCAGACCGGGACTGGGCCGAATATCACCTGATCGGAGATGCTCTGCGCCAACCCGATCATGTCAATCGAGACTTCATGGCGGCCTTCCATGAAAGATTGCAAGCTGAGCCGACTATTCTGGCGCCACGTCGTCGCCAACAGCAGCGCATCAAACAGTATGCAATATCAGCAGCGGCTTCTGTCATGGCGCTGGCGCTGGTGGCTTGGCTGTCGATGCAGGTGGGGCAGGAACCGGCGCCGCAGATGGCCAGCGTACAACAGCAGAATATGATTCGCCCGGTGGCTTTTCATGCCAGTGATTATTTGATGGCGCATCAGGAGTTCTCTCCCAGTGCAGACGTGCAGGGCGCAGCAACTTACATCCATTCGGTGGCAGCAAAATAGTGCGTATTCAGATGGCAAAAGCCGGCATGTGGTGTGTGTTGTTGCCGCTGTGTGTGGCGGTGGCGCATGCAGATCCTCTGCTTGATGATGCTGACTGGTTGCGCACGATGGCATTCGCCGCGCATGAAACCAATTACAGCGGCGTATTCGTGTATCAGGCCGGTGGCCGGGTAGAGACTTCGCGCATCACCCATGTAGTCGACGAGCATGGTGAGCATGAACGTTTGCAGGGCTTGGATGGCCAGCGTCGCGAAGTGATACGCAACAACAATCAGGTCTGGCTGCAATTGGGCGACAAAAAAGTGCATTTCGAGCAGCAACGTCCACGTCGCGCTTTTCCGGCACTGCTTCCCGAACAGATCCAGAGTCTCAAAGAGAATTACAACGTCATCCAGCAGGAAGAGGATCGCGTGGCGGATTACCATGCGCACACCCTGTTGCTGCAACCCAAGGATACTTTGCGTTATACGCGCAAGATGTGGGCACATAGCGAATCAGGTTTGTTGTTGAAGGCGGTGGTATTCGATGAACGCGGCAAGGTCATCGAGCAATATGCCTTTTCCCAATTGCAGATCGGCGGAGCAATCGACTACAAATGGGCAGTGCCCGATGAGCAAGATGCGGCAAGGTTGGCGAAGCGCAAAAATCTTTCGCCGTTGCCCAAGACCAATCTAGCGAATGTGGACAGTGGTTGGCAAGTGGATGGTATCCCTGCGGGATTCAAAAAGATTCTGGAAATGAGTCGCAACATGCGCGACAAAGAATTCCCCGTCGTACATATCGTGTATTCCGATGGACTTGCCGCTTTGTCCGTGTTCATCGAGCGAACAACGGATGCAGAGGGATATCGGGCCGGTCTAAAGAGTCAAGGCGCAGTGCATATATACAGTCGTTTGATCGGAGATCATCTAGTGACCGTGGTAGGAGAGGTGCCTCCGAGGGCAGTGATACAGGTTGCTGATTCAGTCCGATACGCAGGCGAGAATAATGAATGAGATGCGTGCCATCGTGCTAAGTCTGCATGGCAGTGAGGCAGAGATCGCACCAGTCGGCGGTAACGGATGCGGCCATTGCGCAAGTGGTAACGGTTGTGGCAGCGGTAAATTGTCTCAACTGTTTTGCAGTAGCAAGCAGCGCAGCTTCAGGGTAAACAATGCCATCAGCGCCAAGGTGGGGGATGAGGTTAATGTTGGCCTGCCGGACGGTGTATTGTTGCGTAATTCGTTATTGATGTACGTGTTGCCACTGACTTTTATGCTGTGTGCATCCTTGCTGGCCTCGAGTTTCTTTGAGGGTGCTCGGGATGAAGCTGCCTCGCTGGGTGCTGGAGCAGGCTTGTTGACTGGTTTCTTGGTAGTGCGGCAGTTGACTAGTCGATCGAATATGCAAGCCGTGGTGCGTTCGGTAGTGAATGCTGCAGGTTCGTAAAATATAGCGTTGATGGGAGGTCTGGATGTTTAAACGATCACTATTTCTTTTGCTCGGTTTGTTACTCGTCGGCAATGTATCAGCCAGAGAGCTGCCTGATTTCACCGAGTTGGTCGAAAAGCAAGGTGCTGCAGTGGTGAACGTGAGTACTACACAGATCGTCACATCGCAGCAGATGCTGCCCAACTTACCTAATTTGCCAGAGAACGATCCGTTCTATGAATTCTTCCGGCGCTTTGCACCACAGACTCCGCGCCAGCAGGAGTCGCAATCACTTGGCTCAGGTTTCATCATCAGTGCGGATGGCTACATACTGACCAATGCGCATGTAGTGGATCGTGCGGACAAGATCACAGTGCGTCTGACTGATAAGCGTGAATTCAAGGCGCGTGTGGTGGGCGCTGACAAGCGAACCGATGTGGCTTTGCTCAAGATAGAAGCCAAGGGACTGCCCAAAGTTGAGCTGGGACAACCTGATCTACTTAAGGTGGGTGAATGGGTATTGGCGATCGGCTCGCCATTCGGGTTCGACAGCAGTGTGACAGCTGGTATCGTCAGCGCAAAGGGGCGTTCTTTGCCGCAGGAGAATTTCGTCCCCTTCATTCAGACTGATGTGGCCATCAATCCCGGTAATTCGGGCGGTCCGCTGTTCAATATGAAGGGCGAGGTGGTTGGCATCAATTCCCAGATATACAGCCGCTCGGGTGGTTATATGGGCTTGTCGTTCTCCATACCCATCGATGTGGCGATGGATGTGGTCAAGCAGTTGCGCGCCACGGGCAAGGTCACGCGTGGACGTATCGGTGTCACCATTCAGGAGGTTACACGTGAATTGGCGGAATCATTCGGCTTGAAACAAGCCGCCGGCGCTCTGATATCTGGCGTAGAAAAAAGCGGTCCAGCGGACAAAGCCGGCGTGCGTGCGAGTGATGTGATTCTGAAGTTTGACGGGAAGACCGTGGAGGGTTCTTCCGATCTGCCGCGCATCGTGGCCGCGACCAAGCCGGATAGCAAGGTGCCGGTACTAGTCTGGCGTAAAGGGAATACGCTGGAAATTTCCTTGATCGTGGGTGAGATACAAGACACGAATGAGAAAGTTGCTGCGCAGATCGATCCTGCTGATGCACAGACACAGAGTGTGTTGCGGCTTGGGTTGAGCGTGAAGGAACTTACCGAAGAGCAGAAGGCTGAATTGCAGGTCGAAGGTGGCTTGCTGGTCGTTGATGCGAAAGGTGCTTCTGCACGTATCGAGATGCAGCGCGGTGACGTGATTCTCGCCATAGGTAATATAGAGATTCGCAGCGTGGTGCAATTTAACGAGATACTGAAGCAAGTTCCACCGGGACGAAGCATTGCGTTGCTGGTGCGTCGTAACGACGGTACTGTCTACATTCCTGTCCGTCTGGACGAAAAATAAGCCTGCCTACCGGCAGTGCCCGTCAAAATCGGCTAGAATGCGCGCCCTGCGCAACTACCGAATTTGACGGGATTTTTATTTAAAACTTCATGCAATATATCCGCAACTTCTCCATCATCGCCCATATCGATCACGGCAAATCCACGCTAGCCGATCGCATCATCCATCTTTGTGGAGGCTTGGCCACGCGCGAGATGGAAGCACAAGTGCTGGACTCGATGGATATCGAGCGAGAGCGCGGCATCACCATCAAGGCGCAGACAGCCGCGCTAAGCTATAAGGCGCGCAACGGTCAGGTGTACAACCTGAATCTGATCGATACGCCTGGGCACGTGGACTTCTCCTATGAAGTGTCACGTTCTCTTTCCGCCTGTGAAGGTGCATTGCTGGTGGTGGATGCTTCGCAAGGCGTGGAAGCGCAAACAGTGGCCAACTGCTATACCGCACTGGATCTTGGCGTGGAAGTCGTTCCGGTATTGAACAAGATCGATCTGCCTTCCGCCAATCCTGAAAATGCCATTGCTGAGATCGAAGACGTGATTGGCATCGATGCGCAGGAGGCGGTGCATTGCTCGGCCAAGACCGGCTTGGGAGTCGAGGATGTGCTGGAATCCCTGATTGTCAAAGTACCTCCACCTAAGGGTGACCCGAACGCGCCTTTGCAGGCGTTGATCGTAGACTCCTGGTTTGATAACTATGTGGGCGTGGTGATGCTGGTGCGCATCATCAACGGCACGCTCCGGCGCAAGGAAAAGATCCTGTTCATGGCGAACGGTGCACAGCATCTGACTGAGCACATCGGTGTATTCACACCAAAATCCCAAGATCGAGATACGCTAAGTGCAGGGCAGGTGGGCTTCATCATCGCCGGTATCAAGGAGCTGAAGGATGCCAAGGTTGGCGATACCGTCACGCACGTGCAAAAGCCTGCCGCAGCTGCTTTGCCTGGATTCAAAGAGATACAGCCGCAGGTGTTCGCTGGACTGTTCCCGGTGGAATCCAACCAGTACGAAGCGTTGCGCGATTCGCTGGAAAAATTGAAGCTGAACGATTCTGCGCTGATGTACGAGCCGGAAGTTTCACAGGCACTGGGCTTTGGATTCCGTTGCGGTTTTCTTGGTCTGCTGCACATGGAGATCGTGCAGGAACGTCTTGAGCGAGAGTTCGATATGGACCTCATCACCACCGCACCCACTGTGATTTATGAGGTGGTGCAGCGCGACGGCAGCATACTGATGGTGGACAATCCTTCCAAGTTGCCCGACCTGTCCAAGGTTGAAGAGATTCGCGAACCCATCGTTAATGTGAACCTGTACATGCCACAGGAATACGTAGGAGCAGTCATCACCCTGTGTACGCAGAAGCGTGGCATGCAGATCGACATGAATTACCACGGCAAGCAGGTGCTGTTGAAATATGAGATGCCGATGGGCGAGATCGTGCTCGACTTTTTCGATAAATTGAAGTCGGTGTCACGTGGCTATGCCTCAATGGATTACGAGTTCAAGGAATACCGACCGGCTGATGTGGTGAAGGTGGACATGCTGATCAACGGTGAAAAAGTAGATGCCCTGTCGATCATCGTGCATCGCGCGAACAGCCAGTATCGGGGACGCGAGGTGGCGGCCAAGATGCGTGAACTGATTCCGCGCCAGATGTACGATGTGGCGATCCAGGCAGCCATCGGCTCTAACATTATCTCGCGTGAGAACGTGAAGGCACTACGCAAGAACGTGCTGGCCAAGTGTTACGGTGGCGACATCTCGCGCAAGAAGAAACTGCTTGAGAAGCAAAAGGCGGGTAAGAAGCGTATGAAGCAGGTCGGCAGCGTGGAGATCCCACAGGAAGCCTTCCTCGCCATTCTGCGTGTTGACGATAAATAACTGACAGGAAAGACGATGACATTTGCACTCATCATGTTCGTGCTGTTACTGGTGACCGGTGCCATCTGGCTGTTGGATAAATACAGCCTGCGCAAGAGGCGTAAGGAAGGTGACAAGGAACCGTGGTGGGTGGAATATTCCATCAGTTTCTTTCCGGTCATTCTGGCCGTGTTCATGTTGCGATCTTTCGTCATCGAACCGTTCAAGATTCCCTCCGGTTCCATGATTCCGACCCTGCATGTGGGCGATTTTATCGTAGTCAATCGCTACACATATGGCCTGCGACTGCCCATTCTGAACAAAAAGGTTATCGAGATAAATCAGCCACAGCGTGGCGATGTAATGGTGTTCCATTTCCCGAATGACCCATCGATTGATTACATCAAGCGCGTTATTGGCCTGCCCGGTGACGAGATCATCTACCGGAACAAGCAATTGTGGATAAACGGCGAGTTGCAGGCGCGCACGCCGGATGGTGATTTCAATTATGTCGAAAGCGGTTTACGCTTCGTTCATACCGAAAGATACAAGGAGAAGCTGGGCGAGCAGGAGCATGCAATACTGGTAAACCCAGAGCTGGAGCAGATTTTCCTTGGCAAGGTAGATGACTTTCCCCTGCGTAGCCAGTGCAGCTATAGTGAGCGGGAGATGCGCTGTGTCGTCCCCGAAGGACATTACTTCATGATGGGGGATAATCGCGACAACAGCCGTGATAGTAGATACTGGGGCTTTGTCCCGGACGAGATGATCGTGGGTAAGGCGTTTCTGATCTGGATGAATTTCGGTGAGCTGGATCGAATCGGTTTGGCGGTCAAGTGAGCGTTTGTGAAAAGGAGCGAAACATGTACGGATTGAGCAGTCGGCAACGCGGTCTGAGTTTCTTCGATTTCATCATGGGCGCGATTGCGCTGATCTTTGTGGTATTGCTGGGCTTGAAACTGGTGCCTCCCTATCTGCATAGTGCGCAGATCAGCCAGATATTTCGTGAGATTGCGGATGATCCGGCGATGCGGACTGCGAGCATTCCTGAGATTGAAATGTCCTACCGCAAGCGTGCAAATATCAATTACATAGATGACCTGAAGGCTGAAGATATCGCCATTGTTCGCGAGAAAGATGGGGCTTTGTCTTTGAGCGCCGAATACGAATTACGTGTCAAGCTGGTCGGCAATATCACTTTGTTGCTCGAGTTCAAACCGTCTAGCTCATGATTTTTCGATGAAGCACGCTGTACTGTGCCGACAGATCGGCTATAACTTCTCGCAGCCCAAGATGTTGCAGCGTGCGTTGACGCACCGCAGCCACAATGCCGATCACAATGAACGTTTGGAGTTTCTCGGCGATAGCGTGCTCAACTGCACCATTGCCAAACACCTGTTCGAGAACTATCCCGATCTGCCGGAAGGCGATCTGCATCGCTTGCGCTCCAGTCTGGTTAATCAGCAGACACTTGCCACGCTGGCACAGCAATTGAATCTAGGACAACAACTGTTGCTGAGTGATGGCGAGATCAAGAGCGGAGGCGCTGAGCGCCCCTCTATTCTTGCCGATGCATTGGAAGCACTTTTTGGCGCGGTGTGGCTGGATGCGGATTTTGCTACGGCACAGCAAGTGGTGCTGGGATTGTATATTCCCTTCATCGCCAATATAGATCTGCGAGCAGTGGGCAAAGATGCCAAGACGCAGTTGCAGGAACTGTTGCAGTCCCGCAAGCTGCCACTACCGAAATACACCATCGTCGAGACGAACGGCAAAGGGCAGGCACAGATATTCACGGTGGCCTGCGACGTCGAAAAACTCAAAGTCACAACGCGAGGCGAGGGCAGTAGCCGCCGTATCGCCGAACAGATCGCCGCCGAGCGTGCCTATCAACTCATACAGAACAAACCATGACTGAAACCCAGAATCTGCATAGTGGCTTCATCGCCATCGTCGGCCGCCCCAACGTGGGTAAATCTACCCTGCTCAATCACCTGATCGGGCAGAAGGTCAGCATCACTTCACGCAAAGCACAAACCACCCGTCACCGTATCACCGGAATCCTTACCGAAGGCCCGACGCAATATGTGTTCGTCGATACCCCGGGCTTTCAGACCGAGCATACCAATGCCTTGAATCGCAGCATGAATCGTGTGGTGACCAGCAGTTTGCGCGAAGTGAATGTGGTGCTGTTCGTCATCGAAGCGCGCCATTTCGACGAGCGCGATCAGCAGGTGTTGGAACTGTTGCCAAAGGATCGGCCTGTCATCCTAGTCATCAACAAGGCAGACCTGATGAAGGACAAGAACGAACTGCTGCCCTTCATAGAAAAGATCGCTCCACTACGCCAGTTCGATGCCATCGTGCCGGTCAGCGCGCGGCAGGAGAAACATCTGGATACTTTGCTCGAAGCCGTTAAGCCATTTTTGCCTGAAGGTGAACACCTGTACGGCGAAGACGACATCACCGACCGTAACGAGCGTTTCCTTGCCGCAGAGATATTGCGCGAAAAGGTGTTCCGATTCACCGGTGATGAGTTGCCATACTCGGTCAGCGTGGTGATCGAGCAGTTCAAGATGGATGGCAAACTGCGTCGCATCAGTGCCGCCATTCTGGTGGACAAGGATGCACACAAGGTCATGTTGATCGGTAGCAAAGGCGAGAAGATCAAAGAGATCGCCACCCAGGCCCGCCTCGATATGGAAAAACTGTTCGACGGCAAAGTGTTCCTTGAAGTGTTCATCAAGGTACGCAGTGGTTGGGCAGACAGCGCGCACATGCTGAAGACGCTGGGGTATGACTAACGCGTCTTCCAAAAACCGCATTCAGGATGATCCCGCTTTCGTACTGCATAGCTATCCCTTTCGCGAAACTAGCCTGATCGTCGAAGTGTTCAGTCGCAATCACGGCCGCGTACCGTTGGTGGCACGCGGAGCACGACGTCCACGTTCTGCGATACGCGGTTTGTTGATGGGGTTTCAGCCTCTTAGTTTGAGCTGGTTCGGCAAGCACGAGCTGCGTACCTTGCACAGCGCAGAATGGCAGGGTGGTCAGCCGCAGTTACAGGGCACCGCCTTGATGTGCGGTTTCTATTTGAACGAACTGCTGCTCAACTTGATGGCACGCGACGATCCGCACGAAAGCCTGTTCGACTATTACCAGCAGACCTTGCAACGGCTGGCGCAAGAGCAGGATCATGCTTTCACCTTGCGCAGTTTTGAAAAGCACATGCTGCAAGAACTAGGCTACGCACTATCGCTGGAAACGGAAGCAGGTAGCGTGCGTCCGGTGGTGCCTGAGCGCAGTTACCGCTATATACTTGAGCGCGGCGCAGTCGCCGAGACGACAGACAGTTCGCAGGGCATGCCGGTGGCGGGTAAGACGCTGCTGGACATGGCGGCAGACGACTACCGCGATGCGGTGACGGCGCGCCAGAGCAAGCAATTGATGCGCATGCTGCTGGATCATCACCTGGCAGGAAAACCATTACATACTCGTGAACTGATGAGAGATTTACAAAAGTTATGATCAAGCTTGGATTAAATATCGACCACGTCGCCACCCTGCGCCAAGCGCGCGGAGCGCGTTATCCCAATCTGGTGCGCGCCGCGCTGGTCTGCGAAGAAGCGGGTGCGGACGCCATCACCATCCATCTGCGCGAAGACCGCCGCCATATTCAAGATGCCGACGTCGACATCCTGCGCGGCATGTTGCAGACGCGCATGAATCTGGAATGCGCCGTTACCGACGAGATGATAGACAACGCCGTGCGTGTGAAGCCGCACGACATCTGTCTGGTGCCTGAGAAACGCGAAGAACTCACTACCGAGGGCGGGTTGGATGTGGTGAAGTATTTCGAGCAGGTCAAGCGCGCCACGCAGCGTTGCAGCGAAGCGGGCATTCGCGTATCGCTGTTCATCGATGCCGATGAGAAGCAGATCGATGCCGCCGTGAAAGCCGGTGCGCCGGTGATCGAGATCCACACCGGCAAGTATGCCGATGCGGATAGCGTTCCCGAGCGTGCGGCGGAATTGAAGCGCATCCACGATGCCACGCAGTACGCACACGGCCTCGGCCTGCAAGTGAACGCCGGTCACGGCCTGCACTATCACAACGTGCAAGACATCGTCGCCATCCCGCATATCGCCGAACTCAACATCGGCCACGCCATCGTCGCCGAGGCCGTGTTCATCGGGCTGGAGCAAGCGGTAAAGAACATGAAGGTGCTGCTGCGCGCATGATCCTCGGTATTGGTACCGACATCGTCTCCACGGCACGCATAGCGTCGGCTTGCGAGCGGCATGGTGTCGCGTTCGCTGAGCGACTGCTCACTGCACCGGAGCTGGCGGAGTATGCGGAGCAGGCCCATCCGGCCCGTTTCCTTGCCAAACGTTTTGCTGCCAAAGAGGCGTTTGCCAAAGCGACAGGTCAGGGGCTGCGCCATCCGGTGAGTCTGCACAACATCACTATCGGCCATGACACGCTGGGTAAGCCGACCTTGCTGTTCGCGCCGGAGTTGAAAACTTATTTAAATACACGTGGTGTTTCTCGCCATCATCTGAGTATCAGTGACGAGCATGAGCATGCCGTCGCTTTCGTGATTCTTGAAGGAGAGCATTGATGGGTATCGGACCGGTGATGCTGGATGTGGCAGGCAAGACGCTGACACCGGAGGATGAAGTGCGTTTGCGTCATCCCTTGGTCGGCGGCGTCATCCTGTTCGCGCGCAACTATGAATCCCCCGCGCAACTGGCCGCGCTGACCGCCAGCATTCATGCTTTGCGCACACCGCCGTTATTGATCGCCGTCGATCACGAAGGTGGTCGCGTACAACGTTTCCGCGAAGGATTCACCCGCATCCCGCCTATGCGCGAGCTGGGCAAGATATGGGATAAGCATCCCAAGCAGGCCAAACATCTGGCGCAAGAGGTGGGTTTTGTGATGGCATCAGAGTTGCGCGTGCATGGAGTGGATTTCAGCTTCACGCCGGTGCTGGATGTGGATTACGGCGCGAGTACCGTTATCGGTGACCGCGCCTTTCATAGCGAACCGCAGGCCATCGCAGAACTGGCGCACAGCCTGCTGCTGGGGCTGAAGCAGGGTGGCATGCCGACCGTGGGCAAACATTTCCCTGGGCACGGTTTTGTCACTGCCGATTCGCATCTGGCGATTCCTGTGGATGAGCGCAGCTACACCGATATCGAGTTGTGCGACATGATTCCATTCAAGCAGATGGTGCATTTCGGACTGACTGCCGTGATGCCTGCCCACGTCATCTACCCCAAGGTTGACGACAAGCCTGCCGGGTTCTCCAAACGCTGGCTGAAAGATATCCTGCGTGGCGAACTGAGCTTCGAAGGCTGCATCTTCAGCGACGACCTCAGCATGGAAGGCGCGACCGTGGCGGGCGGCATCGTGCACCGCGCGGAAGCCGCGCTTCAAGCCGGCTGCGACATGGTGCTGGTATGTAACCGTCCCGATCTGGCCGATGAGCTGTTGGCTGGCCTGAAATGGGAGTTACCAGCCCCCAGTCGTGCGCGTCTGGCGCAGATGCATGGCCATTCGCAACCCCGCAGCCATGCGCAACTGCATGAGGACCCGGAATTCGTCCGTAGTTTGCACAACATCGGAAAGATCGGCATGAGTGAGGGCGAACTACCGCTAGTATCGTTATAATCGGCCCGGTCATTCTTCACTGGAAATATCGGCAGGGACATGAGTGAATTTCAAAAAAGTCTATTGATCATCGCGCTACTGGTCGTCGTCGCGGTGTACGCCTATGGATACTGGCAGCAGTGGCGCTATCGTCGCAGCCTGGATCGCGGTCACGACGCGCCGCGTGCAGAGCCGCGAGCAGCCGTGTCCCAGCCTGTTGCTGCACCAAGTGCGGCACACGTCGACGAGGAAGCGGATCATTTCATCGCCGACAAGCCTGCAGCAGAATCGTGCGGACTGCTGGATGACTTGCTGGACTACACCGTCAGTATGACGCCCAAATTCCCCGTGAGCGCCGAAGTGCTGGAAGACTTCTGGCCACGTCGTTTCGATTACGGCAAGACCATCCAGACCTGTGGTTGCAATGCCGCGACTGGTGCATGGGAGCGTGTCATTCCGGAAAGCCCGGCCAACTACAGTGAACTGAAGATCGCCCTGCAACTGGTGGATCGCAACGGCGTCATCAGCGACACCCGTTTGGCAGACTTCCGTGAACTGCTCGGTGAGATCGGGCGCAAGCAGGATGCCGACATGGTGTTGCCACTGACCGATACCGCGCTGGAACGTGCGCGCGAACTGGACGGATTCTGTGCCAGCGTCGACCAGATGATCGGACTCAATCTGATCAGCCGCGGCGAGCGTCCGTTGTTCGCCAGCGAAGTGGCGCGTGTGGTGCAACAGTCCGGCATGAGCTTGCAGGCCGACGGCACCTTCCATCAATTCGCGGCCGATGGCGCCACGCTATACACCTTGGCCGTATCGGACGGCACACCGTTTCAGCATCACACCTTGGATCAGATGCAGGTGAAGAGCCTGACCTTGCTGCTGGACATCCCGCGCGTGCAAGAACCGGCCAAGTGTTTCGACGACATGATCTTGTTGGCGCTCGATATCGCCCCTGCACTGCGCGTCACCTTGGTGGACGACCAGCGCGTGATCCTGAGCCAAGGCGCCATCGCTCATATCCGCGACAGCGTCGATGCGGTCGAACAGCGCATGCTGGCCGGTGGCCTCGTACCAGGTGGTGCCCAGGCTCTGCGCTTGTTCTCCTGATGGACGCGAAGCAGCGCATCGCGCAACTGCGCGAAGAGATAGACCGTCATAGTTATAACTACTATGTACTGGATGCCCCATCCATTCCTGATGCGGAATACGACAAGCTGTTCCGCGAGCTGCAAGAGCTTGAAGTAAAAAATCCAACACTTGTGACGCTCGATTCACCAACTCGACGAGTCGGAGATAGTGCATTGGCTAGACGAGAGGGATTTGAGTCAGTTCAACATGTCGTACCGATGCTTTCAATTCATACGGAAACAGATACCGAAGCAAGTGGTGCACTTAATTTTGATGCAAGAGTTCGCAAGGAACTTGAAACGAGTGACGAGATTGAATATGCCTGTGAGCTAAAGTTTGACGGCCTGGCCATCAATCTTCGCTATGAAAACGGTTTCCTTTTTAGTGCGGCAACCCGAGGGGATGGAGAGACTGGTGAAGGTGTGACGCAAAACATCCTCACCATCAAAAACATACCTTTGAGGTTGAAAGGATGTGAGGCACCTGTTCTTGAAGTGCGTGGTGAGGTGTACATGTCGCGCAAAGACTTCAATCGCTACAACGAAAAGCAACTCGAGAAGGGCTTGCCCACCCTGGCCAATCCGCGCAATGGCGCGGCGGGCACCATCCGCCAACTTGATCCGAAGTTGGCCGCACAGCGTCCGCTGTCGTTCTTCGCTTACGGTTTGGGTGAAGTGCAGGGCTGGACGTTGCCTGATACGCATAGTGCCATCCTCGATGCGCTGAAATCGTTCGATCTGCCAGTGTGCGATGAACGTACAGTGGTGAAGGGACCGCAAGCGCTGGCTGCTTTTCACCAAAGTATCGCAGCCAAGCGTGATGCGCTGCCATTCGATATAGATGGGGTGGTGTACAAGGTCAACAACCTTGCACTGCAAAAACAATTAGGTTTCATCACCCGTGAACCGCGTTGGGCAGTAGCGCACAAATTTCCAGCTGAAGAGCAAGTAACAAGGCTCAATGACATTGAGATACAGGTAGGGAGAACAGGGAAACTAACACCTGTGGCCAAACTTGAGCCAGTGTTTGTGGGTGGAGTAACTGTGACTAATGCAACCCTGCACAATCTTTTTGAACTTCGGCGCAAAGGAGTTCGTGTTGGAGATCAAGTCGTAGTGCGCCGTGCAGGTGACGTGATTCCTGAAGTTATTGGAAGAGTTGCGCCATCACTCAATTGTTCTCATGGAGATATTTCGCTCGGCGTAGGAAGAGCGGATGCGCTCATACCTAAAGTTAAGCATATCCCTCGATCTTCATACGTTCACAATTTCAGCATGCCTTCGAAATGTCCTGCTTGCGGAAGTGCAGTTGTGAGAGAAAAAGGAGAAATCGATTACCGCTGCACCGGTGGGCTGTTTTGTCCTGAGCAACGCAAGCAGGCATTGCTGCATTTTTCTAGTCGAACTGCGATGGATATCGAAGGGCTGGGCGACAAGTTGGTTGATCAACTGGTGGATAAACAAATCATCCATTCTCTTCCCGATCTTTATCGGCTGGATATGGCGACGCTGGCGAATCTTGATCGCATGGCCGAGAAGAGCGCGCAGAACATCGTCGCTGCACTGGAGCAGAGCAAACACACCACGCTCAACCGTTTCTTGTTCGCGCTGGGCATTCGTCATGTGGGTGAGACCACTGCCAAGGATCTGGCGCGATATTTCGGCAAGCTGGATGCCATCAAGCAGGCCAGCGTCGAACAGTTGCTGAACGTGCCGGACGTGGGGCCGATCGTGGCGCAGAGCATCGTCGAGTTCTTTGCCGAGGCGCACAACCTTGAGGTAGTGCAGCAGTTGCGCGAGTTGGGACTGCATTGGGAAGAGAATGACGGCACTGCGAATCTGGTGTTGCCGCTCACCGGCAAGACTTTCGTACTCACCGGTACTTTGCCCACCATGAGTCGCGACGAGGCGAAAGCTAAACTGGAAGCGCTGGGTGCCAAGGTGGCGGGCAGTGTGTCGAAGAAGACTGATTGTGTGGTGGCTGGCGCCGAGGCTGGTAGCAAGCTGGAAAAGGCGCAGGCATTGAATGTTTTGGTTTGGGATGAAGCCGCATTACAGGCTTTGTTGGCGAACAACGGTGAAGGATTCGCAGCATGATGACCGACCAGCACGCGCGCGAGATATTGGCTGCAGCAGACATGCTGCACGATGCCGACGAGGTGCAGCGCGCTTTGCATCGCGTCGCGAGCGAGATCAATTCAAAGCTATCAGGTCAGCATCCGTTAGTGCTGTCTGTGATGGGCGGCGCGGTGGTGTTTAGTGGGCAATTGCTGCCCTTACTCGAATTTCCACTGGATTTCGATTACCTGCATGTCTCGCGCTACGGCAACGAAAAGCAGGGGGGGCAGTTGCACTGGAAGGTCGCACCACGCGAGAATGTTCGGGGTAAAGTGGTGCTGGTATTGGATGACATCTTGGACGAAGGTGAAACCATGCAGGCCATCAAACAACGTGTGCTGGAATTGGGCGCGACAGCCTTTCATAGCGCTGTGTTTGCCGACAAGGATACTGGTAAGACCAAGCCGATCGGCGCTGATTTTGTCGGCATCACATTGCCGAACCGTTTCGTGTTCGGTTACGGTATGGACATACACGGCGCGTGGCGTAATCTGCCCGCGATCTACGCAGTGAAGGAGGAATGACGTGATAGCGATCATTGGCGGTACCGGATTTGACCAGTTGTCCAATCTCATCATCACCCACCGGCAGGTGATGCGCACGCCTTATGGTGAACCTTCCGGGCCGATGACTTTCGGCACGTTGAGTGGTCAC
This sequence comes from Sideroxydans sp., assembly GCA_024636935.1. Lineage (GTDB taxonomy): Bacteria > Pseudomonadota > Gammaproteobacteria > Burkholderiales > Gallionellaceae > Sideroxyarcus. The sequence continues at coordinate 6,534 of JAGXGC010000003.1, read as the reverse complement.
GAAGTGATGTTCATCGCCCGTCACGGTTACGGGCACACCATCCCTCCGCATCTTGTGAACTATCGCGCCAATCTGTGGGCGCTGCATGATCAGGGTGCGACTGATGTGGTAGCGATCACTTCTGTAGGGGGCATACGTGCCGATCTCACCCCGAGTGCGCTGGTTGTGCCCGACCAGGTCATCGATTACACCTATGGCCGTGAAGCGACTTACTTCGATGGCCATGAGAAGACCGTCGCGCATGTCGACTTCACTTTTCCCTATAGCGAGCAATTGCGTCAACGCATTCTCGATGCAGCGCAGCATGCGAACGAGCCTGTGTTGAATGGAGGTGTGTATGCCGCTGTTCAGGGGCCGCGTCTGGAGACACTGGCCGAGATCAACCGCTACGAAAAAGATGGTGCGGACATGGCCGGTATGACAGGCATGCCGGAAGCCGCGCTGGCACGTGAGCTGGGGCTGCACTATGCCGCCATCGCGGTGGTGGTGAACGACGCCGCCGGTCGGCGTAGTAGTCAGGGTGGCATAGTGCTCGATAAAATCGGTAGCGTCGCCCAGCCGGCGATGGCGCGTGTGCGCCGTATCCTGGGAGCTTTGGTGGAGTCCGATGGCGATTAAAGCAGTGCTGCGTATGGGCGATGCTCGCCTGTTGCAACAAGCCGAACCGATCAGCGACTTCGGTGGTGCGGTGTTGCATTCCTTACTGCAAGACATGCGCGACACCATGAAGGATTTGAGTGGTGTCGGGTTGGCTGCACCGCAAATCGGCGTGCCGTTACGTGTAGTGATCTTCGGCGTAGAAAAGAATGAACGCTATCCCGATGCGGAGGTCGTGCCGCAGACCGTACTCATCAACCCCGTTCTGACACCGCTATCGGACGAGATGGAAGAAGGCTGGGAGGGTTGCCTCAGCGTGCCCGGAATGCGCGGGTTAGTGCCGCGATATACCAAGCTGCGCTATCAGGGGCGCGATGAGAATGGCGCGCCGATCGACTGTACGGTGAGTGGTTTCCATGCACGCGTGGTGCAACACGAATGCGACCATCTCGACGGTATCCTCTATCCCATGCGCATCCGCGACATGCGCGACTTCGGCTTCAGCGATGTATTGTTCCCCGGTCAGGATCTGGTGGACGACTAGCCGCAATTTGCCAATCAATTCTTTACCGGGAAACGCACACTCACTACCAAGCCACTGTGGCCGGATGCATGACTGAACTCGACTTTTGCGCTATGCAGTGCAGAGATACGCGTCACGATGGAAAGCCCCAGCCCCACACCATCCTGCGCTGAGCGATCTAGGCGATTGAAGCGCTGTCCCAGTAGTGGCAGATGCTCCGCGGGTACGCCGCAGCCACTGTCGGTGATAGTCAGTGTGTTTTTCTCTATTTCGATAAGTACGTGTCCACCTTGAGGCGTATAGCGGATGGCGTTGTCCAGCAGATTGCGTACTAGGATGCGTAGCAGCTCTTCAGATGCCATCACCTGCACTGCCGGTGTGGCGTTCAGCTCCAGTACGATATCTTTATCCAACGCAAGCGGCGCGATCTCGGCACTGCATGCACGCGCCAGTTCTGTTAGGTCCAAGGGTTCAAGTAAAGCGGGGGCATTCAGTTCATCCAGTCGCGATAGCGTCAGCAACTGCCCGACCAGATGCGACATACGCTCCGTTCCTAGTAGCGATTTTTGCAGGCAGTCGCTCCGTTCGGCGTCGCTGGTGGCGAATTGTGCAGCCTGAATCTGTGCTTGCAGCGCAGCGATGGGCGTACGCAACTCGTGCGCGGCGTCGGCAGTGAAACGGCGCTCGTTCTCTATCATGTCCGCTGTGCGCGTCAGCAACTGGTTCAGCGCGTATACCACCGGTGTGACCTCGGCGGGCGTCTCTCCCAATTCGATGGTGCCTAACTGCTCGGGTTTCAATCGCTGAAGTCCGGCGGTGAGCCTGTTCAATGGCCGCAGTCCGAAGCGGATGGCGAGCAAAACGAACAGCGCCAGCACCGGCAAGCCGAACAGGAACGGTGTGACGTTGTGCCAAGCCACTTCTCGCGCCAATTCATCACGCACCTTGTTGTTTTGTCCTACCAGAACCTCGATGCGGCGGCGTTTGTCTCGCAAGTGTTGGAAACGCCAACCGCTGTCGTTCCAGACTGTGTTCGTGAGTTTGTTTTCAGGTACATCCATACCGCTCAGGTCGGTATCTTCGTCCGAGCGAAGCAGCACACGGCGTTCGCCGTCGTCCTCGCTCCAAACTTCGAACACAAAGTGCTGCTGGTATTTGTGTGTGCGGGGAATCTTCTGCGCAGCGTGGTCGTCGTCTAGGTCGGTCGATACCGAGAGCAGGCTGTGCGCGAACTGCACCAGTTGCGCATCGAACAGTTCGTCTGCTTCGTGCAGTGCGTTCTTGTGGCTCTCGTAACCGGCGAGGATGCCGAATAGTAGTACCGCTCCGAGCAACAGCATCGTGAGCCGTGACTGGATGGACAGGGTGCGCCGGCTCATGATGGGCGCCTCACGGTGTAGCCGATGCCGCGCAGGGTCTGGATGAAGTCGCTACCCAGTTTTTTTCGCAGGTGGTGGATGAACACTTCGATGGTGTTACTGTCGGTGCTGTCGTCCCAGCCGTAGATGTTTTGCTCGAGCTGGGCGCGGGTCATCACGCGGTCGGCGTTCTGCATCAGCAGTTCCAGCAGGCCGAATTCGCGTGCCGAGAGTTCCACAGTTTCTCCGTTGAGCCAGACCTGTCGACTATCTGGATCTATCGCCACAGCACCAACCGCGATGCGCGCGGTGGCGCGTCCTGCCGTTCGGCGAATCAGGGCGCGCAGCCGTGCGGCGAGCTCTTCCATGTCCACTGGCTTCACCACATAGTCGTCTGCGCCGAGGCCGAAGCCTTTGAGTTTGTCCAATTTGTCGTCGCGTGCGGTGAGTAGCAGCACAGGTGTGTGCAGGCCCCGCTCGCGCAAGCTTTTCAACACACTGTAACCATCTTGCCGCGGAAGACCGATGTCGAGCACGATGGCGTCGTAAGATTCGACAGTCAGCGCATCTAGCGCCTGCTGTCCGTCATTCATCCAGTCCACGGTGAAGCCCAGATGGCCGAGGCTGTTGCGTGTGCCATCGCCGAGCAGTCTGTCATCTTCCACCAGCAATATTCTCATTGTCGAAAACTCATCCGTACATTAAGCAGAGGTTAAGGATCTTTTGCCACACTGCGCACCGTCTTAACCGAACAGGAGCACATTATGACCGCGAATAAAGTTTGTATCACGCTGCTGATGCTGGCAGCGACTCAACTGGCATTCGCCGGAGGCGACAAGATGAAGACACCGCCCAACGCATTGTGGCAAGAAGAGTGCGGTAGTTGCCACATCGCATTTCCACCGCGACTGCTGACGGAAGATAACTGGAAAAAGCTGATGTCCGGCCTGGATAAGCACTTTGGTGACAACGCCGAACTGAATGCGAAAGACAGGCAGGCGATCGAGGAATATCTGACGCGCTACGCGGGGCGCGGTGCGCGGAATAGTGCAGTCAGCCTGCGCATCACCGAGACACCTTGGTTCGCTCGCGAACACCGCAGCATCTCGCCTAAGGAATGGGTGCATCCCGAAGTAAAGAGCCGAGCCAACTGCACCGCCTGTCATCAGAGCATAGCGCGAGGACGCTGGTCTGAGCACGACATCGGTATCCCTGGGCGTACGGGGAGGTATGACGACGATGATTGAATTCCCTCGTCTAGAAGCTGCTCCGTCCTGGGCTGATTAAGGCGGATGGCGGATGCGTAAGACTGCTGCCACTATGCTGTCAGCAGGATGTGGTTAGAATCCGTACCTCCTAATCGCGGACCTACGCATGAAACACACACAAGAAATATGCCGGTGTCAGTGGGTTGATCTTAGCAAGCCCGACTACATCGACTATCACGACAAAGAGTGGGGCGTACCCGTTCACGATGATCGGGTGTTGTTTGAGTTCCTCATGTTAGAAGCAGCCCAAGCCGGATTGAGCTGGTATACCGTGTTGCGCAAACGGGAGAACTATCGCGCGCTGTTCGATGGGTTCGACCCGCATGAAATTGCTCGCTACAGTGACAGTAAAGTAGAGAAGCTGATGGGCGATGCCGGCATCATTCGCAATCGAGCGAAGATATTGGCAGCGATAAACAATGCGCAGCGGTTTCTGGAAGTGCAAAATGAATTCGGTAGCTTCGATTCCTACATCTGGCGTTTCGTGGATGGCAAGCCCATCGTCAATACGATACGCACCTCTGCCGATTATATGGCGACTAGCAAGGAATCTGACGCCATGAGCAAAGACCTTATTCGTCGCGGTTTCAAATTCGTCGGCTCGACGATCTGTTACGCGCATATGCAAGCGACAGGCATGGTGAACGACCATGCGATGGATTGTTTTCGCAGAGAAGAGATACTGGCGATTTGAAACAGCGCCGATTATTTCCCGCTGGTTGAATGCGGGATTTCGGTACGGGGCATCAAAAATACCTATCGCTCTGGGAGGAGTTATCTCAGCATTTGAAATGACTGATCGTCGTGCGCATCTTTTCCGCCAATTCGGCAAGTTGATGTGCGGCGATGGATGTCTCTTCAGCGGCGGCACTATTCTCTTCTGTCATCTGAGCCACACGTTCCACCTGGACGGCGACTTCGTTGCTGGCAGTACTTTGCTCAACCAAGGCATCCGAGATGTCGCTGACAGTTCTGATGACTTCTGTTGAACCTTCTTTGATCTGATTGATGGCATCACCCGCACTTTCGGCCAGTGTCACTCCGCTGTTCACCTGATTGACTGCTCCAGACATACTGCCTACCGCAGCATTGGCTGTGTTTTGGATGCTGTCGATCATTTGCGTGATCTCGCCGGTCGCATTGGCAGTTCGTTCAGCCAATTTCCGTACTTCATCGGCAACCACTGCAAAGCCCCGTCCTTGCTCGCCTGCACGTGCTGCTTCGATTGCGGCATTCAGTGCCAGCAGGTTGGTTTGTTCCGCAATCTCTTTGATCACTTGAACGATAGTGGATATTTGCGTCGACTGGCGCCCCAGCTCCTCGATGGATACCGAAGTTTCGCGCACAGTATCAGCTATCTGTTTCATCTCGGAAGCAGCGCTGTGAATGATCTGTCCACCTTGGTCGGATAGCTCGCCGGACCTCTTTGAGAACGCTAGCGCCTCGTGTGCGGACTCGGATACGTGGTTGATACTGACAGTGACCTCTTCAATCGTGGCCGCCATCGAAGAAGACGCCTCACTTTGATGCGCTGAACTGCTGGCGACTTGATGCGACGAAGCCGACAAACCGTTTGATGAATCCAAGAGCTTGTCTATGCCGTCATGCAGTTCGTGAAGGGTCGACTGAAGATTTCCGATCAGTTCGTTGAAGGCGCGAACGGTTTGACCGATCTCATCTTTGCTCTCGATGGTGATGCGCTGGGTGAAATCGCCACTCTTGCCGATGTTGACCATCGTAGTGCGCATCTGCCCGATAGGGCGGGTGATGGAGCGAGTGATCAGCAGTGCAAAGGTGATGGCAAGCAAAGCCGCGATCAAGCCGCCAAAGCCCATGATCTTCATGGTCGATTCGGCGGTACTCACAGTGCCGCTGGTGATCTGGTTCGCCTCGGCGATCTGTTGCTTGCGGAACGCGGATAGTTTCTCAGCAATACTGCTGCTGGATTTATCAAAGCCCTCCATTGCCACATTTCCGGCGTCCATGCCTTTGGTGATATAGATCTCGGCCATGGTCTTGCCATCTTTATAGAAGGCTTTGAAACTCTCCTCGATCTCTTCGATGCTCTTCAGATTGGCGGTATCGTTTTCCTGTCGATACATTTTTTTATACTTTTCGATACCGGCCAAGAAAATCTCGGCAGCCTCATCGGTATCTGCGTAGCCATCACGATTATGGGTGGCGGAAACGTCGGTCAACCATTGCTGCACTTCAGCGCGCGCAGTGTTCATTTCATCGACGGTCAGGATATACGGCAAGGTTTCATCACGAATTTGCTTCGTGTCGTTTTCCAATTGTATGAAGGCGTTGCCGATCAGCAGCAAGTTCACGATAAAGATTGATACGACAACAGCAAAACCGGTAGCAAGACGCTTCCCGATGCTTTGATGTCCCAATAGTTGATCAACTATGGACATAGCTTTCTCCTTGGATGAAATATAGATGACGATGAATTTCCGTATCGGCAGCAGCTGAGTATTCTTTAAGAAAAGTCAGCTATTTGCTTGCCGCGAAAAATGGCCGCAACATTGTACAGAATAATTCCCAATTAAAGAACTCGGGTATTTAGTTGATGCCATAAATATGGCTGGAGTAGCCTAGCGGCGGTCGTTAGCAGACTGCCGTACTCAAAAGAAGAAGCCCGCGAGTGAACTGCACCCCAGAAGTTGGACAAGAGTCCAACTTCTGGGGTGTATTTTTTTATGGCCAAGTATTCAACGGAGTTCAAGTTAGAAGTTGTTAAGCACCATCTTTCAAAGGGGCATGGAAGTCGCAAGACTGGTCATTT
>JAGXGC010000018.1 GCA_024636935.1 Sideroxydans sp. | reverse complement strand
CCAGTTCAACACGCTCTACCGTCCAAGGCTCGTTTATCCCCAGCAAGTGCCGGTACAGTTCTTTGCTTTCCATCGCTCGTCTCCCATCCAAAACGAAGACGGTAGATTAGCTTTTACCCACGCAATTGTCAGATGAACCATATTTTTACTGGACACCGGCCTTCGCCGGTGTGACGAATAATTAGAGATGCCCCACGCCCTCTTCATTGCCGACCTGCACCTGAGCGAATCGCATCCGCACACGTCAGAGCAGTTCTTGCGGTTCGCTCAGGAAGTCGCGCCCAAGGCCGAAGCGCTCTACATACTGGGCGACCTGTTCGAATACTGGGCTGGCGACGACGACCTTGATAGCGCCTTCCATCGAACGGTCTGCAACGCACTCTCCGCCCTCGCCGCGCAAGGCACACAAGTCTGCATCATGCACGGCAACCGGGACTTCCTGATGGACAAAACGCTGGCGGCCGCATGCAGTGCAAAGTTGCTCACCGACCCGACGCTCATCGACCTGTACGGCACGCCCACCCTGCTCAGCCACGGTGACGCGCTGTGCACCGACGATGCGGCCTACCAGCAGTTCCGCGACACTGTGCGCGGCTCAGACTGGCGCACACAATTCCTCGCCCAACCGCTGACCGAGCGCAAGGCGCAGATCGAACAACTGCGCACGCAGAGCGAACAATCGAAACGCGGTAAAACCATGAGCATCATGGATGTCAGCCAGAAAGCCGTACACGAGCTGCTGCGCAAATATGATTTCCCGCGCCTCATCCACGGCCACACCCACCGACCAGCGAAACATCTGCATCATCTGGAAGGACACACCTGCGAACGCTGGGTGCTGGGCGACTGGGACACACAAGCCAACGCCTTGCGCGTTGATAGCGAAGGCGTTCACCCTGAATTGATCAACCACCCTGCCCCGTAGGTCGGTCGGTTTCCTGTGGGTCGGACTTTAGTCCGACAAGATTTCCGCAATTTTCCAATTGCTGTCGGACTGAAGTCCGACCCACAACCCCTTCCGCCTCCTGCGGGTGCAACCCGACATCCCGCATCAAACTAAAGCCCGGCCTACATTGCTCACGAGAATCACGAAAAAACATGGGAGACCGAAGTCTCCCATGTTCCTTTACTACTTGGTTTCTGTGTGATGAATGCAGCCCCGACTATCGAACTTCGACAACCGCCTGCCCTTCGTCCAGCATAGGGAGCAACGCGGGAATGATTCGAGTGAACGCTTCAAGCAAAGCCGCTTTGCAATTCCCGATCCGCACCCAAACTACCTGAGGTGGGATGCTTCCCTGACGATTAGCCAAGATTTGAAAATCCTCATCCTTGCTTACGATGACCATGCTCCGCTCTTTTGCGTACTGCCAGATAACCCGGTCATCCGCGTCTTCCAGCCCCACATCCAACACATGGGTACATTCACACCCACTGACAGAAAGATGCCGCGCAAGTGCGGTGGGAAGCTGGTTGTCCACCAACAGAATCATGCAGCGATCAAAATCGCGTGATCGGTTTGAATGGATGCGTACTCAAGCGCGGCACGAATATCATCCTCTTCAAGAAATGGATAATCATTCAGGATTTCCTGATGTGACGCCCCCGCACCCAATAGTCCCAAGATATCCGAGACGCGCAATCTCAATTTGCGAATACAAGGACGCCCTCCGCACTGGGTTGGCTCGATGGTGATTCGATCAAGTAGTTTGGAATTCATAAAAGCACCTCCAATTGATTCATTCGTCGCATTGTTGCCGATACCCTCGCCGGATGCAATGTACAAAAAAAACAAGGGAGACCGAAGTCTCCCCTGTTTCGTTGGTGCTTGTGCTTTGTTTGAAGGGGCTGGCGAACCAGCCACCCCTTACGTCAGCTCAAACTTACCAAGCTGCTTCCAGCATCAAAGTCAGCAGATTGTCGCCACCATCAACGTTGACATCATTAGCGTCTTTGATAGTTTGCTTTTTGCTGTATTTGGTGTAGTTGGCAACTACAGCAACGTTCTGAGCCAAATCATACACAGCGGTCAACGTAGTAGCGTTGTCGGACACGTTGTTGTTCTTGGCGGAACGGACAGCTGCGCCCAGAGACAGAACGTGAGGGATCACTGTGAAGTCAGCACCGATCGTGGTAGCTGTCTTTTCGGCAGTCAGAGCGGCGTTGTTAACCCAGCTATCTTTATCAGCCTTGGAGTTCTGCAAGTAAAAACCTGTTTCCATACCTGCCAGTTCGCCATGAGCCTGAGCACTGAAGCCTGTTGCTTTGGTCGGAGATTTTGCTGAACTAGTTGCATCGGTAGGGCTGCTGCCGGACAAGGCTTCAACACTGAAGATCGTTGCGAAATCACCCAGAGTCGGTGTGAATGCAACGTGAACAGCAGTTGATGTCTGCGCCAGGTTAGAAACGAACTTAGGGTTATAACGGGTCACGTTGATATAGCCCATGTCGGTGTGAGCAACGAAAGCAAAACCAGTTGCTTCGTTGGAGCTCATGCCGGTGTACTGGTGAGCGGAAACTTCCTTGCGGTGCTCAGCCCAACGGATGGAACGAACAACACCAGCACTAGACTCGCTGTAGCCGTAGAACGGGCCCAGACCATCAGTTGTGAACGGGATCACGGACAGCTTGACGGAGTCCATGTCGAACACGACGGGTACGCGCAGACCGGCTGCGATACCTGCATCAGTACCACGCAATGCGTTTTCCATCATCACGCCAACTTTAGTTGCGCCATTGTCAGCAACACGGCCACCGATGAAGAAAGCGTACTCGTCCGGGAACTGCCATTGGCCGCTGTTGGTGTCAGATCCATCCGCAAGTGTTGCATCGGCTGTGCCGTTAGTCTTCTGGTAACGCACTTTCAGCAATACGCCGAGGTTCATGTTTGCTGGGATAGACAGGTGCTCGCCTTCAACTTTTTCTTGCGAACCCATCATGGTGAAACCAGCTGCCTTGAATGCACGACCGAAACCGTTCAGGACTGGGAAGTGTTGTGCGTGGCAAGCAGAGCAAGCCATGCCAGTTTGACGCGCGAACGCAGGAATAGCGGATGCTTCTGGTGCGAAGGCTACTGCAGCCAGAACGCCAGCCAGAGAGAGAGCGACTTTCTTCATTGATGTTTCTCCTCGTTGAATTGTAAATTACTGATAATGGCCATAAGGCTTCTTGCCTCTTAACCATTGGGGGCGAACAATAAAGAAAACGTGAAGATGGTGTCAAAGTATTGTTGTGTTGTGTTGCTAATTTGCAACACCAGCCATGTGAGGCGGATTTTATTTCGGCTGTTGCTTCAGCTCGAACTGCACTTGGTTCGCTTTATTCTCTTTAAGTGTCAGCTGATATCCCGCCTGTTGCGCCCAGCGCGCAGCCTGATACAGCCCCACCCCCAAACCATCCTCGGAAGGCATCACTGTTCGTAACAGCTTTTGCGCATAGCCCGAGGGTATGGCGCTACCGTTATCACTCACACTCAAGGTGAGTGACGAAATATCTAGGCTGACCTGAATACGCAGTGACGGCTCACGCAAGCGTTTGTTTACGGCATTCTCGATCAGGTTGTCTGCTACGCAATCAAACATAGCAGCCGGTATGCTTGCTGACTGCTCACTGCCTCCGGTGACTCGCCACTCGATTTCGCGATGCTGATATCTTTGGCACAGCTCTTCCCACCATGATGCTAGCTCGATCTCTCTGGACTCTGCTGCCGAAGCGGGCGCTTTTAACTTGCCTAACAATGTCTCTATGCGCTGTGACAATACGGGCAGCTGTTGCTGCAAGATGGGCTGCGCCCTAGCCGGCTCACTTTGCGCGATGGAGGCTAATGCAAACAAGGATTGCAGCATATTCTTCAGATCATGCGTCAGACGCGCACCCGTTTCATAAATGGCCTGCTGTCGCGTGATCTCGCGCAAGTGCTGCTCTCGGCGCTTTGCCTGATAGAAATAACCCAGCACTTGCACCAACAGGCGCATATGCAGCAAGACCGTGGGGGCCACCGACTGTCTTGAGAATAATGTGATGTTCAAATCTTCATCTGCCAGCTCCACTCGGTGCTGACTGGCATTACCCAACGTGCCGTGTCCCTCTGCGGAAATCCAGGCCATACCCACCACCCAAGGCATCTCGAGCATGTGTTCAGTCGCGCTTTCCAGAAACTCACGCGGGCTGAGCTCAAGCTGCGCATCGGCTGCCAGTTGCTTCAGCCAGACTTCCAGCGGCGTGCCGATTGAAAGCACATATCTTGAGAAGCTGGTCTGCAAACCAAACGGGCCAAAGTCGGTATGCCATAGCGCTCCCAAAATGAGTAAGGCGACGGCAATGAAAAACACGGTGCGTAGCAGCGCATCCAGATAACCGACTTGGTTCAGGGTCATAAATGCTAGCGTGCCCAGTACCAAAACCGTTAGCAGGGTAAACAAGAGCAACACATAAAAGAAATCTATAGCTTGAACCGAATCCGGCTTCTCTCGTTCCACCGGGATCAACGCCATGAGCAGCAGCATCAAAGGCAACGCCACATTCATCAGGTTGTGCGTTACTTCTTCAAAAGCCGGCAGATTGAACATCTGAGGCGCGATATGCAATAGCAACACTGCAAGCAGATATGCCATGACCAACAGATGGTAGATGCGCTGCCAGCGCGCATAGAACGAAAAGGCCCGCGCGCCCACCAAGGCAAATAATCCGCCTACCCAGAAAGCCATCAACCACCAGTTCAGCCATGAGAGCGCGGCAAGGCTGACACCCAGAATAAATAACGAATTACCCCAGCTCAATCGCGTCTCACTACGCCATAGCGGTTGCCAAATGAGGAACAGCCCCAAGTGAGCCAGCAGTAGCGGGCGCGCCCACATGTGATCCACACCTAGCCAGAACGCTGCATGCAGCAAAACCAGCATTGCCAGCGATACCCAGCGGCTTGAACGCGCGCTTTGCGCAGAAAATTGTGTCACCATCTCGTCATCCTTGCGTCGAAATATCGTCAAGTGCTCTCAAACCTCATCACGCCGCCCTATTTATAGCCATCTATAAATTTATTTCAACTTGTTGTTTTTATTAATTTAGATTGTTTTTCAAAAAACAATCTACTCGGTGGCACAGGAATTGCTAACATATACCTTGCAGGCGGTGGCCTCTGCCACTAGGGCTTTATGAACGCAGTAGTTCGACGCATCAAAGGCCCAACAATTATCCACTGGAGGAAATAAAAATGAAGCAAAAACAATCCGGCTTTACTCTAATTGAAATCGCCATCGTTCTGGTGATTATCGGTTTGCTGCTCGGCGGCGTGCTGAAGGGACAAGAACTCATCAACAGCGCCAAGGTAAAAAACCTAGCGACTGACTTTAAGAACATTCCAGTTTATATCTATGGTTATCAGGACAAGTTCCGTGCTTTGCCGGGTGATGACTCACTGGCACCCAGCCATTTAGGGGTGGCTTCTTCGGTCGCGGCTGCTGGTAATGGTAATGGGGTCATTAATGGCGCTTGGAACGCTTCCTCTGGGGAGACATTCAGCTTTTGGGGGCATGTCCGTTTGGCTGGTTTAGCTGCAGGGGCAACAGATACTGGAGCTTTGGAATATCTTCCAAAGAATGCAGTTGGGGGAAACCTTGGTATTACAAATAGTGGAACTGACTCACCAATTCAAACGCCAGCGCTGAAGGGTTCATATGTTGTTTGTTCAGGTGCTATCGCAGGGAAATTTGCGAAACAATTAGATATTACTCTTGATGATGGCAACACAGCCACTGGTTCTATGATGACTTTACACCCCACAACGGCTACGACAGCAATTGCAACAGACAGTGTTGTAGATGACACGACTTACACTGTCTGCATGGGCTTCTAATCAAAGTTTGTTGTACGCAAATGTAAACGAAACGCCCCGAGAGATCGGGGCGTTTCGCTTTTTAGGTTACTCATGGCACAAATGCGGCACAAATTTCGTACTAGGGTTATTTTTAGACTTTCCCACATCAAAATCATGGCAGGAATATAACGCATGGCTCTCGGCATTCGACAAAAGCTTTGAGCTAGGGATATCCTAAAAATACAATTATGATCTCTTCAAGATTAAGCAAGCCCAGAAACAAATTCTTAACGCTGCATTTGAAAAAACTCTTTCCCCTCAGGTTAGATTAAGTTGGCGCCACAAAGAGCCACCTCTCAACGAACCATCGACAACATCGCTTGAAGAAGGCCGGGTAACTTGCTTCCTTGAAAGAAAACACACATGTAATTTATAGCCGCACTTCTCTCATCCTTTCCTCAGTCTCTTCTCCGCCGCCTCCAGCATCATCGGCTGCCCCAGCAACATCAACACATCCCCTGTCCTGAGCAACATGTCATCTGACGGCTCTCCACCCAGCAGGTTATGACGGCGCACACCGTTGACCTCAATATTGAGCTCGGCCAGTTTCAGATCACCCAGCCTCATACCTACCGCCCTATCTTGTTCATGCAGCATGACACTCTGAAAACGCGGTTGTATGCTGTCCGTGTCTTCGCTAACCTCTTCACGATTGCCGCGCAGATAGCCGCTGAACATGCTGTAGCGTTTGGCGCGCGCTTCCTGCACTCGGCGCACCACACGACTTAACGGTATGCCAGCCATCAGCAAAGCTTGCGATGCGAGCATGACACTTCCTTCAAGGACTTCAGCCACAACCTCTGTCGCGCCAGCCTTTTTCAGGGCTTCAACGTTAGTGTCATCGGCGGTGCGTACGATGACAGGTAGGTCGGGCCTGTTCTGTTGGATGTGACGCAGTATCCTGAGTGCGGAATGCTTGTCGTCGTAGGTGATAACCAGCGCCTTGGCACGCATCAGCCCTGCCGCTTGCAAAACTTCGTGCTTGCCTGCATCACCATAGACAACGCTCTCTCCCGATGAGCTGGCTTCATGCACCCTTCGCGAATCGAGATCAAGAGCGATGAAGCTCACTTTTTCATTCTTGAGGAAAGAAGCCAACGCTTGTCCGCTACGCCCGTAGCCGCAGATGATCACATGCTGGTTAGTACTCATGCTTTGAACGGCGATCTGGTGCATTTGCATGGCACTGTTCATCCATTCTTCCGGAGATATACGGCGCACGATAGCCTCGGCATGCTGGATCAGGAACGGTGCGATCAGCATGGAAATCAGCATGGCAGCCAGCACATTCTGCATCACATCATTCGGCAGTAGGTTGGCGCCGCCGGTGAGTGTCAGCAGCACAAAGCCGAATTCGCCCGCCTGCGCCAAGCCTAGACCAGTACGCAACGCCGGGCCCCAATCTCCCGAGAAGGCGCGCACCAACAACGCCACCACCAGCGCCTTGAAGGGCAACAGAATAAGCAACAACAGCAATATCCAGCCCCAGCCGTCGATCACCGTATGTATATCCAGCATCATGCCGATAGTGACGAGGAACAGGCCGAGCAACACGTCGCGGAACGGCTTGATGTCCTCTTCCACCTGATAGCGGTATTCGGTCTCAGAGATCAGCATGCCCGCAACAAAAGCGCCTAGCGCCATAGAAAGACCACTCAACTCGGTGATCCATGCCAATCCAAGGGTGAACAGCAACACGTTCAACATGAACAGCTCGGATGATTTTTGACGTGCGACCAAATGGAACCAAGGACGCAACAGGCGCTGGCCAAAAGTGAGCAATGCTGTCAGCACCAGTATCGCCTTCAATGCCGCATAGGCCAGCGTGGCCGACAGATTGCCATCATTCGACGACAGCGCTGGGATCAGGATGATGAGCGGCACCACGGCCAGATCTTGGAATAACAGCACACCCATGATCTTTTGACCGTGCGGGGTGTTAAGTTCGGCGCGCTCCACTAGCATCTTGCTGACGATAGCCGTCGAGGACATCGCCATGATGCCGCCCAGCGCCAATCCGGCGGCCCAGCCCAAGTCGAAGAACGCCGAGGTGAGCATCACCAGCAACATGGTGGCAACCACCTGCGCCGTTCCCAATCCGAACACTAAGCGCTGCATGGCCCGCAATCGAGCCAGACTGAATTCAAGGCCGATGCTGAACATCAGGAACACCACGCCGAACTCTGCCAAATGGCGCGTCTCTGGCGCATCGGGGATCCAGCCCAGAGCATGCGGCCCGATGAGCACGCCCACGATGAGATAGCCCAGCATGGCCGGCAGATGCAACAAACGGAACAGCACCACCACCAAGACGGCGACTGCCAGCAAAATGAGGAGTAATTGCAACGAATTGTTCATGCGCCTGATGATGCCTTAACTTTTGCTAGTTTCAAAATCCTTCGTAAGTTAAGGATGGCAGCGAAGACACGGCAGGGTTGTTCACCTATAATTCACGCCATGAACAAACCTGCTCCTGCAGCACCACACGCGCTTGAATTGGCGCGCCGTGTCTTGACCATCGAGGCCGATGCCGTAAAAGCTTTGGTTGAACGGATCGACTCGGACTTTCTCAATGCACTGAACCTTATCCTCGCCTGCAAAGGCAGGGTGATCGTCAGCGGCATGGGTAAGTCCGGCCACATCGCGCGCAAGATCGCCGCCACTTTTTCCAGCACCGGCACCCCAGCTTATTTCGTGCATCCGGGAGAGGCCAGCCACGGCGACCTCGGTATGGTGACGCAGGATGATGTATTCATCGGCCTCTCCTACTCCGGCGAAAGCGAAGAGCTGCTAACCATAGTCCCTGTGCTAAAGCGGCAAGGTGCAAAACTCATCAGCCTGACCGGCAACCCTCAATCGAGCCTCGCACGCGAAGCAGATGTACATCTGAATGGTGCTGTCGCACAAGAAGCCTGCCCCATGGGCTTGGCACCAACAGCCAGCACCACCGCTGCTCTGGCATTGGGAGATGCGCTTGCAGTCGCCCTGCTGGATGCCAAAGGTTTCGGCGAGGCGGATTTCGCCCGATCACATCCCGGCGGTAGCCTAGGGCGCCGCCTACTGACCCATGTACGCGACATCATGCATAGCCATGCCAGCATTCCCATGGTGCGAGAAGACGCAACACTGGCACAAGCGGTGCTGGAGATCTCGCGCAAGGGCTTGGGCATGACGGGTGTCGTAGACGAAAACCACAAGCTGCTAGGCATCTATACCGACGGCGACCTGCGTCGCACACTGGAAAAGAAACTGGACTTCAATACCACACCGGTCAGCACCGTGATGTCCCGCACACCGCGCACCGTAAGCCCGGATGCGCTTGCGGTTGAAGCGGTGCAGTTGATGGAGCAATACAACATCACGCAATTACTAGTGGTGGATGCCAACAAGAAAGTGTTGGGCGCTCTGAATATGCACGATCTGCTGAAAGCGAAAGTGATCTGATGTCGCTGACAGAACGCATCAAACCGTTACGCCTGATCGCTTTCGATGTGGATGGCGTACTCACCGATGGCGGCTTGTACCTTTCTGACACCGGTGAAGAATTCAAACGCTTCAATTCCCTCGATGGACACGGCCTGAAGATGCTCAAAGCGAGTGGCATGGAACTCGCCATCATCACCGGTCGCACTTCGCGCTGCGTCGAACTGCGCGCGAAGAACCTCGGCATCACGCGCCTCTACCAAGGCGTGGAAGACAAATATGCGGCGATGCAATCGCTGTTATCGGATATGGCTCTGCCACCTGAGAAAGCAGCCTTCATGGGTGACGATGTGATCGACCTACCGGTGATGCGCCGAGTCGGTGTGTCATTCAGCGTTCCCGATGCACCACAATGCGTGCGTGATCGGGCCGACTATGTGAGCCAAAGAACCGGCGGGCACGGTGCGGTGCGCGAGATCTGCGAACTGATCATGTCCGCGCAAGGCACGCTTGAGTCTCAACTCGCCCCGTATCTGGAACGATGAGCCACTTCTCTTTCGTCAATCGCTTGCGTGCATGGCTACCGCTGCTGCCCATTCTTGCCCTCTTACTCGGCAGCTATTGGCTCAACCTGCAAGTAAAACCGATCGAGCCCTCTACTGGCGCACAACGCCATGATGTCGATTTCGTGGTTTATGGCTTGAACTCGACCGCGTTGAACACAGAAGGGCAACCTCGCTTCACGCTGATCACTGAAAAGATGTGGCATTACCCAGATGACGACACGACACACATGCAAAACCCGCTCCTGACCAGTTTTTTTAAAGATCAGCCGCCAACAAGGATCAATGCTCAAAGCGGCATGCTCAGCAGCAAGGGGGAAGAAATACAACTGCATGAGGATGTAAACATCTTTCGACCTGGCAAGCCGCCTGCACAAGCACAACATTTCAATACCGAGTATCTGCGTGTACTACCGGACGACGGCTGGGCCGACACCAACTTCCCTGTGCTGATGTTTGACCGATACAACACCATCAACGCTGTCGGCATGGAATTGAACAACGAGGCGCGTACCGTAAAACTTCTGAAACAAGTGAGATCTGTTCATGAAAATACAGACTGAACGATTGTTACTAATGTGTCTTTTCGCATTCGCCAGCAATGTCGTGTTGGCTGAACGTGCCGACAGGGACAAACCAGTTCATCTGGAAGCCGACCAAGTGCTGATAGATGACGCACGCCAATTCAAAAGTTTTGAAGGTCGCGTGCAACTGATTCAAGGCACTTTAATCATCCAGGCGGATCGCATCGAAGTTCGCGAAGATGCTGGCGGTTATCAACATCTCACCGCAACCGGGCATCCCGCCAAATTCCGTCAGCGATATGAAGGTAGCGAAGAATATGCAGAAGGTTACGGCGAACGAATCGAATACGACACCCGCGCCGAGACGGTGGACTTTTACGACCATGCCCGCGTAAAGCGCGGTCAAGATGAAGTTCAAGGCGCTCACATCACTTACAGCACCCAGACTGAAGTGTTCCAAGCTAGCGGCAACAATTCCTCCCAAAAACCAGGCAATGATCGCGTGCGCGCCGTATTGCAGCCCAAGCGCGATAAGCCCGCGGAAAATTCCAAGCCATCGAGTTCGCTAAACATACAGCCCAGCGAAACCTTGTCGCCTCCAATCACTAATAAACACTGACATGAGCGAACTCCGCACCGAATCACTGAAAAAGACCTATCGCGCCCGCACTGTGGTGCAGGATGCTTCGCTACATGTAAGTAGCGGCGAGGTAGTCGGCCTACTGGGGCCAAATGGCGCAGGCAAAACCACCACTTTTTATATGATCGTCGGCTTGGTTGCGGCGGATGGTGGAGAGATAACCATCGACGGAGAAAAGGTCACTCACCTGCCCATCCATCGACGCGCTCGACTGGGGCTGGCCTATCTGCCGCAGGAAGCCTCTATCTTCCGTCGCATGACTGTCAGCCAGAACATCGAGGCGGTGCTTGAATTACATGATTATTCGCCTGAGGACCAAGCACAGCGTCTCGAAGACTTGTTGAACGACCTGCATATCACCCACATTCGCAACAATCCTGCAATCAGCCTGTCCGGCGGTGAGCGCCGTCGGGTCGAGATCGCACGCGCACTGGCAACTGATCCGCGCTTCATCCTGTTGGATGAACCCTTTGCAGGCGTTGACCCTATCGCCGTGCTGGATATCCAGAAGATCATTCGCTTCCTCAAAGAGCGCGATATCGGTGTCCTCATCACCGACCACAACGTGCGCGAGACACTTGGCATCTGTGACCGCGCCTACATCATCAATGCAGGATCGGTAATGGCGGAAGGCACGCCCGAGGAAATCATCTATAATGAAGGCGTGAGGAAGGTGTATCTGGGCGAGAACTTCAAGCTATAAGAAGCGCCGCCCCACACCAAACACCCAAGATGAAACCCGCACTCCAACTCCGTCAATCCCAACAGCTCCTGCTCACGCCGCAGTTGCAGCAAGCAATTAAGCTGCTGCAGCTTTCCACGCTGGAGATCAACCAAGAAGCCTCGCGCTTGCTGGACGAGAATCCGTTATTGGAACGGATTGACGATAACGCCAACCAGACATACAGCGGCAGCAGCGATGCGGAAGCACCTGCGCAAGAGCGCAAAGAACCAACTGAAACAGAAACTACTTCGCGCGACGATGTCCCGGAATGGGGTGAAGCGAACTTCAGCCACTCAAGTAATGCCAGCCCGGATGATGAGGATGACGGCTACCAAGAGGTTGCTTCTGAGCGCCCCAACTTGCGCGAACATCTGCTATGGCAATTGAACATGTGCCTATTGGACGAGCGCGACAAGAAGATCATCAGTCTGCTGATCGATGCTTTGGATGAGAACGCATATCTGTCTCAGCCACTGGAAGAGATCATCGAAATATTCCCTGCCGAACTGGACATCACGCTGGATGACCTCGAGACTGCACTGGTGCAGTTGCAGCATCTGGATGCACCGGGCATCGGCGCGCGCGATCTACGCGAATGTCTCACCCTGCAACTACATGCGATTCCAGAGGACGTCCCCGGCCGTGACATGGCGCTGAGCATCGTCAGTGAACACCTAGACCTACTGGCGGCGCGAGATTTTTCCAAGCTGAAACGCGTGCTGCGTTGTGACGATGACGCTTTGCGTACGGCGCAGGCTTTGATCGTGCATCTGCAACCCAAGCCCGGCATGGCGTTCGAACATCGCGCCGCCGACTATGTGGTGCCGGATGTGCTGATAGAGAAGGTCGGCGGCATCTGGAAAGCACGACTGAATCCGGAAGCCATGCCGCGCCTGCGTATCAATCAGGTCTATGCCAACATCCTACAGCAGCGTGGTGATGCCAGCGCACAAGGCATGGCAACCCAATTGCAGGAAGCGCGCTGGTTCATCAAGAATCTGCAGCAGCGTTTCGAGACCATTCTGCGCGTGGCGCAAGCCATCGCACAGCGTCAGCGGCAGTTCTTTGAGCATGGTGATATCGCCATGCGCCCGCTGGTGCTGCGCGAGATCGCCGAGCAGCTCGAACTGCACGAATCAACCATCTCGCGCGTGACCACGCAGAAATTCATGCTCACACCGCGCGGCATCTATGAATTCAAGTATTTCTTTGG
This sequence comes from Sideroxydans sp., assembly GCA_024636935.1. GTDB lineage: Bacteria > Pseudomonadota > Gammaproteobacteria > Burkholderiales > Gallionellaceae > Sideroxyarcus. The sequence goes on along the minus strand of JAGXGC010000018.1, from coordinate 16,035 downwards.
CAGCGGTCTGGCTACCGATGCGGGGGGGGCATGTTCTTCCACCGCCATCCGCGCCCTTATCAAACAGATGGTTAGCGAGGAAGATACTCGACAACCGCTGTCTGATAGCCGCATGTCTGAAATCCTGGCACAGCAGGGCATTATCGTTGCCCGCCGTACCGTGGCAAAATACCGGGAATCGATGAATATCCTCCCGGTCAACCTTCGTAAATCACTTTAACCATAAAGGAGCAGGCTATGAACCTCAATCTAACAGGACGCCACATGGATATCACTCCCGCCATACGCGAACATGTGATCGGCAAACTGGACAAGGTCAAACGCCATTTCGACAATGTGATCGACGTTAACGTGATCCTCTCGGTCGAAAAACTGCAGCAAAAAGCCGAAGCCACGCTCAACATCAGTGGCAAGACACTGTTTGCAGAAACTGAAGACAGCAATCTGTACGTCGCTATCGACGCGCTGATCGATTCTCTGGATCGTCAGGTACTGAAACACAAGGAGAAGTTCGAAGCACGTCGCCACGACGATTCGGGCAAACATCAAGCAGCAGAGTAAACCGGACGAGGCAGCGATAAACGCTGCCTCGTTTTAATTTGGTGAATCAGCATGAGTCTAATTAGCAAGATATTGGCCCCCGATTGTGTGATGTTGGACAGCGAGTCTGCCAGCAAGAAGCGCGTATTCGAGCATGTGGGCCTCCTGTTTGAAAATACGCTGGGCATCGCGCGCAGCCAGGTGTTCGACAGCCTCTTTGCACGCGAGAAACTCGGCTCCACTGGACTGGGGCAAGGTGTGGCGATCCCGCACGGGCGCGTCAAAGGGCTGCGCGATGCGGCCGCCGCTTTCGTCAAGATGAGCACCCCCATCCCGTTCGATGCACCCGATGGCCAGCCAGTGAAATTCATTTTCGTCCTGTTGGTACCGGAGCGGGCCACCGACCTGCACTTGCAGATTCTCGGGGAACTGGCCCAGATGTTCAGCGAGCAATCATTCCGTGAACGTCTTGATGCGACCGACGATCCAACCGAGATGCATCAGTTGTTCAACGACTGGAACGCCTGATTCGCCGTGGCTCAAGTCAACATCAGGCAGTTATTTCGCGATAAACAGGAACGCCTAGGTCTTACCTGGGTCGCGGGTGACGGCTCTGAACGTACGCTCGAAAGTGAAACCGTCAGCGCATCCAACTGGGGACTGATCGGTCACCTGAATCTGGTACATCCGAACTGGATACAGGTGTTGAGCAACACCGAACTGGATTACCTGCACGACCTCTCGCCAGCCGAACTGGCAGCCTCTCTCGCAGCGCTGGACCAGCAGAAGCCTTCATGCCTGATCGTGGCTGGCGAGACCGAGATACCAAAAGGTCTGATCGAATTCGCCAACCGCACCGAGACGCCACTGTTCCATTCGCCGCTGGGTAGCGTGCACCTGATGTGGATGGTGCGTCACTACATGGTGAAAGAACTGGCCGATTCCGCTTCACGCCACGGCGTGTTTTTGGACGTACTCGGCGTCGGCGTGATGATCACGGGCGATAGCGGTGTCGGCAAAAGCGAACTTGCACTGGAACTGATCACCCGCGGCAACGGCTTGGTTGCAGACGACATCGTTGACCTCTTCCGCATTTCCCCCGAAGCACTCGAAGGCCGCTGCCCAGATCTGTTGCGCGATCTGCTCGAAGTGCGTGGTCTGGGCATATTGAACATTCGCACCATGTTCGGCGAAACCGCCGTGCGTCGCAAAAAGAGTCTGAAGCTCATCGTGCATCTTTATCGTCCACAGCAAGATGACTTGTCCAAGCTGGATCGCCTGCCTCAATCAGGCAAAGACGATATCCTTGGCGTATCTATCAGCAAAGTGGAGATTCCGGTGCTGGCCGGGCGCAACCTAGCCGTATTGGTCGAAGCCGCTGCACGTAACTTCGTGCTGCAACAGCGCGGCATCGATACCATGCAGGAATTCATCTCACGACAGGAACAGCAACTCTCTGGAGATTGATCGATGCAACTTATTCTGATCAGCGGCTTATCCGGCTCCGGCAAAAGCGTCGCACTGAAGACACTCGAGGATTCAGGCTTCTATTGCGTGGACAACCTGCCTGCCGAATTGCTACCTGCCCTGATCAACAGCTTGCGTGAAAGTGGGGGCGAAAAGATCGGAGTCAGTGTTGACGTGCGTAGTGGTGGCAGCATGCAGTCACTGCCACAACACATCGACTCGCTCAAAGACCAAGGACTGGACGTACGCCTGCTGTTCCTCGATGCACAGTCCGACACGCTGGTAAAACGTTTCTCAGAAACACGCCGCTTGCACCCGCTGAATGATGGTGCGAAGACTCTGCCCGAGTGTGTGGCATACGAGCGCGAACTCCTAACCAACATCGCCAGCATCGGCCATCGCATAGACACCAGCGAATTGGGCGCCAATGCGCTACGCGCCTGGGTCAAACAATTCATCCAACTCGACCGCGCACGCCTTACTCTGCTATTCCAGTCGTTCGGCTTCAAACACGGCATCCCGCTGGATGCGGATCTGGTTTTCGACGTACGTTGCCTGCCCAATCCACACTACGACCCCGCGCTGCGCCCGCTGACCGGACGCGATGCACCCGTCATCGAATTCCTGCAGAACACCCCCATGGTCGACAAGATGTACGACGACATCAGCCGCTTCGTTGAAGACTGGTTGCCTAACTACATCGCCGACAGCCGCAGCTATCTGACTGTCGCCATCGGTTGCACCGGCGGACAACACCGCTCGGTCTATCTATCCGAGCGTCTTGCCCACCACTTCCAGTCACAGCAACAGGTGTTGGTGCGCCACCGTGAACTCTCATGAAGTACCAGCCTCCTTCCTGCGCAATCTGAGACCGGGCGACTGGCTCACCCTGCTGCTAGGCGGACTTTGCATCATCCTGATATCCAACAAAGTATGGAACGGCGGCATCGCCGACACGGCCGTCATCCGTAGCGGCGGCAAAGTATTCAGCTCAGTTCCGCTCTCGCGTGACCAACAGATCGAAGTGAACGGTCCGCTCGGCACCAGCATCATCACCATTGAAAAAGGTAAAGCGCGCATCAGCAGCGACCCCAGCCCAAGACAGTATTGTGTGCGACAGGGATGGTTGGAACAGTCCGGTGAAATCGCGATATGCCTGCCGAACGAAGTCAGTGTGGAGCTGACAGGCGGACAGAAAAAATATGACAGCCTCAACTATTAAGCTGAGCACCACTACCGAAGACCATCACATCGCCAAGATGGCGGCGGTCGCGCTCGGACTCACCGTACTGGAGAACGCCATCCCTTCGCCCTTGCCAGGGGTCAAACCGGGGCTGGCCAACATCATCACGCTCATCGTGCTTGCCCGTTTCGGCTGGCGCGCCGCAGCTTGGGTCTCGTTATTACGAGTGGTTGCCGGCAGTCTGCTGTTTGGCAACTTTCTTGCCCCCGGATTCTTTCTGAGCTTGAGTGGCGCGTTATGCAGCCTAGCCGTGCTCGCGCTCGCCTTTCAGCTGCCACAACGCTTGTTCGGCCCCGTCACGCACAGCGTGCTCGCCTCATTCGCCCACATCACCGGACAGATGACGGTCGTCTACCTGTGGCTCATCCCGCACAGCGGCATCGCTTACCTCATCCCCATCTTCGCCATAGCAGCGTTGGTGTTCGGCACCGTCAATGGATTGGTCGCTGCACGTTTCATGGATAATGGCGACAAACAAGTATTGGAAAGCAAGCCATGAAGACCATCACCCTCGCCCTCACCGGTGCATCCGGCCTGCCCTACGGCATGCGCCTGCTTGAATGTCTGCTGCAAGGCGGACAGCGCGTACACCTCATCTATTCGCAAGCCGCGCAGATTGTCGCCAAACAAGAGCTGGATTTCACCCTACCCAGTCGTCCACAAGATGCCGAACAGATGTTCAAAGAGCGCTTTGGCACGTTCAGCGGCGAACTCAAAGTATTCGGCATCCAAGACTGGTACGCGCCCATGGCCTCGGGCTCCAATCCCGGTGACAGCATGGTGGTCTGCCCCTGCACCATGGGCACGCTGGGCAAGATCGCCGGCGGAATCAGCGATGATTTGATATGCCGCGCCGCCGATGTGATGCTCAAAGAAAAACGCACATTGATACTTGCTCCGAGAGAGATGCCCTTCTCAGCCATCCATCTGGAGAACATGCTGAAGTTATCGCATGCGGGCGCGGTGATCATGCCGCCGAATCCCGGCTTCTATCATCATCCGCAGAGCGTACAGGCAATGGTAGATTTTGTGGTGGCGCGGATATTGGATCACCTTGGTGTGGAGCAGACATTGATAGAGAAGTGGGGCGAGTGAGCACCCCTTGTCATTGAGTTATTTTTTCACCGCGTCCGCAACTGTCGGATAACCCAGCTTCACCTTAAGTTCGCTTTTCATCCGAGCATTGCTCAACCGCCTAGACTCAGCCATGAACGACCACATCCCCGCCGACACCACTCGCTGCACCTCATCCCGCGCCAATCGCGGCGGACGCGGCAAGCCATAAACATCCGCCACTAGGTCGAAATAATCGCCCATCTTCATCTCATCGTCATCCACCGCGTGATACACACGATGATTCTTTCCGCTTCGTATTGCCCCAACGATGATGCGCGCCAGATCATCAGCATGGATGTGATTGGTGTAACTGTCTTCTGCAGCGACGATAGCGGGTGCGCCCGAGCGCAACCTTTCCAGAGGCAAACGTTCTGCAGCATAAATGCCTGGCACGCGCAGGATGCTGGCGTGTACACCGTTGCGGCTTGCCCATGCACGGACGTGTTGCTCGGCACTGACGCGCAATTGAGCACGTGCGGTCTGTGGTGCAGGACGACGCGTCTCTCTCACTTCATCTCCTGCGCAATCGCCATACACACCACTGGTGCTGATGTAGATGATTCGCTTCGGCAATTTTCCGCGCGACAAGGCCGCCAGCAGATGTGTGGTACGCATGTCGTGACTATCACCTGCCAGTGGGGGCGCAAGGTGGATCACGACATCTGCCAAACCGCCTATACGCACCAGAGTCTGCCTATCGTCGAGATCAGCAATGATCGGTGTCGCGCCGCCCGTCCGCCAGTCGGTGATTTTTTTCGGGTCGCGCAATAGCGCATAGATACGGTAGTGGTCGCGCATCAATGGCAGCAAACGTCGTGCGATATCCCCACTACCGACAAGGAGCAGATTAGTCATTCGGTGATTATGCGGTAAAATCGCGCTCTTTATTTAAACCGGAATACGCACCATGAGCTTCAAGACCACGATACAACCCAGCCAGCACAGCTTCCCCGTTGCGGAAGGCGAGACCATTCTGGGGGCTGCGCTGGAGCATGGTTTGGTGCTGCCCTATAGCTGCCGCAATGGCGCCTGCGGTGTATGCAAAGGCAAGGTCTTGGAAGGCAAGGTCGATTTTGGTGATCATCAGGCATATGCGCTGACTGATGAAGAGAAAGCTGACGGCATGGCGCTGTTCTGTTGTGCCAAGCCTTTGTCGGATGTGGTGATCGAGAGCCTTGAAGTGACGCGTGCACAGGATATTCCAGTGAAGATGCTGCCATGCCGCGTGGAAAAGATGGAGAAGCTGGCCGATGATGTGATGGCGATCTTCCTCAAGCTGCCTGCCAACGAGCGTTTGCAGTTCCTTGCCGGTCAATACATCGACATCTTGCAAAAAGACGATAAGCCGCGCAGTTTCTCGCTGGCCAATGCACCACACGACGATGGTTTGTTGGAATTGCACGTGCGCTACATTCCGGGTGGCACGTTCACCGAGCATGTATTCAACACCATGAAGGAACGCGACATCCTGCGTATCAAGGGACCGATGGGTTGCTTCTTCCTGCACGAAGATTCTGACAAGCCCATCGTGTTCGTCGCCAGCGGCACCGGTTTCGCGCCGGTCAAAGCCATTGTCGAACATGCGATCAAGATCGGCTTCAAGCGCGAGATGCATCTGTACTGGGGCGTGCGTAAAGCGGCTGATCTGTACATGCTGGACAAGATCCGCTCATGGGCAGCGCATGGCATCAAGTTCACTGCAGTGGTTTCAGATGAAGCTTGGGAAGGACGTTCCGGTTTCGTGCATCAGGCAGTGCTGGAGGATTTCGCCGACCTGTCTGGCTACGATGTGTATGCCTGCGGCGCACCTGTGGTAGTGGAAGCAGCCCACACCGACTTCACTTCGCAGCGTGGCCTGCCGAACAGCGCCTTCTATTCCGACGCGTTCACTTTCGCGCCAAAGAGCCCGACTCCGCCAGCTGCGTAGCTTTTTGGTAGTACTTGAAGGCGTCATCCGGCTTTTGCTGCTTTTCAGCCAGATGCGCCAAGGTCGTATAGGCATCTCGGCTGGGTTGCAGACTGATGCTGGCATCCAGATAGCTCTGCGCCTTGCCCCATAACTCCTGATGCAGACACAGTTTGCCGAGTGTCAGCATCAAGCCTGCATCGTCGTGGTGTTCCTTCAGCCAGTCTTCCGCCTGCTCGATCTGCGCAACCACGCTGCCTTCGCGACAATCGCCGTACAACGCGACCAAGCCGCTATCCCATTCCGCATTAAGTGTCTCCGCCAGTAATTTGCGTGAAATCGCACATTCGCCCAGACGCATGAAGGTGCGCGCCGCTTCGGCAGCGATACGCGGCTGATGCTTGTATTCGCCCGGCATGCTCTTCCACACCGCACGTAGTGATTTGCCATCTTCCGCACAGGCGCGCAGTTTCTCCAACCAAGCCTGCTGGCGCATCTGCTCGGCCATGGTGCGATGCGAGTCGTTACGTTTCTCGAGTTGGCTGGCCACTTCCAATACGGCATCCCAGTTACGTGCCTGTTGTTGCGCTTTCAGTTCCAGCGTCAGTGCGCCGACGTGCTTGCGCTGCGCATTGCCCGGCAATGCTTTCAGCGCACCGAGCGCCTTTTGCGGCTGGCGCTGTTCCAGATCGAACTGTGCTTGCGCCATCAGCCGCAGCGTATCGTCACCGGGAGACTTACCTTTTGCTGATTGCAAGTGAGCATCCCGCTTGTCGAACTGGCGCAACTCGTTCGCGGCACGCGCTGCCAAGATGGCGTTGATCGAGGTGCTCTCTCCGAGCTTGATTGCGCGCTCGGCCTCTTTTTCCGCTACGGCGAAGCGTCCCTCAAAATAGGCGGTCAATGCAGCCAGCATGGCTTCGCGCCCCTTCTTCTGTGCGCGTTCTGCACGGAAGCGACGCACGAAGTCGGGCAGGGTCAGTGCACCGAACAACATGCGCAACAAGATATATGCGCCTGCCAGGAAAAACAGTTGCGCCAGTATGTACATGGTGAGCGAAAGCTCTATGCGCCAAGGAGCGTAGACCAACAACACATAGCCGGGATTGCGGGAGAAAACGGCGAATCCAGAAGCGACTGCAAATATCGCCAGCAGCCAGAACAGGAATCTCATTTCGCGCTCCGCTCTTGTGCGGTGCGATAGTTACGCACGGCATCCAGCGTCGGGCTGATATCAGGTACATCGATAGAGATCGCGGCAGCCAATAGCCTCTGAACACCTTCCAGCACGGCTTGCGTATCACGTGCGGTGGTATCGCAATAGTGACTCACCCATGACTGAACAGTATTCAACTCGCGACGGAACCCCGACTGATCGTGCGTCATCAACGCCAGTTTTGCCGTCAGCAAGCGGAGTTTTACGTTCTCGCGCATAAAGAATGATTGTTCGGGTGACAGCAACGGCAATTCCTTCTGATGAGTGTCTTCGATACGGATCAATTTGCGCAGCTCCAACCACAACTCATGCCAAAAACGCTGCCACACATTACCTTCCGCTGAAGTGGCTGCAGGTGCTTTGGCATTGTTAGGCGGACGCACTTCCTGTGCCAGTGGCAATTTATCCACCGCAACGATGATGCCTTCCAATTGTTTGCTCAATGCAGGCAGATCGACATCAGGCAGTGCGCGCAGGCGTTCGATGTCACGTCCGATGCGCTTGCGCAACTCACCCAGACCCGGCCGGTCCAACCGCTGCAAGCGACTGTCTGCATTCTGCATGGCGATCAATGCCGCTTTGATGTTGGTGGACAGTTGCAACTGCTGATCTGCCACCAGCAACACTTGCTCCACATCGGCTAGCACGCCCACATCACGATTGCTGGAGAGATCCTGAAACAAAGCATCCAGTACCGCACGTTGCGCCTGTGTTTCGGCAAAGCGATTCTCCAGCAGGCTGAGCTTGCCTCCGAGGTCACGCACTTGTTCCTGGCTTTGCGCAAGCAAGGTTTGGTTCGCCTGATTGCTGCCAGCCACTTCGCTCAGTCGCTGTGCCACCACCTCTTGCAACTGATTGATACGATTATGTGCATCCAGCCATTGCCAGACAAACACTCCCACCAACACTATCAGCGTGAGTTGAGTGAGCGACATGCGCGACACCACGGAAGTAACGGGATTTCCATGCGCGACACGCGTCGTCTCGACCGCCTTTTCAGGCTCGCTGGGTTTGGAATCTGATGACTTCTCTTCACTCATGCTTGGCTCACTTTCTATGCTGTGCAGTCCATGCTACCAAACCCGCGCACATTCCGTCATCTCCGGCAGCCGTGGTGACTACTTGCTGCCAGCCCTGTGTCTTTGCGATCTCAGCGATGCGCGGATGGGCCACGAACAAGGTGGTATTTTGCACCAACGTAGCAGCTGCCTCACCCAACCCCTGCCACAAGTGCGTTAACGCTTCACTACTCGTCACGGTGATGGCATCGGGGTGAGCGGACAGCCAGACATCCGCATCCAACTTGGGTTTGCTGCGTTGATAGCAGGTCACATATTCGACCTGTGCGCCGCGCGATGCAAGGGTTTCACCCAACAGTTCGCGTCCTCCGTCACCGCGCAGGATGGCTATGCGCCAAGCAGCCACCTGCTGCAACTCGGGCAAAGCCAATAAACCTTCGCTGTCAAAACGCTCGCTCGGCACGATCACCTGCTGCGCATATCGTTTGCGCAAAGCCTTGGCCGTACCTTGGCCGACTGCGGCGACACGCACCCCGTCCGGGATGTGCGACAGTGCAGCCATACCGTATTGCACTGCGTTCGGACTGATAAAAATGAGTAGCTGATAAGTTGCAGCGCTTTGCACAAAAGCCTGCAATGCTGCCTGGTCTGGTGCTGGAGCTATCTCCAACAAGGGGAGCATCACCGGATTGGCGCCGAGTGTCCGAAGACTTGCAGCCAATCCGTCCGCTTGGTCACGCGGGCGCGTGACGACGATGTTCAATCCTGCGAGAGGTCTCTCAGTCATTCAGTGCGGCAAGGATCTCGCCGGCACCCTGCTTGAGCAATTCTTGAGCGATCAGCTCACCCAGCGCTTCAGGTTGCGCGATATCGCCGATGAGTTCGGCACGCAGCATGCGCGAACCATCTGGTGTTGCAACGAAGCCGCGCATACGCAACTTACCGCCCTGCAGTTCGGCGAAACCGCCCAGTGGCACTTGGCAGCTACCGTTCAGTGTACGGCTCATAGCACGTTCAGCCAGCGCGCAAGTGGCCGACTCGGCATGGTGCAACGGTGCCAACAGCGCTTCCAGCTCAGGACGCCCGGCTCGTATCTCGATGCCCAGTGCGCCTTGTCCCACTGCGGGCAGGCTGTCCTCGCTGCTGATAACGTTACGGATGCGTTCACCCAAGCCGAGGCGCTTCAATCCGGCGGCGGCGAGGATGATGGCGGAATATTGACCTTCATCCAGCTTACGCAGACGAGTCTGCACGTTGCCGCGCAGCGGCTCGACCTTCAGGTGCGGAAAGCGCGCGCGCAACTGGCATTCGCGGCGCAGGCTGGAGGTGCCGACCACGCTGCCGGCGGGCAGGGCTTGCAGGCTCTCGAAATCGTTGGACACAAAAGCATCACAAGGATCATGGCGTTCGCAGATACAAGGCATCACAAAACCTTCCGGCAGACGCATCGGCACATCTTTCAGGGAATGCACCGCGATATCGGCACTGCCGTTTTCCAGCGCTGTCTCAAGCTCCTTTACAAACAGTCCCTTGCCGCCAATCTTGGACAAAGAGACATCAAGTATCTGGTCTCCCTTGGTCGTCATGCCGAGAATTTCAACTTCGGTTTGCGGGTATAATGCACGCAGCCTGTCCCGTATATGTTCTGCCTGCCACATGGCCAGCGCGCTTTCGCGCGAGGCAATTACCAGTCGGGATGGAGGAGTGAACGTAGCCTGATTCATCGGTTTTCCTTGCAATTAATTAGTTCATAAGCGCGGCGCATTCTATCAGGAGCGCCGCGCTTTTGCGCCGACGACATAATTTATGATGAAAACAAATCTGATTGCAGCACCCACCAACATCTCCAGCAAGGACGCGCCTTTGCGTGAAGATATCCGCTTGCTCGGACGCGTGCTCGGCGACACTTTGCGCGAGCAAGAAGGCGCCGAGACTTACGAACTGATTGAAAGCATCCGCCGAGCGGCGGTGCACTTTCGCAAGACGCAGGATGAGCGCGACGGGGAAAAGCTTGAGCACATGCTAGATCAACTCTCGCCAGAAGATACGCTTCTGGTGGTGAGAGCCTTCAGCTATTTCTCGCAACTGTCCAACATAGCAGAAGATCTGCATCACAACCGTCGTCGCCGTGCGCACCAGAAAGCCGGCTCACGCCCGCAGGAAGGTAGCCTGCAACTGGTGCTGAGCCACGCCCATGAGCAAAAGCTGGATGCAAATGCCGTGCGCGAATTTTTCAACAAGGCAGTGATCTCCCCAGTACTGACCGCGCACCCGACCGAGGTGCAGCGCAAGAGCATTCTCAATTGCCAACTCGTCATTTCCAAACTACTGGCGGATCGTGACCGTCTGGACATGACGCCGGAAGAGTTGGACGAGAACGAAGAGACCTTGCACCGCTTCATTCTCATCCTGTGGAGCACGCGCATGCTGCGCACCACCAAATTGAAGGTCGAGGACGAAGTCAAAAATGGCCTGTCTTTCTATGACTACACCTTCCTGCGCGAGATCCCCAAGCTTTACGGAAATATGGAAAAACTGCTGGAGAAGAGCTTCGGCCAGCGCTTCAATCTGCCTCCATTCCTGCGCGTGGGTAGCTGGATCGGTGGCGACCGCGACGGCAATCCATTCGTCACCCATGAAGTGATGCTAGATGCCGCGCAGCGCCATTCCGCCACGGCGCTCGAGTACTACATGTCAGAGACCAATCTGCTCAGTGCACGTCTAAGCCTTTCCAGTCGACTCGTCGACATCAGCCCGGAACTGACCGACTTCGCCGAACATTCTCCTGACCAAGCAGAGAGCCGTGAAGATGAACCCTATCGTCGCGCCATGCTCGCCATCTATGCCCGTTTGGTCGCCACCACGGAACATATGGGACACCGTGTACACCACCTTCATCCAGTCGCGAAAACGGTGAAGCCTTACGCCAAAGCGGAAGAATTCATTGCCGAGCTCGACATCGTCATCCAGTCACTGGAGCGTCATGGCGCTTTCTATCTGTCGCGCGGTCGCATGGGCGAACTGCGCCGTGCCGCCGAAGTGTTCGGCTTCCATCTGGCACCGCTGGATATGCGCCAGCACAGTGGTGTGCATGAACAAGTGGTGAGTGAATTGCTGGCCGTAGCCGGAAGTTCTGACTACGCAAAACAAGACGAAGCAACACGTCGCACCACTTTGCTCGACGCACTTCAAGCAGGCAAGCAACTTTCTGCAGAACTGGATGGTTTCTCGCCTACCGTGCGCGGTGAGCTGCAATTGATGCACGCCGCAGCCGATATCCATAAACGCTTCGGCCACAATGCATTGCCCAACTACATCATCTCCAAAGCGGATGCAGTGAGCGACGTTCTGGAAGTTGCGCTGATGCTGCAACAGAGCGGTCTGCTGAAAAATGACGATCTGCAAGTCAACATCATCCCGTTGTTCGAAACCATCGACGACCTGCGCGGCGGCGGTGCCATCATGGACGCGCTGTTCTCGCTGCCTTGGTATCGCGAGCTACTCAAGAAGAGCCGCAACAATACACAGGAAGTCATGCTGGGCTACTCCGACAGCAATAAAGACGGTGGTTATCTGACCGCCAACTGGGAGCTGTATAAAGCCGAGCTGGAACTGGTTGATGTGTTCAACAAGCATGGCGTAGAACTGCGCCTGTTCCACGGACGCGGCGGCACCGTTGGTCGCGGCGGCGGCCCCAGCTACCAAGCCATCCTGGCGCAACCCCCCGGCAGCGTGAATGCGCAGATCCGCATCACTGAACAGGGCGAAGTCATCTCCAGTAAATATTCCGATCCCGAGATCGGTCGTCGCAATCTGGAGATCCTGGTCGCCGCGACCATGGAAGCCACGATGATGGATCATCCACACAAAGCCGACGGAAATCCAGAGTTCATACGCATCATGGAAGCCATGAGCTTGGATGCCATCGCAGCCTATAGAAAGTTGGTATACGAGACCCCTGGCTTCACCGAGTTCTTCTTTGCCGCCACGCCTATCCGCGAGATTGCCGAACTCAACATCGGCAGCCGCCCTTCTTCACGCAAGGCGATGGACCGCATCGAAGACTTGCGCGCCATCCCTTGGGTATTCAGCTGGGGCCTGACACGCATGCTATTACCGGGCTGGTTCGGTTTCGGCAGTGCGATCAAGAAATTCATCGAACGCGAAGGTCAGGGCGGCCTCGATCAACTACGTGTGATGAACAAGAATTGGGCGTTCTTCCGCGGCCTGTTGTCCAACATGGACATGGTGCTCTCCAAGACCGATATGGGTATCGCATCACGCTATGCGGAGCTGGTGCCGGATGAAGCCTTGCGGGAAAAGATCTTTGGCATGATTGAGCAAGAATGGAAGGATACGGTGAACATGCTGTTCAAAATCACCGATGCCACGCACTTGCTGCAGGATAACCCGACCTTCGCGCGCAGCCTGACCACCCGCACGCCCTACATCGATCCACTCAACCACTTGCAGGTATCGCTATTGCATCGTCATCGCGAAGGCGACCAAGACGAAAAAGTGAAGCGAGCGATCCACCTCACTATCAACGGCATCGCAGCCGGACTGCGCAACAGCGGTTAAAACAAAGAAGCCCGCGAATTCGCGGGCTTCTTTGTTACTACTCGGCACACAGCATACCTAGAACTTCGCGCGCCAAACGACCACCAGCACCATCAGGATCAATGCCATCAGACTTTGCTCAATCTGATTGCGCGCCCTGGCGATCAATCGTCCGTTGATGAGTTTTTTCTCGTGCTGCATCTCAGCATCGGCGGCTTCCAGCACCTCCATGAGCGGACGATCTATCCCTCTCACCTCAGAATCGGCTTTGCGTGGGTCGTAGCCGGTCTGTGCATACATCTCCCTTTCCTTCTTGTACTGCGCAAAGTTCTCCTTGTGCGCATCGATGAAAGACTGCAACTTCACATTGACCGCTCTGACATCGCTCTGCTTCAGGCCTGCCTCTGCCGCATCAGCGACCTTGCGATACTGTTGCTCATAAACGCGCCAGTTCTTGTCCAAACTGCTGCGCTCGGTACTGCGCAATAACAGATTCTTCCATTCCTGCACTTCCACCTTGTATTCCACTTTCAGGTCGTGAGCTACCGCGAATGGATCAATAGCATCGTTCAATCGCCTATCCAACTCGTCGGTACTGGTCCAAATCAAGAAGAACCAAACGAAGAAAGCTGCAATCAACCCTAGCTTGGCAAGATTGCCCAATGAAAAGACCGATCGGCGGCGTAATTCAAATTCTGTTGATACCATTTTCCAATCCTTTTAGTTATTTTTTTCACACTTTTCAACACCGAGCAAGTGGAGTCCCTTTGACCATTAAAGTTCCTTGGATGTTGATGCAGTCCGCGCCAAGCAGCTTTCCATTCAGCTAGTGCGTATATGACGGGCGAACACAAAACCCAGCCCAGCCATCATGAATAGCGAGATAGCCCCGAGCAGCCCTACCATAAAGCTTCGATCACCTTGCGTCTGCGGTGCGCGTGCCAATTGTTGCTTGGCATATTCCGAGATTGATGATTTCAGCTGAATGATGCGCGCCTGCAACGCACGATCCACACCAAGAATCTGCCTGTCCACCTTGCTCTGACTTGTCGCATCGTCAGGCTTCAGACCGGCATAGGCTTGCAGGTATTCGGTTAATAGTGATTTATGTTCCGAAATCAACCAGTCGATATCGGTCGTCTCCATACCGATATCGATCATCTGATCTCTGGATTTCAACAATGCGTGCTGGACTGCGATACTGGCTTCTTTGAAGCCTTGTTGATGTTTGGCATGCAGCGTGCTGCTGTTCACTCGCAACAGCATATCTTTCCATTCCTGAATCTGCCTCCCCAAGCTGATGGCAGCATCATCCAGATACTCTTCGATCTCCAACAATTGCACACTGCGCTTGGCAGATGAGATATCCACCTCTAGGAATAATTGTGACAACAGATAACCACCAAGAGCTGCCAGACCTGCTGCCAGCGTGAAGAAACGCGCCACTCCGCTAAACATCGTCCTGCTCATTCACCGTGCTTATGCAACATTTTGTAACTCATTTGCCGGTCACTGGCTGAAAGGCCGGGAAACGGCCTGTTGCTCCTTCAGGACGGAAAGCTGCCCATTTTCGCGAACTTTCCAGAATTGCTTGTTTGTCCTCGTTTCGTATACCGAAGCGATTGGGGAAATGCCCCTCCAACCAGCGTACGATGGGCATGAACTCCTGCCGCTCGCGCCCACTTAGCAGTTCATCCATCTCAAATATCCCCACCCCTTCCTCTGCCGATTGTAGATACACATCACTATCTGCCAGCGAGGTGAGGAAGGGCATCTTGAGAGAAGTGAGAAAGCGCTCGAGAGCAGCGTAGGGGGTGCCGCTACGATTGCGCACACGGTTGGCAACGACCGCCATGCGTGCGTTGCTGGTGCGCACACCGCCAACCAGAAACAGGTCTTTGATGAAATCTGCCGTGGCGCGGATGTCGATAGGAGAAGGTGCGACCGGAATCACGATGAAATTGGCTTTGCGCACTAAATCCTTCAACAACAAACCACCCGCACCTGCCGGCGCATCGACTATCAGGACTTCTGTATCCAAGGGCACCCAGCTTTGCCGGCTGGATAAATGCGCATTACCTTTAGCAGGTGCGCCGTTGGCGGCATGAATGGTTGGCATCGTATCAGGGCGCGCCTTCAACCATTGCAGACTAGACGCTTGAGGATCGTAGTCGATGATTGCGGTGCGTAAGCGCATGTTGGCGTAATAGCCAGCAAGATTGGTGGTCAATGTGGTTTTGCCCGACCCGCCTTTTGAATTGATCACCAATATGGTCAGCAACTTATTCCCCTTGTCCCTGTGCTTCGCCTAGCGCTTTGACGCTGCTCCACTGACGGCGGCTGATCGGCAACTGCTCGTCCAGTCCTTGCAACTTCACTTGCCAGCCGCTCTCGCCTTCTTCGCCACCTTTTTCAAAACCAGCAACAGCAGATTTGGCCACTAGGCAGCTGCGATGGATACGCACGAAGCGGGCAGCATATTCCTTTTCCAGTGCGGTAAGCGATTCTTCGATCAGGTATTCATGTCCCGCTGTCTTCACTGTTACGTATTTCATTTCGGCACGCAGATAGATCACATCCTCGATCGGGATCAGGATCACCCTGCCGCGTTCATGTGCCGACAGATGGCTACGCGCTTCCGGAATCAGCTCGCGCAGAACTTCTGTACGGATCGGCACTGCATCGCGCGCGCGCGATATCGCCTCGAACAGACGGCCAAGGCGGATAGGTTTGAGCAGATAGTCGATAGCGCGCAGTTCGAAAGCCTGAATGGCATAGGCATCATAGGCGGTGGTAAAGATGATGATCGGCGGACGCTCCAGCTTATTCAAATGCAGCGCCAGCTCCAATCCATCCATCTGCGGCATGCGGATATCCATCAACACCACCTCTGCCGCAACCTCATTGAGTTTTTCCAGCGCCTCCTGCCCGTTACCCGCTTCGCCTACCACTTGCAGCTCGATCTGTG
>JAGXGC010000017.1 GCA_024636935.1 Sideroxydans sp. | reverse complement strand
TGCGCTGAAGGAAGACAGCTTCTTCCATTCGCGTGTGGTGAATGATCTTGAGCAGTTCAAGCGCGAAGCGGATGTGATTGTGGCGAACCGTGTGACGGATGACATCAAAGATGTGGCGGCGAAAGTTTATAGCCGCGATCTGTTTGGGATTGATTAAATGAACCGTCACAGCTCTCCCAAAAGCGTTGTACTTAATGTAATTTTTTTACTGCTGCTTGCGCTAAATCTGGCGATAACGTTGTTTCCTGTTATACCCGTTAACACTGACCCAAGCGGATTCTTATACGGGGGCGAATTAGATAGAGTATTCAATTTTGTCTCATCATTTATTTCGCCCATCGCGATGGCCATCTCCATAGTGTTTTATATGCTATGGAAAGGCGGGTCAGTAACATTGCGAAATAGAAGAATACTTATAATTTCTTTAATAGCTTTCGTTGCGATTCTCTTTTCACTAATAGCCAACCCGCCCAATGAAAGCAAAATAGTATTTATCGCCATTTACTTTTTGGTGGCAAATCTGTTTATTTTCGTAGTGTTGGATTCCGAATCAATAAACGCTGAAGCTGCGCTCAACATGTTGCGCTGGACATTGTTAGTTTGGGCATTGTCTCCTTTAGTATTGGTAATAATAAATCCAGCATGGATAGATTTGTTTTTCACCCAGTCAGACCACGGCTATCACGGTTTTGCGCAAGGCAGACCCGCATACGGGATGTGGATAGGGATATTGATTATCTTGCTATTGAATCAACCAGAGATAAGATTTAGAAAGTGGTGGCTTATATTTTCCATCGTAGCACTGGCATTGAGTCAGTCTCGGGCAGGAATCGGTGCACTGGGGGTGGGTTATGTCTATTATTTGTATGCAAAACAAGGCAAGTTGACAAGAAGTTCCATTACGAAGATTAGTGTGGCGGCAAGTGCAATTTTTGTAGTTCTTGTCATGTGGATGCTGTTCGGCAGAGGTGAAG
The DNA here is from genome assembly GCA_024636935.1 of Sideroxydans sp. Lineage (GTDB taxonomy): Bacteria > Pseudomonadota > Gammaproteobacteria > Burkholderiales > Gallionellaceae > Sideroxyarcus. Next base: position 117,697 of record JAGXGC010000017.1, on the reverse strand, counting down.
TATTCACCGTTCTCAATCATCCTCGGCCGCTGCTATATGCTGCTTACTTTGACTATTTAAGCGAGAATTGGCTATTCGGTTTTGGAAATATGTATGGGGCAGAAGTACCGGGAGTGTTTACGGATGCTCCTGCTCATAATTTGGTAATACAGTATTGGGCCAACTTTGGAGTTATGGCGGCAGTTGGCTTTTTATTGTACTGGCTCGCAATATTCGCAGACGTAAAATCGACTGCGTCCAGGATGGTTCTAATTTTTCTTTTTCTATATGGACAAATGGAGCCAGTGCAAGGGACTGCAAATTTCTATGCTCCGCTACCGTTAATCTGTTTCATTACAGTTGTCATGTTACGCGGAACTCAATTTAGGGAGCTTAAATAATGAAGAATACACAACAATCAAATACACCAGAAATTGCCAATGGAGACGATTTAAGTCTTTGGGATATTGTGGGGTTTTTCCAGAAAAACTGGAAATGGTTGATAGGGTCAGTCGGCATGGGAATGCTAGCTGGCTTGGCCTATGCATTTCTTGCACAGGAAAAATACGAAGCAAGTGCAAGTGTGCAAATGAATTCAGTTAATGGCTCTTCAGTTGAAACACCGCAGGCACTGGTAGAAAAATTGAAGTTGCCCAACTTCTACACTGATTCAACCTATGCCAGCTGTGGTATGCAAGACAAACATGATAAAGGTTCGCTATTGGTTGCCGCACTCAAGGCGGCAGTTAATCCGTATACGCCGACAGTAGAGATAAAGATTCGCGGCAATACTCCACAGCAAGCGCGAGAGTGCTTGGGAAATATTTTTGAAGATATCAAAACCGCTCAGGGCTTATTGGCCAAGCCTGCATTGGAATTGAAAAATAAAGAGATCAGCTTTTTGGAGGGAGAATTAAATAGCGCCTTGAAATTCAAGGCCTCAGGGAATACAAATATTTCAAATCCTGCTTCGGATTCAAAGTTTTCTGCCTCAGTATATTATTTGGCGTTAACTGTTAAGAATAATGATGAAATTGTCTATTTGACTAGAGAAATAGCAGAACTTAAAGCATCTCTCGAAGCGCCAAAGACAAGCGATACAAAGCTCATTACACCAATCTACGCGCCTGAAGTAAAAGTTTCACCCAAGCGAGGTTTTATAACGGTTGCGGCAATGATCGCTGGTTTTTTCATAGGCACGATAATCCTGCTACTGGCTAATATATGGGAGCAACAAACTAATATACGTAGAGCAAGATTGGGAAAGCCAGAAGCAGATTAATTGGAATAAAAATATTTCTGTTTACTACTTGCAACGCAAATTTGATTTATGGGCTTAATACATGTTCAATAATAAAAGCATATTGATTACGGGTGGCACAGGCTCATTTGGCAATACTTTTGTGCCGATGACATTGGCCAAATACAACCCGCGACGATTGGTAATCTATTCCCGAGATGAAATGAAGCAGTGGGAAATGGCCAAGCTCTATGCCAATGACCCACGCGTACGATTTTTCATTGGCGATGTACGCGACAAAGACCGCCTGTCGCGCGCCCTTGATGGCATCGACTATGTGGTTCATGCGGCTGCTACCAAGATTGTGCCCACAGCAGAATACAATCCTTTCGAATGCGTCAAAACAAACATAATTGGTGCGATGAACTTGATCGATGCATGTATCGATCGCGGTGTTAAGCGCGTTGTTGCATTATCAACCGACAAAGCCAGCAGCCCGGCTAACCTTTATGGCGCGACAAAACTGGCTTCCGACAAGTTGTTTGTTGCGGGTAACTCATATGCGGGTGCGCACGACACTCGCTTTGGCGTAGTACGCTATGGCAACGTAATGGGGTCGCGCGGCTCTGTCATCCCGTTCTTTTTATCGATAGCCCCTCAAGGTGTGTTGCCAATCACAGATGCGCGCATGACCCGTTTTATGATTACCCTTGAACAAGGCGTTGAACTGGTATGGCATGCTTTTGAAGATATGGTGGGTGGCGAAATATACGTGAAAAAAATACCTTCGATGAAGGTGACCGAAGTTGCCACGGCCAGTGTGCCTGAGGCCAAGCATGAAGTCGTGGGTATACGCCCGGGTGAAAAGCTGCATGAACAAATGATCGGCACTGAAGATGCTCTGCATACATACGAGTATCCGGAACACTTTAAGATACTGCCGGCGATACACAACTGGAGCAACGATCCATATCGAATCAAGGATGGCAAGAAAGTAGCTGAAGATTTCACCTACTGCTCTGACAACAACACAGAGTGGATGAGCGTAGAAACATTGCAAACATGGATCTCCACCAACCGCGAAAAGGTCGGCAAGATCTGATCGTAATGATTCCATACGGCCGACAAGATATTTCCGAAGAAGACATCCAGCAGGTTGTGGATGTCCTGCGTTCCGACTACCTTACTCAAGGCCCGGCTGTCCCTGCATTTGAGAAAAGCATCTCGGACTATTGTGGTGCGCAACATGCTGTGGCTGTGAATAGTGCCACCAGTGCATTGCATATAGCTTGTTTGGCGCTGGACGTTGGGGCGGGTGATTTGGTCTGGACGACACCGATCACTTTCGTGGCAAGCGCCAACTGTGCGCTGTATTGTGGAGCGGAAATTGACTTTGTCGATATCGATCCGCAGACCTACAACATGAGCGTTGAGCGCTTAAGCGAGAAATTGGCGCAGGCCTCTCTGAACGGCAAGTTACCCAAGGTTGTGATACCTGTCCATCTGTGCGGACAGCCCTGCGACATGGCAGGTATACACTCACTTAGCCAACAATACGGCTTCAAGGTCATCGAAGATGCGTCGCATGCCATCGGCGGAAGATATCGTGACCAGCCGATCGGTAATTGCCGATATAGCGATATCACTATATTCAGCTTCCACCCTGTCAAGATCATCACGACGGCAGAAGGTGGGATGGCAATGACCAACGATGCACAATTGGCGAAACGCATGCAGTTGTTGCGTAGCCACGGCATCACTCGTGATGCAGGCGAAATGACGCACGATCCGGATGGTCCCTGGTATTACCAACAGATCGACCTGGGCTACAACTACCGGATGACAGACATGCAAGCCGCTTTAGGGTTGAGCCAGATGCATCGGCTGGATGAATTCGTCTCCAAGCGGCATACAATTGCCAAGAGATATGACCGGTTATTGGCAGACTTGCCGATCACAACACCCTGGCAGGATCCACATGGCTATTCCGGATTACATCTGTATGTCATTCGACTCACTCTTGCACAGATCAGTAAAAGCCATCGTCAGATATTTGAGGAGCTGCGTGCATCAGATATCGGTGTGAATCTGCATTACATCCCCGTGTATCGTCAGCCTTATTACGAGGGACTGGGATTCAAGGCCGGGTACTGTCCTGAAGCCGAGCGGTATTATGCCGAAGCGATCAGCTTGCCGATGTATCCGGGATTGACCGAGGAGAAACAAGACAAAGTGATCGAATCGTTACGGCAAGCAATCACCAAATGAAGATCGCTGTTATTCCTGCGCGTGGCGGCAGTAAACGCATCCCGAAAAAAAACATCAAGATGTTCTGCGGCAAGCCAATGATCGCATGGTCGATCCTGGCGGTAAATTCAAGTGGATTGTTTGATCGCATCGTTGTCTCTACAGATGATACCGAAATTGCCGAAGTCGCAAAGAAATGGGGTGCAGAAGTACCCTTTATACGACCAGATGAGCTATCCAACGATCATGCAGGAACCATCCCTGTCATTGCACATGCCACACAATGGGCCTTAGCTTCAGGGCTGGCAGTGGAAGCAGTATGCTGCATTTATGCGACGGCGCCGTTCGTGCAGGCAGATGATCTTAAGCGAGGCTGGGAGGAGCTGGAGTCTGGTGATTGGGATTACGCATTTACAGTAACCGACTTTGCAGCGCCGATCTTCCGCTCATTCAAGCAAACAGATGAAGGTGGTTTGGAGATGTTCTTTCCGGAACATTTCTCAACACGTTCACAGGATTTGCCCGTGGCTTTACATGATGCAGGCCAATTTTATTGGGGGAGGCCTGACGCCTGGCTAGAGGGTAAGCGTGTTTTTGATCGACGATCGAAGCCGATCTTGATTCCGCGCTGGCGGGTGCAAGACATAGATACGTTAGATGACTGGGTGCGCGCAGAAATGCTTGCGCCAATCATCTTGGGGAAAAAGATATGAATATGGCACAGACGCACATCGCCATTCGCACCGACGCGAACAGCCAAATAGGCACGGGCCATTTTATGCGCTGCCTAACACTGGCCGATGTATTAAAGCATCGAGGCGCGCATATTCGGTTTGTTAGCCGTGAACTGCCTGAACATCTGCGTGCTTTGCTAACCACCAGATGTATGGAATATGTTTCTCTGGGAGGCGAATTGGGGCAATCACCCGCCGATGATTTAGCGCACGCCCATTTTTTGGGGACTAGTCAGGCACAGGATGCTGAATATTCTATTCAGGCTCTATCTGGTCAGGAGTGGGATTGGTTGATAGTGGATCACTATGCTCTGGATGAGCGTTGGGAAAGGGCCATGCGCGAATCATCCAATAAGATTATGGTTATCGATGATCTCGCGGATCGCAAGCATGATTGCGATGTTCTATTGGATCAGAACTATTACCGTGATCAAGAAACGCGATATTGTGATTTGCTGCCATCCCATTGTGTAACGCTTCTTGGCGTGGAATATTTATTATTAAGGGATGAATTTGCCAATGCCAGAAATAAACTTAGGGCTAGAAGCGGAGATGTGCAGCGCATACTGATTTTCTTTGGTGGTAGTGACCCTACAAATGAAACGAAAAAAGCAGTAGAGGCAATTAAGCTGCTTAACAATTCAAGCTTCAAAGTGGATGTTGTGGTTGGCGCGACCAATACGCAACGAGAAGAAATCCAAGCAATGTGCAAGAAGCTTCCCAATGTTATTTTTCATTGCCAAATTTCCAATATGGCTGAATTAATAGTGAATGCAGATATCGGAATAGGGGCGGGAGGCGTTGCCATGTGGGAACGAGCTTGTTTGGGGTTGCCAACAATAACAGTGGTGGTTGCCGAAAATCAGTTGCGAACAACAGAAGACGTTGCAGAGACGGGCGCGATTGAATATTTAGGCAGATCAGATCAGTTAAGTATTGAAGACTATGCCAGTAAAATTTCCAGTTTGATCAGCGATCCGAAACGCTTACGGAAAATTAGCAATGCTTCACTCAGGCTTTTGAGCCGGGGAAGATATCCTCTAGAGAGAGTGGTTCAACAAATAATTAAGAGTCATTGCAAGGAATCCTCTGGTGAAGACAAATCGAATTTTTAAAAGCAAATAAACCTACGAACTAAATTGACTGAGGAAATAATGGACAAACGATTAGTAAAAAATCCCGTTGGCTTCTGGGAGATTTCTGACAAGCCGACTTCAGAGGAACTTCAAAAGTACTACGCTGATAAATACTACCAAGAAGGTAAAGGCAGTTATGAGTTGCAGTATAGCAAGGACGAACTAACGTATTTCCAGGCTAAACTGGAGCAAAGATTGGCCATACTTCAACGGCAGGTTCCACAGTTTTGTGGTGAAACAAAAGGAAGCATACTGGATGTTGGGTGCGGAGAAGGTTTTGCATTAGCATTTTTTCGCAAGAACGGCTGGTCTGTAAAGGGGATAGATTTTAGTTCTGCGGGCGTTGAGTCAAAAAATCCGAATTGTATGGATGTGCTTGCAACAGGTGACATCTTTGCGTTGTTGCAAGCCGAGATAAAAGCTGGCAATACATACGATGTGATTTGGCTCCAAAATGTATTGGAGCACGTAATCGACCCACTTGGCCTGCTTGAATCCTTGCGAACATTAATATCACCAAATGGGCTGGCAGTGGTCACTGTTCCAAACGATTGTTCCATTACGCAGCAAAGTGCACTTGCTAACCAGCATATTGATAAAGCCTATTGGGTAGCTCCTCCCGATCACTTGACATATTTCGACAGCAAAAGCCTGACTAATGCGGGTAAAGAAGCAGGATGGGAATGCGTTGAGATGATCGGTGACTTGCCCGTCGATTGGTATATTTTTCATCCCGGCTCGAACTTTATTCGTGACAAATCAGCGGGGAAGGCCGTGCATAAAGCTCGGGTACAAATTGAGAATTTCATCCATGAGCAGCCCATAGAAGATGTGCTTGATTACTGGACAGCAACCGCTAAATTGGGGCTTGGCAGAAATCTAACGGCATTTTTACGCCCACGGTAGGTAAGGAAGTAATGATTCCGATTGATTGTCATAAGCTATGAAATTAGCACTGCTTGGCGATATTCACGGAAATCACCGTGCTTTGCAGCTTGTTCTTGCGGCAGCTGCTTCATCTGGCATAGATAAGTTACTTATTACAGGGGATTTGGTCGGTTATTACTACTCACCTTTGAAAGTGCTTGAGTTACTGCAGTCATGGGATAGGCATATGGTACGGGGGAATCACGAAGACATGCTGCATGCCGCACGTTCTAATGCTGAATATTCGACTCAAGTGGCTAGGCGCTATGGAGCCGGTTTGTGTGTAGCTATGGAGCAACTCAGCGAAAGACAGATTGATGAATTGTGCAATTTGCCCCACCCGTTGGAGCTAACGTTTGATGGGTGTCGTGTACTTTTGTGCCATGGCGCGCCTTGGGATAATGACCAATACGTATATCCAGATGCCAATGATGCTGTTTTGGAACGCTGCGCAGTTCAAAAGTTTGAATTGGTCGTTATGGGCCATACGCACTATCCCATGATGAAAATGATTGGCAACACAATTATCGTTAACCCAGGTTCTGTGGGGCAACCACGTAATAAACAGCCGGGTGCACACTGGGCGGAATTTGATACGGAAACACGAAGCGTAGCGTTCCACCATGAGCCATATGACGCTTCCTCGCTGGTGAATGAGTGCCGGCAACGGAATCCAGAATTACCCTATCTTGCAGAGGTTTTAATACGCACATGAGTAAAGTAGTTCTTATAACCGGAATAGGCGGAGATATCTCACAAGGCGTCGCTACAATTCTCAGGGAAAGTCGTCCTGATCTTCGCTTGATTGGGGTGGATATACATTCCCAGCATGGCGGCCACATGTTTGTGGATCAATATCAGTTGGTGCCTAAAGCAAGTTCCCCAGATTACTTGGAAACAATCAAAGGCATTATAAAGAAATACTCTGTCGATATTGTGATTCCCATGACGGAACCTGAACTTGCGGTTACCCGCACACATACAGATATGGTTTCAGGCCTGAAATGGATCACAGCCGGCGAGCGGGTGGTTTCTGTGGGACTGGATAAACTAGAAACTGCCCGAGCGATCAGCATGCTTGGCATGCCTGTACCATGGACAAAGCCAGTGAGTGAAGGGTTGCCACCTACGTATCCGTGTATCTTAAAGAATCGTTCGGGCTCAGGATCACGTGCAGTATTTATCGTTCACAACAGTGAGGATGCAGAATATCTTGTGAAGCGCCACCCCGATGCGATCTACCAGGAACTGTTGGAGCCGGCAGATCGCGAAGTTACATGTGCGGTATATCGCCGTAGTAATGGCGAGGTAGCCAGTTTATTGATGTTGCGTCGACTGACCGGCGGGTTTACCGGATGGGCGAAAGTGATTAAGCACCCGGAAACTTCGCACATGTGCGAGATTATCGCGAACGGTCTCGGCTTGCATGGCAGCATGAACATTCAATTGCGATTGACTGACAAAGGGCCTCGCGTGTTCGAGATAAATCCGCGGTTTTCTTCAACAGTCTTGATGCGGCACAGATTGGGATACACCGATGTCCTCTGGGCGCTTGAAGAGGCAGAGGGGAAATCCGTTGCATTTCCAGATATCCACCAGGATCAAATCATGGTGCGCGTACAGGGCGCAACAATTAGCAATTAAGGATGCTTATATGAAAACCATTCAAATAGCCGGTCGAGATATTGGCCTGAACCATTCGCCATTCGTCATTGCCGAGATGTCTGGCAACCATAATCAATCGTTGGAACGGGCACTGGAGATTGTCGAGGTGGCCGCCAAATCGGGGGCACATGCTCTGAAGATTCAAACCTACACGCCGGATACCATGACTATCGATCTGGACGAGCGTGAGTTTCATATCAGTGATCCAAATAGCCTGTGGTCAGGCAACTCTTTATACAAACTATATGGCGAGGCTTACACACCATGGGAATGGCACAAGCCGATCTTTGAGCGCGCGCGCGATCTGGGCGTTATTCCATTCAGCACGCCATTTGATGACTCGGCGGTGGATTTTCTCGAAACCCTAGATGTGCCGTGCTACAAGATAGCTTCCTTTGAGAATACAGATTTACCATTGATTCGGCGTGTTGCTGCAACCGGTAAGCCATTGATCATATCTACGGGTATGGCAACGGTGGCGGAACTCGATGAGACCGTACGTGCCGCACGCGAGGCGGGTTGTAAAGATTTGATCTTGCTTAAATGTACCAGCACTTATCCGTCTACGCCGGAGAACACCAATATTCTGACTATTCCGCATCTGCGCGAGTTGTTCGACTGCGAAGTGGGCTTGTCGGATCACACCATGGGCGTGGGAGTGTCACTGGGCAGCGTTGCCTTGGGCGCTACAGTTATCGAGAAGCACTTCACCTTGAAGCGTGCCGACGGAGGCGTGGACAGCGCATTTTCGATGGAACCCGAAGAGTTGTCGATGTTGGTATGCGAGTCAAAAAATACATGGCAAGCACTTGGGAAAGTTAGTTACGGTCCGACAGAAAAAGAGAAGCAATCCTTGGCATATCGACGTTCACTCTATATTGTCAAAGATTTGAAGTCAGGTGATGTACTGACAACGGAAAATCTAAGAGCGATCCGCCCCGGACTTGGTTTGCCCCCGAAATTCCATCAGGAATTGTTGGGCCGTCGCATAAGCAAGGATGTAAAGATAGGCACCGCGATGTCGTGGGACTTGATTGGTTGATCTGATGATAAAACGGTTAGTGCGATTAAAGCCACACCCCCAACAAAGTGCATTATTCAGATACTTTAGTGGATTGCAACGGGCAGATAAGGCACAAACAGAAGCTGTTGTGCTGGTGCAAAGCGTTGAAGACACATGTTACTTTGGCCTGTTTGGTCAGCTTGTAACATCGTTACGCGAACATCGCCCAATCAGGGCTGAGCAATATGTGCTTCGGAGTTTGCGCGAAGGCGAGGGAAAATCGTTTTTTACATTCGTTGTTTCTCGCCAATTGTTCAATCCATTGCACAATTTCAAATGGACGCGCCTGTATAGTTCATTTTGCGATGGGGTGGCTTACCGAAACACGTCTTTTCATCCCATAGATGACGCAATAGATGCTTTTCGAGCCTGGAAATGCTGGCGGAATTTGAGTGATACAGATTCTTTGGTCAGTCTGCAGATCGATGGCTTGGTCGTAGGTGACCTGATCAATGACAGTTTTCTTCGATACAGGCCTGCTCCCCAGGTTGATTTGAAAGACAGGTATTTGCCGGTGTTGATATGGCAGACGTTGCGTAATATTCGAAGAGCGAAAGACTATTTCTCACGCGTAAAGCCAAGGTTATACCTCACGTCCTATTGCACATATATTCAACACGGGATCCCTGTAAGAGTGGCATTGCAGTGTGGGGTAAAAGTTCTGTCGCTGGGTAACCTTCAGGAATTCACTAAAGAATTATCTCTTGAAGACTGGGTACAGACCAAGAATCCGGATCAATATGCAAACGACTTCAACTTGCTGGAAAGACAAGACGAAAAAATAGCATTGGCAAATGAGGCATTGTCGATTCGACTGGCAGGTGGGGTGGATAGCGCAACCGCCTATATGAAGAAATCAGCCTATGCCGAATCGGGAGAAACGGTTCCTGATGTGCGTAATGCAGTCGTTATTTTCTTACATGATTTTTATGATAGCCCGCATATCTACCGCGAGATGGTGTTCCCAGATTTCTGGGAGTGGGTGTGTTTCACGATAGAAACGCTAAGAAGTGCGAATATCAAATGCTATATAAAACCGCATCCAAATCAAATAGATTTGAGTAATGAAGTGCTGAGCAAACTGAAGCAGCGCTACCCGGGGTTGTCATTGATCTCATCCCGTATTACCAACAAGCAATTGGCAGAAGCGGGAATGAGCTGTGCGGTAACGGTTTACGGTACGGTTGCACACGAAATGGCTTTCTTGGGTGTACCAAGCATAGCTTGCGCGCACCATCCACACATCAGCTTCGATTTTTGCAGGACTGCTTATAGCCGCAGGGAATATGCTGAGTTTTTGAGGGGTGCGTTGCAGCACAAAGTTGATAAAGACGATATGCGACGGAAAAGCCTGATTTTTTACTACATGCACAATCTGAATGTAGATGAAGAAACAAGATTGCTTAGGGATGCTGCAATTGAGTATCGATTGGTGAGCAATAATGGCGACGAACGGCAGGATGTGGTCGAACTATTGAAAAATATGGCGAATCTGCAAGGGTATCGTGCCGATGTTGCTGGGATGCTTGCGTCAGAATCTGACCTTAATGTGTAAGTTCATGAGTGCACTGGGGCAGAATAAATACGGTTTGCGGCCAAGTCATATTCTCAGAAAACGATATGGTTAAACAGAACATCAAGAAAGAAAGTAAGGGATGAATGTTTATTCAAAAATAAATGCTTTGTTAACGCCATCTGAACGATTGGGCGGATGGATATTGCTTGCTTTGATGGTAGTCGGCATGCTGATGGAAACTTTAGGTATTGGGTTGGTCGTGCCGGCCATATCATTGATGATGCAAGAAGATTTTGTCGCCAGATATCCGGCAATAGCGACCGCTTCAAACTATCTGGGAATTACCACACAATCAGAGTTGATCGCTGCTGCTATGGTGTTTCTAGTGGGCGTATATATTGTGAAAAATGCCTTCCTTGCCTTCCTTATTTGGAAACAAACGAAATTTGCATTTGACGCACAGGCAAATATTTCACAGAGGCTGTTTGCAATTTATTTGCACCAGCCATATACGTTTCATTTGCAAAGAAATTCTGCGATTTTGATTCGCAATGTAATTAATGAAGTAAGTGTATATATAGGCGGTATGCTCGGCGCTTTGATGCTTTTTACAGAGCTCATGGTGCTTGTTGGGATCACTACGCTCTTACTATTTATTGAGCCATTGGGTACATTGATTGTTATATGCGTTGCTGGTGTTCTGGCGGGTAGTTTCTATCATGTAATTCGAAATCACATAACTAGTTGGGGGCGGGAACGTCAGCTTCATGAAGGTATGCGTATGCAGCATTTGCAGCAAGGGCTAGGAGGAGCCAAGGACGTCAAGTTGCTTGGGCGCGAGAGTAATTTCCTATCGCAATTTTATGTGCATAACGTAAAAAGCGCTCGTGTTTGGACGCTTCAATCAGCTTTTTTGAACTTTCCTCGGCAGTTTATCGAGCTAGTGGCAATTATTGGTTTGGCCGTTCTTGTTCTGAGCATGCTTAATCAAGGTCACAATGCGACAAGCATAGTGCCGACACTTGGGTTGTTCGCAGCTGCTGCATTCAGACTCATACCATCAGTTGGACGCGTGCTGAATTCCTTGCAGACATTGCGCTTTAGTCTGCCAGTGGTCAATACACTATATGAAGAATTAAATCTCAGTTTCACTGAGCCAAGCACACAGCAAAGCGGCGCAAGGTTAGACTTTACTGGCAACTTGGCCTTAACAAATATTAAGTATCGCTATCCAAACTCGGCATTACAAGCACTCGATGGTATCTCCATTAATATTCGAAAAGGTGAGTCAATTGGCTTGATTGGTTCGAGCGGATCTGGGAAAAGCACTTTGGTGGATCTGATCTTGGGGCTTCTCGCTCCCACTTCAGGTCAGATAGAAGTAGATGGCATAGATATCCAGAAAAACTTGCGCCGATGGCAAGATCAGATTGGCTATGTTCCTCAAACAATTTATTTGACGGATGATACTCTTATAAAGAATGTGGCTTTTGGCCTGCCTTTGGATGAGATTGATGAGCGCGCAGTGCGAAGTGCAATTAAGGCAGCGCAACTTGAAGAGTTTGTATCTACATTGCCCGAAGGACTAGAAACAATTGTGGGCGAAAGAGGAGTTAGGCTTTCTGGCGGTCAGCGCCAGCGTATTGGAATTGCAAGAGCGCTATACCACGATCCCAGTATATTGGTACTTGATGAAGCAACCAGCGCATTAGACGGAGAGACAGAGCGAGGTGTGATGGAGGCTGTAACGCTATTTAAAGGCAGTAAAACAATCATTGTGGTGGCACACCGATTGTCAACCGTGCAAGATTGCGACCGATTGTTTCGCCTAGAGAGAGGAAGAGTTGTTGAGGAAGGTGCCCCTGAGAAAATGCTATTCCAACAGAAAAGGGTGGTTCATGCAGCTTATGAAAAATCTTCCTGCAAAGCAGATGACATTAATGATTAACCTTTTTCGACCAAATTGACTACAAGCAAAGAGATAGCATATGCAAAATAAACTTAGAGGGATATTCCTTAATACAGAAAAGGCGATTTGTAGCATTTATGAATCAGGGAAAATGTGCTACGACTGTCTTGTTCAGTCAGAAAAATATTCCTTAGATTATGTAGAGTTGAGTAAAGCAGAAAGAGAAATTCCGGCTGGGTACGATTTCTACATATTTAACTATCACTGGGTGCAAATGGGATGGCTGGATACAAAATCAATTAAGAAATTGCCCGGATTTAAAGCAACTATTGTTTTAGAAATGTCGCAAAACAACCCGTTCGACTGCGTATCAAAAGATGACTTTGATGCTTATTTAGTTTTGGACCCGACATGTAAGCATTTCCTGCGTAATGTATACGCATTCCCAAGACCTTTAGAAGTAGATGAAAATGTGGTGGCTACGTATAAGGCAGGCGCTGTGCCGCTTATTGGTACTTTTGGTTTAAGTTATTCAGATAAAGGTTTTGATGAGGTAGTGAAAGCTGCAAATCAAGAGTTCGATGCGGCAATTGTAAGAATAAATGTACCGAATTCAGGAAATGCCTCAGAACAAGCAAAGTTGGATTTTAAAGCGCTATTGGCAGGTCTCAATCTAAAAAAAGATATTCAAGTTGAACTGACGGATCATTATTTCAACAAAGAAGAATTGATAAATTGGTGTGCTCAAAACACCATAAATGTTTTTCTATATAACAGAAGAGTTGGGAACGGCTTATCCGCCACCACCGACCAAGCCATTGCAAGCGGAAGGCCACTTGCAGTATCAACAAACCCGACTTTCCGACATATTCATTCGTACCTGAAGCCTTACCCATACTTGAGCTTGAAGGAGTCGATAGAAACAACTATCCCTATAGTGAAAAGGATTCAGGAAGATTGGAGCGCACGCAGCTTCGTAAAAAAATTTGAAAATGTACTGATAGAAAATAGCATTCAGCCAAAAGGGACGGTGATTGTTGCGAAGGTAAAATTGCCATTGATAAACAATTTTCTTCGTATCAAGAGAAAGCTGTTTACAAAACAAACATTGGCAATGTTCTTGCCGCCAATAGTATTGATGGCTAGAAAAAGATTGAATAAGAGCGAAAGTGTACCGGTATTGCACCCCTTTGTTCATCAAGCATTACTTTCCAATAGCCAATTTCAGGAGGATCTGCTGATTGACCTTCTATTGGGCAGAAAAAGTGAAGGCGTATATGTAGATGTCGGGGCAAATGATCCTTTTTATAACAGTAATACTCAAAGATTCTATTCAAGGGGCTGGCGAGGCATCAACATTGAGCCGGGCTTGGCAGAATTCAAAAAGTTTGAAAAGTATAGAGAGTTTGATATCAATCTGAACATGGCAGTCTCAGGGGAGCTTGGGAAGCTTACTTTTTATCAAATTGGCAATGATTCATCTCTGTCGACTCTGGACCACCCTACGGCTGTAAAAATGGCTGATACGTATAAGCTGGAATTAACATCGTCAACTGTTGACGTAATGCCAGTTGAGAAAATTCTCGACCAATATTTGGGTGGAAGGCATATTGACTTTATGTCTGTAGATGCAGAGGGACATGACTTAGCCGTCCTGATGAGCAACAATTGGAATAAATATAGGCCAACGCTGGTCATGGTTGAAAGTAATATCGGTTCAAGGGAAATAATTATGTTTATGGAGCAGCATTCGTATTTGTATATTTTCAGCAATCATGTCAATGCATTGTTTGTAGATAAGTTGACAACTGAGAGTGAAATTGCTGAAAACATTGCTTGGGGCTCTCAATAATAATTGCCTTACTCTGGTGCGCCTTACCCTCAGTTTCAAAGGGAATGTAAAGGAGAGCCCAGCTTGATTAACGATTTAGTAACTTAAGGATGTAAGCGAAATGGCAGAAACGCTTGGAACGCTTTGCGATAAATTAACTATTGTGAAACTGAAGCAGTATCATTCAGAGGATGAAGAAAGACTACTAAGCTTAGCGCAGCAGCAAGAGCAATTGATTGCCGAAATAGAGGAGTTTATTTCGAATGCGGTGCGCGGCGAGATACCCGTAGAAAAACTGACGTTTCGGTCTAACAAAGTCTACAAGGTAAAAAACAACGAGATTCAGCTGGTCAAGGGCACGATCGGAAGCGTATTTGGTAAGCTGGCTGAAGTGAATTGCTTGCTTTGGCACGAACAAGAAAAAGTATATGAATTTGAAAAGGTAGCAGCTTCTGAAAAAGATCGAGTCGTAAAACAATTGGCAATCTTGAACCTTGAAAGAACAAATTGTATTGATGAAATTGATATGTCGTTAGTAAAGCTACTGGCGAAGTAAATCCACATTAAATACAAATCTAAATCCAGAAATAAGACGAAAGAAAATTCTATGTATACTGAAATTAAACAATGCCGCGGTTGCCAAAGCGAAAAAATCACAACTGTACTTTCGCTTGGAGATCAGGTTCTAACTGGAGTATTCCCGAAATCGACAACAGAAAACATCACCAAGGGGCCATTAGATTTGGTTTGGTGTGAGGATTGTGGCCTGCTACAGATGAAACACTCCTATAGCCTTGATGAAATGTACGGCGAGAACTATGGATATCGTTCTGGACTCAATGCTTCTATGGTGCAACATTTGCAGAACAAAATCCGAATGCTTGAGCAACTGGCCAAGCCAACGGATGACGATTTGGTAATCGACATTGGAAGCAACGACGCCACTTCTCTAAAAGCATATAAGGGGAAACACCAGAAAGTGGGAATTGATCCGACCGGGAAAAAATTCAAAGAGTTCTATACACAAGATATTTCTCTGATTCCAGATTTCTTCTCGGAAGCGGTTTTCCGTAAAGCCTTCCCATCCCAAAAAGCCAAAATCGTAACGTCGATTGCAATGTTCTACGATTTGGAGCGGCCCATCGATTTTGTTAAAGACATTCATTCAGTTCTTGCAGATGACGGGATCTGGCATTTTGAGCAGAGCTATATGCCATCAATGCTCAAGACGAATTCCTACGACACCATTTGCCATGAGCATTTGGAATTCTATTCGTTCGATGTCGTAAAAAATATGCTTGAGCGATGCGGGATGCGCGTAATCGACGTTCAAATGAATGCAGTTAACGGCGGTAGTTTTGCCGTGACTGCCTGCAGAGAGAATGCAAAATACATATCCAATAAGCCCATCATAGACTGGTTGCTCCGACAAGAAGATGTGATGGGGTTGAAAACTTTGAAACCATACCAGGAGTTTGCAGACCGTGTTTTTCAACATCGAGAGAGTCTGAAGGATTTGATCGAATCGCTGGTGGCTGACGGGAAAAAAGTTGTCGGATACGGTGCAAGTACTAAGGGCAATGTACTGCTGCAGTTCTGTGGGCTGACATCAAAGGAAATCTCGTGTATCGCCGAAGTTAACGAAGAAAAATTTGGTTCCTTCACTCCGGGTACGAACATACCCATCGTATCGGAAAAAGAAGCGAGAGCGATGAAGCCGGACTATTTCTTAGTGCTTCCTTGGCATTTCAAACACAGTATCTTGCAGCGTGAACAGGATTTCATAGCCAATGGGGGGAAATTTATATTCCCGATGCCTGAAATTGAGATTATTTAAGAATGAAAGCAATAATCTTTGGCGTGAGCGGCCAAGATGGGTACTACCTTACAGAACTGCTGAGGGGGAAATCTTTAGAAGTTGTTGGTGTGGCCCGCTCCGCGGGGGATGTTAAGGGAGACATTGCAGATTTTGAGTTTGTTGCCCAACTGATTAAAGCACATAGGCCTGACTACATTTTTCATTTTGCAGCCAATTCGTCAACTCGACATGACACTTTGTTTGAAAATCATCAGGCGATCAGCACTGGGACGTTAAATGTGCTTGAGGCTGTTCGCAAGCATAGTCCAAGCTCAAAAGTATTTCTGTCTGGTAGCGCGGTGCAATTCCAAAATGATGGGACGCCTATTGATGAACGCTCGCCATTTGAAGCAAGCAGTCCATATTCGATAGCACGCATTCAATCGGCTTATGCAGGAAGATACTACCGAAAGACTTTTGGATTGGCCGTGTATTGCGGGTATTTTTTCAATCACGATAGTCCGCTTCGAACAGAACGGCATGTCAATCAAAAAGTAGCGAGCGCGGTTAAGCGGATTGCGAAGGGCAGTAACGAAAAGCTGGAATTGGGAAATGTTGACGTTGAAAAAGAATTCAATTATGCGGGTGACATTGCCGATGCCATATGGGTGCTGGTAAATCAAGACTCGGTTTTCGAGGCTGTGATCGGGTCGGGTGAAGCGCACTCGATTAAAGAGTGGGCTGAATATTGTTTTCGGAAAATTAATAGAAATTGGGAAGACTATGTTGTTATCAACCCAAACTATAAACCGGAGTACAAGATTTTAGTAAGTAACCCCGCCCTGCTGAAATCACTAGGATGGCGACCCAAAGTGGGATTTCACCAATTGGCAGACATGATGTTAGGTGAAGCATGATTGTCATTTGTGATTTGTTATGCAAAGGCATGAGCCACGAAAAAGTAAATAGTGGTTTCCTATACGGGTTACGTTTAGCTTTTCCAGAAGAAGAAATCCTTTTTTTTGCCGATGCTACGCATATTTCGGCCATCAAAAGTATTCTGCATCACGACCAAATCACAATCGATCAGATTGAATACAGGCCTACTCACATTAGGCAACATTCATCACTGTTTGATGTTACGGGTTTCTATTTCGGGTTGAAAAAACTATTTACCGAGATAATCGGTTTGGGCGCAGACAAAGTATTCTTTTTGTCATTTAATACCGAAGCGCTATATGCGATTAAGCAATTAAAACGCAGATCGAAGTACGCGCATCTCAAGTTCACATTTGTGTTGCATGGCGCGTTCGAAACAATTGCAGTTGATGAATCGACTGCACGAGCTATCGCGCTGCCACGGAACGAAATCCCGGGGACGGCAATGCCCGGGCTGATACAAAGAATGCGCCGAATCGGCATTGTAAATCTCCCCAAAACAATATTCCGGAAGCTTGTTGCCAAGCTCCCTCGATTTCCGCTGCCCAAGAGAGTGTCGGCGTTCTTTACTGTTAAGGCGATGATGGAGTGGAGACATACGGCGGACTACAAATACATCTCATTGTCTCCGCACGTAACGGCTAATGCCGCAAAATACCTTGATACTCAAAAGCTGAATTTCTATACCGTTATTCTCCCGACCAACTTTGTTAAATTCGCGCCTGAACCGGATAATGACTATCCGAAATTTGCGATATTTGGATATGGGGATTCACTGGTTTTGCATAATGTGGCATATGCGCTTTCTCAAAAACAGATCAGCAAGCCGTATGAAATTAGAATCATTGGCATGGATAATCGCGGCACAGAAGGTTTTGAGAATGTTACGTGCACAAGCCCAGGCAGGGCGCTCGAGCGGGGCGAAATGGAAAAACAAGCTGGGGATATTGATGCCTTCCTCATCCTGTACGACAAATCTAAATATCGTTTGAGCTGCAGCGGATCAATTCTGGAAGCATTATCCATGTGTAAGCCGATAATTCACTTCGATAATGACTGCATTAATCAATTTAATACGTTAGAAAGCCCGATAGGCTTTCGCTGTTACACGTTTGATGAGTATGTAAATAAACTCGCGGACATAATTGAAAACTACGATGAATATAAAAAGTCACTTGTTGAATTCAGGAGAAATATTCAGGTGCAAAGAAAGGTGTGTTCAATCGAAAGATCCGTGCCTGAATTAAAGGAAAGTTTTGTTTGGCCAGGAGACGCTGCTATATAGAGTTGCATACAAAAAATTGCTCATTGTTTTGTACCGGCCCCATAAGGAAAGAGAATCGTCGCCTCGATGCATAGATGAGCTTAATTCAAGTTGAGTAGCTAACGCAATCGCGGGGAAATACACGCTGCGGTATTTTAGGGATAATAAGAATTATATATAGGTGATGTGTGCAGATTATTATTCCAATGTCTGGTTTTGGGGAGCGCTTTCGTAGAGCAGGATATAAAGTACCCAAGCCGCTTATCGAGATTGAGGGCAAGCCGATTATTGCCCATGTGATCGATATGTTTCCGGGAGAGCATGATTTCCTATTCATCTGCAACAATGATCATCTTGTAAATACCGATTACCGATTAGAGGAGATCCTGAAGCAATACTGTCCAACGGGGCGTGTTGTAGGTATCCCACCCCATAAACTGGGCCCAATTCACGCTGTTCGCCAAGTCGAAAAAATGATCGATATGAGCCGCCCAGTCGTGGTGAACTATTGCGACTTTACCTGTTATTGGGATTGGAACCACTTTAAAAACCTGGTAACAATTAGCCAGTGCGATGGCGCTATCCCCGCATACAAAGGATTTCATCCGCATACGCTCGGCAGTACCAACTATGCCTACATGCGCGAGGAGGCGGGCTGGGTTCGGGATATTCAAGAGAAACAGCCCTACACCGATAACCGAATGGATGAGTACGCGTCCAGTGGGACATATTATTTTGCATCTGGCAAAATAATGAGTGAAGCATTCCGAGCCACCATGGAGCAGGGGATAAATGTAGGCGGTGAATTTTACGTCAGCCTTGCCTATAAGCCACTACTCGCAGCGCATCGCCCCATTGCTGTTTACCCATTGCAACATTTTATGCAGTGGGGCACGCCGGAGGATGTTGCCGAATATAACGGCTGGTCATCTACTTTTCGGCGGTTGGCTGAACCGCAGCCACAAGCTACCGAAGCTCTTGGCTCATTGGTCATTCCGATGGCGGGACTCGGCCAACGTTTCGCCAAGCAAGGCTATACAGTTACCAAGCCGCTGATACCTGTTTCCGGCAAGCCGATGGTCATGCAGGCAGTGAACGACCTCCCCGGTGCCACACATCATGCTTTCGTGTTGCGCAGCGATATGCCGGGGTATCAGCAGATTGCCAACACGATTCAGAGCGCTTACCCGAATGCCGTGGTCGTAACTATACCGAACGTCACCGAGGGGCAGGCCTGCACAGCATTGATCGGGCTGGATGAACTGGAACGAAAGACCGGAAAGTTTCTTGGCCCCATCACCTTTGGCGCGTGTGACAACGGTGCCCACTATGATGTCGGATCCTTCCAAAAACTGGCAGAAGATCCAGATGTGGATGTCATCGTATGGGGTGTGCGTGGTCACGCCAATGCGGTTCGGCAGCCGCAGATGTTCGGCTGGATAGATACAACATCAACGACTCATATCAACCATATCTCAGTCAAAACCCCGCTCGATTCTCCCGCAACTGACCCAGTCGTTCTGGGCACTTTCACTTTTAAGCGTGCCGCAGATTTCCGCATGGTTGTGGAACGGCTCATTGCCAGGGACGGGCGGATCAACGGCGAGTTCTATATTGACTCGTGCATCAATGATGCGATCGAACTGGGTCTGAATTGCCGGCTGTTCGAAGTCGACAGCTTTCTGTCATGGGGCACACCGAACGACCTCCGCACATTTGAATACTGGCAGTCATGCTTTCACAAGTGGGAGGGTCACCCATACCGCATGGAACAGGATGGTCGAATTCAAGCTCAGGCTATAGCCGAACTTGAATGCAGATACAACGCTGCCGTTCCAGATCAACCGGGTAAGCGCGCATGATCAAACGCGAGTTGGGCATATTCCTTATCGTGGGCTCGATGGCGGTCATGGTCGACTACCTGACTTACCGCAGTCTAGTCTGGACTCAATGGCTAGGTATAGATGTGGCCAAGGCCGTCGGTTTTATCACGGGTACGGTATTTGCCTATTTCGCCAACCGTTTCTGGACATTTGGCCACAAGTCACATGCAGCGGGGAGTGTATGGCGCTTTGCACTGCTCTATACAGTGACGCTGCTTGCCAATGTTGGCATCAATGCGCTTGTATTGACTGGGCTAGCTGAAATCCCTGCAGCGGTGCAGATTGCTTTTTTGATTGCTACGGGGGTTTCGGCTGCGATGAATTTTATTGGGTTGAAATGGTTCGCATTCAAGGCCGCCCATTTACCGGAAAGCATATGAAACTTTCACTCGTCATTCCTTGTTACAACGAAGCCGCCAATTTGCCTCTGCTGTTGGAGCGCTGCAAGGAAGTTACGCGACAATCTGGAGTCGAAGTTATTCTGGTTGATAACGGTTCTACGGATAACAGCCCAAAGGTTTTGTGCGAGTTGTTGCCTCAATATCCTGGCTGTCGCAGTATCCGCGTCGAGAAAAATCAGGGCTACGGTTTTGGAATTCTTACTGGTCTCAAGGCAGCCACTGGCGACATTCTTGCTTGGACGCATGCCGATATGCAGACCGATCCGCAAGATGCAATGCGGGGTATGAAACTATTTCAGCAACACGGCTCGAATATCTTCGTTAAGGGGCGGCGGTATGGCCGACCATTGGGGGACGCGGCATTTACAGTGGGTATGAGCTTGTTTGAAACGGGATTGCTCGGCATGCCGATGTGGGACATCAATGCGCAACCAACAATGTTTACACGCGCCTTTTTTGAAACTTGGCATGAGCCACCACACGATTTTTCGCTCGATCTGTTTGCCTACTATCAGGCGCGGGCAGTAGGATTAAGCGTATATCGCTTTCCGGTTCGGTTCGGTGAGCGCGCTCACGGCGTTTCGCATTGGAACGTCAACTGGGCGGCCAAACGCAAGTTCATTCGTAGAACAGTGGATTTCAGTCTGAAATTGAGGAAACGCCTGTAACCATGAAGCTCATCACGCACCGTCGCAACACGCTAAGCGAGTTGAGCGCTACACCTATCCACTATGGCGTAGAAGTGGATATCCGAAGTTACGGAGACAAACTGGTGATCCATCACGACCCGTTCGTGGAAGGCGAATCGTTCGAAGAATGGCTTGCGGCGTATAGGCATGGCACGCTGATTCTGAATGTAAAGGAAGAGGGGCTAGAGTCGCGGCTGACTTCGCTGATGCGGCATTTTGGGATTGAGGATTATTTCTTTTTGGATCAGTCGTTCCCATTTTTGGTCAAGTCGGCCAGAGCGGGTGAGCATCGGTGTTCGGTGCGAGTTTCTGAATTCGAATCGATTCAAACAGCGCTCACATTGGCGGGAAAAGTGAGCTGGGTGTGGGTTGACTGCTTTACGCAATTTCCGCTGTCACATGAGGATGCAGCTACGCTTCAAGCTGCTGGTTTCAAGCTGTGTCTGGTTTCGCCTGAGCTGCAGGGGCGCGATGCGGAGGTGGAGATCGCTGCGCACGCACAGTTGTTGAAAGACCGTAATATCTCTCCAGAAGCTGTTTGCACGAAGCGACCAGAACTGTGGGAAAGGCACATGGAGCGATGAAGATGCTCTATTCCCACCCGCTGTTTCTGATTGGGCTTATCGTTCGGGCCGTGCTGATATTGACAGTGTCATCCACTGCGGTCACTGGGTGGTATGCGCCATTTCTGGATTTGAGTATTGTTAATATCTCGATCGATCCTTGGGCAACCTGGTTGGCGAAAGGGGGGGCTCCAGCCGCCTTTCCTTATGGATATGCAATGTGGCTGATGTTCCTGCCGTTGTCGATTTTGGCAAAGTTGACGGGATTCCCGTTGTTCATCGCTTACGGGCTTACCCTGCTAGTTGCCGACTGGGGATTGTTACTGCTGCTGCGCAAGTTAGTGCCCGGGCGGGATCGCATGTTGTTGGCGGTTTACTGGTTATCTCCAATCGTGGTGATCGGTAGTTACATCCTAGGCTTGAATGATCTGGTTCCGGTGTTGCTGTTGGTCTTGTCGCTGTACAACATGCGTCAATTGAAGTTGCTTCCGGCAGGTGCGTTCCTGATTGCGGCGATTTCCGCCAAGCTGAGCATGGCGCTGGCATTGCCGTTTTTTTTGGTTTATATGTTGCACACCCGTGCACTTCACCAGTTATTGCCGAGTTTTGTAAAGGGGGCAGCACTCGCGCTAGCCGTGCTCGGCTTGCCGTTTATTTTGTCTGGCTCGGGCTTGCAAATGCTCTTCGGCAATCCGGAGATGGCTAAGGTCTATCAGTTTGCGCTGCCGATTGGGAATGCCATCTCAATCTACGTTGTGCCGCTGGTTTACCTTGTGATGCTATATGGTGCATGGCGTGTGCGCCGCTTGAATTTCGAACTGTTTCAGTCCATGTTGGGAATGTCATTCCTGTTGGTTGTGCTGCTGACGCCGGCATCACCGGGCTGGTTCATCTGGGCGATGCCCTTGCTGGTTATCTATCAGGCAATGAGTGGCAGGATCGCAATCATGCTGAGCGGGGCGTTCTCAATCCTCTACGTGCTGACAACTTTGTATACGCAGTTTGAATTGCCGCACGCGGCCATATTCGAGTTGTCAGGGCATTTGGGGCCACAGGCAGCATCACTGCTGCATACGGTGATGGTGGCAATCGGCATTGTGCTGGCCATCCGAATATGGCGCGAGACAATTAGCCACAACGACTACTTTCGGCTCAGCCGTCGGCCATTTGTGATCGGTATCGCGGGCGACTCGGCATCGGGTAAAAATACGCTGGCGGATGCACTGCAGGGATTGTTTGGCAGTCATTCGGTGGCGCAGCTATCGGGTGACGATTATCACTTGTGGGATCGGCAGAAACCGATGTGGCAGGTGATGACGGACTTGAATCCAATGGCAAACGATCTTGAACGATATGCGAACGATCTAGTTTCACTGGTGGACGGAAAGCCCGTGCTCTTGCGCCACTACGATCATCGCACTGGCATCAGTAGCGAACAGGTGCAGATCAAGAGTAACGACTTCATCATAGCCAGCGGTTTGCATGTGCTTTATTTACCCATCTTGCGCAGATGCTTGAATCTGAGTATCTATCTGGACATCGACGAAGCGCTGCGCCGTTACTTGAAACAGAAACGGGATGTGGGTGTAAGAGGGCATTCCGTGGAGCAGGTGCAATCGACTTTTGCCAAGCGGGAACCGGATTCTGAGCAGTTCATACGCCCCCAGTCTGCACATGCAGATTTGGTGTTATCTCTGCATCCCATACATCCGCGGATGCTAGAGGGAATTGATGGCAAGCATCCGCTGCGCTACAAGCTTCATGTTTGTTCCAGAAACGGATTGAACGAGATGTCACTGACGCGAATTCTGGTTGGTGTTTGCGGTTTGCACGTGGATATGGTCGTTTCCAAAGATGCGGCGGAAGTGTCGTTGACCATAGAGGGCGAAGCATCCGCGGAAGATATTGCACTGGCCGCGAAGATGCTCTGTCCGCGTGTACTGGACTTCCTGGACATCGCGCCAAAATGGGAAGGTGGTGTATTGGGGTTGATGCAGTTGGTTTCCTTGTCACATATTAACCAGGCCCTCACGAGGCGTTTCATATGAAGTTCATTGCGCAAGGAAGATTTGACAGGTTACCGAATGCTATTCTGTTCGATACCGACAATACGCTATATCCCTATGCCCCGGCACACGCGGCGGCGCAGGCGGCGGTTCGCGCCAAGGTTGTGGCTACGTTTTCTATCAGTCCGGAAGATTTCGATAAGGCGTTCAAGGAAGCACGCGATCAGATAAAACACCGGCTCAAACACACTGCTTCTTCGCATAGTCGGCTGCTGTATCTGCAAAGGATGTTGGAGATCATGGGGCTGGGCTCGCAAGTGTTGTGGGCGCTGGACTTCGAACAGACTTATTGGCGCACGTTTTTGAGTAACGCGATTTTGTTCGATGAGGTCAAAGATTTATTGGACGATATTAGACGCTTGGGTATTCCAACCGCGATTGTGACTGATTTGACTGCACAGATTCAATTTCGAAAAGTGGTGTACTTTGGCCTTGATCACTACTTTGATTATATCGTCACGAGTGAGGAAGCCGGTTTCGACAAGCCCCATGCGGCACCTTTCCAGATTGCCTTGGAAAAAATGCGGCCGAAGGGGGATTGCATCTGGATGATTGGTGATAATCCGATCAACGATATTCGAGGTGCGAGAGACAAAATGAATGCAGTGACGATACAAAAGATTCACGGGGATACCGAGCTTGGGACGGAATTGAATGCGCCTGATGCCGCTTTCAACGAATATGCCGAACTCCGCCGATTGCTCGCCAGCTTGAAAGAGATGCGATGAATACCCAGCAGATCTGCAAGAGGGATTCTATCATCGCGTTCTGCCAGAACGTGGGTGCCGACCCTTTGCTAGTGCAGGGGGCAGGCGGTAACGTGTCTTGGAAAGAGGGGAATACGCTCTGGATAAAGGCCTCCGGAACATGGCTTGCCGAAGCTGCGGAAAAAGATATATTTGTGCCGGTCGACTTGGCTCATCTTGAAACCGCATTGGCGGAGGGCGATTTTGGAGCTAAGCCGCGAGTGCTGGGCTCATCGAATCACAGACCTTCGATTGAGACACTGTTGCATGCGCTGATGCCACAGCCGGTTGTTGTTCATTTACATGCAGTAGAGATTCTCTCACATTTGGTTCGGGTCGATTGCGAGGTCGCTTTCGATACATTGCAGAGTGAAGCGATGAACTGGGTGTGCGTTCCGTATCGGAAGCCTGGCGCTGCATTAGCTAGTGCAGTCGGCGAGGCGCTAGCGATTTCGCCTGAAGCGAATGTCGTATTTTTGCGAAATCACGGCGTTGTGATTGGAGGTGATGATGTAGTTGCAGTTGAAAAATTCTTGAACGAACTTACTTCATTATTAGCCATCCGGCCCCGCGTTGAAGTTGATGTCACGATTCCTATCTCCTCCTTAACTATCAACGAGTCACTCAGTTATGCGCCAGTTTCAGATACTAGGATTCAGCAACTGGCGTTTGACGAGCACTTGTTTGCCCGACTTTCTTCAGATTGGGTGCTCTATCCAGATCATGCTGTATTTCTCGGCGCCAAAGCAGCCAAATATTCCAGCATAGCTAATTTGATGGAGGAAGTTCGCCAAATGGAAGAAGCACCGTATTTGGTGTTTGTGCAGGATGTCGGTGTCTATGCCAAGTCACAATTCAGCCCCGCGAAATTGGCTCAGCTGCATTGCTATTATGAGGTGCTGGCCAGACAGCCACAACAAAGGGCGTTATGTGCATTGACGTATGAACAGATCGCTGAGTTGCTTGATTGGGATGCCGAGAAATACAGGCAGAGTGTTTCGCTGTAGAAACCAAATACAATTTTCGATATAAATATATGAAATATTCACCCTCGGTAAGCGACGACGTATGGCGCACTCTATTGATAATAATTCTGTGTGTATATGTTGGAATGACTGCATGGGCAAATACTGATTTAGCTGAGGGGCGCTTTGTATTATTCATGGACGAAAGAATTACCTTTGATGGAGTAAAAAAAATTCTTCATCCAAGTGAGTGGAGTTACTTTTGGTGGTATATAACGGATGGGGGTGACCAGCGTTATGGGCGCTCATTGTGGAATTCGATCGCATTGTTTTCATTTATTCCAGAGTGGGTGTGGGGCGAGACAGGGCAAATTATTGCGGGAAGAATGCTGCAAGTTTGCATCTTGATATTTGCCTTTGTGGTGCTGGCATTCAGGTTTGTTGCAAGTTGGCCCTTGAGGATCGCTTTGCTGACCACATTGCTGGTCATGCCCTACGCTGATTACTACATGACCATGCCCAAACCGGAACCACTACAGTTGCTGCTATTAGCCGGCTTTCTGTATTGCCACGACAAATACAAATTCAACTTTGGTTGGCACTGGATATTTCTGGGGCTGGCCTTTGGTACGAAGATTTCAACCTTGCCATTAATCTTAGTTGTCACTGTAGCATCAGCTTTAGCACAAAAAAATGATGCCAAAAACCAAGATGCCACAGCATCCGTGAACAAAGCATTGATCTCGTTCATGGTTGGGCTCGGGGTCGCTGTTCCGATATTGTTTACACAAACTATCCTTTCAGTGCTGGGCATATATCTGCTTATGCTGATAAACAAAAGATGGAGGCTGAGTAATTTTTACAAGACGCTTTTATATTGCTTGGGTGCAAGCCTAATCATATACATTTGGCTCAAAGATGCTAAGACAGAAGTTTGGATAAACAGCACATTCCTAAATACAAAACATGGTGCAGACCAAGACAGCATTAATGCATTAAGTTGGCTCAAATATTTCGTGGATACTTGGATCATTGCGCCAAAGTGGATAGGATGCCTATTGGTTGCGTTATCAACATGCATCGTTTGCATCCGCATGTTTAGTCGGCACCAAGCTGACAAGTGGATGCGACGTATAAGCAAAGATATTGGGCTGCAATTACTGTTTTGTGGCATTGCACTAAATTGCGCAATATTTTTTGGCGCCCATCGGCTGTGGGGTTTCTATTTATTCCCTGGATCAGTACTTATGCTCGTAGGGCTGTTTTCATTATTGGACACAACGCTTGCGAATTCGTCTATCAAAAATATAGATAATATTTTGCGCATCGACAAATATCTGGCCCATGGTACTGTTGCAGTTATAG
The DNA here is from genome assembly GCA_024636935.1 of Sideroxydans sp. Classification (GTDB taxonomy): domain Bacteria; phylum Pseudomonadota; class Gammaproteobacteria; order Burkholderiales; family Gallionellaceae; genus Sideroxyarcus. The sequence continues at coordinate 90,771 of JAGXGC010000017.1, read as the reverse complement.
TGATTATGGCTTGCGTATACTGGGCGCCGAGCACCATGAGAACCTTTGATTCACAGGCTTCTCGAACAAAGAATGAAGGATATCGGAATCAATATGCAAGTTACATCAGCATCGTGGATTTTTTGAATACAAAAGCTAAAGCAGATTCTAGACGGTTGGTGGTTGCATTTGATCCGGGAATGTTCCCAACAACTGACAATGAGTTATACCAAATAATTGAATTTTGGGGGCCGTACACTGAATGGGAAAACAATCCTGACGTAATCGTGTTTAGGTCAATACACACGGAAAATAGTTCTTCCCCGCCAAAGGACTCGCCAGAATATAACCCATATCTTGTTGAGCGAGCTGGCTACTCAAAATATGTCATCAGCAAACAAGATAAATGCACACAAATAAAATGTTTTCAGAGAGAGTTGATTTTGCCTAATGGGGGCGAGATATTGTCGTTGCGCAAATAGATGCGGTTGTGCTCTTCGTTTTGTTCCGCACGTCATCAAATCTCATTGATGCACAAATGCGCTATGTAACTATATGAACTTATTTTAGTAAATTGCTAGTAGTCAATTTTCCGGGTATTAGAAATGAAATATACACCAATCGTACTCTTTGTATACAACCGACCTTGGCACACTCGCCAAACTGTCGAAGCGTTGCTGCGGAATACTCTCGCAGCCCAAAGCGATCTTTACATATTTGCTGACGGGCCAAAAGAAGGACAAGCTGCGGATGCTGTACAGGAAGTGCGAGACTACATTAAGACGATCATAGGTTTTCAATCGGTCACGGTCGTCGAGCGCTCCCAAAATATGGGTTTGGCCAATTCCATCATTGATGGTGTGACAAAGGTATGTGACGAGCATGGCCGAGTTGTGGTGCTGGAAGATGATCTGATTACTTCCCCATATTTCCTGCAATATATGAACGATGCGCTTGATCTGTACGAAAACGAAGAGCAAGTGATTAGCGTTCATGGATATATGTACCCTGTCGAAGGAATACTGCCGGAAACATTCTTTATAAGAGGTGCGGATTGTTGGGGGTGGGGAACTTGGAAGCGAGGATGGAAGCATTTTGAACCGGATGGTCAATTATTGCTGAGGCAACTAAGGGAACGCAAGTTGACGCATGCTTTCGACTTTGATGGTGCTTACCCATATACCCGAATGCTGAAGCATCAGATTGCAGGGAAAAATAATTCTTGGGCAGTGCGCTGGTATGCCAGTGCATTTCTGAATAACATGCTTACACTTTATCCTAGTCGAAGCCTAGTGCTGAATATAGGATTCGATAACAGTGGGGCGCATTGTTCAACGTTTAATGAGTTTGTTGGCGAGCTTGCGAATACACGCATAGATATTGCTAATGTACCGATTTTGGCTGATGAACAGGCTTGGCTAAAAATTAGAGATTTCTACAAAAAAATGAGGTCACTATGGTTATTGCCCAAAAGGGCAGTGTTAAAACTTACAAATATATTTAACAGGAACAGGTAAGCTGAAACAACAAGATGTTGAATCAGAAAGTTCAATTGTTAAAAGGGTATAAGTGTGGGTACTTTTGAAAAGTTTGCAGGAAAGAAAGTACTAATTACAGGAGGAGTGGGATTCATCGGCTCCAATTTGGCGCGCTGTTTGGTTTCGTTTGGTGCAGACGTAACACTAGTAGATAGTTTGATCCCTTTGTACGGCGGCAATTTATGTAATATCGAAGATATTCGCGATAAGGTAACGCTAAATATTTCAGACGTGCGCGACTCGTTTGCAATGGCGTATTTGATTCGGGATAAGGACTATCTATTCAATCTTGCCGGGCAGACCAGTCACCTCGATTCTATGTCTGATCCAGTAACGGATTTGAATATAAATGCGGTAGCACAATTGTCGATACTTGAATCATGTCGCCAACACAATACGTCCATAAAAATTGTATTTGCTAGTACGCGCCAGCTGTATGGCAAGCCGGAATATCTTCCGGTTGACGAGGTGCACCCGATTAGACCTGTCGATGTGAATGGGATCAATAAGCTTGCGGGTGAGTGGTACCACTTGCTCTATAACAATGTATACGGAATCAGAGCCTGTGCTTTAAGACTGACCAATACGTACGGTCCAGGGATGCGAATCAAGGATGCTAAGCAGACCTTCTTGGGTATTTGGATTAAAAATGTCATTGAAGGTAAGGCGATTAAAGTATTTGGCGATGGGTTGCAGTTGCGCGACTTTAATTATGTAGATGATGTTGTAGAGGCACTGCTTCTGGCTGCACTCAATCCCATTGCAGACGGTAAAATATATAACTTGGGTAGTGATGAGGTGGTAAATCTCACGCAAGTGGCTCAAATGTTTGTGGAGATTCACTCAGGAGCAAAATTCGAAATTGTTCCCTTTCCATCCGAACGCAAGGCGATTGATATTGGAGATTACTATAGTAATTTCAATAAAGTCAGTACAGAGTTGGGCTGGCAACCTAAAGTGGGGTTGAAGCAAGGTCTCTCCATGTGCTTGGACTACTATACAAGACGCTTTGCGGAATATCGTGATTAACCATTGAGCTAAAAAATGATATTAATGAATGACTTTAATGCTGAGCCTGATGAGCTTAGAACTGCCGAACTGATTGCGGTCCAAAGGGTATTGGAATCTGGCTGGTATGTGCTTGGCAAGGAATTGAAAACCTTTGAGCAAGCTTGGGCAAAGCGATGCGATGTAGCATACGCAATTGGTGTCGGCAACGGTATGGACGCCATTGAAATCGGCTTGCGTGGCTTGAATATTGGGCCTGGTGATGAAGTTATCACCACGCCGATGACTGCGTTTGCAACGATATTGGCGATTATTCGCGCCGGAGCAGTTCCGGTGCTTGCAGATATTGACCCAGACACAGCGTTACTTGATTCTGCAAGCGTGGAAAGGTGTATTGGCAAGAAAACCAAAGCTGTCTTGCTGGTACATCTATATGGCCAAATTAGGGATATGGAAAGTTGGGCAGTGTTGTGCCAGAAGCATGGGATCGCACTGCTTGAAGATTGTGCCCAATCACATTTGGCGGAATGGAGCGGAAAGGTTGCCGGGACTTATGGAGCTTTTGGCGCATACAGCTTTTATCCAACCAAGAATTTAGGCGCACTAGGCGATGGCGGCGCTCTGATATGCAAAGAGGATGGCTTGGCACAACGGTCGGCTGAATTGAGAAACTATGGACAGAGCGAGCGTTATCATCACCCTGTGTTAGGGCTCAATAGCCGCTTGGATGAAATACAGGCTGCACTACTACTAGCGCGCTTGAATTGGCTGAATGAATTTACAGAACGTCGCCGCAGATTGGCAAAAATGTATCATGCGGGTATCAATAATGCAGCCGTTCGGCTCTTGGCTCCACCAGCCCAAGAAAAGAGCCATGTATACCACTTGTTTGTGGTGCTAACTCAGGAGCGAGATCGCTTGGCGAGGTACTTGACGGAGTGTGGCATTCAGACTTTTGTGCACTATCCTGTACCGATCCACTTTCAAGTTCCAACAAAAGAGTTGCAGAGGGATCCCAGCGGGTTGAGAGTTGCCGAACAACATGCAGCACAATGCCTCTCTATTCCTTGCCATCCGCAGATGAGCGATAACCAAATTGCAGTGGTGATTGATTCGATAAATGCATTCAAATAGAGACGCTGATAATTTAGAGCATTTTGTAACCCTATTCGATAATAACTATCTTCCTGTAGGGCTGGCCTTGCATCATTCTTTGATGATGCAAGCGCAGCCGTTTCATTTGTGGATAGTGTGCATGGACGAGTTGGTGGAGAAGCATTTAACCCGTCTTTCATTGCCTCAGGTAAGTTTGATTCCATTGCGTGCAGTCGAAGATAGCCGTTTGCTTGCCGTCAAGCCGTTGCGGAATCGGGCTGAGTATTGTTGGACGCTCACACCCTTTACGCCGCAATTCGTGTTTGAACGTGATTCAAAAGTAGATCGCGTAACCTATATTGATGCGGATTTATATTTCTTCGACAAGCCCAAGTTGCTATTGGATGAATTTGAGCATTCAGGGAAACACGTATTGATTACCGAGCATGCCTATGATCCTCGTTACGACAAGAGCCGGAAGAGCGGGCGATTTTGCGTGCAATTTATGGTCTTTCGCAGGTCAGAAGGTTCTTTTAAGGTGATGCATTGGTGGCAAGAAAGATGTCTGGAATGGTGCTACGAAAAGGCGGAAGCCGACAAGTTGGGTGACCAGAAATATCTCGACAAATGGCCGACTCTATTTGAAAGAGAGACACACATTCTTCAGCAAAAAGACAAAACATTGGCGCCGTGGAATGTTAGATATTTTGAAAAGCAGGGCAAAGGAGCGGTCGCGCCAGTGTTCTACCACTTTCATGGTTTCCGAATTGTTTCGTCGACAAGGGCGCTGCTGTATTCAGGATATCGGGTTGGTGAAGCATCAAAAGAAATCTACCAAACTTACCTGTCGTGCCTTAATGAAAAATTTAGTTTGCTGAAAGAGGCTGGAATCCAGATACCCGTTCTGCCACTACGTACCGATTTTATTGGCAGATGCTTGGCATTAAAGCGGCGCGTCTGGGACGATGCAAAATTTACAACTTTTCTATAAGGTGGAATTGATGTCGAGCAGGCAGTGTGCGTTATGCAATGAGCCACTAGAAGTTATTCTTGACGAAGTGTTTGATACGCGCTTTGGAATAACAAATTTGTATTCCATATCAAAATGTCAAGGTTGCGGTATCGAACAAACCTCGCCGCTACCTGATCAGCGTGGCCTGAATGCTTTATACGAGCAGTACTACAATTTCAGTGGAGAGAAGAATAGCCGTTACACGCGATTGAGAGCCAAGTTTATTAATTCGTGGTTGTACCGCACGTGGCTTACGGTTGACGGCGATATTTCTTTTCATCAGAAGTGTGGTTCTGGAAGGTTGCTCGATGTGGGATGCAATGAGGGACGAGGATTGGATTTCTACCAAAAGCACGGTTTTTTGGCAGAGGGGCTAGAACTCAATAGTAAGGCTGCAGATATTGCACGTGGCAGGGGCTTCACCGTTTACGGCACTACCCTAGAAGGGTTCGAGTCGGACATAAAGTACGATGTTATCGTATTGTCAAATGTGTTGGAGCATTCGCTGAATCCTAGCGAAATGCTTCAGTACATTCACCGCCTCTTGAATGCACAAGGCCAATTGTGGGTGAGTTGCCCCAATAGTCGCAGTTGGCTGCGCTCGATTTTCGGCCGTTATTGGATCAATTGGCATGTTCCATTTCATGTGGTGCATTTTTCGCCAGAGACCTTGAGCAACACTTTAAAGGATGCTCAATTTGAAGTTGAAGCTATTCGGCAAGAAACTCCAGCACTGTGGGTTGCGCACACGGTTCTCGCTAGATTATTTGCTAGGCTAGGCCAATCCACTAAGCAGCTTCGCTCCGCCCCACTTGTGGCATCAATGATATTGATAATCCGAGGGCTATTTTTCCCATTCCTGTGGCTTGGCAATCTGAGCAAACGTGGTGATTGTCTGGTTGTGGTTGCTCGTAAGAGCTGATTTCTGAAGAGAAATAAGCTCGACATCCCATGCGTATTTTAATTCACGGCATCAATTATTCTCCTGAACTAACAGGCATCGGAAAATACTCTGGCGAAATGGCAGAGTGGTTAGCAGAGAATGGGCATGAGGTGCGTGTAGTTACTGCGCCGCCTTATTATCCGGAATGGCGCGTCACCAATGGATATTCTGCCTGGAAATATAAGAAAGAAGTTGGTAGTGGCGTCACAATATGGCGTTGTCCCCTGTGGGTTCCGGTGCGCCCATCCGGTTTGAAGCGCCTGATGCATTTGATCAGTTTTTCCTTAACCAGCTTTCCTGTGATGTTTAGACAGATTCTCTGGCGGCCAAATGTCGTTTGGGTGGTCGAACCTCCATTATTTTGTTCGCCGCAGGCGTGGTTGGTGGCGCGTCTGTGCGGTAGTAAGACTTGGCTACATATTCAAGACTATGAGGTGGATGCGGCATTTGATCTTGGTTTGTTGAAAGGCAAGCTTCTGCGCAGATTGGTGGCAACGTGTGAGCGGTGGTTGATGCGCAGGTTCGATCGTGTTTCGTCCATCTCTCAACGTATGGTAGACCGTGCTGTGGCTAAAGGTGTTGATATCGGAAGCGTGATACTGTTTCCTAATTGGGTGGATATGAAATTTTCGGCTGCTGAAAGCTCGGGATTGAGGGCTTATCGTGCTGAGCTAGGCATTTCAAACGAGGCAGTTGTAGCTCTGTATTCTGGCAATATGGGCGGCAAGCAGGGGTTAGAGATTTTGGCAGAAGCTGCAAGGCTGGCATTTGAGGTTCAGTTTGTATTTTGCGGAAATGGAGCCGAGCGTAATAATTTTGTTGCGTTGTGCGAGGATTTGTCCAATGTGCTTTTTCTGGAGCTTCAGCCAGCCGAGCGTTTGGGCCAATTTTTGGCAATGGCAGATATTCATTTGTTGCCGCAACGTGCCGATGCTGCCGATCTGGTGATGCCTTCCAAGTTGACTGGGATGTTGGCAAGTGGCCGTCCGGTAGTTGCCACTGCGCAGAGCGATACAGAGTTGGCGTGTGTCGTGGTAGATTGTGGCCTACTGGTTCCGCCGGATGATGGGCAGGCTTTCGCTGATGCAATCAAGCTGCTTGCATTGGATGCGACTCTACGGGACAAGCTAGGTAAAGCGGGACGAAATTACGCGTTTAAGTATCTCGACAAGGAGGCTGTGCTGGGTAACTTTGCCGCAAAGTTGGCTGTCCTTGTAGGTGAGTCGCGTTGATAAGCGCAACTTGGACAAGTGCATTATCGTTAATTATCCAATTTATAAATAGGATGTTTTGATGCTTCTTCCTCCTGGATTTGCACGTCAGCATAGTTGGGAGCTCGGTCTATTCCATCGTTTGATGGATGCTGCAGCAATCGGATTGGTTCTGTGGTTGACTCTTGAAAGCTATGGCGTAGAGCCGATTCTGAATTATAAATTGGCAGCAGTGATTTCGATTGTCAGTTTCTCATTGTTTGCCGAGTGGCATGCACTTTACCAATCTTGGCGTATTGACTCCCTTTGGCATGAGGCGAAAGCGATCTTTACTGCATGGATGTTGACTTGCGGTATTTTGCTAGCGCTAATCTTCCTGAGCAAATCCGCTATTCACTTTTCGCGTGTAACGATTTTGGTGTGGGTGATAGCGACACCATTTGCGCTGGTTGGAGTGCGGGCGATTATTCGTTATGCGGTCCGACATTATCGGAAGCAGGGATTCAACTCGCGTTCCGTGGCTATTGTCGGGGGTGGAAAACAGTCTGGTAGATTGGTAGAAGTGATCTCCAAGTCACCGTGGATGGGACTGCATATTGATGGTGTTTATGACGACCCGGTTACGAGCTTATCAGAAGATGTAGATGCGCTGATGGAGAAGGTTCATCAAAAGCAGATAGACAACATCTACATCACCTATCCGATGCGGGACGAAGAAAAGATACGAGCATTGCTGGAGCGCCTAGCTGACTGCACAGTCTCCGTCAGCGTTGTACCTGACTTTTTTGTATCTGACTTGCTGCAGTCACGATGGAAAAGCTTGGGCGATGTCCCGCTGGTGAGTGTGTTTGAAAGCCCGATTTTCGGAGCAAGCCTATTTATAAAGCGGATGGAGGATATTCTACTGGGTAGTTTAATTCTGGTGCTGATTTCCCCGTTGCTGCTGGCAATTGCATTGTCCGTGCGACTGACTTCATCAGGGCCCGTATTGTTCAAGCAGCGCCGTTATGGTTTGAACGGCCAGGTAATCGAAGTGTGGAAGTTTCGCAGCATGAAAGTGCAAGAGGATGGCTCCAATGTTCCCCAGGCAACTAAGAATGATCCACGCGTGACAAAGCTGGGTGCCTACTTGCGCTGCACCTCGCTTGATGAACTTCCGCAGTTCTTCAATGTGTTGCAAGGCACGATGTCTATCGTAGGGCCTCGCCCGCATGCGGTGGCCCATAACGAGGAATATAGACGGCTGATCCATGGCTATATGTTGCGCCACATGGTCAAGCCGGGCATCACAGGTTGGGCGCAGGTAAATGGCTGGCGCGGCGAAACAGATACAACACGGAAAATGGAAATGCGTATTAAATATGATCTTGAATACATCAATAACTGGTCGTTGTGGCTGGACCTGAAAATCATATTCAAGACGATCTTTGGAGGCATGCGCGGCAAAAGCGCATATTGATTGTGCCCAAGCTTTTTAGCTTTAGTTTCCGCTCGGCGCTGGCCGTGGTCCATGACTTGGCTGCTGCTGCGCTAGCTTGGGTCTGCGCTTATCTCTTACGTTTCAACTTTGATCTTCCGCCAAGTTTTGAAAATGAGATTGTGAGGACATTAGCCTGCGTGGTGGTGTTGCAGGGCCTCGTTTTTTGGCGACTTGGGCTGTATCGGGGTATCTGGCGCTATGCAAGCCTAATTGACCTAAAACGGATATTCTGGGCTGTGATCGTTGCTACGGCGCTTACCCCACTTCTTTTCTGGCTGTTGCGACTGGAGGTGATTCTGCCTCGATCAGTATTGATCATCTACCCCGCGCTTTTGATGCTGTTCATGGGGGGGGGGCGACTGATTTACCGGCTGTGGAAAGAGCAGGCTTTGTTTGCGGACATTAAGCTGAGAGGCGAGCCGGTACTGATACTTGGGGCCGGAGACGCAGGATTTAGTTTGGTAAAAGATCTGGCGCGAAATCCTTTATGGCGCGTTGTAGGTTTCATGGATGACGATACGCAGAAAGTCGGCAATATCGTCAATGGCGTGAGGATCATGGGCAAGCTGGATGAGCTCGCACATGTGGCAAAGAAGCTGGGGGTCGGCAAGGCCATCATTGCAATGCCGGGTGTGTCGCATATGCAGCGCAGACACGCAATTAACCTTTGCAATGTCGCCGGCATCAAACCTCTGACTGTGCCTTCATTTGACGATCTGATGAGTGGGCAGTTCAGTATTTCTCAGTTAAGAGCAGTAGAGCTAGATGATTTGCTCGGGCGTGATCCGGTCATGCTAGATGATGCAGAGTTACAACAGCAGCTAGTTGGCAGGGTGGCGCTCGTCACGGGTGCGGGGGGCTCTATCGGTTCGGAACTATGCCGGCAGATCGCGCGTTATTCTCCAGCAAGACTATTAATGTATGAAGCAAATGAATTTGCCTTGTACATGATGGAGCAGGAGATGGGGCAGAGCTTCCCAAAACTGGAGGTGGTGTATTTTGCAGGAGATGTGAAAGATGAGGCGCGATTGAATCAAGTCTTTTCAGAATATAGTCCTGATGTGGTGTTCCATGCCGCTGCGTACAAGCATGTCCCACTGATGGAAAAAGACAACGCATGGCAAGCTGTGCGTAACAATGTGTATGGAACTTGGCAGGTGGCTCGATGTGCTCAGAAACATGCGGTAGGAAAGCTTGTGCTGATCTCTACTGATAAGGCCGTTAACCCGACGAATGTGATGGGGGCTACCAAACGCTTGGCGGAGATCGTATGTCAGGGGCTGCAGCAAGTAGATGGGACTCGCTTCATCATCGTGCGCTTCGGAAATGTATTAGGTAGCAATGGCAGTGTCATTCCGAAATTCCGGGATCAGATAGCCAAGGGCGGACCGATCACAGTGACACATCCAGATATCACGCGCTATTTCATGTCCATCCCGGAAGCCGCACAGTTGGTGATGCAGGCAGGCTGTATGGGGCAAGGGGGCGAGATCTTCGTACTAGAGATGGGCGCGCCGGTGAAGATCGTGGATCTGGCAAAGGATATGATCCGACTGTCCGGGCTGAATGAAGAGGATATTCATGTCGAATTCACCGGCCTAAGACCCGGTGAAAAACTGTATGAAGAATTGCTGGCTGATTGCGAGAAAACATTGCCGACCCCGCATCCGAAATTGCGTATCGCCCAAGCGCGTGGAGTGTCCGCTTCTGAAATACGGGCGCTCGAAGATTGGTTCAGTGAAGCAACGCCTATGACTGACGAGGCGGTGCGGGACGGGATGCGGCGATGGATGCCTGAATACATGCCGAATTCCACGGGTGGTGCCCGAGGTTGACTTTAATATATATTGCGAGCCCTCGCATGGTCAGGGTTGACCAATAAATCGATAGGAATGTCATGAATCCAGAACAAACTTCGAAGCCGAAGCTGTCCGTCTATATCATCGCTTATAACGAGGCTGACAAGATCGCCGACGCCGTGGATAGTGTGACTTGGGCCGATGAGGTTCTAGTGCTCGATTCAAATAGTTCAGATAGCACGGTGCAGATCGCAATCGAACACGGGGCGATCGTCAAACAATTGCAATTCACCGGTTTTGGGAAATTGCGCAACGATGCGATTGCGGCCTGTACGCACGAGTGGGTGTTTAGCCTCGATGCGGATGAGCGCTGCACGCCTGCTGCACGTGAGGAAATATTGCGGACTCTACAAAATCCCCAAGCAGATGCTTATTATGTGCCGCGCCGTAATTGGTTCATGGGACGCTGGATAAAACATAGCGGCTGGTATCCGGACTATCGGCAACCTCAACTGTTCCGACGTTCTGCTCTGGTTTTCGACGAACAAGAAGAGGTGCACGAATCGTTTGAAGCATATGGCAAGTTAGGATATCTCAGCTCTGCAATCATTCAGGTGCCATTCCAAGATCTGGGGCAGTTAGTGCACAAAATACAGCGCTATTCAACGCTCGGCGCAACAAAGATGGAGCGAAAGGGCAAGCGTGCAACGATGGGGAAGGCGTTGTCGCACGGTCTGTGGGCGTTCTTTCGCACTTATGTATTGAAGCTGGGATTCTTGGATGGGTGGGCGGGCTTCATGCTGGCCCTTAGTAGCTTCGAGTCCACTTTCTATCGCTATGCAAAAAGTGCTACAAGTCGCCTGAACTGGAAAAAGCCTCCTGCGCTGCCAAGGTGAGGGGAGACATGCCGCTGATTAACATCATAGAGCCGACATTGAGCTCCCAGGCTGGGCACTGCTTCAGTTTTGTGAACTCCTTGATTCGCGCCAGTTCCGGAGATGTGCCGATACGACTCTGGGCTAATAAAAATGCCCAGTTAGAACTGCAACCGAGCCACATTGAGATGCGGCAATATTTCCATCGTTGGGCACGCCGATTTCAGGCCTACAGATTGTTCCGAAAGTTACTGACAGAGCATGGGAAACTGTTTATCTCAACAGCGACTTACACTGATCTTCGGCTGTTCGATTGGGCTGCAAAGGTTGCAGTTCCGCGTAACAAGGTCTATTTCTATGTGCATTGGTTTAATCCAACCGCATCTAAACTGCAGCAGTTAAAGCTGATTGCGATGAGGCAACCTAACCTGAATATCTATGGCCCCACGCCAAGCGTCGTAGATGTTTTCAAGGAGGCAGGCTTTCTTGAGGCAAAGGTGATTCCATACCCTATTTCGACGCGGCAAAAGAAATTGGAAATTGCTCCCCCTGAATTTCGTCACTTGCTTTTTGCCGGCGCAGCTCGGCGCGACAAGGGTTTCTCACAGGTTGTTGATCTAGTCGAATATCTGCATGAGCAACAGTTGACAATCCCTGTCACCATTCAGGTGTCAGCGCAGCATTCCGGAAAATATGATGCCGAAACGCTCTCCGATATAAAGCGTCTGCAGCAAATTGCATACCCCTATCTGCATCTACTGAGGGATACGCTGAGTGTGGATGAGTATGAGATGCTCTTTCCGGGGGCAATCGCTTTACAGCTCTATGATGTGAATGACTTCTCTGATCGCATAAGCGGTGTGACACTGGATGCATTCTCCGGCGGGTGCCCAGTGTTGACCACTGGGGATACTTGGATTGCGCGCATGGTGGAGCGTTTTGACGCTGGCCTGATAATCAATAGGATCGATCCACCGCACCTGCTGGAAATGATTCTACTTATTATCTCTGAATATGGGCGTTATACGGTCAACGCATCTCAGGCTGGAGCGGTCCTGCAGCAGGAGCATAGTGCGGACTCGCTCTATGAGGCGTTGATGGAATGAGTCAGTCGCTTCGAATACTTCATGTGGTTCGCCGCTATGGCCCTGTCGGTGGCATGGAGCGATATGTTTGGGAAGTGACGCGAGAGTTGGCGGCGCTAGGTCATCATGTAGAAGTAGTCTGTGAACACTGCCATGCTGAGCCGCCAGCTGGCATCACGGTACATGAATTGGGGGTGATTGCAAAACGTCCACGCTGGCTTTCACTGTTGCGCTTCGGCGCGCGTGCAAAAAGTTGGCTGGCTAAGAATCCGCGTCCCGGTTTCGTGATTCACAGCAACGAGCGATTGGGCTTCCATCACGTCACTACTTTTCATGGGCCGCCATTTGCTACGGTGCGGGATAAGCCTTGGTGGAAGAAGCTCTCGTTGCGAATTGCAATGCAGTTTTGGCTGGAGCGAAGGGAGCTGGCAAAGGCGGGCTATATTGTCCCGAACTCGATACATATAAAGAAGCAACTAGCGCATTATTACCCTGAGTATGCAAATAAGCTGGTAGATCCTATCGTGCCGGGTGTCGTACCCGCGCCGGAGCGAGAGTGGAGGGCAGCTCCGGTAAATGGAGGCGTCATCGGATTTGTGGGGGTGGAGTGGCAGCGCAAAGGTTTGCCTCTTGTTATTGAGATCGCCAAGCAACTTCGTAAGAAGAGAGAACATTTGGAGTTGTGGGTGGCGGGTCCGAAACCGCAGGATATCGAGCATCTATTCGAAAAGTGGGAGCGAGGGTATCGACTGCTGGGTTGGTGCACTGATGTGGGACATCTGCTCCAGATGAATGTGCTAGTGCACCCGGCCCATGCCGAACCTTTTGGCATGGTGATCACTGAGGCGATGGCAGCACAAACTTCGGTTGTAGTCTCAGACAGGTGTGGGGCCGTGAGTGAAATCGGTGATTCATCTGGGGCCGTCTTGTCTCTTGAGGCGCCACTGGAGCAATGGGTAGAAGCAGTAAACAAACAGTTGCAGCGTCAAGATGTGCCTCCGAAATATGTGCATGGTTGGCAAGACGCGGCGCTCCAATATGCGGACATATACAGCAAGTGCGCAAAATGTCAGGATTAATCGCATATACAATATAATCCCATAAGATGGTGACGGACTTAATCAGACCTTCTTTAAATAGAAGTTGCACAAGAATATCTGGAAGATGCTGATTCCCAAACGCCTGTAAATATTCTGATGTTGCTACGGTAATGCAACTCAGTTTTCCATTAAAAAGAAAATTCAGAAAATGCGCATACTAAAAACTAAATACGCCTTCCATGCTTTGCTCTGGTTGCTTAAGCCACAGCTTGTCATGGATGTGGGTAGTATGGATGGTTCCGATTCCAGGCGCTTCAGAAGATTGCTGCGTCAAGCGGAGTTGGTTGCATTTGAGGCGGATCCCGATAATTATTCTTGTATGAAGCGCGACCTTCGTAATGAAGATAGCCGGATAAGGATAGTCAATAAGCTTGCTTCCGCCAAAGAGGGTAGCCACTCTTTTTTTGTTCAGCCGGACAAGGAAAGGCCAAAATGCAACCGGGGAATCGGATCTGCGTTGCAGCGAGCAGACTCGAGCGGGCGCGAGGTACTTGTTGAAGCAGTCAGGCTGGATGATTTTATCGGTCAGGAATATGCTCAGGCTTCCAAAGTTGCATTATGGGTCGATGTTGAGGGATTCGCCTTTGAGGTGTTTAGCGGGATAGAGCAGGCGACCGACAAAATTTTCCTAATCCATGTAGAGCTCGAAACGAGACAAGTCTGGGATGGGCAAAAGCTGGAGCCTGAAGTGATTCAACTGCTAGCAGATAAGGGATATGTGCCGCTCGCACGCGGTCATGATGAAGTACAGCGCGATGTAACATTCCTGAGGCGGGATTGGTATGAAGAGAATAAGGCCAAGGTGGAAGGGCTGCTTGCTATATGTAAATTTGCCGGCCCCACGCTTTCTCGTCTTTTAGAATTCCGACCTAGATAGCCTTGAATATCTGATGATACAGAGTGGTTCCTTCCTTCCGGATCTTGTAAAGGTTGCCTCATCTGTATTTTTAAGAGGGGTTACGTGAAGTCATGACGACCTTTTCGCTTTTCGTGCTATGCCATGACCGTGTGGACCTTGCTAGGCAGACTTTGCATTCGATTCTGAGTCAGAGTGATCAGGACTTTGAATTGATTGTTTCTGATAATTCCAGTAATGACTCGGTCGAGCATATGATTCGAGTCGAATTTCCTCAAGTGGAATATCGGCGCAGATTGCCGATGCTGTTCAACATTGCACACTTCAACCGTTGCATTGACGAGGCTCAAGGAGAATATTTCTGTTTGTTTCATGACGACGATCTGATGCATCCGGAATTCGTTAGACATATGAAGGCGGCCATGGAGGAAAATCCTCAGTGGGTTGCCTGCGGCTGCAATGCGCTGATCGAGACCATGGGGAAGATCGAGCCGCGCAGCTCATTCCGCGCCTTCGGCAAGCAGGAGCCTATCACCTCGGTGCGCGATTTAGCGCGACGGTATTTTGCCCGCGCGCAGTCCGGTATTGCCCCTTTCCCCAGCTACGTATATCGCAAAAGCGCTGTGGGAGATGAGCGGCTGGATGTGGATGGTGGCAAGTACACCGATGTTGCTTGGTTATTACGACTGGCGATGAATGGACCGATAGCCTGGCTCAACGAACCGTTGTTGACCTACCGTATCCACGGTGGCAATGACGGCAAGTTGGAGTCGCCGCAAGATCGCTTGCGTTTCATGGCTTTTCTCAAGCGCTACCCTGAGGAATTCGGCAAAGCGTTGCTGGAGGACTACCGCTGTTCGTTCATTTATAAACCATTGGTCAAGAGCGAGGCTGCGTCTCCAGCACGGCGCACAATAGCGCATCGTTTTCTGCGTCGCCATAGCTGGTCGCGATATGGGAGTCCGAGTCTGTACCGTGCGCTGATGAGGCGATTTATGATCAAGAGGTTGTTCGAGAAATGATGTACGCCAACGTGCATGCGGCTGGCCATGCCAACAATTCCATGTTTGCCGAGGAAGATAGCGTTCACCGCTTCAATCCGACCTTTGTGCCTTGTCGGTTGCGTGAGGAATTTCTCAGCCACGGCATAGAGTTGAATACGCCTGATGTGAACCAAGGACTTGACGTCTTATTCGACCTATTCTTTGAGGGACAGGAATTTATCGAAGACGGTATTCCGAAGTATCTTATCGCGCTGGAGAATCCTCACATCAACCGCTTGAACGAGGATCGCGACTACTGCAAACGGTTCAGCAGGGTGTTCGCTTGGGACAGGCGATTGCAGGAACTACCCAATGTGAAGCCGATCATGGTGCCGAACCAGCTGAGGTTCAAATCATTCCAGACTTTTTCAGAGCGAGATATATTTAGTTGTCTGATCAACGCCAACAAGGCTTTTCGTGAACCGTTGCCGAACGACTTGTACCTTGAGCGCATCAAGACCGTGCGATGGTACGAACGACATGCCCCCATGCACTTTGAACTATACGGACTGGGTTGGCAGAAGCCGGCACCTGCATTTACTCTGGGCGGCAGGCTGGTGCGCGCAATAACTAGTGCGCGCACCAAACTGTTTGGCTATAAGCCGTTTCCCAGTTACAGGGGTGAGGTGCCGGACAAGGCTGCTGTGATGAGGCGAAGTAAGTTCGCATACTGTTACGAGAACACGATCGGTCCTGACAATTACATCACTGAGAAGATATTCGATAGTTTTCTGAGTGGTTGTGTGCCGGTTTACTGGGGGGCCGAGAATGTGTTGGAGCATATTCCCAGTGAATGTTTCATCGATCGCCGAGAGTTCAAGGATACGTCGGAAGTGCATCGCTTTCTATTGTCGGTTACCCCTGAGCAGTATTCGCACTATCAGGCAGCGATTGCCAGCTATCTGAAAAGTGAGCAGGCTGAGCGGTTCAGTGTAGAGCGATTCGCAGAGCGAATCTCGGAAGGTGTCGTTCTTGATCTGGGGAAAATGCCATTATTCAGGTCGGAACAATGAGCGATATAGTCATCCTGTGTAAGAGTTATCACCGTGATCTGGAGCGCGCTGTGATCATGGCTGACAGCGTGCGTCGCCACAATAAGGATGGGCTGGCTCTGTATATTGCTGTGCCTCAGGAGGATCTGGCACTGTTCCAGAATCGGATGGGCTTGGAAGGGATCAACTGGTTGTGCGACGAGGATATTATTCGGGCCAATCCGGCACTTGATATGGCGGCCTATAGTGCTTTGCCTGGGCATATCTCGCAACAGATCGTGAAAGCTGAGTTCTGGCGTATGAATCTGGCATCGAATTGTGTCTGCATTGACTCCGATTCTCGCTTCATTCGGGACTTCCATATTGGGGATTTCCTGGCGCCTGATGGCACTCCTTACACCATCCTGCATGAGAGCAAGCCGTTCATGGAGTTCTGTCTGACGCATGGCATCCGCGAGACGGAGAGGCACTACGAAACGATGTGCGAAGACATGCGCCTATTGTTCGGGCGCAACGGCCCATCCTACGCATTCAATCCTTTCCCAGTAATCTGGAGTAACAAGGTGTGGCAAGCATTGGCGGCGCAACTTGAAGCCGAAGGCAGCAATATCATGCAGGCTATCGTGGCACATCCCTATGAATCGTCGTGGTACGGTGAGGCACTACTCAAGTATCGTTCCATTCCCTTGTTGCCCAAAGAGCCAATCTTCAAGGCCTATCTTTATTTTGAGGAATACGAGCGCGACAAACGGGATGGAATGACAGAAGAGATGCTCGCCCGATTCTATCTGGGCGTGGTTTACCAATCCAACTGGTATCCTCACCGCCTCAAGTTATTGAAGCGGCTCGCCTATAAGCTGAAACGGCGATTGCAGCGTTATCGAAATTGACAGGAATATCGGAGCCCTCATGAAAGCAGTCATTCTTGCAGGCGGGTTGGGTACGCGTATCAGCGAGGAGACCTCGTTGCGGCCGAAACCCATGGTGGAGATCGGTGGCAAGCCCGTCCTATGGCACATCATGAAGATGTATTCAGCTCACGGCATCAATGAGTTCATTGTGTGTTGCGGTTACAAAGGCTATCTGATCAAGGAGTATTTCGCCAATTACTTCCTGCACACATCTGATGTTACGTTCGATATGCAGAATAACCAGATGGATGTGCATCAGCGTTTCGCTGAGCCATGGAAGGTGACGCTGGTCGATACTGGCGATAACACCATGACAGGCGGCAGATTGAAGCGAGTGCGAACCTATTTGGGCGATGAAGATTTTTGTTTCACTTATGGTGACGGAGTCAGTGATGTCGACATCACTGAAGCAATTTCATTTCATAAGCGGAAAAATCGGCTAGCGACACTGACGGGTGTACAGCCCCCCGGCCGCTTTGGAGTGTTGAACTTACAGGACGATCATGTGACGAGCTTCGAGGAGAAGCCGCAAGGGGATGGTGGTTGGGTGAATGGCGGCTTCTTCGTGTTATCACCCAAGGTGATTGAACTTATTGAAGATGATGCGACCATCTGGGAGCGCGGGCCGATGGAAAAATTGGCACGGGACAATCAGCTATCAGCCTATCTTCACTACGGTTTTTGGCAGCCCATGGATACATTGCGCGACAAGAACCATTTGGAAGAACTGTGGCAGTCCGGTAAGGCGCCGTGGAAGGTGTGGAAGTAGCGGTTGAGGGCTGATCGTTGATGGTTTATGGGAGGGGCGGCAATGTCTTCGACAGTTTTCCCGCACGAAAAGTTGGTGACTTGGCAGCTTGCGAAAGTATTGGCAAAGCAGGTGTATATGATGACTTCCACATACCCGAAGGAAGAACGATTCGGGCGGGTAGACCAGATGCGCCGGGCGGCTGTTTCGGTCATGTCGAATTTGGCGGAAGGGTGTGGGCGGACAGGTGCTCGGGATCAGGCGCATTTTTCGCAATTGGCTTTCAGCTCCCTGCTGGAACTTGAGGCGCAATATCAGCTTTCGTTGGATCTGGGTTTTCTGGGTAAGGATGAATATCAGGCCATCCGCGGCGCCATCATGGATCTGGTGAAGAAAATATCCGCATTAAGGGCATCACAATTGAAACGAGTTCCCACATGAAATCAACTATCAACCGTCAACCATCAACGAATACTTTCTTCCGAGGGAAGAAAATATTCCTGACCGGACATACTGGATTCAAAGGCAGTTGGCTGAGCCTGTGGTTGCAGCAACTCGGTGCCGAAGTGACCGGCTATGCGTTGCTGCCGCCGACCAATCCGAGCCTGTTCGAGGTCGCGATTGTCGCGCAAGGTATGACTTCCATCATCGGAGACATACGCGATGCTGGATCTCTTGCCAAGGCCATGCGTGATGCGGCGCCAGACATCGTCATCCACATGGCCGCGCAGCCACTGGTGCGCTATTCCTATGTGAATCCGGTCGAGACCTATTCCACCAACGTGATGGGCACGGTGCATCTGCTCGAAGCAGTGCGCCAGGCCCCCTCGGTGCGAGCCGTGGTGAATGTCACCAGCGACAAGTGCTATGACAACAAGGAATGGGTGTGGGGCTACCGCGAGAACGAAGCCATGGGGGGATTCGACCCCTATAGCAACAGCAAGGGGTGTGCCGAACTGGTAACCTCGGCTTATCGCAACTCCTTCTTCAATCCGGAGAAATACGCAGACCATCGCGTGGCGCTCGCGTCGGGCCGGGCCGGTAACGTCATCGGCGGCGGTGACTGGGCGGACGACCGCCTGATCCCAGATATCCTGCGCGCCATCAGTGACAACAAGCCGGTCGTGATCCGCAGTCCGCACGCGATCCGTCCCTGGCAGCATGTGTTGGAACCGCTGTCCGGCTATCTGTTGTTGGCGGAAAAACTTTACACGCAAGGAATCGCTTATGCCGAAGGCTGGAACTTCGGCCCCGGCGATGAAGATGCCAAGCCGGTGCAATGGATCGTCGAGCAACTCACACAACAGTGGGGCGACGGCGCGAGCTGGCAACTCGACGATGGCGAGCATCCGCACGAAGCGCATTACCTCAAACTGGATTGCTCAAAAGCCAGAATGCGCCTCGGCTGGCAGCCGCGCTGGCACCTAGAAGATACGCTGGAGATGATAGTGGCTTGGCAGCAGGCCTGGCTGGAAAAGCAGGATATGCGCAGCTTCACCCTGAAACAGATCGAACAATACGTACAGTGAGAAAAAGCATGAGTACCAAAGAACAACTTCGTGCCCAGATTTCCGAGCTCGTCAAACAATATGCCGATCTTGCCTATGCCCCCAGTCCATTCGAAGCGGGCAAGAATGTCGTGCCGCCTTCGGGCAAGGTGATCGGCGCTGCTGAATTGCAGAACATGGTGGAAGCCTCGCTCGACGGCTGGCTGACAACCGGTCGTTTCAACGACGCCTTCGAGAAGCGGCTCACCGAATTCCTCGGCGTGAAGCATGCGCTCACCACTAACTCAGGCTCCTCCGCCAATCTGTTGGCGTTCACCGCGCTCACCACGCACAAGCTGGGTGAACGTGCCATCCAGCCTGGGGATGAAGTGATCTCGGTGGCAGCGGGATTCCCCACCACGGTGAATCCCATCCTGCAGTTCGGGGCAGTGCCGGTGTTCGTCGATGTGCAACTGGGTACTTACAACATTGACCCGGCCAAGATAGAAGCTGCGATCACGCCCAAGACAAAAGCCATCATGCTCGCCCACACCTTGGGCAACCCCTACGACCTGAATGCCATCACTGCGCTGGCCAAGAAACACAGTCTGTGGCTGATCGAAGATTGTTGCGATGCACTGGGCTCCACCTACAACGGCAAACTGTGCGGTACCTTCGGCGACATTGGCACGCTGAGCTTCTACCCTGCGCACCACATCACCATGGGAGAAGGTGGTGCCGTATTCACCGACAACGACCAACTGCGCCAGATCGTCGAATCGATACGCGACTGGGGCCGTGACTGCTACTGCCAGCCCGGTAAGGACAACACCTGCGGCAAGCGCTTCTGTCAGAAGCTGGGCGACCTGCCACAGGGCTACGACCACAAGTACACCTATTCGCATCTCGGCTACAACCTGAAGATATCCGATATGCAGGCGGCCTGTGCGCTGGCGCAGATGGACCGCGTGGAAGAATTTATCGCCGCTCGCAAGGCGAACTTTACCTATCTGAAGAACGGATTGAAGAGCTGCGAAGAGTTTCTGCTGCTGCCGGAAGCTACACCCAATAGCGACCCTTCATGGTTTGGCTTCCCAATCACTATCAAGGCAAACGCGGGCATCAACCGCGTCGACCTGCTGCAATACTTGGACCAGCACAAGATCGGTACGCGCCTGTTGTTCGCCGGCAACCTGACGCGCCAGCCCTACATGAAAGGACGCAACTTCCGTATCTCGGGCGAGCTGACCAACACTGATACTGTGATGAACGACACCTTCTGGATTGGTGTGTATCCGGGCTTAAGCCGCGAGATGCTGGATTTCGTCATTGAGAAGCTCGAAGCATTTTTCGGTTTGAACTTCTGACACGACAGGACTTTCCTTGAAAGCCTCAGACGCACTCGCCAAATTCCTGATCGTCCACCATGTGCACACCTGTTTCGAATTGGTGGGCGGCATGATCACGCACATGCTCGACAGTTTGGCCGAATCTGGGCAGTTCAACATCATCTCCATGCATCACGAGCAGTCGGCGGCTTTTGCGGCCGAGGGTGTGGCCCGCTACAACAAAGGCAAGACTGTCGCTGTCGCCATGGGTACCAGCGGGCCGGGTGCCACCAACATGATCACCGGCATAGGCGATTGCTGGTTCGACTCTGTGCCATGCCTGTTCATCACTGGGCAGGTCAACATGCACGAACTCAAGGGTGACCGTGCCATACGTCAACAAGGATTCCAGGAGCTGGACATTGTCGAGGTCGTAAAGTCACTGACCAAATACGCGGTACGCGTGGAAAGCGCCGAAGCGTTGTTACCCGAACTGCACAAGGCGTTGTCGGCGGCACTGAGCGGGCGGCAGGGGCCGGTGCTGCTCGACATTCCCAACGACGTGCAGAGGACCGAGATTCCGGATGCGCTGGTCGAGAGATGGCTGGGCATGCCACTGGACATCACGCCGTTGCCGCAAGTATCAGCCAATGATTTGGCGCAGATAGCTGCCCTGTGCAGCACGGCCAAACGACCGCTCATCTGCGTCGGAGGTGGTGCCCGTTGGGCCGAAGCTATGGACGGTTGGCTAGAGCAGACAGACCAGCTCGGTATCCCCTGTGTGTCGACACTCATGGGGCATGAGCGGGTGGTGGCGCGCGGAAACTATTTCAACATGATCGGCAGCTACGGTAATCGCGAGGCCAACTGGGCAGTGCAGAACTGTGATCTGCTGATTGTGTTGGGTGCACGGCTGGATGTGCGGCAGACAGGCTCGGACGTGGAGGATTTCGCCCGCCATGCGCGGATCATCCAGATCGATATCGACACGGCGCAACTGAATAACCGGGTGCAAGCTGATCTGAGCGTCTGCGCGTCGGCTGAGGATTTTTTCCGCGCGTTTCCGTTGCGGGCCGACACGTTTCCAAGTCTGAACAAGGGCTGGCTGACCGAGCTTGAGCGTTTGCGCGAAACTGCAGATACCAATGAATATGCTGATTGGGAGATCAGTCCGAGCGAGCTATTCAAGAAACTGAATGGGATACTGGCCAAGCGGCCGGTCGATTACGTCTGTGATGTCGGCAACCATCAGATGTGGGCCGCGCAAAGTCTGCGCCTGTCCCCCGGACAGGCTGTGCATTACAGCGGCGGCATGGGCGCGATGGGATTTGCTTTCCCAGCAGCATTGGGTATCTCGGTCGAATCAAGGGGAAAGGTGGTGGTGATCACCGGTGATGGCAGCATGCAGATCAATATCCAGGAACTGGATACGCTGCAGCGCATGGGTCTGGATGTGATCATCATTGTCATGAACAATGTCGTGCTGGGCATGGTCAAGAACTTCCAGGACATGTATTTCGACGGGCGCAACCAATCGACAAAGAAGGGCTACAGCAGCCCCGATTTCACAGATATCGCCAAGGCGTATGGTGTTGTCGCGCAACGGATCTCCAGTGCCGCCGACATGGACCGTGTGCTGCCTCTGATCGCCGACCACAAGGGCCCACTGCTCATCGAGGTGATGATGGAGGGGGCGACGGAATGTCGGCCGCGTCTGGCATTTGGGTCGAAGCTGGACGAGCAGTACCCCAAACTGGCCGGTTGAGCGGGATGCGATGAAGATAGCGATACTGGGAGCAACCAGCCAGATAGCCAGAGACCTCATCCTCTCGCTCTCTCAAGAGGCAGGGAAAGAGCTGTTCCTGTTCGCTAGGCGCACAGCCGAGGTCGAAAGGTGGCAGGCAGCCTGTGGGATCAAAGACCGCCATCCGGTCGCCGATTTCTCCGGGTTCGGAAAGCAGGACTTTGATGCCGTCATTAATTTTGTCGGTGCAGGCGATCCGGCGCAGATCGCGTCCATGGGCAGTTCCATCCTAGACTTCACATTTCTCTTCGACGAGATGGTGCTGGAATATCTCGACTCGCACCCTGCTTGTCGATACCTATTCCTGAGCAGCGGGGCAGCATATGGTTCAAACTTCTCCGAACCTGCCCGCCGCGATACCCCGGCAATTATCAAAATAAACGACCTTGCTCCGCACGAATGGTATGGCGTGGCCAAGTTGCACGCCGAATGCAGACACCGTGCTCATCCCGAACTTCACATCATCGACATTCGCGTGTTCAATTACTTCAGCCGCACGCAGGACATCGATGCACGCTTCCTGATCACCGACATGCTGCGCGCCATCCGAGATGGTTTGGCACTGAAGACGAGTGCAGACTATATCGTGCGCGACTATCTGCATCCATCCGACTTTCACCAGTTAGTGAATGCGCTGCTATCCGCCCCTGCGAACAACACCGCGGTGGATTGCTACAGCAAGGAACCAATTGACAAACCGACTCTGCTGGCAGCCATGCGGGATGATTTCGGGCTAAGCTATGAAGTGGGTGGACAGTCTGCCGGTGTTAACGCGACCGGCAGCAAGCCACATTACTACTCCGTGAATCGGCGTGCAGCCGAGTTCGGCTATCAGCCCGCATGGACTTCAATGGAAGGCGTTTTGAGCGAGGCTAGAGCCATTCTGCATGGCTGGCACATCAAGTGAAAAGAGAGGATTTCATGGAGCACAACGAGACGAGTGGCACGGGGGGGCAACATTGGCTCATCCTTTCACACTGCTTCAACATGGATGGCAGAGCCGCCAGCCAGACCATCACCGATAAGTTGCCCCATCTGATGGCTAGAGGTATCGAGCCTGTAGTGTTAAGTGGAATATCGGGTAGCCATGATGAGCGTTTCCTGCATCTGCAGTTGCTGCCATGGGGGCCAGCAGGTTTGCGTTTCGATATGCGCCATGTGGTGGCGAGGCATTTCGGGCGCGGCTTCGCTTATCGCTTCCTGACGCTGATCATTAGCCTGCTGCTAGCACCATTCATCGCGCTGGAACGCCTGATGTTCGGCTTGCAGAACCATGCTTCTTGGGTGTTCCCTGCAACGATCCGCTCCTTACTGCTAATACGGAAATACAAACCGACGGTCATCTATTCCACAGGCGGGGCCTATTCGGCACACTTGGCCGGATACTGGCTGAAAAAACTGACTGGGTTGCCATGGATTGCCGAGATACACGATCCAATGGTTATTGAGGGGCAGACCCATAGCCGCAATGCACGCTTTATGGAGAAGTTGGAAGGTATCATCTGTAAGCATGCTGACCTTGCTTGGTGGTTCACCGAAGGCGCATTGGAGATGGCACGCCGCCGTCATCCGGAGCTTGAGGAGCGGGGAATCGTAGTCTTGCCGGGCGCCGAGCCACCGCAATCGGAAGCGGCCTACCGACGCGGGGAGAAGATGGCTATCTGCCATTTTGGATCGTTGGCTGATACCCGCTCATTGCTGCCCGTGGTGCTCGTATTCGATGCCTTGTTTAAAAAGCAGCCACAGTGGCGGTCATTCGTTCAGGTTCATGTGTATGGCGGCAAGATCGATGCTGCCGCCATGCGCGCCATCGAGCAGAATAAGTTGCAGGATGTGTTTATTTCTCACGGCCGTTTGGAATTCTCTCCAGAGACGGGCCGCACTGGTCGGGAGAGGGTGGTGGATCTTATGTATCAGGCCGATTGCCTTTTGTTGGTACATGGAAGCATTGACGATTGTCGGGAATATATTCCCTCAAAGCTATACGAATATTTCTGGGCACGCCGACCAGTCATCGCTCTGACTCATGAAAATCCCCAGCTGGATAAGATGGTCAGCGAACGGGGCGGTTACGTTGCGCCTTATATTGATGTCGCTGAAGCTGAAACTGTCATAAGGCAAGCGATTCTAGATTGGCAGGCGGACAAACTGACTGTGACTTCACTACATCCCTTGGGGACTGAGCAAGCCGTCGTGAAAATTCTTGAAGCCTTAACGAGCCTAGGTGAGGTTAAGCGCGAATGAAGTTCGGCATTTTCCGAGAAGATGCCGAACTTTTGGCGCCACTTTGGCTTAAGTCATGCGCGCTACTTTCGCTGTTGTCTACAGCTGCGCTGTACGTTTCTTTGCCCATTCAGCATTCAATGGCACTGCGAAATATCTTGTTATTGCTGTCATTCATCAGCGGGATCGTACTTATTTCTAGGTCAGGAACATTTCGCGTAATAATTTTCAGCCGCCCTATCGCCTTGTTGATGTTGTTATTGGGTTGGGTTACGTTTCACGCTGCATTCTTGTCTGGAAATGGTGGGGATGCGTGGGAAGAGCTATGGGGGCAGTGGTACAAACCTTATATGGCGATGGTGGGCGGTCTCGGTTGTGCTTTGTGTGCCTCATATATGAGGAAGGTGGTCTTTGACGGTTTATTGGTAGGTGTGTTGCTGGCATTGCCGCTCTGGTTCGTTGTCCATAGCCTGGTATATTTTAAAAATACAGGGTGGGTGCTTAATCCAGCCACGATATCTGGGCTGTTCTATCAGAATACGATTTTTGCCCACAAATTGGCCTTTCTTCCTTTTGTCGAGATTATGGCCGCATTCTCATTTTACCGTCTGTTGGTTTATAACAAGGTTGGGGCCAAACTGGCATTCTTGATTTGGTTAATACCTGTGGCGA
Source organism: Sideroxydans sp. (assembly GCA_024636935.1). Classification (GTDB taxonomy): domain Bacteria; phylum Pseudomonadota; class Gammaproteobacteria; order Burkholderiales; family Gallionellaceae; genus Sideroxyarcus. The sequence goes on along the minus strand of JAGXGC010000017.1, from coordinate 65,582 downwards.
TCAGCTATTACATAGCGTTAATAACGGATACAAAAAACAGCTTGTTTTTGCTGTCGCTGATGAGCGGTGTGCTTATCGTACTAGTCTTCTATAGAAGGGCGCCAAGATCAGTTTCGTGGTTACATATGGGTTTGGCTATCATTATGGTCATAGTCGCAGTTGGGGGCATATACGGCTCTCTAAAGACAAGTTCACAATGGGCTTCGGTTTCATATGATGCGAAGGTTGCGTTCGATATTGATGGAATACGGAACTGGGAGAATAGAGACAAATACGGGCTCCCAAGGAATACTCAAAATGAGGAAGTGTCGGAAAGTACCTATTTACGTATAGCCTACGCAGTTGCCGGCGTGAGAGAGATAGCCCAGCATCCATTGGGTTATGGCGTGACACGCCATGCCTTTGAACGTTTAGTACAGCAAAGGAATCCTGAGGCTAAGATAGCGAATAGTCATAGCGGATATATCGATCTCGTAGCCTCAGTAGGAATCCCCGCATTAATTCTTTTGCTTGCTGCGGAGATTGCATTGATAAAGCAGGCATACAAAAGTATTCAGGAACATAGCTACATGATATGGATATTGGGCATGATCATGCTCCATTGGGTGGTTGATCCACTCTCCAGAGATCAACATGTCTATGCCCTCTTTTTATTGATGGGCTATTTTTCAATTACGGTTGCTCAGCAAAAAGGGGCAGAGTCCTTTGGCAATCTACGCGATAGGTGACATTCAAGGCTGTTACAACGAGCTACAGCGACTACTGGAGCAGTTTAACTTCGACCCTGCGCAAGACCATCTATGGTTCGTCGGCGACCTAGTCAATCGTGGCCCAGGTTCATTGGAGGTACTGCGTCTGGTGAAGTCGTTGGGCGACAGTGCGATCACGGTATTGGGCAACCATGACCTGCATTTGCTGGCAGTTTCAGTAGGGATCGGCAAGTTACACAGTAGCGACACACTGGACGGGATATTAAATGCGCCGGATCGGGAGGAGCTCCTGCATTGGTTGCGTCATCAGCGCCTGATGCATGCGGAAGGCGGGCATGTGCTGGTGCATGCCGGGTTGCTGCCTCAATGGTCGGTGAAGCAAGCGCTGGCATTGGCTCGCGAAGTGGAAAGCGCATTGCGCAGTGGTGATTACGCAGTGTTCCTAGAGAAGATGTACGGCAATGCGCCGCACGGCTGGGAAGACGATCTACAGGGCTACAAGCGCCTGCGCGTCATCGTCAACGCGTTCACGCGGCTGCGCATTTGCACCCAACAGGGCGAAATGGAATTCAAGTTCAAGAGTGAGATTAAAAACATACCAGCAGGGTATCTGCCGTGGTTCGAGGTGAAGAATCGTCGCAGCGTAGATGCGACCATCATATTCGGGCATTGGTCAGCGCTGGGATTGAAAGTGGAGCCCAACATCATCGCATTGGATACAGGCTGTCTTTGGGGCGGGCCGATGACGGCTATCAGGCTCGAAGACAGGCGTTTGTTCCAAGTGGCTTGTAACAAACCGGTGGCCAAACACTGGTGAAAAAAAAGCCGGTGATGCGCAAGGCACCACCGGCTTTTTCAAAAAAGCACTGATCAGAACCTGCGCTTTTGCTGCGGCACGAAAGCGCTGCGTCCTTCGATATGGCGGAACGTGATTCGTCCCTTGCTCAGATCGTAGGGCGACATTTCCAGCGACACCTTGTCACCGGCGATGATTCGGATGTGATTCTTCTTCATCTTGCCGGCGCTGTAAGCGATGAGCTGGTGACCGTTCTCCAGTGTGACGCGATAGCGAGAGTCCGGTAGGACCTCATCCACCACGCCATTCATTTCGAGCAGTTCTTCCTTTGCCATAAATTAAGCAGCGCGGATGTTAGACGCCTGCTGACCTTTAGGGCCGGCGACGATGTCGAATTCAACGGTCTGACCTTCGGTCAGAGTCTTGAAACCCGAGCTTTGAATTGCGGAAAAGTGTGCGAACAGATCATCGCCGCCGTTAGAAGGCGTAATGAAGCCGAAGCCTTTGGAATCGTTGAACCACTTAACTGTACCTGTTGCCATGTTGAATCTCCTGATAAATTTAGGGCATACGCCCTGTTGGGAGCGAACTTCAAGACGGCACACAGATGAAGGGAGAAATACCGCAGGAAAGCGGGTACAGAACCAAACAACAACGACAGACTTGAATCGCGGGGCGCACTATGTACTGTATCGCTGAGAAATGCAAATAAAAAATCATCCTACCGCAGAGTGTTGTAGGGCAGATTCGAATTGGGCGATCGGGACAGGTTTTCCGAAGAGATAACCTTGATAGTGAGCGCAGCCGTGTTTCATCAGAAAATCACATTGCGCTTCGGTTTCAACGCCCTCGGCGATGACGTCCAACTCGAGGCTATGTGCCATGGCGATGATACTTTGTGCGATCGCCCTGTCGCTGCTGCTAACAGAGAGATCGCGTACAAATGATTTGTCGATCTTGAACTGGTCAAGGGGGAGGCGCTTGAGATATTGCAGCGAAGAATATCCGGTCCCGAAATCATCAAGAGATATCTTCACGCCGATCTGCTTCAGCGCAATCATCGTTGCGATCGTCTCCCCGACATTCTCAAGCAACATACTCTCCGTCAGTTCGAGCTTCAGCTTGGTCGGGTCGACCGCATGATTGCGTATTGCTTCCTGCACTTGAGCGACGAAATCAGGCTGGTGGAATTGCTTGGCACTGACGTTGATGGAAATGAAGAGATCGCGGGTCAACGCACCTCTTTCCCATTCTTTGAGTTGTGCACAGGCACTGTTTAACACCCATTCACCGATAGGCAGGATCAGGCCAGTCTCTTCAGAAAGCGGAATGAACTGGTCGGGCGAAACCAGACCGCGCGTGGGATGTATCCATCGAATCAATGCTTCAGCACCCAAAGCGCGATGGTTCTCATCGACCTGCACCTGATAGTAAAGCGTGAAGTGGGCCTGAGCCAGTGACTTGCGAAGATCATCTTCCATTGCGGCTTTGCTGTTCAGGCTGTCTTGCATCTTAGGATCGAAGAACTGCATGCGGTTTCGCCCAGATTTTTTCGCCTGATACATGGTGATGTCAGCTTGCTTGAGCAATTCTTCGACCTCATTTTGCAGATGGCTGAACAGTGTTGCGCCAATGCTGGGCGTGTTGTGATATTCGTGAGAAGCAAGCTGGTATGGCTTGTTCAACAATTCCAAGATCTTTTCACCCACGGCTTCGGTCTGTGATGCAGCTTCCAGCGGGTGTTTACTTAGATCTTCCAATAACACCACGAATTCGTCCCCGCCGAGTCTGGCAACCGTGTCGCCTTTGCGCACACAGAGTTCGAGTCTGTGTGCCACTTGCTGCAGCAGCAAATCCCCTTTGTCGTGTCCCAGTGTGTCGTTCAGTGCCTTGAAATTGTCCAGATCAAGGAAAAGGATCGCACCGAACTTCTCGCTACGGTTGCAGCTAGCCAAGGCTTGTTGCAGGCGATCCAGCATCAGACGTCGGTTCGGTAGCCCGGTCAGTGGGTCATAGAATGCTAGGCTTCGGATCTCTTCTTCGGCCGCCTTATGCACTGAGATATCCGCGATGGAGGCGACATAGTTGGCAATGTCGCCGTTTGGCTTCTTAAGCACCGTTATGGTGATTCGTTCCGGAAAGATGTCACCGCTCTTGCGTCGGTTCCAGATCTCGCCGGTCCAGCTCCCTGTTGAGCTGATTGAGTGCCACATCGATTCATAGAACACTGCATCATGACGTCCTGATTTCAAGATGCGTGGGTTCTGGCCGATCACCTCATGCGATTCGTAACCAGTGATCTCGGTGAATGCCTTGTTCACACGTAGGATGTTGGAATCTGCATCCGCAACTAGGATGCCATCCTGGGTTTCAAAAGCGGTGGCTGCGATATGTAGTTCTGCTTCAGCCTTTTTGCGCGCCGTGATATCGCGTGACGAATTGAACAGTGCGGGCTTCCCTTCTAGCATTAAAGGGAATCCGCTGACTTCTACGTCGAAGACCTCGCCGTTCTTGCGGCGATGTTTGGATTCGAATTCGGAGCGCCCCGGATGTTGGAACAGGTGCCGTAGGGCTAAGTGCTGACTTGAACTGTCCATGCCCGCCTCCCACTGCGAAACATGCATGCCAATCACCTCATCCCTAGAGTAACCCAACATGTTGCAGAACGCGTCGCTGGCCTCGATGACGTGTCCTCCAGAATCTAGAATATGGATGCCGTCACTGGCATTGCGCAATAGCGCTAGGTTTTTCTCATTCTCCAGCTTCAGCGCCTGTTCGGCACGCTTCCGCTTCGAAATATCGTTGCCGATCACAATGAAATTCTGGGCTATCCCACTGTTATCACGGGATGCAGAAACAGAGAGCTCAAGATCATAGCTGTGCCCATCTTTGTGCAGATTGACAAGCTCGCCTTGCCACACACCGTTCTGCTGTAGAAGCGCCCATATGCCATTGTTGGAGTCCTTATCTGCCAGTTCGGCAGATAAGAGAAGGACAGGATCCTTGCCTCGGACTTCTTCAGGCGTGTATCCGGTTATCTGCGAAAAAGCAGGATTGACAGCAAGGATGCGGGAAGCGGCATCCGTGATGGCGATAGCGTCTGTACTGGACTCGAACACTTTTGCGTTCAGTCGCTGTTGCTGTTCGATCTCGCTGCGCTGTGAAGCTATCTGCATCTGGCGGCGGTAAAAGGCGATCGTAAGGAATGAAATAACGACTAGCGCCAGCCCGACCACAAAGAGCAGTGTCCTTGTACTTGTGCGCCATGGCGTCAAGGCGATATCGCGATTCAGATATGTGACAACGACCAAGGGGTACAGAGTGGAAGCACGGAAGGACGTCAGTTCAGCCGTGCCCTTCCGGTCAGAAGATTCGAATTCGCCAGACTCCTTCTCTGGCAAGTGAAAGCTACGCAGCAGTGGGCCGATAAGGGAGCCGGCATGCGTGGTTTGTTTTGTGTCTAGTAAGAGGGTGCCGTCATACAGCAGGACTTGGGCAGATCCTTGCTCGGGTGAGAGCTTCTGTAATACATAGTTGATGAAATAGTCAGGGTTGATGGCGAACAACAATGTGACACTTTTGCCGTTCATAAGTATGGAGCGCGCTGCCGGGATGAAGCTATGGCTGTCCAGATCGGCCGGCGCGAGATGGGAGGTCTCCTTCCCGTCAGCGTAATCCCTGCCCTCCCACGGGGCGCCGATTCTCAGAATCTCGGAGGGGGGAGAAACAGGCGGCAGATATCGGTGTACATCTACTTTGATGTCGATATTCGCAGGATTAGAGCTGGCAAAGATACGACCATCCTCACCGAGTAGGGACATGGAGCGCAGGAAGGGCGCGCGATGCAGAAATTCAATGAAGTGCGGGTTTGCAACGGGCTTCCGAGATCCCGGTTCGTCATGTGCATTGACATTGGCCGCTATAAGCTCGGCGACATGCAGGTTCTGCGTCAGGAAATCCTCGAATCCGCGTGTATGCATCGCTGAAAAGCGCAGACCGTTATCGATGGCTTCAGAACGGAGTTGCCATATCGTGAATGCAGTAAGCGCGCCAAGGGAGACGATGAACAGCAGCAGGGTGGCTAGGAAGCCTTGTCGTATCTGCTGCTCGCGTGAGGTCATGGTGAAACGATGGTGTCGAGCTTGTTGTGCTTGGCTGCGCTTATCAGCCGGCCATCTTGCTTGATGTCGCGCACAAAGCGCTCCAACCTGTCATGCCATGCGTCATCACCCGGCTGCATGGCGTAGGCATATGGCGTTATATGGTAGGTATGGGGCGGAGCAATAAGTTTAGCCCAGTCATTGTTGGCAAGGAAACGCTGGCTGTAGGGAAAGTCAGTCATGAACACATCGGCGCGCCCCGAAGCCACCTCCTGCTCACGTGCGAAAGGAGTGTCCAAGACCATCAGCTGGGCTGCTTTGAGCTTCGCTTTCATGATCGGCTCATGCAGCGTCGCCTTTGGCGACGGCTACGATACTGCCTTTGCGATCGATGTCATCCCAACGCTTGATGTGCCTATTCGCTTTGCTGGTGATCGCATAGATGTCGCTAGCGAGATGCGGATGTGTGAATGCCAGACTTTTGGATCGGATGGGGGTGACGCCGATGGCGAACATGGCGACATCGCAACGATCCTGAGTGACATCTTCGATCAGTTTGGCGAATGAGCTGTCCACAAAACGGACGGAGACACCAAGATCTTTGCCAAGCTCTTGGGCGAGGTCGATATCGATGCCGGAGAGTTGTTGTGTCTTGGGATTGCGATAAGTGATGCTGTAGTAGTCGGGCCAGATGCAGACGCGCACCTCTTTGTTGGCGAGTACGCGGTCAAGATGGCTGGGGGCGACCGGTTCGGCAGTAGACTGAACTGGGAGGACAAGCGACAGGGTGCAGAATACCAATAGCGAACTGATGCGCATATTCAATCCTCCAAATGACTTGAGACAATATATTGTCTTCTCGATATTCAGATAACGGCAAGAGCCGAAAACTGACGTAGTGATTCTAGCACCGTGCAATATAAGTTGCCTGAATCGAAGCTGACAAAATTGCGGGTAGATTTTGGAAGTGAAGCAGCTACAGATTCCCGAGCAAGCGCTTACATAATTGCTCTGCCTGCCCGATATAGCCGCCACCGAACAGATTGGCGTGGTTTAGGATGTGATAGAGATTGTAGAGATCTCGCCGCTTGGTGTATCCCGCATCCAGAGGGTAGGCCGTCTGATAAGCAGCATAGAAATCACGGGGGAAGCCTCCGAACAACTCGGTCATGGCCAGATCGCACTCACGGTCGCCGTAATAGGAAGCTGGGTCGAAGATCGCTGGCGTGCCATCAGCAAGATAGTCTTGGTTGCCGCTCCACAGATCACCGTGTAACAGTGAAGGCGCGGGACTGTATCCTTCAAAGAAGGCATCGAGTTGCCCCATCAATTCCTTGCCGGTCGTCTGTAACCCACCGTTATGACCGTTCCGGTCGGCCAAATGCAATTGATGGCCAAGACGCTTGTCCCGCCAGAATGCGATCCATTCCTCGGACCAAGTGTTGGGTTGCGCTGTGGTGCCGATGAAGTTGTCCTGCGCGAAACCGAATCGATCTGCAGTATTGCGGTGCAGCGCTGCAAGTTGTTCACCGAGTTGCTGTGCATTGCTTTGCCCACCTAGCTGCAGATGTTCCAGCACCAGAAAGTAGAGCCCATCCGCCGTACCATTTGCAATGACATGCGGTACGCGGATCGAGCCGCTTGCAGCAATGGCTTGCAGCCCGATCGCTTCAGCGGCGAACATTGCATGGTGACGGGCAGCGTTTAGCTTGAGGAAATACAGCGAGCCATCAGAACCTTCCAGACGGCAAGCTTGGTTGATATCGCCGCCACCGACAGGTGTGGCGCGCAGTAATTGAAACGGGCGCTGTGTCGCATCGCTGATAGCAGATGCAACAGCGCCCGGTATCTTCATGCCTTAAAGCTTGATAGTGAAACCGAAGTTTTTCTCGAACATCTCCATGATCTCGGTGCGTGAGTGCTTGTGGTTCTGTCCACCACGGCTGGCGATCTTGATCGAGCCCATCAGCGAGGCCAGACGGCCAGAGGTCTCCCAATCCCAGCCTGCTTGGATGCCATACATCAGGCCGGCGCGATAGGCATCACCGCAACCGGTCGGATCGACGATGGCTTTTGGCTTCGGCGTGGGGATGGCGATCTGCTTGCCATCGGCATAGATCATAGAGCCGTCCCCGCCTAGTGTGACGATGAGCGCGGAGACGCGTTGGGAGATGTCGGCCAGTGTCTTGCCAGTTTTCTCCTGCAACATCTTGGCTTCGTAATCATTGAGCGTGACGTAGTTGGAAAGTTCGACCATTTCCAGCAACTCTTCGCCTGAGAACATGGGCATGCCTTGGCCCGGATCGAATAGAAAGGGGATACCCGCCTCGTTCAGTTCGCGCGAATGCTCGAGCATGCCGTCTCGTCCGTCCGGAGAAACGATTGCCAGCGTGATTTCCTTGGCATCTTTTACATGGTTCAGGTGCGACATGCTCATCGCGCCCGGGTGGAAGGCGGTGATCTGGTTGTCGTCCAGGTCAGTGGTGATGAATGCCTGACCGGTGAAGTTGCCCTCGACATGTTTGATGTGCGTTTGTGGCAAGCCTAGATTCGTCAGACGTGTTGCGTAGGGGCCAAAGTCGTCGCCCACGGTCGCCATGATCATTGGCTGTCCGCCGAGCATCTGCAGGTTGTAGGCGATGTTGCCGGCACAGCCACCGTATTCACGGCGCATCTCGGGCACCAGGAAGGCAACGTTCAGAATATGGATCTGCTCGGGCAGGATGTGTTTTTTAAAGTGGTCTTTGAACACCATGATGGTGTCGAAAGCCATGGAACCGCAGATCAGAGTCTTCATGTTTTTCCGCAAGAGTTATTGAGTGGTGCGCGGATTATAGCAGTGCCTCGCTACACGACAGCACTAGCTAGGATTGCAGGAATTGGCACTCGGAGCCCCTCCCTCCCTCACCCGCGTGCGGGAGATGGCTATGCTCGTTAGTCGGCCTGTCGTCGCTGCCGGCGGCGCCAGGCCGATACTATCTTCAGGCGCCACACTCCCATGATCAGCAGGTAAGACAGTACGCTCGCCGAACATGCCACGATGAGCAACCCTAGCAGCAAGGGTTTGCCCAACGCCATGATGCGCGAGATCCAGCCTCCAGCTTCCCCACTATTCATCTCCTGCGCCGGTGCGACATCGAAATCAGGCGGAGGCGAACCATTGCCGATCAATACCGTACCGATGCGGTAAGCGCCGTAATAGATCGGCGCGAAGGTGATGGGATTGGTGATAAGCGTGCTGGCGATGGCAGCCGGAAGGTTGGCGCGCAAAATCACTGCCGAGGCGGCAGACAGCGGAATTTGAGCGACTGGGATCAGTAGGCCGAAAAAGATACCGAGTGCCACACCGAGTGCCACACCGCGCCGGGTGATGTGCCACAGTTGCGGACGAAACAGCGTCGGTCCAAGCCAGCGCAACCAGCGGTTGTCACGCACGTAATCGGCATTCGGCAGTAGCTTTTTTAATCGCTGTTTCATGCAGAGGTACTTTCGGCCTCATGCGGTACTGCAGCTTTTTCACCATCGAGCATGATCGCCGCTTTGACTGCTTGCTCGATTGCGCGCCGCATCATGCTGGCCGCGCGCAAGCGCGATTCCATCTCCATCACCGGCAGCTCGCCGCGCGCACCTGCCGCTAGAAAATGCGACTTAAGCGACTGGTAATGTTCTTCCAGAGAACCGAGAGTTTGGTTGATAGCAAGCCGGTCTTGAATGGTGGTGTCCGGATCGACAGAATCAAGAAATGCCTCAGCCTGTGCGTTGAATTTTCCGGCTTCGACTGGGACGGGAGTGGTGTTCTCGCGCAGCGTCTTCGCCAGTTCTACTGCCAGTTCAGCCAGCGTCTCGTAATAGCGAGCGATACGTAGGATGTCAGGTAGGCGCTGTGCGTTTTCGGTCGACATTTCGGTGCGACTCAATTGCATGACAAAATCAGCGACGGCATGGTTCAGCTCGACGATGGCACGATGTTCGCGCGCCAATGTTTCTTGCGACTCACTGCTTGCTGCATCTCTAAACATACGAATGGCCAGCACACCTATCCGGCGCACCTCCTGATGTAGTGCGTCCAGTGCCAATGTCGGCACCCCCAGCAGATTGGTGTCCAGATGCTGTGGTCGCGCATCATCCTCTTCTGCTGTGCGGAATCTACGTTCCAGAAAATGGGTCAACCTATTCACCAGCGGCCACATCAGCACTACGCCAAGCAGATTGAATACGGTATGGAACATCGCCAGAAAGGCTGCGGGCGCCGGATCCAGTTCCAATAGTTCTCGCAACTCGGCGACGAGCATGAGCAAGAGAGGTAGCAGCAACAAGGCGACGATGCCCGTCAAGACGTTGAACATCACATGCGCGCTGGCGGCGCGTTTGGCATTCGGCGTGGCGCCGATGGCTGCGATCAGTGCGGTCACGGTGGTGCCGACATTGGCGCCAATCACCACGGCAGCGGCAGCTTCTATTCCCAGCATGCCACTCTCGGCGGCGGTGAACGCCAATACCAGCGCAGCGGCGGAAGCCTGCATCAGCACCGTCATCAAGATGCCCGACAGCACCATCAGCGCGATGCCTGTCATGCCCTCGAATTCGTTCAGTGTGAAGCCGCTCGTGAATCCCGAGAAGGAATCCTTGAGCATATCGATGCCTAGGAACAACACGCCAAATCCGGCAAGCGCCAATCCTGCTGCACCACGCCTGCTGTGTTCACCGGAAAGGCGCAGCGCCATACCGATGCCGATCAGTGGCAGTGCGAGCAGATCGACTTTGAACTTGAGACCGACCAGTGCCACCAGCCAGCCGGTCATAGTGGTGCCGACGTTGGAGCCGAACAACACCCACAAGGACTGTCCCAGAGTCAGCAGGCCGGCGTTGACGAAGCCGATGGCTGCGACAGTCACTGCGCTGGAGGATTGCACCAATGCCGTCAACAGCGCACCCGATGCCAGACCGCGCATCCGCGTCTTGGTGGAATAAGTGAGGATGCGTCCAAGTGCGGGGCCTGCGGCGAGTTTGAGTCCGTCCGTCATCAGGCTCATGCCGAGCAGGAATAGCCCGATACCGCCTAGTAAACCCCCGTAGGTCGCCCAATCGTTCATTTGCGCTCCAGCTTGTGTGTGCGCATGCTGCGAATGAACCATTTCTCCAGCTCAAGGGCAATGAACAGCACCCCGCCGAAGATCAGGATCAATCCCCAAGACGCAGCATCCAGCGCGACCACGCCGAACATATCCTGCATGAACGGCACATAGGTGAACAAGCCCTGAATGACGACCAGTACGCCAATGCTGAGCAGCACATAAGGATTGCCGGTGAAATCCTGCCAGTTGCGCACCGGTGCCAGCAGGTAGCGGCAGTTGAACAGATAGAAGATCTCACCCACTACCAGTGCGTTGACCGCCACGGTGCGGGCGGTCTCCAGGCTGTCGCCGCGTGCCAGCACCCACAGGAACAGTGCGACCACGCCCACAGCCAGCAGCACCGAAACGAAACTGATGCGCCAGATCATGAAGCGGGTCAATAACGGTTCAGCAGAGGCGCGCGGTGCGCGCCGCATCACGTCCGGCTCGCCTTGTTCGAACGACAGCGCCAGCGCCAGTGTGACCGCGGTCACCATGTTCACCCACAGGATCTGTACCGGCGTCAGCGGCAGAGCCATGCCGAACAGGATCGCGATCAGTACGATGCCAGCCTCGCCACCGTTGGTCGGCATGATGAATACGATGGCCTTTTTGATGTTGTCGTAGATGGTGCGGCCTTCTTCCACCGCGTGCGCGATGGTGGCGAAGTTGTCGTCGGCTAGCACCATCTCGGCGGCTTCCTTGGCGACTTCCGTACCCTTTCTCCCCATCGCCACGCCGATGTCGGCACGTTTCAGGGCAGGCGCATCGTTCACGCCGTCGCCGGTCATGGCGACGATCTCGCCGTTGGCTTGCATGGCCGTGACCAGCCGCAATTTGTGTTCCGGGCTGGCGCGCGCGAAAACATCCGTTTCGCGCACTGCTTTGCGCAGCGCATCGTCGTCCATCGCATCCAGTTCGCCGCCGGTCAGCGCGCGGCCGTTGCCGATGCCCAGTTGTGTGGCGATGGCACTGGCAGTGTCGGCATGGTCGCCGGTGATCATCTTGACGCGGATGCCTGCCGCGCGGCAGTCTCGTACGGCGGCAATGGCTTCTTCGCGCGGCGGGTCGCTGATGCCGACCATACCTAGCAGCGTGTAGCCTCCATCCATGTCAGAAACGCGCAAGTCGCGCTGGTCGTTGGCAATGGTTTTCATCGCCAGTGCCAACACGCGCTGGCCGAGCGCACCGGTGGCGGCCATCTGTGTGTGCCAGTAAGACAGATCGAGCGGTATGTCTTCGCCCGCGCCGCGCTGCTGATTGCACATGGTCAGCACAGCTTCCACCGCACCCTTGACGAAGATGAAGGCGTGGCCTGCATGGTCGTGGTGCAGCGTGGCCATGAAGCGGTGCTCGGATTCGAACGGGATGTGGTCAGTGCGCGGCAATTCGTTGTGCTCGAACTGTGCGTCCATGCCGGCCTTCAATGCCAGCGGAATCAGTGCGCCTTCGGTCGGATCTCCCGCGATGTGCCAAGCGCCATCGCTCTCGTTCAGCGCCGCATCGTTGCACAGCAGACCGGCGCGTAACAGGTCCAGTGCTTCTGCGTGTTCTGTCAGGTCTGTTTCTTTGCCGCCGATCTCGAACCCGCCATGCGGCGCATAGCCGCTGCCGCTCACCTCGAATACCTGCATGGCGGTAATGACGCGTTGCACCGTCATCTCGTTCTTGGTCAGGGTACCGGTCTTGTCAGAGCAGATGGTGGTGACTGAACCCAATGATTCAACCGCAGGCAGGCGGCGCACGATGGCGTTGCGCTTGGCCATGCGCTGCACGCCCAGTGCCAGCGTGATGGTCATCACGGCGGGCAAGCCTTCTGGGATCGCCGCCACCGCCATACTCACTGCCGCGAGGAACATGTCGCCGAGCCCGAAGCTGTGTACCAGCCAGCCGAATAGGAACGTCAGTGCGGACAGCACCATGATGGCCACGGTCAGCCAGCGTCCGAAGGTCTCCATCTGACGCAGCAGCGGTGTGGTTAGCGTCTGTACGTTCTGCAGCATCGCGCTGATACGCCCGATCTCGGTATCGTCCGCGGTCGCCACCACCACGCCCGTGCCCTGTCCGTACACCACCAGCGTGCTGGAATACGCCATGCAATAGCGGTCACCGAGTGCGGCTAGAGCGTCTACGGCGGCAGGAGTTTTTTCGGCGGCGGTGGACTCGCCGGTCAGTGCCGCTTCCTCGATGCGCAGGTTCTTGGTGTGTAGCAGGCGCAGGTCGGCAGGCACCTTGTCGCCGGACTGCAGCAACACGATGTCGCCGGGCACCAGCGTGTCGGCTGCCACTACTAAGCGCTTGCCGCCGCGCAGCACGGTGGCTTCGGGCGACAGCATGCGGCGGATCGCTTCCATCGCCTGTTCCGCTTTGCCTTCTTGAATGAAACCGATGAAGGAATTGATCACCACCACACCGACGATCACCGCCGTGTCTACCCAGTGCGCGAGCAGCGCGGTGACCGCAGCGGCGGCCAGCAACACATAGATCAATACGTTATGGAATTGCAGCAGAAAGCGCATCAGCGCCCCGCGCTGTGCGGGCGGGGTCAGGCGGTTAGGGCCATGCTTGGCCAGTCGGCGCGCGGCGTCATCAGTAGATAAACCGCCATTGCTGGCATGTTGCGCGGTGAGCGCATCGTCTGAGGAAAGTTGATGCCAGGGTCGCTGTGTCATGTGTATCTCTCATTCCTCCCTGAGGAAGTGGTTCGTCGGCAAATTGCGCAGATCAAAAACAAATGGCTTCGAACAATCGGTAGGTCTTGGCGGTGATTTTTCGCTCATAGAGGGCGGTCTGAAAATCAGCGTTAGCTGTGGACAGGTTTTTCGCTGTCGGGTTCATTCGTTTGTATCGTTAACATCCCTGCCATGTTCTGCGCTGTGCCGATGCAGCGCCGCCTTGGCCAGCAGATGCGCCGACACCGGTGCGGTGATGAACAGGAAAATCATCACCGCGATCTCGTGTAGGCTGAAATCTGGCTGCGTGGCGGTGAAATATATGGCAGAGGCTAAGGCCATCGCACCCACGCCCAGCGTGGTGGCCTTGGTCGGACCGTGCAAACGGGTGAAAAAGTCCGGCAAACGCGCCAATCCCACCGAACCCAGCAGCGCGAACAGCGCGCCGAGCAGGATAAGAACTGCGACAAGGAATTCGATGGCCGGATTCATTTTATAAACCTCAATGCGTCTATGAAAGACACGAAACGAATCGTTCGTGTCTTTCCGTGTATTTCGTGGACAACAGATTGTAGGCTCATTCGATGATGTCTCCGCGCAACAAGTATTTGCACAAGGCGATGGTGGCGACGAAGCCCATCGCTGCCAGGATCAACGCGCCTTCAAAGTAGGCGCTGCTCGCTTCGCGGATGCCGTACAGCACCAGCAACGCGATGGCATTGATATTGAGCGTGTCGAGCGCGAGGATGCGGTCAGTGATGTCCGGCCCTTGCAACAGTCGCCAAAGATTGAGCAACATGGCAAGGCCGATCAACACGAAACCGATCTCGATGGCGATGTTCAGCATGCGAATATCTCCCGTATGGGCGTTTCATAGCGTTGCTTGATCTCGCGTATCAGTGCCTGCGGATCGGGTGCGTCGAGTGCGTGGACTTGCAATACCCAACGTTCGCGGTCCACATCGATGGACACCGTGCCCGGGGTCAGCGACACGACGCTGCCCAGCACCGTGGCGGCGAACGGGTCGCGCAGGTCCAGCGGCACTTCGATGAAGGCTGGATGCAATGCCGCCACCGGCCCCACCACGCGTCGAGCAACCGCCCAGTTGGCGAGCAGGATGTCCCAGCCGATGCGCGCGGCGAATCGCAGCGCAAGCGCGGGGCGTTGGATGTGCAGCGCATCCGGCCAGAACGGCGATACGATGAACGGCAATAGCAGCGCCAGCAGCGCGCCCAACAGCAGGCTGGCGAAGGAAGCGGCATTGCTCAGCGCTGCCCACAGCAGGAACAGACTGATCGACAAAGCGGGACGTGGCAGCAGGCGACGCATCATGGTCTGACCTCCCGTTGGACGGTTGCGCGATTCTCACCGAGCACGGCTGAGATATAGGCTTGCGGCTGATGTAACTGTGCGGCGGCGCGTGCCGTGTAATCCGCCACCGGTCGCGCGAACAGTGCCAGCAGCAGCGCGGGCGACACCAGTAGGGTAACGGCGATGGCACGACGCCAGCCGGCGGGAACTGCGATAGCGTGTGGATGGTGTGGACTGCGTTCCCAGAACAGCCGCCCCCCGTTCTTGCCCAGTGCCAGCATCAACAGCAGGCCGGCGAACAGCAGCACGAACCAGATCGCCGTCGCCTGACCGCTGTCACGCAGTGCGCTCAGCAACATCAGTTTGCCGAGGAAGCCGGCGAACGGCGGTAATCCGACCGCACTGGCGGCAGCCAGCAGAAAGGCAAAGCCCAGCCAGGGTGCATGCAGGCGCGGTCCGCTCTGGAACAGGTCGGACAGCTCGCCGCGCCGCTCGGCCACCAGTGCCGCGACCAGGAATAGCGCGGCGGCGACGAAAGTGGATTGCAGCAGGTAATACAGCGCCGCAGCCGAGACTTGTGCCTGCGGGAAAACAGGCGTGATGAGCAGCGTACCGGCGGACGCCAGTACCAGCCAAGCCGTCAGATCGCGCAGACGCGGAGCAGCGAGTGCGCCCAGTGCGGCGAGCAACACTGTCGCCAGTGCCAGCGGTAATAACCAGCCGTCGAGCAGATCGGCCGTAGCGGAGGCCGGTGCGAAGGCGATGGCCTGCACACGCATGATGCTGACGATGCCGACCTTGGTCATGATGACGAACAGGGCCGCGACCGGTGCACCGGCGGCGGCATAGGCGTGCGGCAACCAGAACGAAAGTGGCAGCAGCGCGGCCTTCAGTGCGAACACCGCAATCAGTAATATGCAGGCCAATCGCGCCAGTGCGTGGTTGTCGTCCAGCGTTTGCAAGCGCAGCGCGACATCGGCCAGATTCAAGGTGCCCAACGTGCCGTACAACATACCCAGCGCGATGAGGAACAGTGCCGATCCGGCGAGGTTCAGCACGACGTAGGCCAGCCCGGCGCGGGTGCGCGCCATGCCGCCACCGTGTGCCAGCAGCACATAGGAAGCGAGCAGCATAACCTCAAAGAACACGAACAGATTGAACAGGTCGCCGGTGAGGAAGGCGCCCTGCAAGCCGACAATCTGCAACTGGAACAGTGGATGGAAATGTCGCCCGCGTTGGTCGAATCCGGCGCTGGCATACAGCAATGCGGCAGCGGACAGCAGAGCAGTCAGCAACACCATCATCGCAGCCAGTCGATCCACCGCCAGCACGATGCCGAACGGTGCCGCCCAGTTGCCCAAGGCATATACAAGCACGCCGCCCGTATCCGCCAGCCACACCAGCCAGGTCGCGGCGCACACGCCGAGCAGCACGGCGACCAGTCCGATGCTGCGCTGGGTAGTGATGCCGTAACCCTTCGCCGCCAATTGCAACAGGGCGGCGGCGAAGGGAATCAGGATGGGCAGGATGGCGGCGTGCTGGGTCAAGATTTTTCCTTCGCATCCACGTTGTCGTCGCCGGATTCCGCCAGTGCGCGCAGCGCCAGCATCACCAGATAGGCGGTCATGCCGAAGCCGATGACGATGGCGGTCAGCACCAGCGCCTGCGGCAACGGGTCGGTGTAATTCGCACCATCACGGATCAACGGCGGGGCATCCATTTTCAAGCGACCGCCGGCGAACAGGAACAGGTTTACCGCGTAGGACAGTAAAGTCAGTCCCAGCACCAGCGAGAAGGTGCGCGGACGCAGCATCAGAAAGACGCCACAGGCGGTGAGCAGGCCGATGGCAATGGCGAGTAAGGCTTCCATCAGCTTTTCACTCCTTCATGCACAGACAGCTTGCCAAGGTCAGCCAGCACCATCAGTACCACACTGACCACTACCAGATACACGCCGAGATCGAAGATCAGGGCGGAGGCCAGTTCGATGTCGCCGAGCAAAGGCAGCGTGAGGTGGCCGTGTGCGGTGGTGAGGAAAGGAAAACCGAGTAACGAGCTCGCCGCACCGATGCCACCCGCACAAGCGAGTCCGGCCGCGAGGAACAAGGGCAAGCGTTGTGGCAGGCGCGCGCTGGCGAAGCCGATGCCGCTGGCGAGATATTGCAGGATCAGCGCCACGCCGGTCACCAGTCCGGCGACGAAGCCGCCGCCCGGCAAATTATGTCCGCGTAAAAAGATGTAGATCGACACCATCAGCGCTAGCGGTAGCAGTGGACGCATCAGCATCTCAAGGAACAGCGGGTGGCGCTCGCGCGCCCAGTGACGACCTTCACTGTCATGCGTCGGCGCCTTGAGGATCAGCTGGTCGAGTAGCGCGTGCGCCGCCAGTCCCACCATCGCCAGCACGGTGATCTCGCCCAGCGTGTCGAAACCACGGAAGTCCACCAGGATCACGTTCACCACATTGCTGCCGCCACCACCCGGCACGGCCTGCGCAAGATAGAAGCCAGAGATCGTTTCGAACGGCGTAGTCAGCAGGACGTAACTGGCCGCACCCAGTCCGACACCGGCGGTAAGGGCCAGCAATGCATCGCGAACGATGCGCGGCAAATCCTCTTCGGCGGGTGAGGTAGGCGGCAGGTAATACAGCGCCAGCAGCAACAGCACGATGCTGACCACTTCGACCACCAGTTGCGTGAGCGCAAGGTCGGGTGCGGAGAAACGCACGAAGATCAGCGCCACGATCAGGCCGATCACACTGGTGAACACGATGGCGGTGAGACGCTTGCGATGCTGCGACACCACGCCGAAAGCGGCCAGCATCAGCATGCCGAGTGCGACCAAGCTGGCAGCATCGGCGGTTTGCGTTACCACAGCTGGTGCGGCTGATGGGGCAGACCACCACGCCCAGCCGCCCAGTGCCAGCACGAAAGCGAAGAACAGTGCGAGGTAGCGTTGCAGCGAACCGTTGTCCAGCCCGGCAAGCAGCGTGCGTGCGAAGGTCACCAGATTCTCATAGGCGCGCTCGAACACGATGCTGGCATGGATGGTCGGCAGTCGGTCATAGAACGCATACAGCGGTTTGCGCATGACATATAAACCGATGCCGCCCGCCAGCGCGAGCAGACTCATCATGAACGGTGCGTTGAAGCCGTGCCAGATGGCCAGATGGAATGCGGGCAGTGGTTGCTGCAACACCGCTCCGGCAGCGACATTGAGGATGGGTGCGATGCTCCATTGCGGGAAGATGCCAACTAGCAGACACATCGCCACCAGCACCTCGACCGGCGCCCGCATCCAGCGCGGCGGCTCGTGCGGTTTGCGCGGCAGATTGACGGGGTCGCCATTGAAGAACACGTCGTGGATGAAGCGCGATGAGTAGGCCACGGCGAGGATGCCGGCCAGCGTGGCGAAGGCGGGTAGCAGCCAGCTCATCTCGTCGAACACCGGATGGCCGACCGTTTCGGCGAAGAACATCTCTTTGCTCAGGAAGCCGTTGAGCAGCGGCACACCCGCCATGGAGCCGGCGGCGACGATGGCCAGCGTGGCGGTGATCGGCATGAACTTGAACAGGCCGTTGACGCGGCGCATATCGCGCGTGCCGCACTCATGGTCGACGATGCCGGCTGCCATGAACAGCGACGCCTTGAAGATCGCATGATTGATGATGTGGAACACGCCCGCCACCACCGACAACGGGGTATCCAAGCCGAACAGCAGCGTGATCAGGCCGAGGTGGCTGATGGTGGAATAAGCGAGCAGGCCCTTGAAGTCGTAGCGGTAGAAAGCAAGGTAGGCGGCATACAGCAGGGTCAACGCACCGGTGCCGCTGACCAGCCAGAACCACAGATCGCTACCGGCCAGCGCCGGATACAGGCGTGCCAGCAGGAACACCCCCGCCTTCACCATGGTGGCTGAATGCAGATAGGCAGACACCGGGGTAGGCGCGGCCATCGCCTGCGGCAACCAGAAATGGAAGGGGAACTGGGCTGACTTGGTGAACACGCCGAGCAGCACTAGGATCAGCATGATCTCGTAAAGCGCGTGGGCGCGGATCTGTTCGCCCGCCGCCAGCACCTGCGTCAGTTCGAAACTGCCGACGATATGACCGAGCAGCAACACCCCGGCGAACAGCGCTAATCCACCGCCGCCGGTGACCGCCAGTGCGATGCGCGCGGCGAGGCGCGATTCATAACTCTCGCGCTTGTAGGAGATGAGCAGGAAAGACGACAGGCTGGTCAGTTCCCAGAACACCACCAGCAGCAGCAGGTTCTCCGACAGCACCACGCCCAGCATGGAGGACATGAACAGCAGCAGCAGGGTGTAGAAGCGACCGAGGTGGTCATGGCCGTCGAGATAGTAATAGGCATACAGCGTGACTAGCAGACCGATGCCAAGGATCAGTAACGAGAACATCAAGCCCAGACCATCGAGGCGGAAGGACAGCGCCAGTCCCCAGTCAGGAAGCCAGGAGAAACTCGCTAGCAAGGTCGTGCCATTCATCACGGCAGGCACCAGCGGAAGCAACAGTGCCAGACAGGCCGACATCACCAGAACCGTGGCCAGTGCAGCATGACCACGCCCAAAACGCTGCATCAGCAGCGGGAGGGGACTGGCAGTGAGGGCAATGACGAGGATCGCAATCAGGGAAAAAGTCGGGTCCATATGACTATGTTATCCAAGCTGGCAAAACGTGTGCGTGGAATCGAGACGGCGGTTGTGATATGGGCAGCGAAAAGACGATGCAATCGTTACCATCTTGTCAGCCGAGGCGGTTATCAGCCGGATGGTAATGCGGGTCTTCCAGCACATTCACTTCGACCATGCCGCGCGCCTTGTCGAGCAGTTCCAGACAGTCCGGACTCAAATGGCGCAGGTGCAGTTTTTTGCCGAGCTGGGTATAGCGTTCGGCCAACTGGTCGATGGCCTCCAGTCCGGAATGATCTTTCACGCGCGCATGTTTGAAATCGATCACCACCTCCTGCGGATCTTCCTTCGGGGTGAACAGGTTGAGAAAACTCTGTGACGAGGCGAAGAACAGCGAACCGTGCAGATCGTAGACCTTCCAGCCGTGTTCCTCGGTGGTCACGTGCACTTCCATACTCTTGGCATGCTCCCAAGCGAAAGCCAGTGCGGAGATGATGATGCCGACGATCACCGCGATGGCGAGGTCGGTCAGCACGGTCACCACGGCGACGGTGAGGCCGACCACGATGTCGGTCTTGGGCACTTTGCCGAACAGGTTGAAACTGCCCCATTCGAAGGTCTTCTCCGACACCACGAACATCAGTCCGATCAGTGCGGCGAGTGGGATCATTTCGATCCAGCTTGAGGCGAAAAGGATGAAGAACAGCAGGAACAGGGCGGCGGCGATACCGGAAAGATTCTTCACCGCACCGTTGGTCACGTTGATCATGCTCTGACCGATCATGGCGCAACCGCCCATGCCACCGAAGAAGCCGGTGACTACATTGGCCACGCCCTGACCTATGGAGGCGCGATTGGGCTTGCCGCGTGTGTCGGTCATGGTGTCGATCAGGTTCAGTGTCAGCAGCGATTCAATCAGGCCGATGGCGGCGAGGATCACGCTGTAGGGGAGGATGATCTTAAATGTCTCCCAGTTCAGCGGCACCTCGGGCAGATGGAAAGTCGGTAGACCGCCGGCGATGGAAGCCATGTCGCCCACGGTCTTGGTGTCGATACCGACGAAGATCACCAGTGCGGAAGTGGCGACGATAGCGGCCAGCGTGGAGGGAATGGCATTCGTCAGCTTGGGCAGCAGGTAGATGATGAGCATGGTCAGCGCGATCAGGCCGAGCATGGTGTACAGCGCGGTACCTTGCATCCATTCGCCTTCAGGCGTTTTGAAGTGCCCCATCTGCGCCAGAAAGATCACGATGGCGCGGCCGTTGACGAAGCCCAGCATCACCGGATGCGGGACCATGCGAATGAACTTGCCCAGTTTGGCGAGGCCGAAGCCGATCTGCAGCACGCCCATCAGCACCACGGTGGCGAACAAGTATTCCACGCCGTGCTGAACCACCAAGGCCACCATTACTACCGCTAGTGATCCTGCAGCGCCAGATATCATGCCTGGACGACCACCGAATAGTGATGTGATAAGGCTTACCATGAAGGCGGCATACAGGCCGACCAATGGATGTACTTGCGCGACGAAGGCGAAGGCGATGGCTTCCGGTACCAGTGCGAGGGCGACGGTAAGCCCACTCAATATGTTGGTCTTGCCTTCGTTGAAATTTTTGATGTTCATTGTGCTGCTCCAAAAGATCGCGCCGTCCATCAACTGGACGGGAAAGATATTTACTCGGAAATGAATGTGGTGATTGTCATGCGGCCGGCATATGCAAAGCGAGTTGCATAAAAGACTGCCAAGCTGATTGAATCGTGTGGCGGATTATACCTTATGCCTGCGGCCCGATTGCCGAGGGGAACTCGGTCACTTGCACAGATGGGGCGGCGATCTTTACTTTGCCCTCAGTCTTTTCGAATGCATCCAGAATGGCCGAGAACAGCTTGTCCTTGGTCGTGCGGCGGCGGCTGTAGTCCACTAGATAGCGCGTGGTGAATTCGATCCAATTGGCGTCGAAGCTCATGGTCACCACCACATCCAGGCGCGCGTCCTCGGCACGGTGGTGCAGCATGAAGTTCGACCAATATTGTTGCGCATCAGCCATGGTGCTTGCCTGCTCTCGTTTGGTGACATCGAACAGGATGCTGCGCGCGAGACGATGGTCGCAATCGGTGCGCACAGGCACCACGATCTCATCCCAAAGGAAGGGGAAGTCCACGCTGTAGTTCTGTACCTGTTCGCGCAACACGATGTTGTTGGGTAGATACACCACACGGCCGTTGTAGAGATCGGATTTCACCCAGTCGCCACACTCCATGAGGGTGGTGGTGAGCGGGCCGACATCCATCACGTCGCCCATGATCCCGCCCAGCTTGATGCGGTCGCCCGGTTTGTACAGATTGCCGAAGGTGACCACCAGCCAGCCGAACAGACTCTGGATCAGTTCGCGTAGTGCGAAGCCGATACCGACGCCGAGCAGACCGATAAGTACCGGCAGATTGGAGAGTTGGTTGCTGAAGATGGCGATCGCGGCCAACAAGCCCAACACGTAGCCGGCCAGACTGAGAGCTTTGCGTGTCTTGTAGCGCAGGTCCTTGTTCAGGATGTTGTTGGTGGCGAGCATCTGTGCGAAGCGCACCAACAACAGGATGAAGAGCAGGCTCAGCATCAAGCCCAGCAACTTGCCGAACATCGGATGCGCAGTCAGATTATGGAAGGTCTCGATCATAGTCGTTGTGCCGAATGTCAGTGGTGTGCTTCCTCAGCTAGTTTCTCGCTGCGGAATATCTCCTTGTTACGCCCGATGATGAGTAGCAACGCGCCGGAATAGAGGAAGGTGGACAACATGATAACGCCGATGACCACTGCCTTGAACATCTCCAAATGTGGGAAGTCGGCGGGGATCATGGTGATCATCACGATGGACAAGCCGCCCTTGATGCCGGCGAAGGTCAACACACTCCACCAGCGCAGGCTGATGTCGACCATCTTCTCTGTGCGGTTGGCAACGGCAGCGAACAAACCCATCATCACGCCGCGTATCACCGTCGTGGCGAGGAACATCACTAGGATCTCGGTCTTGTACTGCCACAATAGTTTGAGATCAATCATCTCCGCCATGGCGATGAACAGGATGGTGTTGGCGACCAGTGCTAGCAACTGGATGTCTTCCTTGGTGCGCAGATGGCGATCTCGTTCGGCAAGGGTGGCACGTAGTCGGCCTAGCGTCTTGCCCAACAAGCCGGCGGGCGTACTTTGATTCATCGAGTGCAAGGCTGCTTCGTCTTCGTGGATGCGCTGCTCTTCTTTTTCTACCGCCTGCATCATCACGTGATTGACCGTGATCACAGCGAAGATTACAGCAAGGATGCCGGACAGATGCAGGTGAGAATGGCCCCCCAAAAGATTGAGGAACACGTAGAAATGTTCGGCGATCTCGAATGCGCCGTACCCGGCGATGATCAGCACCATCATCTCGGCGAAGCGGTTATGTGTGGATTTCATCAGCATCAGACCGAGGAAGCCGACCATCATGCCAACCGCGACCGAGCCTAGGATCACTTCCGCACTGATGCCCAGCACATAGCCCGTTGTGATCTCGTTGCCGCCCAGCGCATAAAGGCCGACAAAAACGAAAGCGATCAGCGCTGTGGCATCGTTCAGTAGGCTTTCGCCCTCGGCTAGGATCTTCAGGCGGTGCGGTAACTCGAATTTGGAGAAGATGCTCACCACAGATACTGGATCGGTCGCCAGCACCATGGCGAACAACACGATCACTGCTGCTGCAGATAATTGATATTCACCGAACAGCCAGTCCGAAATGGCCAGCGCGGTCAACACCGACAAGATGATGGAAACCACCGCCAGATGGAGCAGGCTCCATGCATGCTCCTTTAGATCCGCGACCTTGAGTTCAAGTGAATCGGAGATCAGCAACACCGGAAGCAGGAAGATGACTAGGGTGGCGAAATGTTCGGCGTCGCCGGTGAGTACCGGTACTTGTTTGAATGCATAGTGTGCGATGAAGGAAAGCAGGATCAAGCCCAATGGCGATGGCACGCGCAGTTTCTCCTCCAGTTGCAGCGCGAGGAAAAGAATGGTGGCTATCATCAACAGTGTCGTAATCATGCATGCTTCCTATCAAATTGATTCAAGGCATCGTACGTGTGGTTGATGCCGTTCTGGTTTTGATCGATACCGGCTCAGGATTTGGTTGGCGGGACGAAGGCCGGAACTTTCATGGTGTCGCCGGGTGGTTTGCCTAGCGCACGTGAGTAGAAAGAGCGTACTGCGGGAGCTGGGTAGGCCATCACGAGCACAGCGGTAAGCGAGATACTGAATAGCACAACCATGTAAGTCGTGTCGCGTATCAATTCGCCGCCTGCGATACCGTATTGCAATGGCAGCGCGGCGAGTACCGCCGCCGCCAGTCCTTTAGGCGCCATCATGGAGGTGACAGCAGTGTCGCGTAGCGTATAGGTGGGGTCGCGGAACACCACGCGTGTCAGCAGCAGACGCAACACATAGACGATCAGCACCATCACGATCGCGACTGTGGCCGGCAGTACGGCACCGAAATGGATGGAGATGCCAAGATACACAAAGAAGTAGGTCTTCAGCAGAAACACTGCTTCACGATAGAAGATCAGATCGACCTCGTTCAACGGTTCGATGTTCTTGTCTAGATGTGGGATGCGATGCAGCCCGAATTTTTGGAAATTGGTTAGCGTGACGCCCAGTGCCAGTGCGGCGATGGCGCCGGAGAAGCCCAACACTTCGGTCGCACCGTAGACGATGAATACATAGGCCAGTGTGGACGAGATAGTGTTGGGGAAGTCGCGCACCTTGCCTAGCACCAGCAACCAGCCGATGCCACCCACCACGCCGAACACGGCTGCGAACACCAAGGCTGCCATGACGCCGCCTACGACCTTTCCGGCAGCCACGTCACCTTGCGTCAGGATCTGTAGCATTGCAAACACGCCCACGATACACAGCACATCGGTCAGTGCGGATTCGAGTACCAGCACAGTGGAAGGCTTATCGGACAGTTTCAGTGCACTCACCATCGGAATCACAACGGCGGAAGAGGTGCCGCCAAGCGTCAACCCAAGAAGTAGCGCAGAAGTGAAATTCAGATCCAGCATAGACATGCCGACCGCCGAGATCACTGTTGTGGTGAGCGCGAAGCAAGCGATAGACAGAAAACCGGTCGTGCCGATGGAATGTCCCAGCACATCGAGGTTGAGCGAGGTCCCGCTCTCGAACAGGATCACAACCAGCGCGATAGTGGCCAACAAAGAACCGACTTTGCCGAAGTCGTCAGGCGACACTATTCCCATCAAAGGGCCGAGCAATATGCCGATCATCATCAAGACGAGGACGTCTGGAATGTTGGTGCGGCTGAATTGCAGCGACAGAAAGTGCGCAAAGAACACCATCAAGCCGATGACAAGTACGGTGGTGGACATGAATGCTCCTGCAATGAATGGGGCGCGATTATACCCGAGCCATCATGACAGTTCTTCGAGCACCATGCGTTAGAATCGATAACCCATTAAGCACCGGAGCCCAGTATGGAAAACACATCCTTCATCGATCATCTGCATGTGCCTATGGAGATACTGCGCGTGATCCTTACGCTGGTGGTCGCCTGGGTTCTCATCATCGTGAGCCGCAAGCTGATCCGTGTGTTTAGTGATTATGCCCGTCAGGGTATCGAATCCGCAGAGGAAGGGCGCCGCGTCGAGACGCTGGCCAGAATGCTGCGCTACATATTCAACGTGGTTATTCTGGTTGTCGCTGCAATTTTGCTGTTGAGCGAGCTTGGCGTCTCGGTCACACCCATACTTGGAGCAGCCGGGGTGGTCGGTATCGCGGTTGGTTTTGCCGCCAAGAGTCTGATCCAAGATTATTTCACCGGCATCTTTTTGCTGCTTGAGAATCAGATAAGGCAGGGCGATGCAGTCGAGATATCCGGCAAGATCGGTGTAGTGGAAGACATCACGTTGCGGTATGTCGCCTTGCGCGATATCGAAGGCAATGTGCATTACATCCCCAACGGGCAGATCACCATCCTGACCAACAAATCTCGCGGCTATGCTTATGCACTGATCGAATTCGGCGTCGCCTACCGCGAAGATCTCGACGAGGTCTATCGTGTTACGCGCGAGACAGCTGCCGAGTTGCGCAATGACCCCGTGATCGGCCCGAAGATACTTGAAGATCTTGAGATACAAGGTGTACAGAGTTGGGCGGATTCCTCAGTGCTCATTCGCAGCAGATTCAAGACCGAGGCGCTGGAGCAATGGGATGTGCGTCGCGCCTTTCTCGGCAAACTGAAAAAAGCTTTCGACGCACATGGCATCGAGATCCCTTATCCCCACCTCACACTCTATGCGGGACAGGATAAGCAGGGCAAAGCACCCGCGCTGCGCATCATGCAGCAGCCTGAAAAATAACAGGCCACGCAAAATGCGTACCGCATTCTTTATCTTGGGTTTGCTGATGGTGGGTCAGGCGCATGCACAAACGGGTCACTGCAGATTCCTTGAGCAAGTCGTATTGATGCAATACGGCTTGGCGGAAGGTCAGGCATGCCATGGACTTTACCAAGCCTGTCTGTCGCGACTTTTCGTCGAAGATGACCCGATTCCCAAAACCCGCTGCATCGAGACCGTGCACTGCGGCGCTAGGTTCTGGGCTCCTTTCATGCAAGGCGTCTCGAACGTCTCTAATCTGGAAATCTTCAAGCAGGAGTGTGAGCCGGAATAAGCTGCGCACTCCCTCTGCTAACGGGCGAAATTCCTACTCGAAATCGTCCGCTGTGCTGGTGTCGTTGCGCTCGTGGAATAGCTGTTCCAGCTCTTCTTCGAAGAAGAATTTTTGCTCGCCGAATGCGGGCTTGAGTTCATCTATCCAAGTGGCGGTCTCGTCGTATTCAGCGAAGAAGGGACGTTGTACCCAGTCCGGGTCGCGACCTTGCAGGAATCGCATCACCATCACTTTTTGTCCGCCAGCCTCTGCTACGCCCAGCATTTGGATCTTGCCGGGGTTGGCTGACATACTGGGGCCGCGCACCGTACGTGCCAAGCCGGATACCTGTTGATACGCCTCGCGGAAGATCTGCCAAGCGCGCACCAATGGCACCGAGAAGTAATGCTGTGCACCAGTGTCACGCGCGAGGAACATGTAATACGGCACACAGCCGAGCTTGACCTGTTCTTCCCACATGCGCGCCCACAGTGCCGGGTCGTCGTTGATGTGGCGCATCACCGGCGACTGGGTGCGGATCATCACGTTCGCTTCGCGCAGGTTGCGGATGGCTTGGCGTACGGTGTCGTTCTCCAGTTCGCGCGGATGGTTGAAGTGCGCCATCAGTGCCAGCTGTTTGTCACTGTCGGTCACCTTGCGGAACAGCGCCAGCATCTCCTGTGTGTCATCGTCGTCCACGAACTTGTGCGGCCAGTACCCCAGCACTTTGGTGCCGATACGGATGTTGACCAAGTTGGGCAGGTCGGCGGACAGCAGTGGTTCGATATACGCAGCGAGGTTCTTCGCCGACATGATCATCGGATCACCGCCGGTGAATAGGATGTCGGTGATCTCCGGGTTGCGTTTCACGTACTCCACCAGCTTCTCCACTTCGCGGCTGGCGAACTTGATGTCGGTCATGCCGACGAACTGCGGCCAGCGGAAGCAGAAGGTGCAATAGGCGTGGCAGGTTTGGCCCTGACTGGGGAAGAACAAGATGGTCTGCCGGTATTTATGTTGCATGCCGTGCAGGCGCTCGCCGTCCATCTCGGGCACATTGTGGTCGGCTTGGCCGGCCGGATGGGGGTTGAGTTGCATGCGGATGCGGTTCGCGACTTCTTTGACCTCGGCCTTGTCCGCGCCGCGCTGTAACAGCGCAGCCATCTCGTCGAAGTGTTCTGTGCTCAGCATGTCGCGCTGCGGGAAGGTGAGTGCGAAGATCGGATCGTTGGGCACTTTGCTCCAGTCGATCAACTGGTCCACAACATAGTTGTTCACTTTAAATGGCAGTACATTACCGACGATCTCGATATCCAATTGCTGTTGTTCGCTGAGCTGGGCGATCTGTGGAATGTCGCGGAAGTTGTTCAGGTTGTATGAGCGGAACTGCGGTTTGCTCGCCGAATAGATGGGAATAAGGGTCTGTCGTGTGTCGGTCACGGTGGCTGCTCCTGTGCGATTGGATGGAAGCATCGATGCATGCAGCATCGTGTTTCTCGAATTGGGGTGGGGCGGCGTTTATATCACAGAGCCGGCGGCGGCTCCAAACCGAGCAGAATGGCGGCAGTTGCCGGAGATTGGATGATTAATTCGCGGAATAGGTTGCATTTGCGGCAACGAATGCTCAATAAGCTGTAAAATGCCTGCATCGCTCATCATTTAGTTCGTCGCAGAACCAATGTGGCGGCATGTATCCACAGGCCAATGAAAGAAACAGTAGACCAAGCACGCTCAATTCCAGATTCCTCCTTATCTTCTCAGCGTAGTGGAGCTACTGTTGCGCTATTCGGCGAGGTTCTAGCCGATGTATTTCCAGACCGTAGTGTTCTTGGCGGCGCCCCCTTCAATGTCGCAAGGCACCTCAAGGCTTTTGGCCTGAATCCCGTCCTCATCACTCGTACCGGCAATGATGCGCTACGCACCGAATTGTTGGAGACGATGGCCGCTTGCGGTATGGAGACGGTGGGAGTGCAATGCGATCAGATCTATCCGACTGGGCAAGTAAAAGTCCACTTTGAAGGCGGTACTCATCGCTTCGAGATATTGCCGGAACAGGCTTACGACCATATCCATGCCTCGGTCGCACGCAAGGTCGCTTTGTCCATTCATCCTGAGTTGATCTACTTTGGCACATTGGCCCAGCGACATGCTGCATCAAGAAGTGCACTAAAGATGTTGTTGAACCACTCCAGCGTGCCAACCTTCTTTGATGTGAACCTGCGCGCACCTTGGTATGAGGCGCAAATATTTCGCCGATCATTACGTCAAGCGGATACGGTCAAGGTGAACCATGAAGAACTGGCGCTGTTGGCAGAGTTGTTCGCCTTGCCGGGGGATACGCTGGCAGGGCATGCACGCGCTTTCATGCAGACGTTCGAGATCGGACAAGTGTTGGTCACTTGCGGGCCTGAGGGCGCTTGGTTGATAAAGCGCGATGGGACTGAAGTAAGCATGACACCAAATGGGGCGACGATAACGGTGGTGGACACCGTCGGTGCGGGCGATGGCTTTTCCGCCGTGTTCATGCTGGGACATCTGCAAGGGTGGCCAGTGGACGTAAGCTTGGCCCGTGCGCATGCTTTTGCTGCAGCGATTTGCACCATCCGAGGCGCCATCCCCGACCGGACAGATTTTTACACGCCCTTTCTGCAAGAGTGGCAGCTATGAACAAGCCGCCATTGTTCATCGTTCTGGTCAGCGTGCACGGATTGATCCGCGGTCACGATCTGGAACTGGGACGCGATGCCGATACAGGTGGTCAGACCAAGTATGTAGTGGAACTGGCGCGCGCTTTGGGGCAACGACCGGACGTGGAGCGCGTGATTTTGCTGACACGTCGGGTGCCTGACGTGAACGTCAGTGCTGATTATGCAGAGCCGCTTGAAGTCTTGTCAGAAAAAGCCAGTATCGTGCGAATCGATTGCGGCGAACCTGCGTATCTGCGCAAGGAGATGTTGTGGGACACGCTGGAGAACTTTTCAGACAACGCACTGGCTTTCCTCAAAGCGCAGCCGCGCTTGCCGGATGTGCTCCACGGACACTATGCCGATGCGGGATATGTAGGTTCGCGCCTGTCACACCAACTCGGTATCCCGCTGGTATTCACCGGCCATTCGCTGGGACGCAGCAAGCGCAAGCAACTGCTGGCCAGCGGCGTCACGCGCGGCGAGATCGAAAGCACCTATCACATCTCACGTCGCATCGAGGCTGAGGAGGGTACGTTGTGTGCAGCCGAGCGGGTGATCACCAGTACCCGGCAGGAAGTAGAGCAGCAATATGGCTTGTATGACTTCTACCAGCCAGAGCGTATGCGCGTGGTGCCCCCTGGCACCGATCTGACGCAGTTCTTCCCACCGCAAGGCGGCGAGAAGCAAAGCGCCATCGCTCAGCAACTCAAGCGTTTCTTGAAAGAGCCGGGCAAGCCGATCATCCTCGCCCTGTCGCGCCCCGACCCGCGCAAGAACATCGTGGCGCTGATCGAAGCCTATGGGCAGTCGACAGAATTGCAGGAGGTCGCCAATCTGGTGATTGTGGCTGGTAATCGAGAAGACATCCACGAGATGGAAGATACCTCGGCGGGTGTGCTCAACAGCATCCTGCTCGCCATTGATAAATATGATCTGTACGGCAAAGTCGCTTATCCCAAACATCATGCACAGGAAGAAGTGGCCGTGCTGTATCGGCTGGCAGCTGCAACGCGCGGGGTGTTCGTCAATCCAGCCCTGACCGAACCGTTCGGTCTGACTTTGATCGAAGCAGCGGCGTGCGGCCTGCCCATTGTGGCGACTGAAGATGGTGGGCCCACCGACATCATCGGCAACTGTAACAACGGCCATCTGATCAACCCGCTGGATCGCAAGACGATGGCACAGACGCTGCTCGATACGCTCTCGGATAAAGTTGCCTGGCGACGGTTGGCCAAGAACGGCATAGCTGGCGTGACACGCCATTATTCCTGGCAGGCGCATGTGGAGAAGTACCTGAAAGTGATTCGCCCTCTGGTGGAGAAATCGGAGCCTGTAGTGCCGATCACCAGCATTCGCCGACCTGAGGTGTTCCGCAAGCGTGCCATCTTTACCAGCATCGATCTCAATCTGATCGGCGATGACGAAGCACTAAAAGAATTCCTACAGCTCATGCAGGAGAATCGGAAAACGACCATATTTGGTATCGCTACAGGCCGTCGACTGGATGATGCACTGGCTAGATTGCGCCAGTACAACATCCCCAAGCCAGACTTGCTGATCACCGGACAAGGCACTGAGATTCACTATGCACCTGGATTGACGCGCTCCGAGATATGGGTGCGCCACATCAACTATCAGTGGAATCCGCAGGCGGTACGAGACATCTTGGCCGAGATACCCGGACTGGAACTGCAACCCAAGGTCAATCAGAGCACGTTCAAGATCAGCTATTACATGGACCACACGCAAGTCAGTGTGAAGGAAATTCGTCAGACCTTGTTGCGCAACGAGCAGGCCGTGAATGCGGTGTTCTCATTTGGCCAATTCCTCGATGTAGTGCCGGTGCGCGCGTCCAAGGGGTTGGCTATGCGCTGGTGCGCGGAGCAGCTTGGCTTCTCATTGGAAAATACGCTTGTGTGTGGCGCGACCGCAGCCGACACCGACATGCTGATGGGCAATACGCTTGGGGCGGTGGTGAGCAATCGCCACCTGGATGAGCTGGCCGAAGTCGCTGCCATCGACAGCATCTATCAGACGCAGCAACAACATGCGGCAGGCGTGTTGGAAGCGATCGCGCACTATGATTTCTTCGCCAAAGGAAGGGGCGGGGCGTGAGTCGCTATCTGTTATGCACCGATCTTGATCGCACACTGATCCCGAATGGTGCGCAGCCTGAATCACATGGCGCGCGCGCGACCTTTGCCCGCTTGGTGGCGCGCGACGATGTGACGCTGGCCTACGTTAGCGGGCGGCATAGGGAACTCATACAACAAGCCATCACGGAATACGACCTGCCGCAGCCAGATTTCGCTGTCGCCGATGTCGGTTCTACCATTTACAGTATTCGTGCTGGAGTATGGCAAAGAAGTGAGGCTTGGGATGCGCAGATCGCACCCGACTGGCGTGGTCTCTCGCATGACGAGCTAGCGGGGTTGTTGCATGTCTTTAGTGATCTGAAACTGCAGGAGGCGGCCAAACAGAATCGTCACAAACTGAGCTTCTATGTCGATCTGGGAGCGGACGAAAATTCGCTACAGGAACAGATACGGAGACTGTTGGTCGAGCATGACATCAAGGCGAACCTGATCTGGAGTGTGGATGAAGCTGAGCATGTCGGACTGCTTGATGTGTTGCCCGCATCTGCCAACAAGCTGCATGCCATCGAGTTTTTGATGCATCAAGAAGGATTTGGCCGACTTGATACCGTTTTTGCAGGGGATAGCGGCAACGATTTGGATGTGTTGCAGAGCGATGTTCCGGCGGTGATGGTCGCTAATGCTGCGCAAGGGCTGAAGCAACAGGTGTCGCATATACACAAGGCGGCCTTGATCGTCGCGCGCGGCGGATTCCTCGGCATGAACGGCAATTACAGTGCCGGCATCTTAGAGGGCGCGGCGTATCATTGGCCGGAGATCGAAGACTGGCTGTTGCAAACCAACTGATACGAGGAAAAGATGTACGAACAAGCTTCACATGCGATGTTGAACGAGATCCTAATCGAATTGAATCCGGAGATCGGCAAGCTGCGCCTGCGCCATTTCTATACCCGCCTTGGCGCGAACTTCTACAACATCCACAGCCTGTTCCATCGTCTGTATGGGGACCGTCCAGACTTCAAGTCACAGATGGTGAGTCTGGTGGAGACGCTGGCACAGCGTTACATCGAACGTGCGGCGCACTTGCGCAAATCCGATCTGGCGCGTGAACGCGATTACAACTGGTTCCTCAGCCAGAAGTGGGTGGGTATGGCGCTGTATTGCGACCGCTTCGCTGGTGACCTGAAAGGCTTACGTGCGAAGCTCCCCTATTTGCAGGAACTGGGTGTGAATCTGGTGCATGTGATGCCCATCCTCGATTGCCCTGAAGGCGCCAGCGACGGTGGTTATGCGGTGCGCGATTTCCACAAGGTGGACGCACGTTTCGGCACGAACGCAGATTTGGAGGCACTGGCAGCAACGCTGAAGAAGCGCGAGATGTTGCTGGTGCTGGATGTGGTGGTGAATCACACCTCGGACGAACACGTGTGGGCCAAGCTGGCACGTGCGGGCGACAAGAAGTTCCAAGACTACTACTACGTGTACGACGACCGCGAAACACCTGATGCCTTCGAGGAAGGGATGCCGGAGATATTCCCCGCTACTGCGCCCGGCAACTTCACTTGGGACGAGGAGATGGGTAAGTGGGTGATGACGGTCTTCAACAACTATCAGTGGGATCTCAACTACCGCAATCCGGCCGTGTTCATTGAGATGGTGGACATCATTTTGTTCTGGGCCAATAAAGGGGTGGATATCCTGCGCATGGATGCAGTGGCTTTTCTGTGGAAGAAGATCGGCAGCCCCTGCCAGAATGAACGCGAGGCGCACTTGTTGTTACAGCTGATGAAGGATTGTTGTCAGGTCACCGCCCCCGGTGTGCTGTTCATCGCCGAAGCCATCGTCGCCCCCGGTGAGATCACCAAGTATTTCGGTGATGACGCGATCATGGCCAAGGAATGCGAGATCGCCTACAACGCTACATTGATGGCATTGCTGTGGGATGCAGTAGCCACAAAGAATGCCAAGCTTCTCAATTTGGGCGTGCAGCATCTGCCGGTCAAACTGGAACGCGCCACATGGCTTAACTATGCACGTTGCCATGACGACATCGGTCTTGGTTTTGATGATAAAGACGCGGTACTGGCGGGATACGACCCCTATAGTCATCGCCGCTTCTTGATCGATTACTTCACCGGACACTTCGAAGGCTCGCCCGCACGCGGATTGCCCTTCGGCGAGAATCCCAAGACCGGAGATGCGCGCATCTCCGGCTCACTCGCATCGCTGGCCGGTCTTGGAACCGCCATCGAATCCGGTAATGAAGTGGCTATTGACGAGGCCGTTCGCACCATTCTGCTCTTGCATAGCATCATCCTGTCGTTTGGAGGTATCCCGCTACTGTATTACGGCGATGGTATTGGCATGCTCAACAGCGTGGAATATCTGGCCGATCCTTCTAAACGTGACGACTCGCGTTGGTCGCATCGTTCCAGCTTTGATTGGCACAAGGCGGAGTTACGCCACAAGAGCGGAACGGTGGAGCAGCGCATCTTCAGCGGGCTAAAGAAGATGATCGAGCTGCGCAAAGAACTGTCGGCCTTTGCTGATTTCGATAACCGGCAACAAGTGTTTGTGGAGAATCCGAATCTGCTGGTGTACGTTCGCAGTGATCCGGTGTCGCCGCGCAATCGTGTGCTGGTAGTGGCGAACTTCAATAACGAGGAGCAGTCGCTTGATATGGCAGTGCTACGCCCTTATGGATTTTTCGGACATGGATCGGCGAAAGAATTGTGCAGCGGCATGCGCATCGAAGTCGAGAACGAAGCTATCAACATTCCAGCATTGACCTGTTGCTGGCTGGGGGAATAAACACCACTGGCAGACAGAAGGTCTGGCTACATGAAGCAAAAGTAGAAGCTGCGCAAAGCAGTCTACTCATGTACGCATCAGTTCAGTTTTTCGCGACGGAAGTAATACCAGAGATAGTAGAAGCCGATCGCTGTGCCAATCGGGAAAGAGAAAATCGACAACGCGGCACATGGCAGACCGATACGCCAAGAGCGCGGCAGATTAGCCAGCAGTGCGAAGCCCGCTGCCGCATAGACCAGTCCGACTAGTGCGCCGACGATGGTGATGCGTTGATCGGTGTGGCTGAAGTTCACTGCCAGCAGCGACAGGATCAGCACACCGAACAAGACCCAGCAGACCCCGATGATGCGCTTGTGGATGTTCATACCTGCTGACATCTGTGGCCCTTAGCGCAGCACAGTCAGCGCCGCGTCGTAGTTTGGCTCATGCGTGATGTCGTCCACCAGCTCGGCGTGGATGATCTTGTCCTTGTCATCTAATACCAGCACCGCGCGTGCCGTGACACCGGCCAGTGCAGTGTCGGCGATCTTCACGCCGTAGTTGCGCATGAAGTCTCGACCGCGCATCAGCGACAGGGTGACCACATTCTCCAGCCCTTCCGCTACGCAGAAACGGCTCATCGCAAAAGGCAGATCTGCCGAGATCACAAACACCACGGTGTTGTTCAGCTTGCCGGCGGCCTCGTTGAACTTGCGCGTTGAAGTGGCGCACACGGCAGTATCCAAGCTGGGCACGATGTTGAGCACCTTGCGTTTGCCGGCGAAATCCTTGAGCGAGACATCCTTCAGGTCTTTATCCACCAGCGAGAAATCCGGTGCGAGTTGGCCGACGACGGGGAAGGTGCCGAACAGGGTGACGGGTGCCCCCTCCAGAGTGACGGCAGTCTTGTTGCTGGGGTCTTTAGCCATGATGGTTTCCTTAAATGTATGAAGCGATGGGCGGGCAGGCGCAGATCAGGTTCTTGTCGCCATATACATTATCCACCCGTGCCACGGCAGGCCAGAACTTATTCTCGCGCACGTAAGACAGCGGATAGGCCGCCTGCTCGCGCGAGTAAGGACGTGTCCACTCATTGGCACAAACGTTCTTCGCAGTATGCGGTGCGTGTTTGAGGATGTTGTCCTTCTTGTCGACCTTGCCGCTTATCACTTCTTCGATCTCTTTGCGGATGGCGATCATCGCGGCGCAGAAGCGATCCAACTCGGCCTTGGATTCACTCTCGGTCGGTTCCACCATCAGTGTGTCCACTACCGGGAAGGAGGTGGTCGGTGCGTGGAAGCCAAAGTCCATCAGGCGCTTGGCGATGTCAGAGACTTCTACTCCTTCTTTCTTCCACTCGCGGCAGTCCAGAATCATTTCGTGTGCGCAGCGACCGTTGCTGCCGCTATATAAGGTGGCGTAGTGATCCTTCAGCGATTCCTTGATGTAGTTCGCATTGAGGATCGCCATCTTGGTCGCTTCAGTCAGTCCCTTGCCGCCCATCATCTTGATGTAGCCGTAAGAGATCAACAGGATCAGTGCGCTGCCGTAAGGCGCAGCGGACACCGCATGGATGCCTTGCGTGCCGCCTACTTTCACCACTGGGTGCGAAGGTAGGAACGGTGCGAGGTGTGCCGCCACACCGATGGGGCCGGCGCCCGGCCCGCCGCCGCCGTGCGGGATGGCGAAGGTCTTATGCAGATTGAGGTGGCACACATCCGCGCCGATGTTGCCGGGGCTGGTGAGGCCGACCTGCGCGTTCATGTTCGCGCCGTCCATGTACACCTGGCCGCCGTTGGCGTGGATGATGGAGGTGATGTCCTTGATGGATTCTTCATACACGCCGTGCGTGCTGGGGTAGGTCACCATCAGACAGGACAGATCGTCTTTGTGCTCTTCCGCTTTGGCGCGCAGATCGTCCACGTCGATGTTGCCGCGCGCATCGCACTTCACGATTACGATCTTCATGCCACACATCGCGGCACTGGCCGGATTGGTGCCGTGCGCGGAGGAGGGAATCAGCACCACGTTGCGCTGAGCTTCGCCGCGCGAACGGTGATAAGCCTGGATCACCAGCAGACCGGCGTATTCGCCAGACGCGCCGCTGTTCGGCTGGAAGCTCATCTGTGCGAAGCCGGTGATCTCGGACAGATCGGCATCCAGTCCGGCGATCAGCTCTTGGTATCCGGCTGCCTGTTCCAACGGCACGAAGGGGTGCAGGTTGGCGAACTCCGGCCAGGTCAGGCCCAGCATCTCGGAAGCAGCGTTCAGCTTCATGGTGCAGGAGCCGAGCGAGATCATCGAGTGCGTGAGCGACAGGTCTTTGTTCTCCAGTCGCTTGATGTAACGCATCATCTCGGTCTCGGTGTGATACACGTTGAACACATCATGCGCGAGGATGGCCGAGCTACGCGGTGTGAACATCAGCGCATGGTCGATGACTTGTTCGCGCGTGACGGACGGAGCAGCTTTGTCTGCAGCCTGTGCGAACACGGCGAGGATGGCGTTCAGGTCGGCGACTGATGCGGTCTCATCCAGCGACAGCGTGATGCCATCGGCGGTGTAGCGGAAGTTGATCTGTGCAGCTTCAGCCAGCGCGTGGATCTTCACATTGTCGGCATGCAGCAGATGCAGGGTGTCGAAGAACTCGCCGTCGGCGAGCTGATAACCCAGCGCTTTCAATTCATCCGCGAGAACGGCCGTCGCCTGATGCACGCGGCGCGCGATACCGCGCAGACCTTCCGCACCGTGATACACCGCATACATGCCAGCCATGATCGCCAGCAGTGCTTGCGCGGTACAGATGTTGGAAGTCGCCTTCTCGCGGCGGATGTGTTGCTCGCGAGTCTGCAAGGCCATGCGCAAGGCTGGGTTGCCGTCGGCATCCACCGACACGCCGATGATGCGACCCGGCATCGAACGCTTGTGCGCATCGCGGCAGGCGAAGTAGGCGGCGTGCGGACCACCGTAGCCCATCGGCACGCCGAAGCGTTGCGTGGAACCGAACACCACGTCTGCACCCCATTCGCCCGGCGGCGTCAGCAACACCAAGCTGAGGATGTCGGCCGCGACGGCGATACTCATATTGTTGGCTTTGGCGCGCGCAACGAAATCGGCGTAGTCATGCACGGTACCGTCGGCAGTCGGGTATTGCAGCAATGCGCCATACAACTGGTCGTTCAGCGTGACGGTCTTGAAGTCACCGATCACCAGTTCGATACCCAGCGGCTTGGCGCGCGTCTTTAGCAACTCGATGGTCTGCGGATAGCACTCATGCGACACGAAGAAGCTGTTCTTGCTGGCAGCTGCATCGGCGCGCGAACGCAGCCCGTGCAACATGGTCATCGCTTCGGCAGCGGCCGTAGCTTCGTCCAGCAGAGAAGCGTTGGCGATCTCCATGCCGGTCAGATCCATCACCATGGTCTGATAGTTTAGCAATGCCTCTAAACGTCCCTGTGCGATCTCGGCCTGATAAGGCGTGTAAGCGGTGTACCAGCCCGGATTCTCCAGCACGTTGCGTTGGATCACGGCAGGCAGCACGGTGCCGTAATAGCCGAGACCGATATAACTCTTGAACAGCTTGTTCTTCGCCGCGATGCCGCGCAGATGTTCGAGGAACTCATGCTCGGACATCCCGTCCGCCAGATTCAACGGCTGCTGAAAACGGATGGCCGCAGGCACGGTCTGATCTATCAGCGCATCCAGCGATGGCACAGCGATCTTGTTCAGCATGGCTTGCACGTCTTGTGCGTTGGAACCGTTGTGGCGTGTAACGAAATGGTCGGTATTCATGGTGAGCTCGGGATGTTGGGAGTGATTGAAAACGCCACTGTGAGCACAGAGAGTCTGTGCCACCAGTGGCGATGGTTCTTGTTTAGTGCGCTTCGCTGTCTACATGTGCCTGATAGGCAGTTGCATCCATCAGTGCGGCAACATCGGCGGCATTGTCCGGCTTCATTTTGAACAGCCAAGCACCGTACGGATCGCTGTTGATGTTCTCTGGGGAGTTTTCCAGATCAGGGTTGCCTGCGATGACTTCACCAGTGACTGGTGCATATACGTCAGCGGCGGCTTTCACCGATTCCACCACAGCACATTCTTCTCCGGCATTCAGCTTGCGGCCGGCAGCGGGTGCTTCGACGAACACCATATCGCCCAGCAGTTCCTGTGCGTGTTCGGTGATGCCAATGGTGATGCTGCCGTCAGCTTCAGTCTTCACCCATTCGTGGGAGGCGGTGTATTTCAGGTCGGTTGGGTTGCTCATGGTCTAGTCCTCAAAGAAAATTAAATCAGGCCTTTGCCGTTGCGGGCAAACGGATATTTCACAACTTGCGCAGCTAGCATCTTATCGCGGATCACGACTTGTACGTTGTCGCCGATCTGCACATCTTTTGGCACGCGCGCCAGCGCGATGGACTTCTCCAATGTCGGAGAGAAGGTGCCGCTGGTGATCTCGCCTTCACCCTGTGGCGTGACGACTTTCTGGTGACCGCGCAACACGCCGCGATCCAGCAGCACGAGGCCGACCAGCTTCTTGCTCGGCGGGTTGGCCAGCAAGGCGGCCTTGCCGATGAAGTCGCGTTCACTCTTCAGATCGACTGTCCAAGCCAAGCCGGATTCCAGCGGGCCGATCGTCTCGTCCATGTCCTGTCCGTACAGGTTCATGCCCGCTTCCAAGCGCAGTGTGTCGCGTGCGCCGAGACCGATGGGTTTCACGCCCGCTTTGTTCAAGTCATACCAGAACGCTTCGACCTTCTCTTTCGGCAGCATCACTTCAAAGCCGTCTTCGCCGGTGTAACCGGTGCGCGCTATGAAATATTCACCGCAATCGGCGGCTTGGAAGTTCACCAGATTCTCAGTCGCAGCTTTGGTCTGCGGCAAGACTTGCCATACTTTGGTGCGGGCATTCGGGCCTTGGATGGCGACCATCGCCAGATCGTCACGCGAAGTGATGGTGAGTTTCGGCGCGTGCGTGGCGGCTTGTTCTTTCATCCACGCGATGTCTTTGTCTGCAGTACCTGCGTTGACCACGATGCGGAACCACTGCTCGGTCATGAAATAGATGATGAGGTCGTCGATCACGCCGCCTTCGGGACGCAGCATGGCGGAATAGAGTGCTTTGCCGGGGACGGTGATCTTGTCGGCGTTGTTCGCCAGCAGGTAACGCAAGAAGGCACGCACGCCGTCGCCTTTGGCATCGACCACGCGCATGTGGCACACGTCGAACATGCCGCTGTCGTTGCGCACCTGGTGGTGTTCGTCGATCTGCGAACCGTAGTTCACCGGCATATCCCAGCCGCCGAAATCCACCATCTTGGCGCCCATAGCGCGGTGGGCTGCATTCAAAGGAGTCGTTTTGAGAGTCATGTTGGTTTTCCGGGCGATAAAAAAGGGCGAGGCCACATAGCCTCGCCCCCATCTGTCCTTGGTACCTGAGAGATTGCAACTTACGTCGCGTGCCCCTTCGGTGGCTGACTTAACAGCGCTCTCCAGATTTGCCTGTCCCGATAGTTCCTTTAGCCTGAGCGGTTGCGGGTGTTACGCCTTCGGCGGTGCTTTTCAGCACACTCTCCCATCGGTTTGAACGGCGGGAGGATTATACCGGAAGTTTGTCTTTGTAATGACAAGCCTGCTAGCCCTCACATTATTTGTAATGGTATGGTGCGCGCTTCAGCTTCAGAGCAATTAATCAATCAGGGCGGACGAACCATGCATGTACTGATCATCGAAGACAACCGGGACCTTGCGTCCGATATGTTCGATTTCCTCGAATCCAAGGGTCATATCGTGGATGCAGCGGGGGATGGCGTGACCGGTCTCCATTTGGCGGTGGTCAATGTATACGATGCTATCGTGCTCGATCTCACCCTGCCTGGCATGGACGGCCTGACCCTGTGCCGCAGGCTGCGCGAGGATGCGGGTAAGGAAACGCCAATTCTGATGGTGACGGCGCGGGATGCGCTGGAGGACAAGATCAGCGGGCTGGAAGCGGGAGCTGATGATTACTTGGTGAAGC
This sequence comes from Sideroxydans sp., assembly GCA_024636935.1. Taxonomy (GTDB): domain Bacteria; phylum Pseudomonadota; class Gammaproteobacteria; order Burkholderiales; family Gallionellaceae; genus Sideroxyarcus. The sequence continues at coordinate 25,946 of JAGXGC010000017.1, read as the reverse complement.
CTGCCGAGCTGCGTGAGATCGAGATGCGGTTACGTGTGCTGACACGTCGGGTAGGCGAGCGCACGCAACGGCAGAAGGTTTTGACGGTGGAAGACCTCATGCTGGACACACAAATCTATTCCGTGCGGCGCGGTGGCAAGCTCATCGAGCTTCCGCCTATCCCGTATAAGATCCTAGAGGTGCTGATGTCGCGTTCGCCCCAAGTAGTCAGTCGCGATGACATAGAGCGGGCCGTGTGGGGTGAAGGTCGACCGGACAGCGATTCGCTGCGGGCGCATATGTACATGTTGCGCGAACTGGTGGACAAGCCGTTCGAGCGCAAACTGCTACGTACTTTGCGTGGATTCGGCTATCAACTGGCAGGACAGGATGCTGCACAAGAATAGCTTACGTTTTCAGGCGGCGGTTGCCTTCGCGCTGTTTGGTGCATTGATCAGCGTAGTCCTGTCGGGCGTCCTGTATTGGACGGTCAAGGATGCCGGCAGCAAATTGATGCAAGAGACGTTGCAAGCCGAATTGGATGATACCGTGGCGCGCCATGAGCGCGATCAGGTGTTCGTGCCGCCGAACACGATCGCCTTCAGAGGCTATGTGCTGTCGCCAGGGGAGCCGGAGGAGATCGTTCCCAATCAGTTGCATCATCTGCAACCGGGATGGCATAGCGTCGATATAGAGGGCTCCAAATATCACGTGCTGGTCGCTGATCGTAGCGAAGCACGCTATTTTATGATCTATAACGCAGAGCGTCAGCGTGCACGTGAAGAGTTTTTCATGGGCGAGCTAATCTTGTTCTCGGTTTTCGTGATCCTAGGTTCGGCGATCGGTGGGTTCTTGCTTGCGCGGCGCATCGTCTCGCCAGTCACTCGCCTAGCGAATTGGGTGGGAGACGCCGAGCCGGGCGTTAAACATATGCCACCAGCCAAATTGATACGTAACGATGAAGTGGGCGAACTGGCACGTGCCTTCGAGCGTTATGTACAACGTTTGGACGATTTCATCGAGCGCGAGAAGAACTTCGCCGGCGATGTCAGCCATGAGTTGCGAACACCGCTGGCGGTGATTTTGGGCGCTGTCGAAGTTCTTGAGCAGGATGAGAGGCTGAACGACAAGCAGCGCGAGCGGCTGGCACGCATCAAGCGTTCCGGACTGGAGATGGTGGAGATGATGCGCTCCTTGCTGTTGATGGCCCGCGAACGAACTGTGGGTGACGATGAGCCGCTGTGCCAAATCGCACCAGTAGTACAGGAGGCAGTGGACAGACATCGCGCTTTGCTGCGGGATTCTGCCGTTGTGCTGGAACTGTCAGTGCAGGCTGCACCAGCGCTGGTCGTTGAGCGTTCGTTGATCTATATCGCGGTGGACAATCTGCTGCGAAACGCCGCCTTCCATACGACTCAGGGGCATATCAGACTGAAGCTGGAAGAAGGCCGGATCGAGGTCAGTGATACCGGTACGGGTATGACGCCGGAAGAATTGGCGAGGGCCTTTGACCGTCATTACAAAGGTAGGGCCAGTGCAGGTTTTGGCGTCGGCCTGTCCTTGGTCAGGCGTATCTCTGATCGTTATGGATGGCAGGTACAGATCGACAGCCATCCCGGCGAAGGCACTACTGTCACACTCGATTTTCGCAGCACTTCATTCTGAAATACTCACAGCACTTGTTGTAAAAAAATCACATTTAACAAATCCTTCACTTTTCGTTGACGATTTGCTCACGAACCCGTTGTTAGGATTCTCGCCGTGGTTGCAAGGCGGAAGCCTTTCGCCCATCTTAAAGAGTAAATATCCAAATCAACGAGGAGAAACATAAATGAAGAAAATCGCTCTCTCTCTGGCTGGCGTTCTGGCTGCAGCAGCCTTCGCTCCAGAAGCATCCGCTATTCCCGCGTTCGCGCGTCAAACTGGCATGGCTTGCTCTGCTTGCCACGCACAGCACTTTCCAGTTCTGAACGGTTTCGGTCGCGCATTCAAGGCCGGCGGTTACACCATGATGGGGGCTCAAGAAAAGGTTGAAGGCGAGCACCTGTCAATACCTTCCACCCTCAATCAAGCCATTTTGATCAAGGCCCGTTACCAGAAGACAAATGGTGTTGACACTGCAGCAAACGCTGCGATTAGCGGCACTACTAAGAATGGCGGTCAGTGGCAGATCCCTGACGAATTCTCTCTTTTCGTTGCTGGCCGCATCGCTGAAAGCGATGCAGTCAAAATTGGCACTCTGATCGAATACGACTGGACAGGAAACAAAGTCGCAGGCTTGCGTCTTCCAGTCGTTTACGACATGGACTCTGCTAAGCTTTCCGCAATCGTCTTCGCTACAGGTCAAGGCCCGATCTCTGGTTATACAGAGTCTAGCAATGGTGTGAACAGCGCGATGCGTTGGTCTGAGGCTGGTGAGGGCATCTCAGCATATATCTGGTCACAATTGGCAAAGGCTGATGCGACGGGTATTGCCTTCGTTGCGAAAACCGACATGGGCTATATCAACGTGTCTCGTTTCGCACCGGCGTTCCTGATGGGCGGGTCGGCAGGTCGTCAGTTGGCCTCAACTACAGTCAGCTTGAACGTGACACCAACGATTGCCGACATGGCAGTTGTAGCTGGTGTGGATATGATTAGCGGAGAAAACTACGAAGCAGCTGCAACAACCAAAGTTGCAACTAAAGCTACTGCTATGAACGCACAGGCTCACGGCGAAATCGCAGGCATGGAAGCGGGCTTGTATGGTACATACGTGAATATCCCAGCTGGTACAGCAGCCCTGCCTAACGCCTACAACGACTCCACCACCAATGCCAAAAAGGCGTGGACTCTGGGCGCTGACTTTACTGTGATCCCTCACGCCTTGTCGATTGGCGCTGCATATCGTAACGCCAAAAATGGTGCTGCCGAGACTGATAATGCAATCACAGTTTCTGCCATCTATGACCTGTTCCAGAACGTGGCATTGCACGCTGCATACACACAGAACTCTGGTACTGCCTACGATGCGGGTGCTTCACTTGATAAAAATGCCGCAGGTAAGACAGGAACGAGCCTGCTGACTCTGATGCTTGAGTCCGCATGGTAAGTTTGAGCTGACGTAAGAGGTGGCTGGTTCGCCAGCCCCTTAAACAAAGCACAAGCACCAATTAAAAGGGGAGACTTCGGTCTCCCCTTTTTTATGCTGGCCAGTTTTCTGAATAAAATAATTGGTTTTGGGGTGACTATTGGCCTTGCATCGACAAGCGTAGAATGACTGCATGATGATCCATGCCATCCATGCACCAATGGTCAATCAGGTCATTGCTTCATGAGCTCCTTATCCATGACGGTATGGGTTGAATGTGTCCTGTTAATCATTTGCGGAGGGTGTCATGAGCCAGAAGAAATTCGTCTATGCCTTCACCGAAGGCGATGGTAAGAACAAGAAATTGCTCGGAGGGAAGGGCGCCAATCTGTGCGAGATGACACAGATCGGCCTTAACGTGCCTCCCGGCTTCACGATTTCAACAGAAGCCTGTCTTGATTACCTCGGCGCGGAACGGCGTTTGCCTGCCGGGATCATGGATGACGTTCGCCAGCATATGGTGCAACTCGAAAAGGCGACGGGCAAAGGCTTTGGTGACGAGAGCGATCCATTGCTGGTGTCAGTTCGCTCTGGTTCGGCCATGTCTATGCCTGGCATGATGGATACCATCCTCAATCTGGGGCTGAATAGCGCGACCTTGCAGGGCCTGATCAAGCAAACCGGAGACGAACGCTTCGCCTACGATGCCTATCGCCGTTTCGTTCAGTTATTCGGCAAGGTGGCGCTGGGCATGCCGGACGCGTTGTTTGACGAGCCGTTCGAGGCAATCAAACACCGTGAAGGCGCAAAAGAAGATATCGCACTGTCAGCCGATAATTTGCGTGAAGTGACCGAGCTGTTCCTCGACGCCGTGCACGGACATACCGGTCATCCTTTTCCACAGGATCCTTTTGAGCAGCTTGAGATCGCCATCAAGGCGGTCTTTAATTCATGGATGGGCAAACGCGCGGTCGACTACCGTCGCGAATTCAAGATCACGCCGGAGCTGGCGAACGGCACCGCGGTCAATGTATGCACTATGGTGTTCGGCAACCGTGGATTCGACTCGGCTACCGGGGTTGGTTTCACGCGCAATCCCGCCACAGGAGAGAATCAGATGTTCGGCGAATATCTGGTGAATGCACAAGGTGAGGATGTGGTGGCGGGTATCCGTACGCCGAAACCGATTGCACGCATGGCGGAGGAGATGCCCGACCTGCATCGCCAACTGGTGGAGTTGCGTGACAAGCTGGAGGCGCACTACAAGGAAGTGCAGGATTTCGAGTTCACCATTGAACGAGGCATTCTCTATTGTCTGCAAACGCGTAACGGCAAGATGAATGCGCATGCGATGGTGCGAACCTCGGTCGAGATGGCTGAGAGCGGCCTAATTGATAGGCAGCAAGCTTTGTTGCGTATTGATCCCGAGAGTCTGCAGCAGATGCTGTTTCCGCGACTCGATCCCAAACACCAAGCTTCTCCACTGGCTAAGGGCTTGCCTGCATCACCGGGAGCCGCTTGCGGACGCGCCGTGTTCGATGCGGACAGGGCCGAAACCATGGGCCGTAGCGGGCAACTGGTGGTCTTGGTGCGCGAAGAGACCAAGCCGGAGGATATCCACGGCTTCTTCGCTTCGCAGGGCATCTTGACCAGCCGAGGCGGCAAGACATCGCATGCTGCGGTAGTGGCTCGCGGTATGGGAAAGCCCTGCGTGGCTGGTGCGGAAGGCATACATGTCGACACGCAGGCGCGCAAGGCGATTATCGGCGAGGCGGTGATCAAGGAAGGTGACCTCATCACCATCGATGGCACCTCGGGCAACATCTATCTGGGGTCTGTGCCGACAGTTGTGGCCGAGTTTACGGAGGACCTGAAGACTCTGCTATCTTGGGCGGATGAAGTGTCGCGTCTGAAGGTGATGGCCAATGCAGATAGTCCGAAGGATGCACAGCGCGCACTGAGTTATGGTGCGATGGGTATCGGACTTTGTCGCACTGAACGCATGTTCAATGCGACAGATCGTTTGCCTATAGTGCTAGAGATGATCGTAGCCGACACATTGGAGCAACGCCAAGAGGCGCTCGACAAATTGTTGCCGATCCAGCGCAGCGATTTCCAAGCACTGCTTGAAGTTATGTCGCCTCACCCGGTGACCATCCGGTTGCTCGATCCCCCGATCCATGAGTTTCTGCCGACCGAACAGCAACTGGTCGTTGAACTAGAGCACTTGGAACATCTGCGAACCGCGGCGCGAGGCATCGACATTCTGGCCGACACTATTCGCCTGCTGCAGCCGAGCGATTCAGCAGGGATGCATGAGATCCATACGCTGGCTGATGCGAATGTGATCGAGGCTGCCATCGAGAAGAAGACAGCTATTCTGAAGAAGGTGCGTGCCTTGCATGAGGTCAATCCCATGTTGGGGCATCGTGGTGTGCGTCTCGGTATCACATTCCCTGAGATCTACGCTATGCAGATACGCGCCATTCTGGAAGCCTCTGCGGAATGTGATCGGCGAGGTATCGAGAATCATCCTGAGATCATGGTGCCGCAGGTTTGTACGGCAGCAGAGCTGAAAGCAGTCAAGCGCATCGTGGACGAGCTCAAGGTGCAGGTAGAAAAGTCGAGCGGGCAGAAACTCAAATTCAAGTTCGGCAGCATGCTTGAAGTGGTTCGAGCCTGTATGCGTGCAGACAAGTTGGCTGAGGAGGCGGATTTCTTCAGTTTCGGCACTAATGATCTGACGCAGGCGACCTTTTCGTTCTCCCGCGAGGATGCCGAGAACAAGTTCCTTCCGATGTACAACGAAGTAAAGATCCTGCAGGACAACCCGTTCGAGGTTCTGGATCAGAATGGTGTCGGGAAATTGATGGAGTTGGCGGTCGGTTGGGGCAGAGGTGTCAAGCCGGGTATGAAGATCGGTATATGCGGTGAGCACGGTGGTCATCCGTCCTCAATTCGATTCTGTCATCGCATTGGTCTGACATATGTCTCGTGTTCGGCACCTCGCGTGCCAATCGCCAGGTTGGCATCAGCACATGCAGCGCTGAAAGACTGAGGCAGGTTACTGCGCCTGTTGATGGGGATAGAACAATAAGAGCCTGTAACCACTGGGGCGAAGGTCTGTGGTGTCTAGTTTCAAAGCGATCTCTTGTTCGCGGTTATGACCGATACCTCGTTCCATATCTTCCTTGCTCTTGAGGTAGTCAGAAGGATGGAAGGTGCGGCGGGCGATGACATCATCGCGCGAGTCGGTCAGTGTGAGTTCCAGACTGGGCCAGGCTTGAGAATATCTGGCGCGGTTATGCAGCAGTGCGTGCAAGGTGATGACATTCACCAACTTGGCATCAGCTTCCAATTCCGAAGATACGATTGAGAGCGCATCCACATCGTGCGGTAGACCGATGCTGCAGTCGAACCGATTGCAAAGTTCGACCAGCAAGGGTTTGAGTCCAGGGAGTTTCACCGCCAGCGTATCGCGGAAGAAATAAGTGCCTTGGGCTGCCAGCAGTAAAAAGAGCATCAAGCCGAGAAAGATCCCCAGTTTCTGCTTGGATTTTGATACTGCGGGTTTGTCTTCTTCTATTGGATCAGCGACGAACTGTACTTGTTGAGCCAGCGTGGTCGGTTCATCTTCCAACTCGGTCAAATTCGGAATGGGTGTCAGATCGGGATGGTATGACGCATCTTTAGACGGGGTATCCTCGACGATGTCGCTCGACACATCGGAGGTGTCTGGTTCATCTGCGTTGATGGGTGCAATATCGGCTGTTTCAGAAACAGCGTTCTCTTCGTCAGAAGTGGATCTCTCGGCTGCTGGCAACTTGATTGTATCGTCGCCGGAATCCTCCGCTACAGGCGAAGACTCTTCATCTATGAGCAAGCTCAGTTGTGGACTAGGCTCATCTTGCTGCAAATGTTCACGTGCATTGAATACGTTCTGGCAACGACCACAACGCACCAAGCCATCATGTGCATCGAGTTGCTCATCGCTGACTTTGAAGCGGGTGGCGCATTGCGGGCAGAGTGTGGTGTCACTCATCGTTTCACTCCGGACAGGCAACACCAGCCGTCTTCTATCACCGCCGGTGCGAAGCCGAACCATTGTGCGTAGATGCGCATCACTTCATCCGCTTGGTCGGCAAGGATGCCAGATAGCACGATGCGACCGCCTGACTTCGCCGCGTTAGACAGCAGCGGCGCCAGTGCGCGCAGCGGGTTGGTGAGAATGTTGGCGACCACCACATCGTATTGCGTGAGTTGGACGCCATCCGGGGTGAAGAAATCGGCTTGGACATGGTTCGCATCCGCATTGTCGCGGCTGGCGATGACCGCTTGCGGATCGATGTCCACGCCAACGGTGCTGCTTGCACCCAGCTTCATGGCGGCGATAGCGAGGATGCCGGAACCGCAGCCGTAATCCAATACCGTCTCGCCACCCTGAATATGTCCGTCCAGCCAGCGCAGACACAAACGTGTGGTGGGATGACTGCCGGTTCCAAAAGCGAGTCCGGGGTCGAGTGCGATATTGATAGCAGAAGGGTCACTGGCTTTATGCCAAGTCGGTACGATCCATAGCCGGTCACTGATGCGAATGGGTTCGAACTGTGACTGTGTGAGGCGCACCCAGTCGTTCTCTTCCAGAGTCTCGATAGTGTGCTCGGCGGGAGCGGTGATACCCAATTCGTCGTAGCAGGTGAGCAAGATTGACTCGACGTCAGCATCCTGCTCGAACAGGGCATTGATCAGATTGTGTTGCCACACACTGGAGGTTGGTTCGCCGGGCTCGCCGAAGATGGCTTGCTCATCTGGCGTGTCGGCATCAGCATCGAGCATGTCCACCGACAGCGCGCCATGCGCCAGCAGCGATTCGCTCAATGCCTCAGCATGACTGGCTTCCGCCCGGACTGACAGCGTTAGCCAAGACATGGTTTATTTGCCTTTGGTACGTTCCGCCAGCTTGTGTTCCAGATAATGGATGCTGGTACCACCGCGTACGAATGCTGCATCGTTCATCAGTTCCTGATGCAGCGGGATGTTGGTATTGATACCTTCCACGACCATTTCGGATAGGGCGGTGCGCATGCGCGCGATAGCCTGATCACGGGTATCGCCATAGGAAATCACTTTGCCGATCATCGAGTCGTAATGCGGCGGGATGAAATAGTTGTTGTACACGTGCGAATCGACGCGGATGCCGGGACCACCGGGTACGTGCCAGTTGCTGATGCGGCCCGGCGACGGAACGAAGGTGTAAGGATGTTCCGCGTTGATGCGGCACTCCACCGAGTGGCCGCGGAACTGGATGTCCTTCTGGCGGAAGGGCAGCTTCTCGCCAGCCGCGATACGGATCTGCTGCTGCACGATGTCGACGCCGGTGATCATCTCGGTGACAGGATGCTCCACCTGAACACGGGTGTTCATCTCGATGAAGAAGAACTCGCCGTTCTCGTACAGGAATTCGAACGTGCCGGCGCCGCGGTAGTTGATCTTGCGGCAGGCTTCGGCGCAACGCTCGCCGATCTTGGCGATCAGCTTGCGGTCGACGCCCGGTGCGGGCGCTTCCTCGATCACCTTCTGGTGACGGCGCTGCATGGAGCAGTCGCGTTCGCCAAGGTATACCGCGCAGCCGTGCTGGTCGGCCAGCACCTGGATCTCGATGTGGCGCGGGTTCTCCAGAAACTTCTCCATGTACACCACGGGATTGTTGAAGGCAGCCTGTGCTTCGGTTTTGGTCATGGTTACCGCATTCAGCAGCGCCGCTTCAGTGTGCACCACGCGCATACCGCGACCACCACCACCACCTGACGCTTTGATGATGACTGGATAGCCGATGAACTTGGCGATCTTGATGATTTCAGCCGGATCGTCTGGTAGCGCACCGTCCACGCCGGGCACGCAGGGCACGCCGGCTTTCTTCATCGCGTTCTTGGCAGAGACCTTGTCGCCCATCAGGCGGATGGTCTCGGCGCGCGGGCCGATGAAGACGAAGCCGGATTTCTCACAGCGCTCGGAGAAGTCGGCGTTCTCGGACAGGAAGCCGTAACCGGGATGGATGGCCTGCGCGTCGGTGACTTCCGCCGCGCTGATGATGGCGGGGACACTTAGATAACTCAGACTGGAAGACGCTGGGCCGATACATACCGATTCGTCGGCCAGCTTCACGTATTTGGCTTCCGCGTCCGCCTCGGAGTGAACGGCGACGGTTTTTATGCCCATCTCGCGACAGGCGCGCTGGATACGCAGCGCGATCTCGCCACGATTGGCGATAAGGATCTTTTCAAACATAACGGGCTTCTCCGGCGCAGTCGTTCGGGGTTTACGTTCGAACACGGCCATGGTCTATTAACCTACGATGAACAATGGTTGGCCGAATTCGACCGGTTGACCGTTTTCGACCAGCACGGCTTTGATGACGCCACCCTTATCGGTATCGATCTCGTTCAGTAGTTTCATCGCCTCGATGATGCACAGGGTGTCACCAGCGTTCACGCTGGAACCAATATCAACGAAAGATTTCGCGCCAGGGGATGGTGCGCGGTAGAAAGTGCCGACCATCGGTGATTTGACTACATAGCCTTCAGGCTGGGCAGGTTCTGCGGGGGCGGCGGCTACTGGTGCGGCTGCTGGTGCAGGGGCGTGCTGAGGGGCTGCAGCATATACATGTTGCATCGGTGCAGCGACGGAGCTGGAGCGCGAGATGCGAACATGCTCTTCGCCTTCAGTCAGTTCCAATTCGGCGATGCCCGAGTTCTCAACCAGTTCAATCAGTGTCTTAAGTTTGCGCAGATCCATTTTTTAGCTCCTTACAGAATGTTGTAGTGCGAATTGCAAAGCGAGTTCGTAACCGGTCGCCCCTAAGCCGCTGATGACGCCGACGGCGATGTCAGAGAAATAGGATTCCTTGCGGAAGGCCTCACGGGCGAACACGTTGGAAAGGTGAACCTCGACGAAAGGAATGGCGACCGCTGCCAGCGCATCGCGCAAGGCGACGCTGGTATGGGTGAATGCGGCCGGGTTGATGATGATGAAGTCGACACCATCGATACGAGCTTGCTGCACGCGGTCGACCAGCATACCTTCGGTGTTGCTCTGGAAATAGTCCAGCTTGGCATCGCTCTTTTCGGCTTGTGCCGTCAATTTGACGTTAATTTCACTCAACGTGACGCGACCATATACTTCCGGCTCGCGAGTGCCGAGCAAGTTCAAGTTGGGGCCGTGCAGGACGAGAACGTGTTTCATGGCGCGCAGTTTGCCGCAAAATGGGGAACTTTGTCCATCAGTTCGATGAAGTTGAGTGTAATCAGAGTTATAGGCCTGCTCGGGAGAGCGAGCTGCCGAATTGTTGTGCATTCTGATAACCAATCACCCGAAGATCGCCTTGCTCGCGCCCTTGTTTGTCAAAGAACAGGATGGCCGGCGGGCCGAATAATTGGAAGTGCTGTAGCAGGGCTTTATCATCTGCATCGTTGGCGGTTACATCAGCTTGCAACAGCACGGCCTTATTCATGCGTGACTGGATGGCTGGGTCACTGAAGGTGAAGCGCTCCATCTCCTTGCATGAGATGCACCAATCAGCATAGAAGTCCAACATCACCACTTTGCCTTTTGCTTGTGCGATACGAGCTTCCAGCGCGGCCAGTCCCTTTACACGCTCGAAACGATGGATCTCAGCGGGCGCAGCCATACCTGGGCTGGTTTGCAGCGTGCCCAGCGGACGTAGGATGTCGCGTGCTCCAGACAGTGCGCCGATCAGATAGGCAACACCCAGCAGCAAGGCAATGATGCCTAGCGCCTTGCCCAGTTTCTTAAGCCCACGCGCATTGGTCGGCAGCGGGTCTAGTGCATGCAGATGGATAGCGCAGAAGATTAGCAGTGCAGTCCAAGCCAGCATCTGTGCAGCGACTGGGATGACCGGCGCGACGATCCAGATTGCCAGCGCCAGCATCAATACACCGAAGAAGCGCTTCACCGATTCCATCCACGGCCCAGCTTTGGGTAGCAAGGTGCCTGCGGAAGTACCGATGATCAGTAACGGCACGCCCATACCCAGCCCCATCGTGAATAAGGCGCTACCACCCAACACGGCGTCATGCGTCTGACTGATATATAGCAAGGCACCCGCCAGCGGCGCGGCAACGCACGGTCCCATGATGATGGCGGACAAGGCGCCCATGGCGAATACGCCGGTGAGGTGGCCGCCATGCAGCTTGTTGCTGGTGTCAGTCAGTTTGCTTTGCAGCGCAGCAGGCAACTGTAATTCATACAGGCCGAACATGGACAGCGACAGCACGACGAAGATGGCCGCGAAGCCACCCAGCGCCCAAGGGGTTTGTAGTGCATTAGAGATCAATTCGCCGGAATAGCCTGCCGCCACGCCTGCCGCCGCATAGGTGATGGCCATGCCCAGCACATAAGCCAACGACAGCAGGAAGGCGTGGGTGTGGGTGATCTTGTGTCCACGGCCGACGATGATGCCAGACAGGATGGGGATCATCGGGAACACGCAGGGCGTAAGTGAGAGCAGCAGACCAAAACCGAAGAAGCTGACGACGATCAACCAGAAGTTTCCATCCTTGAACAGGCGGGCGATCTGAGAGTTCTCATCCTCGGTTGCTGGAGCAATGGTAGGGGAGGGGCTACTGGCAGTGGTCACCAGATCAAGGGTGAGCGTCTTTTCTATCGGCGGGTAACATAAGCCGTCATCACTGCATCCTTGATAGCTGGCATTAAGCACCAAGGGCAACTTGGGATCGACACCTTCCAGTGCGATCTCGGCCTGAAAGCTGTTATGGAACACTTTCATCACACCGAAGTTTGGGTCGTTCTTGGTCTCACCTTCCGGCAGTGACACTTGCGCGATCTTGGCAGGACCTTCACCCAGGCTGAAAGTGGTTTTGTCGCGATACAGGTAATAACCGGGTGTGATGTTGAAGCTGGCAATCAAGGTGCGCTGATCGAGTGCGCGCACCTCCAGTGAAAATGCCTGATCGGGCGGCAGGAACTTGGGTTTGCTACCGAACGAGAGCAGATCGGCTTGCGCCAGTGGTGCAATGCATAGCAGAGCGATCAAAAACAGACGACGTATCATTCTTAGAGGTGTCCTTTATCCTTGGTTTCCTGTGTCACCCAATCCAGATAGGGCGGCAAGCCTGCCGTCACCGGTAGGGCGACGATCTCTGGCACATCATAGGGATGCATGCTGCGTAAAATCTCTTCCAACTTCGCATAGGTATCGCGGGTGGTCTTGATTAGCATGGGTACTTCACCCGCTCTCTCTATCTTCCCCTGCCAGCGATAGACCGAAGTGCATTCGGCCAGTACGTTGACGCAGGCAGCAACGCGGGCTGTGACCAGCGCTTCAGCAATACGTTCCGCCGTGGCGCGATCTGGCAGTGTGGTGACCACCAGCAACACCTCGCTCATCGCGCACCTGCACGGGCGCAACGCACGCCGAGCTGCAGCAGCTCATCCCACACATCGCCTTGGCGCAGACCTTTCACCAGACGGTCGATCAGTGCCGCCTGTTTCAAAGCGCGCTCGGCGAAAGTCGGATTGAAACGGCGTGCGGCACGTTCCACCAGTTTCTGGCGAATGCCCCACACTCGCGCCTCGCGTAAAGCGCTGGAGAGGTTGCTGCCCTGCTGTACCGCACGCGACACTTTGGCCAGCGCACGGATATCTTCAGCCACCGCCCACAAAATCAACACAGTTGCCGTGCCTTCGGCGCGCAGACCTTCGAGGATACGCACATAACGTTCCGCATCGCCTGCCAGCATCGCCTCGGACAACTTGAACACGTCGTAGCGCGCCACATCCATCACCGAGTCCTTCACCTGTTCGAAGGTGAGCGGTCCGGCGGGAAACAACAAGGCCAGCTTCTGAATCTCTTGAAATGCGGCCAGCAGATTGCCTTCGACCTTTTGCGCGAGAAAGGCCAGTGTGTCGGCATCGGCGCTTTGTTCCTGACGCTTCAGTCGTCCGGCGATCCAAAGAGGTAGTGCATTGATCGCCACTTCGTCTGCGCTGATCACCGTGGCGTGTTGTGCCAATGCAGTGAACCATTTGCTCTTCATGGCCGTGCCGTCGAGCTTGGGCAGCGAGATAAGTGTCAGTGTGTCAGCGTTCAGATTCTCGCAATGTTCTTGCAGCGCTTGCGCACCTTCCACGCCCGGCTTGCCGGTTGGGATGCGCAGGTCGATCACCTTGCGTGCCGAGAACAGCGACATGCTCTGGGCACTATTGCGCAACGTAGACCATTTGAAGCCTTGATCGGCAATCAATGTTTCGCGCTCATCGTAGCCCGCCGCACGTGCGGCAGCGCGGATGGCATCGGCCGCCTCGATGGCGAGCAGCAAAGCTTCGCCTTGGATCACATACAGCGAACCCAAGCCCTTGGCCAGATGACGCGGCAAGTCTTCGCTGGTGATGTTCATCTTATTCCTGTGCTTGTGGCTTGGCGCGCATCAGGCGGCGCACAGTCTGGGCTACGGCATCGGTACGCATGTCCTTGTACAGCTGTGCTTCTTCTTGTTGTTTAGCCAGGATCAGCGCATCGTCATAAGCCAGAATGCGATTCAGTCGTATGTCGTCCGGCGGCAGCCATTCGGCTTGTTGCAGGTCGTAGGCGCGCATGGAGACGCGATAGCCCAGTTGATACTCGCGTACACGTCCGCTGCCTGAAAGCGAGAGGATCTGCTTGGTGGTGTTCTCGGAAACGATCTCCAGTATCAACTCGGCTTGATCCGCTGTTGCGACTGGATCCATCTTGCTCTTGCCAAGGGTGCGACGCAATTCGGCGACGAAAGGAGTCTCGCCCGGTGTCTTGATATAGAGCGATTTAAAACCGAAGCGCACGTCCTGTAGATCGCTGCCACGCAAGTGGAAGCCGCAAGCTGCCAGCGTCAACGCGGAGAGTAACAACAGAAAGTTGCGCATCGTTTTCATATTCACACCACCACGTTGATCAAACGACCGGGCACCACGATCACCTTCTTTGCGGCTGCGCCGTCGAGTTGGCGAAGCACCGCCTCATGCGCCAGCGCAAGCTGTTCGATGGAAGCCTTATCAGCATCTTTCGATACGCGCAGGCTGCCGCGTAACTTGCCGTTCACCTGGATCATTAATTCGATCTCGTCCTGCACTAAGGCGGACTCATCCACATCAGGCCAGGGAGCAGCAAGGATGTTGTCCCCGAAGCCGAGTTCTTGCCACAAAGTCTGAGTAATGTGGGGCGCCATCGGAGCAAGTATGCGTAGCAGGATAGACAACCCTTCTTTGGCGACATTATTGTCGACGCCGGGCAAACGATCCAAGGCGTTCAGAATCTTCATGGTGGCGGAAGCAACAGTATTGAACTGATGCTTGTCCATGTCGTAGCTGGCCTGCTTCAATACTGAGTGAATCTCGAAGCGAGTAGCGGTCAGTACCGAATCATCCACTGTCGTGCCGCCACCTTGCGTGACCTTGAAGCTGAAATTCCACACCCGCTTGAGGAAGCGGAAAGAGCCTTCCACGCCGCTATCTGACCATTCCAGCTGCTGGTCCGGCGGGGCGGCGAACATCATGAACAGGCGTGCGGTGTCTGCACCGTAGGCATCGATGATGGCCTGCGGGTCGACACCGTTGTTCTTCGACTTCGACATCTTCTCGGTACCACCGATGATCACCGGCTGGCCGTCTGATTTCAGCGTAGCGCCAAGCGGACGCGCTTTGGCATCGACTTCCACATCCACTTCGGCCGGATTGATCCACAACTTCTTACCGTTGGATTCTTCGCGATAGAAGGTCGGTGCGACCACCATGCCTTGCGTCAGCAGATTCTTGAACGGCTCATCGCCTTGCACCAATCCTTCGTCGCGCATCAGCTTGTGGAAGAAGCGTGCATATAGAAGGTGCAAGATGGCGTGCTCGATGCCGCCGATGTATTGATCCACCGGCAACCATTTGTCAGCAGCGGCTTTGTCGACCATGGCGGTGTCGCATTGCGGGCTGGCGTAGCGTGCGTAGTACCAGCTCGATTCCGCGAAGGTGTCCATGGTGTCGGTCTCGCGCTTGGCGGTACCGCCGCATTGCGGACAAGTGCATTCATAGAACTCAGGCATCTTGGCCAGCGGTGAACCGGCACCGTCAGGCACCACGTCCTCAGGCAACTTCACCGGCAACTGATCGTCCGGCACGGCCACGTCGCCGCAAGTCTGGCAGTGGATGATGGGGATCGGGCAGCCCCAATAGCGCTGGCGCGAGATGCCCCAGTCGCGCAGACGGAACTGGGTCTTCTTTTCGCCCAAGTCTTTGGCGGCAAGATCGGCGGCGATGGCATCCACGGCAGCGTCATGGTTGAGTCCGTCGTATTTGCCAGAGTTGATGCACACACCTTTTTCTTTGTCGGCATACCACTCAGCCCAAGCATCGGTGGTGAAGGTCTCGCCCACAACTTGGATGGACTGCTTGATTGGCAGATCGTATTTTTTGGCGAAGCCAAAATCGCGTTCGTCATGTGCCGGTACAGCCATCACGGCGCCTTCGCCATAACCCATCAGCACATAATTGCCGACCCACACCGGCACTTGTTCGCCGGTCAGCGGGTGGGTCACCTTGAGTCCGGTGTCCATACCCTTCTTTTCCATGGTGGCGATGTCTGCCTCGGCCACGCTGCCGTGTTTGCATTCTTCGATGAAGGCAGCGAGGGCGGGGTTGTTCTGCGCGGCCTGTGTAGCAAGAGGATGTTCCGCCGCCACGGCGACGAAGGTCACGCCCATGATGGTGTCGGCGCGGGTGGTGTACACCCACAGCTTTTCGTCATTGCCATAGGGGAAGGCGAAGCGCACACCGTAGCTCTTGCCGATCCAGTTGGCCTGCATCGTCTTCACTTGCTCCGGCCAGCCGTCCAGCTGGTCGAGGTCACCCAGCAATTGTTCGGCGTATTGGGTGATGCGGAAGAAATACATGGGGATGTCGCGCTTTTCGACCAGCGCGCCGGAGCGCCAGCCGCGCCCATCGATCACCTGTTCGTTGGCGAGCACGGTGTTATCAACTGGATCCCAATTCACCACGGACGTCTTCTTATATATGACGCCCTTTTTGAACAAGCGCGTGAATAGCCACTGTTCCCAGCGGTAGTAATCCGGCTTGCAAGTGGTCACTTCGCGTGACCAGTCGACGCCCAAGCCCAGTGACTTGAGCTGTTGCTTCATGTATTCGATGTTGGAATAGGTCCAAGCGGCCGGTGGTACGTTGTTCGCCATGGCGGCATTCTCGGCAGGCAGGCCGAAGGCGTCCCAGCCCATGGGCTGCATCACGTTGAAGCCCTTCATCTGGTGATAACGGCTCAGTACGTCGCCTATGGTGTAGTTGCGCACATGGCCCATGTGCAGCTTGCCCGAGGGGTAAGGGAACATGGACAAGCAATAGTATTTGGGCTTGCTGCTGTTCTCGTCGGCTTTGAATGCCTGAGCGGCCTCCCACTCTTGCTGGGCGGAGGATTCGATGTCTTTTGGTGAATAGTGTTGTTGCATGGTCGGGGGAATGGGTGGCTGGAAATTACAGGTTCGGCATTATAGCGACATCGAAGGTGCGCCGCCCGCACCTCGCTACCAGAACCGAAACAAGGTAGAATCCGCTTCCAAAAATTTTATCCATATCGTTTTCAGGAGAGAGAACCTATGTCCGTCAAGCACCCCGTAATCGCCGTAACCGGTTCGTCCGGCGCAGGCACAACCACAGTCAAGCGCGCGTTTGAGAACATTTTCCGCAGAGAAAAGATCAGCGCCGCCGTGATCGAAGGCGACAGCCTGCACAGTCTGGATCGCATGGCCTTCCGCGCAGCGGCAGCCGAAGCGACCAAGGCAGGCAACCACAGCTTCAGTCATTTCGGCCCCGAAGCTAACCACTTCGAGAAGATCGAAGAGATGTTCAAGCAATACGGCGATACCGGCATGTGCAAACGTCGCTACTACGTGCACAGCGAGCCAGAGGCCGTTGAGCACAACAAGCACTTCGGTCTGACCGATCTGACTCCTGGTGTGTTTACACCTTGGGAAGACATCGACGCTGGTTCCGACCTGTTGTTCTACGAAGGTCTGCACGGTCTGGCCAAAGATGAAGCCAAGGGCGTCGACGCTGGTAAGTATGTCGACCTCGGCATCGGCGTGGTGCCAGTGGTCAACCTCGAGTGGATCCAGAAGATCCATCGCGACAAGGCTGAGCGCGGCTATTCAGCAGAAGCGACTGTGGACACCATCATGCGTCGCATGCCGGACTACATCAAATACATCACCCCGCAGTTCACACACACTGACATCAACTTCCAGCGTGTGGCGACCGTGGATACATCCAATCCTTTCATCGCGCGCGACATCCCGACTCCGGACGAAAGCTTCGTGGTCATCCGTTTCCGCAATCCGAAAGGCGTGGACTTCCCTTACTACCTGTCCATGATCCCCAACTCATTCATGTCCCGTGCCAACACCATGGTGGTGCCCGGCGGCAAGATGAGCCACGCGATGGAGATCATCCTCTCGCCGATCATGCACGAGATGATTGAGAAGAAGAACAAGAAGTAAGTATCGATGTGATATACGAACGGGGAATCAGGCTCTGCTTGATTCCCCGTTTTATTTTGAGGGAAGTATGCCGGAACATAGCAAAAGCAGTCATGCGCCTTTCGCAAGAAATATATCAGGTCAAATAGTTGATATTGAGCAAGTGCCAAGAGGGGATGCTTGCCAATGCTTCTGCATACAGTGCGGTGGAGCGTTGCTTGCAAGGAAAGGTGAGATAAATGCCCATCACTTTTCACACAAACCAGCTGATTCTGGGAATGCAGGCAATCTAACGGGCTGTGTCGGAGCACTTGAAAGCGCCATTCATGCTGCGGCCAAGCAACTCCTTGAAACTGAAGGTGGTTTATATATTCCAGACTTGATTCGTTCCAAGGAGGATGTGTCGCGCACCATTGCAGGTAGTCTGGTCAAGTTCGGAATTGTTGAGGCTGAAAAGACGATCTTCAGCGAGGAAAAATATATTCGTCCTGATGTGATGGCCAGTATTGGAGATGATCCACTTGCAATAGAAATTGTAGTTGCGAATCCAGTTGGCACAGACAAAAGGAACTTCTACAAGAAAAATGGGATTTCCTGTGTTGAGATTGACTTGCGATCATTGCGTGATGCTTTTAAGCATGGGGAAAGTTTGAATTGGGATGGCCTGAGAAGGCTCTTGCTTGAGGATGGCGGAAGTAAGGAGTGGGTATTCCATTCAAGAAGCGCCGAACTTGATAGACAAATTGATGAAGAAATAGAGCGAATAAAAGCGCTAGAGAAGACTAAGGTCAAGGAAACATCCTTTTCGTCTGGCGAAGCCTTTATAAGGCAGAGTTTTCAGGGAGAGATGCCATTAATTATAGGGAAAGAGCAGTCAGGTTTACTACACGGCCTCAATCCCGAACAACGTGCCGCCGTCGAACTTCCTGCCCAATCCGCCCTGATCCTAGCGGGCGCGGGCAGCGGCAAGACGCGCGTGCTGACCACACGCATCGCCTATCTCATCAGCAACGGGCAAGTCTCACCGCATGGTCTGCTGGCGGTGACCTTCACCAACAAAGCCGCCAAGGAGATGGTGACGCGCTTGTCCGCGATGTTGCCGATCAACACGCGCGGTATGTGGATCGGCACTTTCCACGGCTTGTGTAATCGTATGCTGCGCGCGCATCATCGCGAAGCGAATCTGCCGCAGACCTTCCAGATCCTCGACTCGGGCGATCAGCTCTCCGCCATCAAGCGTCTGATGAAGGCGATGAACGTGGACGACGAGAAGTACCCGCCGCGCGAGATGCAGCATTTCATCAGCGGCAACAAGGAGCAGGGGCTGCGCGCGCATGAAGTGGAAGCTTACGATCCCTACACGCGGCGCAAGATCGAAGTGTTCGCCGAATACGACACGCAATGCCAGCGCGAAGGCGTGGTGGATTTCTCCGAGTTGCTGTTGCGTTGCTATGAGTTGCTGGCGCGGAATCAGGCTTTGCGCGAGCACTATCAGGAGCGCTTCAAACACATTCTGGTGGACGAGTTCCAAGACACCAATCCGCTGCAATATCGCTGGCTGAAGTTACTGGCAGGACAGAGCAATGCTCTGTTCGCGGTGGGTGACGATGACCAGTCCATCTACGCTTTCCGGGGCGCAAACGTGGGCAACATGCAGGAGTTGTTGCGCGACTTCCATGTGGAGAGTGTGATCAAGCTGGAGCAGAACTATCGCTCGCACGGCAATATCCTCGATGCGGCGAATGCGCTGATCGCCAACAACCGCGAACGTCTGGGCAAGAACCTGTGGACGGATGCCGACAAGGGCGAACAGATTCGCGTGTACGAAGCGGGCACCGATGTGGACGAAGCCGCCTTCATCGTGGAAGAGATCAAGCAGCTCAATCGCGAGGGCGTGCATCTCACCGAGATGGCTTTGCTGTATCGCTCCAACGCACAATCGCGCGTGCTGGAACATGCGCTGGTGTCGGCGGGTTTGTCGTATCGCGTGTACGGCGGCCTGCGCTTCTTTGAACGCCAAGAGATCAAACACGCGCTGGCCTATCTGCGTCTGATGGAGAACACCGACGACGACAACGCATTGCTGCGCATCATCAATTTCCCCACGCGCGGCATCGGTGCGCGCAGCATCGAACAGTTGCAGGAAGCAGCCAAGCAATACAACACCACGCTGTGGGATGCGGCGGCACGCGCGGGTGGCAAGATAACCGCCTTCGTCGGCATCATTGAAGCCTTGCGTAGTGCGACCAAAGATCTGCCGTTGCCGGAGATCATGGAGCACGTGCTGGAGCACAGTGGCTTGGTGCCGCACTATCAGAATGAAACGGGTGCCAAGAAACGCGAGGCGCAGGAGCGGCTGGAGAACCTGAATGAACTGATCAACTCGGCCACCCTGTTCGTGCACGAGAACGAAGACGACAGCCTCACCTCTTTCCTCACCCATGCCTCACTGGAATCGGGCGAACATCAGGCAGGCGACAGCGAAGATGCGCTGCACCTGATGACGGTGCATGCGGCTAAAGGTTTGGAATTTCACACTGTGTTCATCACTGGCGTGGAGGAAGGTCTGTTTCCGCATCAGAACAGCATCGACAACGGCGATCTGGATGAAGAGCGCCGTCTGATGTACGTGGCGATCACGCGCGCACGTCGCCGTTTGTATCTCACTTGCGCGCAGAGCCGCATGTTGCACGGCAAGACGAACTACAGCGCGGTATCCAGCTTCTTGCGCGAGTTGCCCGAAGCATTGTTGCACTGGATCACACCACGTTTCACTGCGCGCAAGACCTTCGATAATGGCCGACGCGAGACGGAGAGTTATGTGTCTGCGTTCGGCGGCACGCCCAGCATACCTGCACCGCCTTCACCTAAATCGACATGGCGTATCGGACAAGCCGTGTTCCACCAGAAGTTCGGTGAGGGCGTAGTGACGGATAGTGAAGGCAGCGGCAACGAAGGTCGTGTGCAGGTCAATTTCAAACGTGCCGGCAGCAAATGGCTGGCGCTCGAATATGCAAAGCTCACGCCCATCTGATGCACGACTGCGTTTGATCGCTGAGAGCTTTCAGCGTTTGACGGGTAAACCCCTGCTGCCAGAGATACCGCAGGATGCAGATGAACTGCGTGAAGCAATGTGGAACGCGCCGTTCGCCATCGTTGCGCATGGCACTGAAACCGACCCCATCTTCTTCTATGGCAATCTTTATGCTTTGCAGCACTTTGAGATGAGCTTCGAAGAGTTCGTGCAGTTGCCTTCGCGCTCGTCGGCGGAACCTGTTGCTCAGGAAGCGCGCGAGCAGGCTTTGGCCAAGGTTGCACAGCAAGGCTACATTGAAGGCTACTCAGGTATGCGTGTGGCGAAGAGCGGGTGCCGCTTCATGATCACCGATTGCACGATATGGAATTTGTTGGATGCGGAAGGCATGTATAAGGGACAAGCAGCCGTATTCGTGAAGCAAGATTGATAGACAGATGATTCAACCGAGGAGATGGTGATGAGCAAATCGTACAAAGAGATCACACGAGGTATCAGCAAAGAGCTGACGACCTTCCGCAAAGAAGCACAGACACCGATGGCAGGATTCGATTCGATGGCAATATCTGCGATGTCGGAAGGTGTGCTGAGCGCGCTGCAAAAAGAACTGATCGCGACCGCGATCGCCGTATCTACCCGCTGCGAAGGTTGCATCGGATTTCATGTGCGGGGATTGGTGAAGCTGGGCGCGACGCGCGAGCAGATCAACGAGATGCTGGCGGTCGCGGTGTATATGGGCGGTGGCCCGTCGTTGATGTATGCGGCGGAGGTGTTGGCCGCATACGAAGAGTTCTCTCAGGCCTGAACGGCTTCGCCTTTTTCTGGCGGCGGAAACTTAGCCACCAGCTTGTCCGGTAGTTCGCCCTTGTCGGCCATGGAGTCGGCGGAGAAAGCCATCACTGAAGTGACCAGCACGATGATCAGTGTCGGCATCAGCGCGATACGGGTGAGTGCCGTCCATACGATGCTCGCCATGTGCGGATCGCTAGCGATCTGACTGATCAGCCAAGCGATCAGGATCAGCGTCGCCGAGACGGCATAACCGATGATCAATATGCGGCAACGCGTCCACGCCAGTCGCCAGTGCATCTGTACGAACCACACAGTTTCTTGTTTGCTGCGCCAGTTGATGTAGACCATCAATGACCCAGAGAAGAACAGCGGGATCAGCAGACTGATCATGCCCAGCTTCAGGCCCAGCACAGCTGGCGTCATGAATAGGTCGAAGGCGAACAGGCCGATGATGAACAGGTTGTGCGGCGACCGCGCCAGTCTTCTGGCTTCAGGGCTGGGATTGAAATTCATCGAGTGGATTCCGTCTCATAGGCTGCGATTGCTGGGTTGGTTTCATCCAGCCAAGGGAAGATATTGCGATAGCTGACATATAACGAAGTCAGACCAAGCGGCAGCAATAACAGCATGCCGATGCCGAAAGGCAGAATGCCGAGCAGCATGGTCAGCACCTGCATGATCAGGCTGTATACGGTGTAGGGAATCACGTTGCGTAGCGTACCGGCGAAGCTCGCGCGCAAGGCGAGCCACGGTGAGATACCACTGAAGAACACCAGTATCGGTGCATATTGCCATGCCACCACCAGCGCCAGCATCATGGTCAGGCCGACCAGCATGGCAAGCGAGATGCGACTGTCTCCGCCAGCGATAGCTTGCATCACCAGTTGTGAATCTTGGGCACTGTGCATCTGAGACATCAGTGTGGCGAACGATTCGCCGCCCACGGTCACCATCACTGTCGAGGCAAACAACATGCCCAGCATCAGAAAAGCGCCCAGCGCAACCAAGCTGGAAGTATGTTTCTTGAAACCTGCCAGCAACATGGCAGGTGTCACCTTTTCGTTCTCTTCCAATGCACGGCAGATGTTCATGTAACCGGCCAGCATGATGGGCATCAGTGCCACAGCCAGCAACGGCCCGATCGCGGGCAGCATCAGTGCTACAAACACAGAAAGTACAGACAAGATCGCGCTACTGATGCTGAGCAGCGGATTGCGCATCAGCAACTGATAACCTTGTTTGATCCAGGTCCAGCCGCGCGCGGCTTCGAGTTTGCGTATCTCCATTGTTGTCTCCTATAACCAGACCGGCTTATCGGTCGCGATGTGATTACGCAGAATGCGTTCGAACACGGCAGGGTCATGGGCATTGACCATCTCACCGTCGCGGGGCAGGTGCAAGTCGTACAAACGCGAGATCCAAAAGCGCAACGCGGCCAGTCGCAGTGTCATCGGCCAAGCAGTCGCCTCAGCTGCAGTGAACGGACGCACCGCATGGTAGGACTGCAAAAATTCGCTGGCGTGCACAGCATCCAGATGGCCGTCAGCTTGCATGCACCAGTCATTGAGTGTGATCGCCACGTCGTACAGCAGTATGTCGGTGCAGGCGAAATAGAAATCGATCAGACCGCCGACACGGTCGTCTTCCATCAGTACGTTGTCGCGGAACAGATCGGCGTGGATCACGCCGCGCGGCAAGGCGCTGGTATCACGTGCCGCATGCAATAAGACTTCATCAGCCAGCAGTTGCGCCGCCTCTTGAGGCAGGAAGCGGGTGACCCGTTGCGAGGCGGATGCGCGCCATGCCGTGCCGCGCGGATTCTCCATGGGTTCGCCGAAGCTCTGTCCGGCGATATGCAGCTGTCCAAGCATCGCGCCTACCGCAGCACATTGTGCCGCACTCGGTTGCGTGACGGACTTGCCCGACAGGCGGCTGACGATGCATGCCGGTTTGCCGTTCAGTTCCCCTAGGAATTGATTGTCACGATCAGCGACCGGGGCAGGGCAGGGGATGCCGTGGCGAGCCAGATGCGACATCAGATTGAGATAGAAAGGCAATTCGCCGGGCGTGAGCTTCTCGAACAGCGTCAGCACGAAACGGCCATTGCCGGTGGTGACGAAGTAGTTGGTGTTCTCGATGCCTGCCGGGATGCCCTGCAGTTCCTGCAAGGTGCCCAGCGAATAATGCGAAAGCCAATGCGTGATGTCTGCTTCAGAGACGCTGGTAAAGACTGCCATGCATGCGTCCTGTCAAAAAGTTTTGATGATCCACTGCGGTACGCGCAGGCCGGAATCCAGATTGTCCTGGCGGGCGAACTTGCCGTCGCCGCGATCATCGATCAGATAGTAGGGCGCACCGTATTTAGGAGTGATTTTGATCATGTAAAGTTTGCCGTGCGAGCGATATTCCTCGATCAGCGTGTCGCTCTGCGGGGTGATGGTCACCTCGGGCGTGGTGTCGGTTTCAGCGTGTACGTTCAGCCCGATGAAGAGCAGGACAAGCAGGGTAAGGATGCGCATGATGGGCTCCATTCTATGAGGGGTGCGATTCTACGTTAAACCCCAATCGTCCATTAGAAAAACCACGTCATTCCGGCGCAGGCCGGAATCCAGATCGTTTGAAAATTCCCCACGCAAGTGGGACCGCGTCAAGGTTTTGTCCGCTTCGCGGCGTATCTTTCATTGCTGGATACCGGCCTTCGCCGGTATGACGGCTTAATGGATGATTCGGGTCAAAGATTGAGCTGCATCTCGAGTTCCGCCTGTGAAGGCTCGAATCCGCGTGTCTCGTAATGTTTGAAAATGGCGGCCACGACCTCTTCCGGCTCGTCGATGACCTGGATCAAATCAAGATCATTGGGGCCGACCATCTTCTCTTCCAGTAGGCTGTTCTTGATCCATTCCACCAGCCCGCCCCAGAACTTGCTGCCAACAAGGATGATAGGCATGCGCCGTGTCTTGCCGGTCTGCACCAGTGTCAGCGCTTCCATCAACTCGTCCAGTGTGCCGAATCCGCCCGGCATCACCACATAAGCACTGGCGAACTTCACGAACATCACCTTGCGTGTGAAGAAGTGATGGAAGGTCTGGCTGATGTTCTGATAGGGGTTGTTGTGCTGCTCGTGGGGCAACTGGATATTGAGGCCGACGCTGGGTGACTTGCCGTAGAAAGCGCCCTTGTTGGCTGCTTCCATGATGCCGGGCCCACCGCCGGAGATTACCGAGAAACCTGCGTCCGACAACAGGCGCGAGATCTCTTCCGTTAGCTGGTAATAATGGTGTTCGTGCGGCGTGCGCGCACTGCCGAAGATGCTGACCGCCGGGTGGATGTCGCGCAGGCGTTCGGTCGCTGACACGAATTCTGACATAATGCCGAACACCCGCCAGGACTCCTTCGATTGCATCAATTCGGGCGATTGTGCCGGCGGTAGTTTCATATCGTTGTTCATTGCGGATCCCTAATTATGAAAACCCTGTTGTTGGTGGACGGCTCGTCCTATCTCTATCGCGCTTTCCACGCCATGCCCGATCTGCGCAGCCCGCAGGGCGAACCCACCGGCGCCATCCAAGGCGTGCTCAACATGTTGCGACGTCTGCGAGCCGACTACCCAGCCGATTATAGCGCCTGTGTGTTCGACGCGAAGGGCAAGACGTTCCGCGACGACTGGTTCCCCGAATACAAAGCCAACCGGCCCTCCATGCCGGACGACCTGCGTGCACAGGTAGAACCGCTGCACGAAGTGGTGGCCGCAGCCGGTTGGAACATCATCATGGTGGGCGGCGTGGAAGCCGACGACGTGATCGGCACGCTGGCACGCCAAGCATCGCAGCAGGGCAATCGCTGCATCATCTCCACCGGCGACAAAGACCTCACGCAGCTGGTCGACGAGCATGTGATGTGGGTCAACACCATGAGCGAAGAGAAGCTGGACATCGCCGGCGTCACCGCCAAGTTCGGCGTGCCGCCCGAGCGCATCATCGACTATCTCGCGCTGGTCGGCGACACCGTGGACAACGTGCCCGGCGTCACTAAGTGCGGCCCCAAGACCGCCGTCAAATGGCTCACCGAATACGGTTCGCTGGACAACCTCATCGCGCATGCCGATGAAGTGAAAGGCGCAGTCGGCAACAATCTGCGCGATGCACTGGAATGGTTGCCGATGGGCAAGCAGTTGGTCACCGTGAAATGCGATGTGCCGCTGGATAAACGCTTCGACGAACTGGTCGCCCCCGCTACCGACACCGAGAAGCTGAAAGCCATGTACGAACGCTTCGGATTCCGCAGCCTGATGCGTGAACTTACGGGGGAGGCAGCGCCGAAGAAAGAGCGCGCCACAAGCAACGTCGCACAGCGCGACTTCTCACAGCCAGAACCTCCGCAAGACCTGTTCCAAAACGACACCTCCAATTACGAAGCCATCCTCACCGAAGCCCAGCTCGATGCTTTGCTGAGCAAACTGAGGGCCGCACCGCTGGTGAGCATAGACACCGAAACCACCGGCCTCGATCCTATGGTCGCGCAACTGGTC
>JAGXGC010000016.1 GCA_024636935.1 Sideroxydans sp. | reverse complement strand
TCGGAATTGTTTAGGCCACTGAGATGACATGCCGCTGCCCAACCCATCATTCCACCGGACCTGCATGAAAAGCCGCGCTGGCCGGTGAATTCAAACGTTGAGTGTCCGATATAGTAAATCTTCTATGACTGCTATGGGTTAGCAAGAGACTGTCGAGCAGCATTAAATATCTAGTTTTGAACGACCGCTGTTGAGCGAGAAGCGGACATCACCTCACCCTTCACAGACAATCATTTCTGCAATCTGCCGATGTCTCTTATGGCCGAGTAGCAGTCCGTATAACGCCAATATGAATTTCCATTAGCAGATGCGCGGCAGCGGATCGTCTTCCAGTTCTTCGAGCAGTCGTTGCCCACCGAACTCGGTCTGCATCACCACCTGTGCGCGACCGCTGTGCACACTGCCGATGATGGCGGCGCCCTGCCCTTGCGGCAGCGCCTGCAGCGCGGCCAGCACCGCGGCGGCCTGAGTCGCATCGACCACTGCCACCAGCCGCCCTTCGCACGCCAGATACATCGCGTCGTAGCCCAGCATCTCGCACACTGCTGTCACTTGCTCGCGCACCGGAATATCGGACTGGTTCAATCGCACTTGTAGATCGGTGGCGCGACATATCTCGTGCATCACGGTGGCGAGTCCGCCGCGTGTGGGGTCGCGCATGAAGCGTAGGCCGGGCAGCGATAACAATACCTGTGCCAATGGATACACGCTTGCGGCATCAGACTTGAGGTCGCCACTCAGGCCGAACTGTTCGCGTGCCAGCAACACGGCGATACCGTGATCACCGACCGGGCCGCTCACCAAGATCGCATCGCCCTGCTGAATGCGATCCAGCCCCAACTTCACCTCGGCAGGACGCACACCGATGCCGGTGGTCGCCAGATAGATACCACCACCTTCACCGCGTCGCACCACCTTGGTATCGCCCGCCACCACCACCACGTTCGCATCACGCGCAGCCCGCGCCAGATCGGCGACGATGCGTTCGAGTTGCGCGATCTCCATGCCTTCTTCGATGAAGGCATTCAGCGTGAGATAGCGCGGTGTTGCGCCGGAAACGGCAAGGTCGTTCACCGTACCATGCACCGCCAACGAACCGATGCTGCCACCGGGGAATTCCAGTGGCTGCACGGTGAATCCATCGGTGGTCATCATCAGCACGCCATCCATGTGCGGCAACGATGCCGCATCCACCTGCACATCCAGTAGTGGATTCTTCAAGTGACGCGCGAACAGTTCATCGATCAGCTCGCGCATGTAGCGTCCGCCATTGCCGTGCGCCAGGCAGATATGCGTCTCATCCATTTTTAATACCTGCTTCCATCAATTGTCCCAAGGCAATCCCGCCGTCGTTACAGGGTATCTGTTGCGGGAGATACGCTTCGAATCCTGCGCGCTGCAATCCTTCCAGCGCCAACTCAGCCAGCAATTTGTTCTGGAACACGCCACCACTCAGACCTACCGCATCGAATGCTTGCTGCGCATGGATACGTTGCGCCTGCATCACGATGCTGTGCGCCAGACTGCGATGAAAAGTCATCGCGCGTGTCGCCACAGGAATCTCGTTGCGCATCATCGCTGCGATCAACGGTTGCCAATCTATAACAAGCAAACCCTGCGCATCTTCGTTCAACGGCATCACGATAGCTTCCGCCTCACCCGCTGCCACTTGTTCCAGCAACATACCACCCTGCCCTTCGTAACTCGCATGATCGAGCAAGCCGAGCAGATGCGCGGCGCCGTCGAACAGACGACCGACCGCGCTGGTGGTTGGCGTGTTGATACCACGCTGCCAAGCCGTATGCAGCAAGGTGATGTCATCCACCGGGAATGCCCAGTCCGCGCCCATCTCCCAACATAATCCTGCAGCAGAACGCCAAGGTTCGCGCGCGGCCTTGTCGCCTCCCGGCAACCTGAACTGGCGCAGGCTTGCCACACGTTGCCAATCACCGATGCGGCCGTGCAACGTCTCGCCACCCCACATCGTGCCATCCTCACCCAACCCCACACCATCCCAAGTGAAGGTGAGCCAAGTCTTATGCACACCATGCTCCAGTGCCAGCGCGGCCGCATGGGCATGATGATGCCAGACCGTTTGCACGGACAGACTCTGCTTCGCAGCCCAGCGGCTACTGGCATATTGCGGATGCGCATCGCACACGATGGCTTCGGCCTGCACACCATACAGACGCTGCATATCGTCGATGACCTGTTCGAACACTTCGATACTGCGCGGCGCATCGAGATCTCCGATGTGCGGGGTCAGCACGGCGCGTTTGCCCCAGCCCAATGCGATGGTGTTCTTCATGTGGGCGCCTACCGCCAACGTAACTTGCGGCAATGAGAATGGCAGCTCGATCTCGATAGGTGCGATGCCGCGACCGGGACGGATCAAACGTGCTTGATCTGCTGTGATGCGCAGCACCGCATCGTCTGCGGGTCGCGCGATGGGACGGTCGTGATGCAGGAAAGCATCCGCGACCTTGCCTAGCCTCGCTTCCACTTCAGCACCTTCGGTCAACACCGGCTCGCCGCTGAGATTGGCCGAGGTCGCGACCAAAGGCGCATCCAACTTCACCATGAGCAGATGATGCAAAGGACTGTAAGCCAGCATCGCGCCGACCTCATGCAAGCTGGGCGCGATGCCATCTGGCAGGCTGCATTCTGGGAGCCGTGGTAACAACACGATAGGACGTGCGGAATCACACAGCGCGGCTTCCGCCTGCGCTTCCACTATCAACTCGCGACGTATTTCCTCCAATCCCTTGAACATCACCGCGAGCGCCTTATGCGGCCGATGTTTACGTTCGCGCAAACGCGCGATGGATTCGGCGTTGCGTGCATCGCACATCAGGTGATAACCACCTATGCCTTTCACCGCGACGATCTCGCCGCGACGCAGCGCGGCGATGCATGCATCCAGTGCGGCCTCGCGTTGCAAGCGCACATCGCCCGACACGAATTCCAGTTGCGGCCCACATTGCGGACAGGCGATAGGCTCAGCATGGAAACGGCGATTGGCCGGGTCTTCGTATTCGGCGCGGCATGCGTCGCACAACGCGAAACCTGCCATCGTGGTGTTGGCGCGGTCGTAAGGCATACGCTCGATCACGGTATAGCGCGGACCGCATTGCGTGCAGTTGGTGAAGGGATAGCGATAGCGTCTGTCTTGCGGCGACTGCATCTCGCGCTGGCAGTCTGCACACAGATACAGATCAGGCGGCACGTGGATATGCGTTTCGCCAGCGCTGGCGCTATCCAGTATTTCGAAGGATGTAAAACCAAACAACGGGATGGTTTCGACATTGGCGATGTGCGGATGGGAAAGCGGTGGTGCATCGCTGATCAATGCTGCAGAGAAAGCATCCAGCGCCGCTGGCTCACCTTCCGCCGCCACCATCACCTGCCCTAGTTGATTCTGCACCACGCCTTTAAGTTCGAATCGCTGCGCCAACAGATAGACGAAAGGCCGGAAGCCGACACCTTGAACGCGGCCGGTCAATATCCAGCGCCGTGCTTCAGTCCGACCCAACTTCATTGGCGATACTGCGTTGGCTTCCTCGCTCACTCCTTGCCGTGCTACCTGCACTGTCTGCGTCGTTCGCTCGTCGCCGCCTTGTCTCGCCTGCGAATTTGAGCCGGACTTATTCACTTGCAGCAACCCTGATGCCCGTGGACCACCAGATGCGGCATGCGCCCTCGTCCGACACCATGCACGGCCCGACCGGATACTTCGGCGTACAAGCTGTGCCATAAAGTTTGCAGGCGTCAGGATTGATACGCCCCAACACCACACGCGCGCAATCACATCCCGGCGGCATCTGTCCGGCACGTTTGCGGTCTACATCGTTGTAAGCAGGAAAGCGCAGTCTGGCATCGTGCGCAGCAAATGCTGGTGCGAGCGCGTAACCCGATGCAGGGATGATGCCGATGCCGCGCCAGTTGGCGTCGACCACTTCGAACGCCTTTGCAAGCAGTTGTCGCGCAGCCGGATTCCCCTCCGGCTTCACCAGCTCGGGATAACAGTTATCAAGGAAGCATTTATCTTCGAGCAATTGGCGCAACACGGAATACATCGCCGCCAGCAAGGAAACCGGCGTGAAGCCCGCCACGGCAGCAGGCATGTGGTGCTGCTCGACCACGAAGCTCCACTCCTCCGGCCCCATCACCGTCGCCACATGACCCGGCGCGATTAATGCGTTGAAACCCGCTTCGCCAGAATCCAACAACATGGAGACCGCAGGCCAGGTGAGTCGCCCCGAGAGCAACACAGAAAGATTGTCCGGCACGCCTTCCAGCAACATTGCCGCGACCGGCGCCATCGTGGTCTCAAAACCGGCAGCGAAAAACACCACCTGTCGCTCTGGATTCTGCTGTGCGATCTGCACCGCCTCGCGCGGACTGGCGATCGGCCGCACATCTGCCCCCGCCGCCTTGGCCTGCTCCAGCGAACGCACCTCGCCCTTCGCTACATTCACCGGTACGCGCAACATGTCGCCGAACGCAACCAGGATCACCCCCGCATGTGCTGCGAGTTGGATAGCCTGATACACATCCTCTTCCGGACACACGCACACCGGGCAACCGGGGCCTGCGATCAGCTGTACTTGTTTGGGTAAGGCCGTGCGCAAGCCGGCCATGGAGATAGAACGTTCATGCCCACCGCACACATTCATGATTCGCAGTGGGCGGTCAATGTTCAGCGCATGGATGCGTGCCAGCCAATCCTTGGCATCAAGCATCGCTATCCTCAGCCGCCAGCATCTCGTCCAGCAGTTCCCAGGTTGAATGCGCTTCCTGCTCGGTCATTGTCTGAAGCGCGTAGCCCACATGCACCATCACATGGTCACCGATCTTGATGTCTTCTCCCTGTAATAAAAAAAGACTCACATCGCGCGAAACGCCCTTGGCTTCGCAGCGGGCGTTGAAGCCATCGATGCTGACGATCTGCATGGGGATGCCGAGACACATGGAATAACACCAAAGGTTGGTTGTAGTGTCCCTATTCTAATGCTAGATTGCACATGTCGCCTGCTCACCATTTCGAATGTCATGTGTGATTCCAGCAAGACCCTGATCCTAGGTATCGGCAATAGCCTTTTGCAAGATGAAGGTGCGGGTATCCATGCGATGAATTTCCTGCGCGATGCACTGGCGGATCGCGACGACATCACCTTTCTCGACGGCGGCACCCTCAGCTTCACACTGGCATCCGCCATCGAAGACACTTCCCGACTCATCGTCATCGACGCTGCAAATCTCAATGCATCACCCGGACATTCGCAAGTGTTCGAAGGCGAGGCGATGGATAAATTCCTCGGCAGCAATCGCAAGCGCAGCGTGCATGAAGTGAGCCTGCTCGACCTGATGGCTATCGCCCACTTGGCTGACCATCTGCCTGCCCAACGCGCATTGATCGGCATCCAGCCCGACGTGATCGACTGGGGCGAACACCCCTCAGCCGCCGTCACCGCAGCCATGCCGCAAGTCTGCGCACAAACCAAACAGATACTGGAGGGCTGGCAATGAGTCTTGACGATATCTCCATCAAAGTCGCTGACCTGCACTCGATTGGCAGTGTCGATGCCCTGCTCAACGAGATCTCCACCCGCTTGGCACGCTTCGTTGCGATCGGCGAAACCTCGATGATCGACCTGAAGAGCCTGCCTTTCTCACCGGACGAATATGAAGGACTACGCACCTCGCTGGGACGCGGCGAGGCGTCGGCGCGACTGGAGACCATCGGCGATTCAGAACTGTACGAGACGCATTACCCCGGCGTGTGGTGGGTGACGCACTACAACGTCGAAGGTGATGTCGTCGCCGACTTGCTCGAGATCGCCGCCGTACCTGCCATCCTGCACAGTCAGCCGGAAGACGTGCGCGACGGACTGGAAAGACTGCAACATATGTTGGTGCAACCCAAGTGAGGTGACACGATGAAAGAACACGAAACGCTGGAGCAACGGCTGCAAGAACAAGGTGTCAGCCGCCGCAGTTTTCTAAAGTTCTGTGCCGCGATGGCGACCATGATGGCCCTGCCCCCCGGCAGTGCGAGTGCCATCGCCGCCGCACTGGCGAAAGTGAAGCGACCTTCGGTGATCTGGCTGTCGTTCCAGGAATGCACCGGCTGTACCGAATCGCTGACGCGTTCGCATTCGCCCACACTGGAGAGTCTGATCTTCGACATGATCTCGCTCGACTACCACCACACCTTGCAAGCCGCTTCCGGCTTCGCTGCCGAACAGGCGCGCGAAGATGCGATGAAGGAATTCCACGGCAAGTATCTACTGCTGGTGGACGGCTCCATCCCGATCAAGGACGGCGGCGTCTATTCCACCATCGCCGGGCGCACTAATCTCGACATGTTGCAGGAAGCTGCCGCGGGTGCAGCAGCCATCGTCGCTGTCGGTAGTTGTGCCGCGTTCGGTGGCCTTCCCAACGCACAGCCCAACCCCACCGGCGCAGTCGCCGTGTCCGACCTCATCAAAAGCAAGCCCATCATCAACATCTCCGGCTGCCCGCCTATCCCCGCCGTCATCACCGGCGTGCTGGCGCACTACCTTACCTTCGGTGCGCTGCCCGCACTGGATGATCAGGGGAGGCCAAAAGCGTTCTACGGCGAGACCATCCATGATCGCTGCTATCGCCGCCCGTTCTACGACCAAGGCAAGTTCGCCAAGACCTTTGACGACGAAGGTGCGCGCAACGGTTGGTGCCTATACGAACTCGGCTGCAAAGGGCCGACCACACACAACGCCTGTGCCACCACCAAGTGGAACGGCGGTGCGGGCTTCCCCATCGAGGCCGGCCATGGTTGTCTCGGATGTTCTGAACCCAAGTTCTGGGATGCTGGCAGTTTCTATACACCACTGCCCGCCCCCGCTGCCGATGTCACCAGCGCGGCAAAGGCAGCAGCTGTCGTCGGTGCTGTAGCGGCGGTCACCGTGGGTGCGATAGATCGCGGCAAGAAGACACTGGCGCAACAGTCGCGCGAGAAGATCACGGTCGAAGACCTGAAGGGGAACTGATCATGGAACAAGAAATGTTGCTCTGGGTACGCGGCACCGGCTTGCAGATCGCCACAGCCGTATTCGTGATCGGCATGGTATACCGCATGCTGCATATCTTCATGTTGGGCCGCAAAAAATCACTGGCCGAAGCACGTGGTTCTGAATGGTCGGGTGGCTTTCGCACCATGTGGAAACGCAGTTTCGTCACTACAAAACTGAGTGCGCGCGGCAATTTCACCGTCATCGCTGGCCTCATCTTCCACCTGGGCTTCTTCGTCACCTTCCTCTTCCTCAGCCAGCACATTGACTTGATCCGTGCTGTACTGGGATTCGGATGGCCCGCGATGCCGCGCGGTGTGATCGACATCGCCGCAGTGCTTTCCATCGGCGCGATGATCGCTTTGCTGGTGCATCGTTTCATCGACCCGGTGAAACGCATGCTGTCCGACTTCCAGGACTACCTCACTTGGACACTCTCCTTTTTGCCTCTGCTAACCGGCTTCATGCTGCTACGCGAGATCGGTTTCGAATACATCACGCTGCTGACGCTACACATCGCCAGTGTTGAACTACTGCTAGTGATCGCACCTTTCACCAAGCTGGCGCATATGTTCTCGACCTTCATCGCACGCTGGTACAACGGCGCGGTGAATGGTTTCAAGGGCATCGAGATCTAAGGAGAACAGGCTATGACCATATCACTCCAGAACGGCATCAACACTCTGATCGGACAGATCGATGCACCGATCGCCAGCTTCTTCTCCTCGTGCGTACATTGCGGACTATGTGCCGATGCCTGCCTTTTCTACACCGAGACCCTGGACCCAAAATACACCCCCATCCACAAACTCGAACCGATGCGCCGCCTGTGGCAGCAGGAATACACATTCTGGGGCAAGCTAATGCAGAAGGTCGGCCTGTCCAAACCAGTCACCGACGAAGATCTCGCCGAATGGGAACCGCTGGTGTACGACAGTTGCACGCTGTGTGGTCGCTGCTCGATGGTCTGCCCGGTCGGTAACGACATCGTCTATATGGTGCGCAAGATGCGCGAAGGCATGGTCGCCTCCGGCCACGCACCGGAAGGACTGAAGGGCGCGACGCAACGTGCTATCGAACTAGGCAGTCCGATGGGTTTGAACATCAACACACTCAATGCACAGATCAAACACGCCGAAAAAGACACCGGACTCACAGTACCGATGGATGTGGAAGGTGCCGACTACATGATGGTGCTGTCTTCTGCCGAGATCGCCGACTACCCCGAGATCATCGGCGCCGTGACGCGCATCTTCAAGCAGGCTAACGTGTCATGGACACTTGCCTCGGACGGATTCGAGGGCACCAACAGCGGCATCCAGATCGGCTCCTCGGATCTGGCGGCTGAGATAGTCGGACGCATCGTGCATGCCGCCGAACGACTGAAGGTTAAATTCGTCATCAGTCCCGAGTGCGGCCATGCCTTCACCGCCCTACGCTGGGAAGGCCCCAATCTGATCGGCCGCCCCTATCCTTTCAAAGTCATCCACATCATCGAGCTGCTGGATGAATTACGCAGTTCAGGACGCCTGAAGACCGAAGGTGTGGACGAGACACGCATGACCTTCCATGACCCGTGCCAGATGGTGCGGCGCGGCGGTGTGGTCGAACAGCCGCGCAATCTGATGCATATGGTCGCCCCCAACTTCGTCGAGATGCCGGATGCAGGTGTGCAGAACTGGTGCTGCGGCGGCGGAGGTGGCGTCAGTGCCAATCATCGTGCAGAGCCGTTGCGCGTCAAGGTATTCAGTCGCAAGAAGGAACAACTCGATGCGGTGAACGCAAAGACCATCGTCACCTCCTGCTCCAATTGCCGCACCATGCTGCTGGACGGCTTGGAGAACCATCACATGGATACCGAAGTCATCGGGCTGACCGAACTCATCGCCGAGCATCTGGCGGATAACGCAGAAGGGAAAGCATCATGAGCAGAAGAGTCGTCGTCGACCCTATCACCCGCATCGAGGGCCACTTACGCATCGAAGCGGAGACCGATGCCGAGGGTCGCATCACACAAGCTTCCAGCGCGGGCACCATGGTGCGCGGTATCGAAATCATCCTGCGTGGTCGCGACCCGCGTGATGCTTGGGCCTTCGCACAACGCATCTGTGGCGTGTGCACATTGGTGCACGGCATCGCTTCGGTGCGTGCGGTAGAGGACGCACTGAAATACGAGATACCGGCCAACGCGCAACTCATTCGCAATCTGATGATCGGTGCGCAATACATCCACGACCATGTGATGCACTTCTATCACCTGCATGCCCTGGACTGGGTGGATGTGGTATCCGCATTGAAAGCCGACCCGAAAGCCACTTCGCAACTGGCGCAGATGGTCAGCCCCTCTTATCCAAAATCCTCGCCCGGCTATTTCGCCGATGTTCAGAAGAAGGTGAAACAGTTCGTCGAAGGCGGACAGCTCGGCATCTTCGCCAACGGTTACTGGGGCCATCCCGCATACAAACTACCGCCCGAAGCCAACCTGATGGCGCTCGCACATTATCTCGATGCGCTCGCTTGGCAACGTGATGTCGCCAAATTGCACACCATCTTCGGCGGCAAGAACCCACACCCCAACTTCGTGGTCGGCGGTGTGCCCTGCGCCATCAGTGTCAATTCAGAACACGAAGGCGCCACCTCGCTCAATATGGTGGGACTGTCCAAGGTGCAGAACATCATCAACCAGATGCGCGAGTTCGTGGATCAGGTGTATGTGCCGGACACACTCGCCATCGCCGGTTTCTACAAGGACTGGGCTACCCAAGGCGAAGGCGTCGGCAACTTCCTCACCTATGGCGACTTCCCTGCCAAAGGCATCAACGATCCAGCCAGCAATCTCATCCCTGCCGGTGTAATCCTCAACCGCGACCTGTCCACCATCCATCCGGTGGACCTGCATGCCGAGAACGAGATCGAGGAATACGTCTCACACTCTTGGTACGACTACAGTGTGGGCAAGGAAAAAGGTCTGCATCCGTACAAGGGCGAGACCAGCTTGCACTACACCGGACCCAAGCCGCCGTACGAGAATCTCGAGACCGAGAAAGAATATTCATGGCTCAAGTCACCACGCTGGAAAGGCAAAGCGATGGAAGTCGGCCCGTTGGCACGCGTGCTGATGCTTTATGCCAGCGGTCATGAGCAGACCAAGGAACTGGTCGGTATGACGCTGAAAAAACTGGACGTGCCGGTCACTGCGCTCTACTCCACATTGGGTCGCACTGCCGCCCGCACATTGGAAACCAAGATACTCGCCGATGCGATGCAAGGCTGGTACGACCAACTCATCGCCAACATCAAGGCGGGGGATGTGCGCACTTTCAACGAAGCAAAATGGGACCCATCCAGCTGGCCCAGCCTCGCCAAGGGTGCAGGCTATATGGAAGCGCCGCGCGGCGCGTTGGCGCACTGGATCGTGATCAAGGACGGTAAAATAGATAACTATCAGGCCGTGGTACCGAGCACCTGGAACGCCGGACCGCGCGATGCGAATGGTCAGGAAGGCCCTTACGAAGCAGCACTCAAAGGCCATAAACTGCACGACCCGAAACAACCGATCGAGATCCTGCGCACCATTCACAGCTTCGACCCATGCATCGCCTGCGCAGTGCACGTGACCGACCCGAACGGCGAAGAACTTGTTAAAGTTAAGATCAAATAAAGGAAGACCGAACATGAAACGCACCCTCATCACCTTCGTCCTGCTCTTCATCAGCACTGCCGCCAGCGCGCATACCGGACATGGTTCATCCGGCTTCAGCACCGGACTGATGCACCCCTTCAGTGGCATGGATCACCTGCTCGCCATGCTGGCCGTCGGTCTGTGGGCCGGACAACTGGGCGGACAACGCATCTGGCAACTGCCTGCAACTTTCATGGCCATGCTGGCGGGTGGCGCGTTCATCGGCATGTGGATTCCATCGCTGACGCTGATCGAGCCTGGCATCGCCGCTTCGGTGTTGATACTGGGTCTGCTCATCGCCAGCCCGAGCAAATTGGCACTGCCGGTCAGCTTCATCCTCACCGCCACGTTCGGCATCTTCCACGGCTATGCACACGGCAGCGAGATGCCGAGCGCCGCCGCACCACTCGCCTATGCCGCAGGCTTCCTGCTCTCCACCGCATCGCTGCATGTGAGCGGCATCGTCATGGGCAGCGCGCTGCGCGAGCGTTTCTCGCGTCTGGTTCAGGTAGTGGGAATGAGCATCGCCGCCATGGGCGCGTGGATGCTAGTGACGATCTAAAGAGATTTTCTTCTGCCCCCATGCGTCCGCATGGGGAGTTGTGTTTCTAGAGAAGAAGTTTATGCGCCGTGCTTGATGACGGCGCTTTCCACTTTGCTTGCCAGTTGCGTCATCGCCAGAGCTGCAGGACATCCAGGGTCTGATTGCCCCAGCAATTGCCGCTTCATGATGGCTTGACGCACAGCTGGGTCTGCCGGGATGTCTCCCATATGGATCAGCTTCAGCGGGTGCTCAGAATCTTTATTCACGAATCGATCCAATACCTGCTGCAACTGTGTAGTGATCGCGTTGCCATCGCCGGTGCGCGCAACCTGATTGATGACGACTCGTATGCGCTGGCGCTTCTGCTGCGCGCCTAGTACCTTGATGGTGGCATAAGCATCGGTCAGCGCGGTCGGCTCCGGCGTTGCCACCAGCAGCACTTCGGAAGCCATTGACACTGCGAACAGCACCACATCCGAGATACCCGCGCCGGTATCCAGCAGGACGATGTCGTAATTCGGCACCAGACTTTCCATGATGCGCA
The DNA here is from genome assembly GCA_024636935.1 of Sideroxydans sp. Classification (GTDB taxonomy): domain Bacteria; phylum Pseudomonadota; class Gammaproteobacteria; order Burkholderiales; family Gallionellaceae; genus Sideroxyarcus. The sequence continues at coordinate 53,261 of JAGXGC010000016.1, read as the reverse complement.
AGAAGTCATCGCGCACTTCGGGTGCAAGACGCGAATATTCCACCATACCCGAGCCTGCCAGCAGCACCGAGAAACCACCCGGTGCCTTGTAGATCGCATCTTCGAGTTTGGATTTGCCGGTGAATACGTCGTGCAGGGTGATCTTGGGATAGAGGTTCAGCACCACATCCAGATTGGCCAAACCCAAGTCGGCATCCAACACCAGCACACGCAATCCGCGCTTGGCCAGCGCAGCAGCAAGATTGGCTGAGACGAAAGTCTTACCGACGCCGCCCTTGCCGCTGGTCACAGCAATCACCTTGCTGCGCGACTTGAGCGCCAGCGTCGGCTCTACTGCTTCGTCTTGTGGTGGATTCAATACATCACTCATTATTTAGTTCGCCCTGTTCATTTCACTGCCAGCCACTGCGCTATTCGAAACGTCATCATCGACGCCTCCGGACGCGGGATCCCCAAACAGGTGATGCCCGAACAACATACCTTTCTCATCTGCACTAACGGCAACGCCGCGCTGTTCTTCAATAAAAACGCAATTTCGACCCGCAGATTTAGCGCGATAAAGCTGCTCATCTGCACGTTCTGTCCACAGCTCCTGAGTGGAGCGCACCCATTCTGGGGCATAAGCGCCGCCAATACTGATTGTGACCCGTATGGTCTCAGTCGGCGACACGGTGATGGCAAGACCCGACACAGCCTCACGGATACGTTCTGCCACGACAAGACCGAACGAGGAAGGACAATTGGGCAGGATCGCAGCGAACTCTTCACCACCAAAGCGGGACACCGTATCCATCGGGCGTACGCAAGTTTCCAGACACTTGGAAACTGCCTGCAACACCAGATCGCCCGCATGATGACCGTAGGTATCGTTGACCTTCTTGAAGTGATCGATATCCAACATCAGCAACAAGACCGATTCCCCGGAACGCGCAACCGCTTCGATCTCCCTGTTGAGCAGGTGATTGAAATGACGGCGATTGGACAAACCGGTCAAGGGATCGCGCAAGGAAAGTTCGCACAAGCCATCCAGGATGCTCTGCATATAGACCACTGGGGAGGCATCAGCCGCAGGAAGTTCGCTAGACGGATCGTGCTCAAGCAATGCGCGCGCGTCGTCTAGGCGCAGATCGCTGAGTCGAATCACGGAAAGGTCAGTCGTAGAAGCCACAGAATACGGTTTTTTTGATCGTTAAACGGAGGGAACATCCGACCGTACGGCCCGAAGTATCCTTTCCCCTGCGCGCTCAGTCAATGCCAATTTCAGCTTACGATGCCTCTTACACTCTCACATCAAATAATTTTACTATCCAGTTGTAAGTTTGGCCTGAACACAGCGACTAACACTTGCTTCCCCGCCAAGCAGATAGCTATTTCACTTGAAGATATGTTGCGTAGAATCAACCTCGAGCTCACCACCCGAGCAGACTGACCATGAGCACATTTAAGCCCGTACTCGAATCACTACTCACCTGCCCACACTGCAGACACCAGAAATTGGAAGTCATGCCTGAAGATGCATGCCAGTGGTTCTACGAATGCACCCACTGCCATGCCCTACTCAAACCCAAGCCAGGCGATTGCTGCGTTTATTGCTCTTACGGCAGCGTAGCGTGTCCACCCGTGCAGGAGAATGGCAAAGGATGCTGCGGCAAAGAACCTAAAGAATCTTCAAGCAACTAAGGAAAGACGACTGCCAACCCGAGAGAGATGCATATCGGTTACCCGTGGAAGGGTGAGCACTGTTATTACACCGTTGAGGTTGACGGCAAGGTGAACGAAGATGCAGCATGGCAATTCCTCGAGCCGTCCGCAATGGTGGCTCACCTCAATAAACACGTCGCGCGCTGGCACGACGTCAAATAGAGGACTGACGAGACGATGGATGATCTGATCAAGCGTTACCGAGCAGTACGCGCACGTTCCGAGTCACTCTGCGCTCCGCTGGAGATCGAGGACTACTGTATCCAGGCGATGGAGAGCGTGAGTCCGCCGAAGTGGCATCTGGCGCACGTCACCTGGTTCTTCGAGACATTCATCCTCATCCCGTATGCAAAGCAGTACCGCATGCTGCGTGAAGAATACGCACACCTGTTCAATTCCTATTACGAGACGGCGGGCACGTTCTTCCCGCGCCCACAGCGCGGCATGCTGTCGCGCCCGACAGTGCAAGAGGTTTATGACTACCGCCATCATGTCGATAACGCGCTACTCGATTTGCTGAGCAATGTGCCCGAACAACACGCCGCCGATATCCGCCAGCGATTGCAATTGGGACTGGAACACGAGATACAGCATCAAGAGTTGTTGCTGATGGATACGCGTTACAACTTTTCAATCAATCCATTGCACCCAGCCTATCACCAGATCAAACTTCCCCCAGAAGCGCCAACAATCGCGATGGGCTGGCAGGAATTCTCTGCCGGCATCACCGAGATCGGACACAGCGGCGATTCGTTCGCCTATGACAACGAACGCCCTCGGCATAAGACCTACGTGCAGGATTTCCGGCTAGGCACGCGACTGGTCAGCAATGCGGAATATCTGGCCTTCATCGAAGACGGTGGATATGAACGTGTCGATCTGTGGCTGTCCGATGCATGGCTCACGATCAAAGAACAAGGCTGGCAAGCGCCGTTGTATTGGTTCAAACAAGACCGAGAGTGGCAACACTTCGACCTGACCGGTGCGCATGGCTTGCGCATGAACGAACCCGTGTCGCACCTGAGTTATTACGAAGCGGAGGCCTATGCGCGCTGGGCGGCCAAACGTCTGCCGACCGAAGCGGAATGGGAACATGCCGCCAGCACGCAAAGCATCGCGGGCAACTTCCTCGACAACGGTTTGTATGTGCCACAGCCCGCGCAGACAGGCCATACCCAGATGTTCGGCGACCTGTGGGAGTGGACGCAGAGCGCCTACCTGCCCTACCCCGGTTTCAAACCGCTGCCCGGCACACTAGGCGAATACAACGGCAAGTTCATGAGCGAACAGATGGTGTTGCGCGGCGGCTGTTGCGTCACGGCACAGGATCATATGCGCGCGACATACCGCAATTTTTTCCGGGCTGCTGACCGCTGGATGTTCTCCGGCCTGCGTCTGGCGGAGGACATCTGATGCGTAACGAATCGCCCACCCCTTCCCATGATCAGGACGAGGATGATTTCCTGTGTAGCGTACGCGAAGGTTTACGTCAGCAACCCAAGACCATCCCGCCGAAATACTTCTACGATGCACATGGCTCACATCTGTTCGATCTGATCTGCACCACGCCGGAGTATTACCCCACGCGCACCGAGACTGCCATCCTCGAACGTCATGGCGAAGAGATGGCGCGCATGATCGACACCTCCTGCACATTGATCGAGTTGGGCAGCGGCAGCGCCACCAAGACACCACTGATCTTGCAGCATCTGGCTAAAGACGCGGTGTATGTACCCATCGATATCTGCGAACCGCACCTACTCAACAGCACGCAACGCCTGCAAGCGATGTTCCCTGCGCTGAAGATGCAGCCGCTGTGCGCCGACTACCATCAACTGCCGAGACATGCGCTCAAGCGCCAAGCGGGCAAGCGACAGGTGGTGTTCTTTCCCGGCTCCACCATCGGCAACTGCACACCGGACGAAGCTGTGACACTACTTAAGCGCGTCGCCACACTGGTCGGCCCAAGCGGTGGCTTGCTGATCGGCGTGGACGCAAAGAAATCTATCGAGACTTTGAATGCCGCCTACAACGATGCCGCAGGTCACACTGCCGCGTTCAACATCAATCTGCTGAATCGCATGCAAAGCGAACTGGGCGCGCACCTAGATGCTGACCAGTTCGCACATCACGCGTATTACAACGATGAGCATGGACGCATAGAGATGCATCTGGTCAGCCAGTGCGAGCAAGCAATCAAGCTGAATGGAGAATCATTCGAGTTTGCAGAAGGTGAAACCATCCACACCGAGAACTCCTACAAATACAGTGCACAGGAATTCAAACAACTGGCTCGCACCGCAGGCTGGCACCTGCAATCGACTTGGCACGACGATAACGAATTATTCAATGTGCACTACCTCAGCCAAACAGCTGCAGAGCCGCTGAAGCTGGCGCGCTGAGTGTCGGGCCGTTCGCGCCTGTTTCAGGTAGCATCGCTGCCACCTATTCCGCAACCCTCACCATGACCAAGCTCCGCCTCACGGCCCTAACCGTACTGACCATGATCGCCTTCGCAGGCAATTCATTATTCTGCCGCATGGCTCTCAAAGAGACCGGCATCGATGCCGCCAGCTTCACCAGCGTTCGCCTGCTGTCCGGTGCAGCCATGTTGTGGCTGTTGATGAGCTTACAACGACAGGCTCCGCTCGCGCACGGTAGCTGGCGCAGCGCGACGGCCTTATTCATCTACGCCGTCACCCTCTCCTTTGCCTATCGCAGCATAGACACTGGCGCGGGCGCGTTGATGCTGTTCGGCGCGGTGCAGGCAACCATGCTCATCGCCGGATTCATTGGTGGCGAACGTATGACGCGCATTCAGGCTGCGGGCTTCGTCTCTGCGATGGTCGGGCTGGTGATACTGGTGTCGCCCGGCGTAGAAGCGCCGTCGGTGCTGGATTCTATCTTGATGTTGGCCAGCGGTGTCGCTTGGGGCGTGTATTCAATGTTCGGGCGCGGCCAGCCGAATCCGGCGGCGGCGACTGCCGGTAATTTCCTGCGAGCCGCACCGATGGCTGTTGCGCTCTCGCTGATCGCATTGCCTTGGCTGCAGCTGGATGGACAAGGTGTGTTGTATGCCATGCTATCGGGTGCGGTGACGTCGGCCTTGGGCTATGTGCTGTGGTATCGCGTGCTGCAACACATGCGCGCAATGACGGCATCGACGGTGCAACTCTCCGCCCCGGTGCTCGCAGCCATCGCGGGGATTTTGCTACTGGGCGAAACCGTCACTCAGGATCTAGTGATCGCTTCGGTGCTGATACTGGGGGGGATATTGCTGGTATTGCGCTTCGGAAAGCGCTGATTCAGGCACGCAGCGCAGCTGAGATATTCTCTAGCGCCTGCTTGATGAGACTGCGTGGCGCGCCGATGTTCATACGCATATGGCCACTGCCTCCGGCCCCGAACATCGTGCCCGGACTCATGCCCACACCCGCTTTCTGCACGAAGAAATCTTTCAGCTGCTTGTCGTTCAATCCCATCTCGCGGCAATCCAACCACAACAGATAAGTCCCTTCCGACTCGACCATCTTTATTTGCGGCAGATGCTGCTGCAGATAGTCACGCACCATGTCGCGCGTACCAGCCAGATAGTCCATCAACTCATTCAGCCATGGCGCACCGTCTCGATATGCGGCTTCAAACGCAGCGATGCTGAACGGGTTGCTGGCGCTGACATGCAGCGTGTCGAAGGCTTGGGTGATGGCTTTGCGATCTGCTGCTTCCGGCACGACGAGTGCCGATAGACCTAAGCCAGGAATATTGAAAGTCTTGCTGGGGGCGACGGCAGTGACGATCTTCACCTTGTCGTTCAACGTGGCGAGTGGCACATGCTTGAAACCGGGATAGATCAGGTCGGCATGGATCTCGTCTGAGACCACCGTAATGTCGTGCTTTTCGCATACGGCCAACAGCGCCTGTAATTCCTCCTGCTGCCACACGCGTCCGACCGGGTTGTGCGGCGAACACATAATCAACATGCGCCCGCCTTCATTCGCGCAACGCTCAAGGTCATCCAGATCGAATGAATATCGGCCAGCATCCAGCTTGAGTGGATTGAGCAAGGACCTACGCCCGCATACCTCGGCAGCGGAAAGGAACGGTGCATACACCGGCGGCTGCACGATCACGCTGTCACCTGGCTCAGTGAGCGCCATGATGCAGGCATGCAGCGATGGCACGACGCCGGGACAGAACAAAATGGACTCGCTGGCGATGTGCCAATGGTGGCGCGTGGCCAGCCAATGGATCAGCGCGTCGTTAAGCGATTGGGGAAAGATGGTGTAACCAAAGACCGGATGCGCGGCACGTTGCGCTAGAGCACGCTGCACCGCTTCCGGCACGGCGAAATCCATATCGGCCACCCACAAAGGAATGACATCTTCTTTGCCGAAGACTTCACGGCGCAGATCGAACTTAAGGCTGGCCGTGCCAGCCCGGGATGGAGCGGAGTCGAATAGATTTTGCATAGCCGCAATATTGCCGGAAACATGCGGCTATGGATACGGCAGGATTCGCAGATGTGCAGTAGCTTCTAGCTTAATTAAGTCTGCGCCCAGGGAAGACCTTCAAAGCGCCACCCGTTATGTGAATTGCGATGGTGAGTATCGTCTAGATCACCCTCGAATCCGTGCGTGACGTTGTAGATGTCTTTCAGTCCTGCATTCTCCAAAGCCAAGCCAGCATCGGCAGAGCGGCGGCCGGAGCGACAGATCAACACTACTGGTCGATTCACGCTGGAAGCTTTGCGCACATGCGCAACGAACATGGGATCGATCTCCCAATCAGGGCCATCCACCCAAGGAATATGAATGGAACCGCGCGGATGACCGACAAACATATATTCCATCTCGCTGCGCACATCGACAAACACTGCTTCGGGATTGGACTGCAGAAAATCGTAAGCTTCTTTCGGGGTGAGATGTTGCATGGTCGTGGCTCCTGATCGGTTCTGGACAGTCGGATTATAGACCCATTATTTAGCGGTGATAGCTTGCAGCTTTTGGGTCTGGATCACACGGACGTCCAAACTCGTCTACTTGGCAGCGCCACCGTGGGCCAAGCACACATGCAATAGGAGCGCTCAAACGATGCAGATCTTCATACCCACTATTTCTGTCTAGAATAAAAAGTTAGCCCGAATAACGCACGAAGGGTCTATACCCATATCGGGGGAGGCCTCCCTCACCCCGACGGGTGATGAGTTTCAGGCACAATTTTCTAACGGTTGATATTTGTTGCAAAGAGACATAACCTTAAAAGAATAAAAGTACTTTCAGCCTCCCAGAAGTCTAGCGCTGGACAACGCAACCCTTTCTTGCAGAGTCTCAATGAACAGACTATCCATCCCCGCAGAGCTTTCGGATGAAACCGAATTCTTCTGGACTAGCGAGCCAGAATTCATCCCGCCAGACATAGACGGCGGCGTGGATGCCTGCGTGGAACAGAGCTTCCTCTCCCAGCGCGCCAGCGACCTAGAGACCCTACTCACGCATTGCCTAGAATCCGCCCTTAGCATGCTGCATGCACGTGCGGGCGTGATCCGTATCCTGCTGCCGGACGAACATACCCTGCCCATCATCAGTACTGTCGGCCTTTCGAACGAGGAGCTGGATTCCGAACGCGTAAGCGAACTGGCCTGCGAAGATTGCAGTCGCGACGCCTTCCGCCACGGCATGTGCGCCACTGACATAGAGAACTGCGAGACACGGCAATGTGGTTCGACCAACCAAAGCATGCAATCAGTGATCTCTATCCCTTTGGAAGGCAGAGCTTCTGCGGACACACTATTAGGGGTGTTCACCCTGTTCTTCGACACCCCGCAGACCACTTTCAGCCCGTCTGCTCAGATGGCGGTCAACTTCGCCGACATGCTGGCCGCACTGATCGAACACACCCAGGCGGGTCGCGAGGCGCGCCGTGCCGAACTCCTGATGGAACGCCAATCCATCGCCAACGAGATCCACGATTCGCTGGCACAAACTCTCAACTATGCGCGCATGAACACCACCCTGCTGCGTGAAGCTGTGCGCAGCAACAACGGCAATGCCAGCAAATACGTCGGCGATATCGAAGATGCGCTGGTGATCGGCCAGAAGGCAGTACGCGCACTGATCACCGACTTCCGCAGCGAGATGAACACGGCAGGTCTGCTGTATGCATTGCAAGACCTGTGTGGCGAGTTCAACCAACGAAACCATATCGTACTCGACTGCAAAGTACGCATCGCCGATCTGGATCTGCCACTGGAACATGAGATTCAAACCTATAACATCGTGCGCGAAGCACTCTCCAATATCGAGAAGCATTCCAACGCATCGCATGCCAGAGTGATCGTCGATTATGTCTGCGGTTACTACGTATTCATGGTAGAAGATAATGGCGTCGGCACCTTCGCACCCGCCGAAGGTCATTATGGTTTAGTTATCATGCGCGAGCGTGCGCAACGAGTAGGCGGCGAAATACGCGTCGAGAGCACCAAAGGCTTGGGAACCTGCGTACAATTTTACTTCCCCGAGCCGGAATCCAACTGGAGAACGCTGAATGAGTGAGATGCTGAAGATTGCCTTGGTGGATGACCAGAACCTGTGTCGCATGGGATTGTGTGAATTATTGAGCAAGGGCTACGGCTTCAATGTGCTCGGCGCAGTCGGTAGTCTGGAGGCGTTGCAGAAACTGATCGAACTAGAACCGGATGTGATCGTGATGGATCTGCGCATGAAGCCGATGGATGGTATCGCCATGCTGCAACAGATTCGCGAAGATGGCTGCACCATCCCCACCGTCATCCTCACCATGAGCGATTCCGAGACCGACCTCTCCAACGCGATCAAAGCGGGCGCGCGCGGTTTCCTGCTTAAAGACATGGCACCTGAAGACGTGGTCGACGCCATCCGCCGTGTCGCCTCCGGCGAGATGGTGGTCGCCCCGTCGATGACGGTGAAGATGATCGACATGCTAAAAGGCAAGCAGCCCGGCAGCGAACCCAGACACTCACTCAATCTGCTCACCGAACGCGAGAAAGAGATCCTGCAACTACTCTCGCGCGGCGAAAGCAACAAGGCCATCGCTCAGACACTCTCCATCAGTTACGACACCGTCAAACAGCATGTGCGCCACATCCTGAACAAACTCAATCTATCGTCCCGCGTCAAAGCTGCCGTACTGTTCGCCAAGGAACAAGGCAATGCCAACGACAACGAATAGTACACACGCCCCATATGGGCTACCCATGCCACCCAATGGGGTTATAGACACTACCATGCCTTATTGCGCCTAATTACGCGCCGGTGAAATTTGCTTTATCCGGATGTAACGGAGGCACTTCCATCAACCATAACTAGACAGGGGAACACACATGGCACATGTAGTCATCATGGGTGCAGGCGTCGGCGGTATGCCGGCCGCTTACGAAATGCGCGCAGAACTGGACAGCAAGCACAAGATCACCGTCGTCAACAACGGCGAGAACTTCCACTTCACCCCGTCCAACCCATGGGTAGGTGTCAAATGGCGTGAACGCAAACACATCGAATTCCCAGTGCGCACCTATCTGCAGCGCAAGGGCATCGAATTCAATTCCTCCGGTGTGAAGCGCGTCCATCCGGATCAGAACCAGCTTGAACTCAATGACGGCAGCATGATGGACTACGACTACCTCGTCATCGCCACTGGCCCCAAGCTGGCGTTTGATGAAGTCGAAGGTCTGGGCCCACATGGTGGCCACACACACTCCGTTTGCCACGTCGACCACGCAATGAAGTCACATGACATCTGGGACGATTTCTGCAAAGAGCCGGGCCCTATCGTGGTCGGTGCCGTACAAGGTGCATCCTGCTTCGGCCCTGCTTACGAATACGCATTCATCATGGAAACGGATCTGCGCAAGCGCAAGATCCGCACCAAAGTACCGATGACCTTCGTCACCTCCGAGCCCTACATCGGCCACCTCGGATTGGGCGGCGTCGGTGACTCAAAAGGCATCTTGGAATCCGGCATGCGCGACAAGCATATCAAGTGGATCTGCAACGCCAAGGTCACCAAAGTCGAAGACGGCAAGATGTATGTCACCGAGCATGACGACATGGGCCAAGAAAAGAAACAACACGAACTGCCCTTCAAGTACAGCATGATGCTGCCCGCCTTCAAAGGTATCGACGCAGTATTCGGCATCGAAGGCCTGACCAACCCGCGCGGCTTCATCACTGTGGATAAGCACCAGCGCAACGCGAAGTACAAGAACATCTTTGCTGTTGGCGTTTGCGTCGCGATCCCGCCGGTGGAGCCGACGCCTATTCCGGTCGGCACCCCAAAGACCGGTTACATGATCGAGTCCATGGTCACCGCCACCGTGCAGAACATCAAAGCCGACCTCACCGGCCAGCCTGCTGATGTGGAAGCCACTTGGAACGCAGTGTGTCTGGCCGACTTCGGCGAGAGCGGCGTCGCATTCGTCGCCATCCCGCAGATCCCGCCACGCAATGTGAACTGGTTCTCCGAAGGCAAGTGGGTGCACCTCGCAAAAGTCGCTTTCGAGAAATACTTCATCCGCAAGATGAAGAAAGGCACCACCGAGCCGTTCTATGAAGGCAGCATCATGAAGATGCTGGGCATCGAAAAGCTGAAGTAACAAGTAATAATCTAAATGATAAACGCCCCTTCTGGGGCGTTTATCATTTACACATGCCAAAAGTCCCCGTTACCAGCGTTGGAATTTATTGGGGTAGTATCTCAATCAAGACTAGCTAGACCAGAGGAATGCATCGATGGATCAATTTCCATGGTTCTCAAATGAAGGTTATCAAACCCTGATCGAAAGTATTCAGGATGGCATCTTTGTCATTGAGGAAGGACGCATTGTATTTGCCAATCAAGCCCTGCTGAGCATGAGTGGATATAGCCGGGATAAAGTCATTGGGTTTCCTTTCGACAATCTGGTAGCCCCTCAGGACAAAGAAAAGGTCCAGATCCGATATCGTGCCCGTATGGAGGGCAAGAACGTCCCCTCCCAATACGAACTGCATCTTCAGACGGCCAGTGGCGATGTCATTTGTTGCAGCATCCATGTCACCCTGATCAAAGACAAGAGCGGCAACGACATCAGCATCGGCTCGATGCGCGACATCACGCAGATCAAAGAAGAGATTGTTGCCCTGGAAAGTTCCAAAACAGAACTGCAAACTATCTTCGATCAATTGCCGGATGTGTTCTATCGGACAGACATGCAAGGCATCATCACACTGATCAGCCCGGCTTGTTATGACGCGATCGGTTACTACCCCGATGAGATGGTGGGGCTTCCCATGGCCGACTTCTACTATTCTCCAGAAGATCGACAAAGAGTGGTGCAGGCCATCGCAGATGGCAATGGCATTGCCACGCAAGTCGAGGCCGCCATGCGCAACAAGCAAGGGCAACAGATATGGGTTTCCACCAATGCGCGAGTCCGGTTGGATGAGAACGGAACACCCGGCTGCGTAGAAGGCGTCGCCAGAAACATCACTGCCCGCAAGAATCTGGAATTGCAGCTATTGCAACTGACGAGAACCGACTCTTTAACTGGAGTCTGCAACCGGCATTATTTTTTTGAACGGTCTGAAGATGTACTCAACCTGATGCGCCGCTATCAGCACCCTGCATCACTGATGATGGCTGACTTGGATCATTTCAAGGAGATCAACGACAAGTTCGGTCATCAGGCAGGCGATATCGCCCTTCAGGCTTTCACTCAGGTTTGCAGGGATTCAGTACGCGAATCAGACTTCATCGGACGTCTGGGAGGGGAAGAGTTCGCATTGATGTTGCCCGAGACTTCGCTCGCACAAGCTCAGCAGCTAGCTGAGCGGATACGCCATGCGACCGAAACATTGAGCATTCCCTTCGAAGGGCGAAACATCAGCATCACGGTCTCCATCGGGCTGGTCGAGATATCGCCGGACAACGAAGATCTGGATCAGCTGATACGACATGCAGACATGGCGATGTATCGCGCCAAAGAACTCGGACGAAACCACGTCAGCACGCAATGATCATCTCTGCTTCGCGTGCGCCGGACGGAACACCTTGCATTGCTCGATATCAGATTCCAGCCAAGCACCTTCGATGAGGTCGATGCAATAAGGCACTGCAGGAAAGACCGCGTTCAGACAATCATCGATCGCTGAAGGCTTGCCCGGCAGATTGATGATGAGGCTCTTGCCGCGGATGCCTGCGGTCTGGCGCGACAGGATGGCGGTCGGTACGAACTTCAGCGACTCGGTACGCATCAGTTCACCGAAGCCGGGCATCATCTTCTCGCATACCGCTTCCGTCGCTTCCGGCGTCACGTCGCGCAGTGCAGGACCGGTACCACCGGTGGTGACGATGAGGCTGCAACCTTCTTTGTCTGCCAAGTCGATCAAAGTCTGTTCGATCTGCGCTTGCTCATCCGGAATGACGCGCGCCACAGCTTCCCATTCACTAGTCAGCACACGCGTGAACCAAGCCTGCATCGCCGGGCCGCCCTTGTCTTCATACTCGCCGCGACTGGCGCGGTCGGAGACGGTTACAAATCCTATTCGAGCTTTCATATTCCTTCCAATCCTGCGGCTTGTTGATACGCCGTGCCATCCAGAAATTGCACCATCACTTGATCACCTGCCGCCAGCCCTGCACTCTCGGCAGACACCAGCAGCAGACCTTCCGCGACTGCCATCGATAACAGGATGCCGCTGCCCTGCGCACCGGTGGAGCTGGCAACATAGTCACTGCCGTCCGTACTCAAGGTCACGCGTACGAACTCGCTGCGCCCGGGACGATGCTTGACGTTATGCGCCAATCGCGCACTGACGGTACGACGATAGATACGCGTATGGCCGGTGATGAAACGTAGCGCGGGCACCACGAACTGCTCGAAGCAAACCATGCTGGAAACGGGATTGCCCGGCAGACCGAACACCCAAGTCAGCGGTGCCACGCCGAAAGCCATCGGATGCCCCGGCTTCATCTGCACGCGCCAGAACTTCATCTGCACGCCCAGCGCTTCCAGCGTCGGGCGCACGTAGTCGTGTACCCCAACTGACGTACCGCCGGAGACCAGCAACACATCGAACTGCAAACCGCGTTGCAGCATCTCTTTCAGGTGCGCAGGTTCATCACGGGCGATGCCGAGCAACACAGGTTCGATACCCAGCGCCTGCACCTGTGCCATCAAGGCATAGCTGTTCGCGTCCGGGATCTTGTTCGCATCAAAGGGTTCATCCAGCCCTTCCAGTTCGTCACCGGTGGAAAGGATGGCCACGCGCGGCAGACGCCACACTTCGACCTGAGCGGCCTTCACCATCGCCAGCAGGCCCACCGCCCCCGGTGTGATCTCGGTACCCGCGATCAGGATCACCGCGCCGTCGCGCATGCTTTCACCCTGATTGCGGATATCGTTGCGTGCTTTCACGGCGACATTGATCTTCACCTGCGTATCACCCACCGCTTCGGTGTCTTCCACACGGATCACCGCATCCGCGCCCTGTGGCACCGGCGCACCGGTCATGATGCGTGCGCACTGCCCGGCCTGCACCGTCTTGCTCGGCATATCACCAGCCTTGATGTCCTCGATGATCTCCAGCACAGCGGGTGTATTCGCCACATCTCTACTGCGCAGTGCGAAGCCATCCATCGCCGATACGTCATAGGGCGGCTGGTCGCGATTGGCGATCACATCTGCGGCTAGCACGCGGCCCAGCGCCTGCTGCAAAGGTACGGACTCCGTACCCAGTCTCTTCATTGCTTCGATGACGCATCGCTGCGCCCCAACTACAGTTAGATCTCTCACTTCAACTCCTGTGCTGCAGCATGATCCTGCGGCGTATCCAGATCGATAAAACTACGGAACTGCGGATCATATTCCCGCAACTCCACCTCATTCACATAGCGCACGTCCAACTGCTTCAGTACGGCGCGCACACGCTTCTCACCACTCGCCAATGTTTCGCGCATCACTGGCAGCGCCTGTTTCGAATAGAACGCGAACAGCGGTTGCGGATGGCCGCCTATCATCGGCACCACGGCATGTTGCTCGCCCCGCAACTCAGCCATTCGCGCAATGACATCTGACTGGATGAATGGCATGTCGCATGCGACCGCGAACATCCAAGGCGTCTCCACCTGCCCCAACCCTGCCACCAGTCCGGCCAATGGGCCGCCATCTGCCTGTGTATCACACACCTGCTGCAACGCCACCTCGGCGCGCGGTTGCCGCACGCTGACGATGACCTGCGAAAAAGAGGTTTGCATGGTGGCAGTCACACGTTGCAGCAAGGTCTCACCATCCAGCAACAACGCTGCCTTGTCCTGCCCCATGCGGCTGGAATCACCACCAGCGAGGATCAACGCGGTGCAATCAGCGATCATCGCCCCGCCTGTTGTTGGATGAATTCTATGATGCCGTTCACATCATCCAGTGCGAAGTGCGGCAGCTGCGGATAGGCTTCATCCACATCGGTCACCAGCGCGACCACGCCCTCTTCCACCGTGCAGCGCGGTGCAGTCGAACACTCACGACGCAACACCTCGATCTTCGCCCCCGCTGCCAGCGAGAAACCTTCCGCCAACACCAAGTCGGCCTCACCCAGAAAGCGTTCTGCCAGTTGCTGCGGCTCACGCTGTTCGACCTGTGGCGCGATCAACTGCACCCCGCCATTGGTCACCAGCATACTCATCGCCGCGCCCGCCTGCGTATAGCGCCAACTATCCTTGCCCGGTGTGTCCAGCGCCACCTTGTGATGCGCATTCTTGATTGTCGCCACGCGCAAGCCGCGCTGCGTCAGTTCGCGCACCAGCTTTTCGATCAGAGTGGTCTTGCCGGAACCGGAGTGGCCGACGAAAGAGATGATGTTCATGGTTTGTTCAATGACTGTTGCTGTTTTTCCATACGGATGTGCGGTATCCCGACCTCAACGAATGGCTCTCCTGAGCGCACATAGCCAAGCTTCTCATAAAAACCAGCCGCGCTGATGCGCGCATGCAATGACAGTTGCATCACACCCCGTTCGGCTAACAACGCTTCCAAGGAAAGCAGCATCCTGCGCCCGATGCCTTTCCCTTCATGTCTTGCCTTGACTGCCATCTGACGAAGCTTAGCCTGACCGGATGCTTGGGGAACTGCGATGACACAGGCGATCAGTTCAGTGCCGTTATCGAACAGACCGAAGTGCCATTGTTCCTTCTCCAGCGCAAGGTCTTCGCTGTACAGGTTCATTCCCAAGGGAAGGCGCAAGACTTCGTTTCGCAACTCGCAGGTCTGCTTGTACTCATCTGAGCCGAAGACTATCGAACGGAAATCCAGCGCATCAGCCTGGATAGTTCTCAAGGATGCTGTGTGACCCACGACTTATCTTCCGGAGAATCCATCAAAATAATCAATGATCATTGTTTAGCGAGAAGATGTTATGCATCGCATGCATACCTTTCGATGCATTACAAATTGCATTCCACTCTTCAGGCGAAGCTTTTACATTGCTGGCTCCTCGACGGATAAATAAAACTTTTTCTTCTTTACGAATTGTCACTGGCTTATTCTTGGCCTCACCTACTTCAATCACAATGACTCTTAATCCACCAACAACCAATTGATTGAAATTTATATCAACATGTTTTGAAATTTGATCACGAACTTTTCCTTTAATAATGCCTAGGTATTGTTCACAGGACATTTCATTAGCCTCAGATTTTGCCCATTTGCCGAGTCCCTCCTCGATTCCAATCAATTCACAACCATCGCTTATTCCCAAGAAAATTTTTCCGCCCCCAGCGTTTGCAAAGGCCGCCACAGTTCGGATGACCTCATCTAGTTTTGAGTCTTTAGGATCGATGAAAGGCTTGAACTCTATAGTTGGACCTTCTCCATTTCGACGAGAGTCCTCCACAAGGCTGATGAGTGTCCTGTTTTTTCCTGTTTTACTGCTACGCCCCAAACCAGTGTGAGTATCCCCATATTCTTTCTGGAAATCGTAAACCTCCCCATCTGTACCGGCCAGAACATATTCCAAACGCTTAGCACTAATAGGAACAGCAAGCTTCGCCCGGCCTCCAACTGCATTCACAGTAAAATGATGAATACCATCTTCATCCCACCAAGCACCCTTCACTTCTAATTCGAGTTCATCGACTTCTGAACCAGAAATACTCAGTTCAATACTGTCGGACATGGGATTGATATCTTCGAAATACGCCCTCGTTTCAGGGAATAAAAATGCAATTTCACCTTTTCTTGAGTCGCTACTCCCGTGATATACAGGATAAGGAAGCCAATCTCGCACTGCCTCATGCAAGTCAGGGTAATACGGCTGTTTAGGACTTAATAGTTCTCCAGACACCCCATGTACATTATCGGAAAACCTAGCCCTCCAAACATACCCTGCGAATGCCATCTCGTTATTACGCAATGGCAATCTTTCACTTGACCAATTACGATGGCTATAAGTTGCTTCTAATCCAATTGCTCCCAATCTAAATTCACCCTCAGCAATTTGCGTAATAAATTCACTCAGCTGTTCCAACGAAATCCAATCTTCGTATAAACAAGCTTTGGAATAGAATCGCGACGATTGTTTTTGTATCTCACTGCGAACAACTGAAATACCTTCAACCACACATGCCAGCAAGTCCCAACCATCTTTTGTTTTGTACATAACGGCTCGGCGACGAATTGACTGACATCCTGATTGATTCTTATCTAGGAGCTCTCTAATTTCCTTATCTGGATTTTCTATGTTGTGATTCCGATCAAACATTCTTACCTCACCCCTTCAATTCAACTTATTCAAGTTGATTACATAGCCGCCACTTTCAAAACCAAAAACTGCTAATCGAATGCCTCATAGGCTGAATAAACACCCAGAGTGATTTAAGTGGGAACAACAGAACACTATAGATCTTTCAAAAAATCGCAACACTAGGGATGTTGTGTGACCCAAGACTCACCCTCTGGCGTGACTTCTTTCTTCCAGATCGGCACGCGCTGTTTGAGTTCGTCGATCATCCAGCGGCAAGCATCGAAGGCGGGACCACGGTGAGCGGCTCCGGCGGCGATGAAGACGATGTTGTCACCGGCTTGCACGGTGGCGACGCGGTGCACGATACGGGCGTCCAGCAGATCGAACTTGGCGATGGCTTCTTCGCGCAGTTTGCGCATCTCGACCAGTGCCATGCTGCCATAGGCTTCAAAGCTGATCTCGCTGACGTCGCGGCCTTCGGAGAAGTCGCGTGCACAACCCAAGAAGGTGGCGATGCCGCCCATGCGTTTGGATGAGGCTTTAAGTGCGGCGATCTCGTCGTCTTGTGAGAAGTCTTGTTCTTGGATGCGGACGGAATCGGTCATACGCCCTCCTTCGTCATTCCGGCGCAGGCCGGAATCCAGATAGAAAAGATCACTCCTGCGCAGCAGGACTCCATTGGGGTTTGTCCGCTGCGCGGAATCTTTGTTTGGACTGGATTCCGGCCTACGCCGGAATGACGGGGTTGGTGGTTTGGATTCTGCATCTCACCCCCCGGAAAACTTCGCCATGAAGGCGATCTCGTCGTTGTCGTTCAGCGCTATCTGCTTGTCATGCACCTGTTCCTGATTGATGGCGATGAAGCTGACGATGCTGAGTGCGCCGGGATGGAGCATGCCGACCTTGTGGGTGACATCGTGCAGCGTCATACCGTCGGTGTATTCGATATCCATCTCGCGGGTCTGCACACGGTCGGCAACTGGGCCGAAGAACAGGATTTTGATCATTTACCCTCTCCTCGTTTCCAAACACCACTCTTCCCGCCGCGCTTCTCATCAAGCTGTACGTTCTCGATGCGCATGCCACGGTCGATGGCTTTACACATGTCGTAGATGGTAAGCAGCGCGACGTTGACAGCGGTCAGCGCTTCCATCTCGACGCCAGTCTGGCCGACGCAGCTTGCGGTAACCTCGGCCTGCAAGCCGACACAGCCTTGTGCGTCCGCTTCGGTCACTTCGCTGAATTCCACCTGCACGCCGGAGAGCGAGATAGCGTGGCACATGGGGATGATGTCAGGTGTGCGCTTGGCAGCCATCACCGCGCCGACGTCTGCCACGGCCAGCACATTGCCTTTGCCGATCTTGCCGTCACGGATGCGCTGCAAGGTCTGCGGCTGCATACGGATGATGCCGCTGGCGATAGCCACACGGATGCTCGCTTCCTTGGCGGACACGTCCACCATGCGGGCACGCCCTGATTCACTGAAATGGGTCAGACTCATCTCATCCTCCAGTCATCGACATGATGCGAATGATCTTGCCGGGTTGTTCGCTGAATTCGTGCCGCTCGGGTTTGAGTTCGATGGCACTGCGAATGGCAGCATCCAGTTCTTCATCGCAACAGCCTGCGCGCAACATGGGGCGCAGTGGCAAGGCGTTCTCTTGCCCCAGACACAGGTAGAGCGTGCCATCCACCGACAGACGCACACGGTTGCAGGTCTCGCAGAAGTGTTGCGACATGGGTGTGATGAAGCCGATGCTGGACTTGCCGTCCGGCGTGACCAGATAACGCGCTGGGCCGCCGCCGCCTACGATGCCGTCCACCAGGCCGAAGCGCGCTTGCAGGCGTTGACGGATGGGTTGCAGATCGACATAAGCGGCGTTGCGTCCCGTCTCGCCCATAGGCATGGTCTCGATCAAGCGCAGCACGAAGCCGTGGCGGAAGCAGAACGCGGCCATGTCTTCCACTTCGTCTTCGTTCACATCGGCCATCACCACCATGTTGATCTTGATCGGCGCGAAACCGCTGGCCTTGGCGACCAGCAAGCCCTCCAGAATCTCGTCCAGCGCATCGCGGCGGGTGATCTGGTGCAGACGTTCAGCACACAGGGAATCGAGGCTGATGTTGAGTCGGGTGACACCCGCCGCTTTGAGTGCGACGGCGTGTTGTGCAAGATGGGTGGCGTTGGTGCTGAGTGACAGGTCTTCCACACCGGACAGGCTAGACAGGCGTGCAGCCAAGCCGCTCAGATTGCGACGCAACAACGGCTCGCCGCCGGTGATGCGAAAGCGCGAAGTGCCCATGCGCGCAAAGGCCGCGACCACACGTTCGATCTCGTCGAAGGTCAACCAGTCGGCCGGCAGCTCGTAATCGCTGAATCCCTGCGGCATGCAGTAGCTGCAACGCAGGTCGCAACGATCCGTCACCGACAACCTGAGATAGTCGATGCGGCGACTGAAGCGATCTTGCAATGTGGCAGCGGTAGTCATTCCTGATTCGATACCTGTTATTTGATGCAACTCTCTATGGCCTGCATTGTAGCGGCAGCAGACACCTTCATCTGCTGTGTCTTCCTTGATAATGCAGGTGCGCGGCATGCACCACTTCCGAGAACGGGATATCTCCTTCTTCGGGCCAGCGTTGCAAAGCTGCACACATCAGTTCATTCACATCCTTCACCTCGGCATCGCCACGCAGTACGTCTTGCAGACCGCGCAGACCACCGCACTGGATACGCATCTCTTGAGCGTGGGGAATGGGTGCTTCGTCGTGCAGGATGTGGATGGCAAAACCGAAGTTATGGCGCAATGCATCGTGTATGCGGGTGCAGCGCTTTTGCAGACCGGCTTCATCACAAACGATCAGTTCGCGTTCTGCCAGATTCATACGTCCAGCCTTGGAACAAGCGACACATGCTGAGAACAAAGCCTTGCTGAACGGACACAGCAAGGGGTGTGTCGCTTCCAGTGTCTTTCTGTAGGCCGCTTCGTCCATCGCATCAGCCTCCGATCATTCGCCTTAGTCGTCGCCCAGTTGCGGCGCCGGTTCGCGCACCTCGTTCAACAGGTCTTCGGCTTGCAGTTCGTTCTCGGCATGGATCATCTTGATACTGCCGTTCTCGCCCGACTCTTCTTCCTTGCGCAATTCCTTGGCGCGTGTGGAGGCGTCTTTGTAGACCTCGTGCTGTTCCAGCTTTTCCAGTATGCGGATAGGACGTTCGGTGATGCGGTAGATGTAATAGGGCATGGCGTCCTCGCTTATTCCGGGCGTTTCATAAAGGTGACGACATTGCTGCCGGGGGCGTTCTTGCTGGCACAGCTATTCTCGCCCAGGCCGGCCAATTGCTCGGCCTCGTGCAGCAGGTTGATGACATCCACGTAGAACTTCTGTTTCACCATCATCAATGCGGTGAAGCCGCCTTCGTTCTTGGCCAGCACGTCGGCACCGGCCTTGAGCAAAGTATCGACGACCGCAGTCTCGCCATAACCTGCGGCCAGCATCAGCGGCCGCACACCGTAGCCGATGGGCGACTCGATGTTCGCTCCGGCATCGATCAAAGCCTGTACCACATCCGCAAAGCCATGCTTCTCTTCGGCGTTGTAGCAAGCCTTCATCAGCGCGGTCCAGCCTGCTTCATCGGTCGCGTTCACGTCCGCTCCTGCTGCCAGCAGATTCTTCACTTTTTCCAGATCGCCCGCGTAGGCTGCTGTCATCAATTCAGTCATGGCTTACCTCCAGCTTATTTCTTTACTGCACCTTCCAGTGCTTCCCGGACAGCTTCCGGCGTCTTCATAATGTTCATGAAGCTATGTTTACCCATCATGGAAAGGTCTGGGAAGTTGATGGCGATGCGAAAACGTGCATACAACGCATACACTTTGTTACCGGACACCAGCACTTCATACGGCAGATGTGCAGTCGACTTCACATCATGAAAATCAATCTCGGACATGATGAAGGTATCGTCCTTGTATTTGTCTTCGTTCTTCAATGCCACGCCGAATACGCTCTCTTCTTTGCCCGGCACATCGACACGATACACCTTGCTCACACCGTTTTGATTGGCTGACAGTTTTGCATCGACTGCCTTCACAGCTTCTTCATAACTGTCGTATCTGGCCAGTATGCTCGGCTCGTCGAAATACTCCATGCCGAACATGTAGTGATACTTGCGCGCCTGCTTCTCGGTCAGTCCCTTGGCACCAAACTCCTCTACTCTGCCCAGCGCCTTTTCCAGCGCAGCGGACACATCTGAGAGGTCGCCCTTCATGCGGTATACATAGGACATATAGACCGGATTGGTATAGCTGACTTGCACGTCCTTATCGGCAGCGGTGATGGATACGCGCTGCACTGCACCGTAACCACCCTGCTCCGATGCAGCGGCGTTCTGCTTCAGCGCGTCATTGGTGATGATGATGATGTTGGCCCCATCGAATGGGGCATATTCGCCTACCACCGTAAAACCGGCAGCCGTCAGCGCACTCTTCACTTGAACGGTTTTCTCGACGACTGTTCCTGCGCCGGTGGAAGCCAGTACGAACGGTTTGTAGATCGCATCTTTTGCTTGCGCACCGATCGCGACACACATTAGCGCCACGGACAGCAACACCTTTCTCATCACTTGCTTCATCTTTTTTCTCCCTTTTTTGCTATTGGACTACGAAGCGAATTTAGTTCTGCTGCGGATGGAACCACGCAAGTTTCTCGCGCAGGGTGACCACCCCGCCGACGATGATGAGTGTGGGCGCTTGAGGCTTCTCGCGCTCTGCGATGGCAGGCAGTGTTGCCAATGTGCCAGTGAACACGCGCTGCGTGGGCTGTGTGCCGTGCTGCACGATGGCGATAGGTGTCGTGTCGGGCAGGCCATGCTCGATCAGTTTCGAGCACAAGGTATCCAAACCGTGCAGCCCCATGTACACCACCACGGTCTGACGCGGACGGGCAAGTTGCTCCCAATCCAGATTCATCGTGCCATCCTTGAGGTGGCCGGTGACGAATACGCAGGACTGCGCATGGTCTCTATGGGTCAGCGGGATGCCGGCATAAGACGCTACGCCAGAGGCTGCAGTGATGCCGGGTACCACTTGGAACGGGATGCCTTCCGCTGCCAGTGTCTCGATCTCTTCGCCGCCACGACCGAAGATGAAGGGATCGCCGCCCTTCAAGCGCAGCACTCGCTTGCCTTCCTTGGCCAGACGCACCAGCAACAGATTGATCTCTTCCTGTTGCAATGTATGGTCGTTGCGTTTCTTACCGACGAAGATGCGATCTGCATCACGGCGTGTCATATCGACGATAGGTTTGGACACCAGATTGTCGTACACCACCACATCGGCCTTCTGCATCAGACGTAGCGCGCGGAAAGTGAGCAGATCGGGATCACCGGGGCCTGCACCGACCAGATACACCTCGCCGCGCACGATATTGTCTTCGTCAGCCATCATCTGTTGCAGCATGGCTTCAGCTGCCGCTTCATCGCCGGTCAACACTTTCTCAGCAACGACACCGTCGAACACGTTCTCCCAAAAGATGCGGCGCTTGGCCGGATTGGTCACGCGCTTCTTCACCTCTTCGCGGAAGCGCTCGGCGAAACCTGCGAGATTGCTGTAGTTCTGCGGAATCACTGTTTCCAGTTTGCCGCGCATCATGCGCGTCAGCACCGGCGATGCACCACCGCTGGAGAACGCCACCATCAGCGGCGAACGGTCCATGATGGCGGGCATGATGAAGCTGCACAGCTCTGGATCATCCACCACATTGACCGGAATGTTGCGTGCCTGAGCCAGTGCTGAGACCTGCTTATTCACTTCACGGTCGTTGGTGGCCGCGATGATGAGCATCACACCTTCCAGATGCTGCGGCTCGAAACGGGTGAGTACTGCTTCAACGTTGGCATGCGCCTGCAATTCTTCGTCGATCTCGGGCGCGACTACGCGCACCTTGGCACCGGCTTCTAGCAGCACACCCGCCTTGCGTGCGCCGACCGTACCACCACCGACTACCAGACAGAGGCGGCCTTTGACCTTCTGAAATACCGGCAAGTAATCCATTTACTGGATCGCTTTCAAGATCAACGGCACCAAAGCCTCCGGCAGTTTGATCTTGCCTGCCAGTGCGAACTCATGTGCACTGTCGGACATCTTGCCCCAAGTTTTCTTGATGATGAGTATCCACTTGGCTTCGTCGTAATCCGGCTTCATCTCGGCGAAGTGGAGTATGTAATGTTCAAGAAATGACAGGTCGACCACGTCTTCCATCAACTGTGTCTCAGGATTGCTCTTTAGATCCTTCTTACCCACGATGGTCTTCACGCGCGCGATCATCTCATCGTCGTAGCCGACTTCCTTCATCAAAGCACCGGCGGTCTCAGCATGGAACTTGTACAGATTAGTGCGCCACAGCATGTAGCCTTTTTTGTCCATCGGGTAATCGCTGCGCGGGCTCTTCCAGCGCTGGATGTGTTGTGCGCGACAGGCCAGCTTCACCGCTTCGGATGCGTCGGGCGCGAAGCGCTCCTGCATGTCGGTCATACGCTGTGCATACAGCAATTCTTTCGGGTAAGTCGTGCCTTCGAACACTTCCAGATTAGGGTCTTCGGAATTGGCGTTGTCGAATGCCGCGATAGCGGCCTGATACAGACTAATGTTCATAGTGCTTTCTCTTTCAGTGAAATTGAGTTCAGAGCTTCACCCTTGCAACGACGGATGAATCCGACGAAGCGGGTAGCCCAATAGCAACTGCCAATGGTGCGCAGGTGCGTATAAGAGGCCAACAGGTTGTTGACGATGATGCCGTCGCGCTCGCCGTTGATGCCGTAACCGCGCTCCACATGGTAAGCGAAGCAACAGTCAGGCGGAAGGTTCTCCAGACTCGAATAATGGAACTCGTGTGCCTTGATCTGTTTGGCCGGTGCATCCGGACGCGGCCAGGGATGTTCTGCATCTTCTTTCAGATGTACGTAGCCGCGACCGATGGGTTTGGCATGCATCTTCACATCGCCGGGAATGGCGCCAACCATGTCAAAAGTACGGCCTTCGTAATTCAGACTTCGCGAAAGATACATTAGCCCGCCGCACTCGGCATAGGCCGGCATGCCGTTGGCGATAGCTTGCTTGATCTCGCCACGCATAGTGGTGTTGGCTTCCAACTCGGCGGCACATGTCTCGGGGAAGCCGCCGCCTATATACAGACCGTCGACTTCGGGCAGATGTGCATCGCGCAAAGCATCGAACGGCACCAGCTCAGCCCCCGCCGCTTCCAGCGCATCGAGGTCGTCGGCGTAATAGAAACCGAAAGCGCGGTCGCGCGCGATGGCGATGCGCACTTTGTCGCCACAGGGCAAAGCGCTAACCAAAGCTTTGTGCGGGGTCGCCAGTGGTTCTTTGCGCGAAAGTTCGAGCAGCTTGTCCAGATCGACCTGTTCGGCGATGGCCTCACCGATCTGTTTGATCTTGGCTGTGGCGACATGAGATTCGTTGCTGGGCATCAGACCCAGATGACGCTCGACGATGGACAGACGCTCATCGTGTTGGATGGCACCAATCACCTGCACATCGGTGTAATGCTCGATGACCTGACGTAGTTTGGATTCGTGACGCTTACCGCCAAGATTGTTGAGGATGACACCGGCGATATTGATGTCTTTATCGAAGGCTTGATAGCCGAGGATCAGCGGCGCTATGCCGCGCGTCATACCGCGCGCATCGATGACCAGTATCACCGGCAGATCGAGCAGTTTGGCCAGTGCGGCGTTGCTGTTGCTGCCATCCAGCGCCAAGCCGTCATACAAACCTTTGTTGCCTTCGACCAGATTCACTTCCGACGCATGGCGCGCGAAGGTGGCGACGACATCGTCGTTCTCCATCAGGTACAGATCGAGGTTGCGGCAATCATGGCCGGCGGCCTGCCCCAGCCACATCGGGTCGATGTAGTCCGGGCCTTTTTTGAACGGCTGCACCGCATGGCCGCGCGCAGCAAGTGCCGCGCACAGGCCGATGCTGACCATAGTCTTACCGGAGGATTTGTGTGCTGCCGAAATCAGCATACGGTTCATGGCAGCCTTTCCTGCAGGATCAGTCCGCGATGTACGGCTTATCCTGCGGCATGAAGTTCAACACGCGTACGCTGACGGTGGTGATGAGGAAGGCGATAGACAAGCCAGCCAGACCCAACAGGAACTCGTAAATCGAGGGACTGTAGGCACTGATCTGACCGTCTGCGAAAGTACTAGTCACTTCGTAACCAGGAAACAGGTTGAGCGGCCAAGCCTGTCCGCCGATGATGAACACATACAGCAACGCAAACCCGCCGAGGATGATCAGCAATGCCGCCAGCGCAGTCCAGCGGTCACGCTGAATGCCCGGTGCATACAACAACACCAGCGGCACGATGTTGCCCAGCAAGAAATAGCCCCACCAGAACAAACTCGGATAGATGCCACCATCAACCAGGATGAAACGCTCAAATCCTTGCTGATGCGCAAAGTAGGCGTTGGTGAAGTGATAGGTAGCGACCATGTATAGCGAGCCGAGCACGAACACACCGAGCAGATGTTTCTTGCGCGACAGGATGGACGGATCGATCTCTTTCACGTTCCACATATAGATGCTGGTCTGCACCAGATGGAACACAGCCATACCCCATGCGAACGACAAGACGATAAACATCGGTGGCAGCAAGGCTGAACCATATGCTTGACGCGCAGTCAGGAAAGCGAAGATCAAGCCCGTACCGGTGGTCAGCACAAAACGCCACACGAACACACCGATACCGGCAGCTTTGTTGTATGGATTCATACGGCGTTCCATCATGGTCCACAGATAGACCACTACCAGACCCACCATGCCGGAATACAGCAGCACGTTCCAAGCGAACACCGATGTCAGGTTGTAGTTGGTCGCAGCGACGATGATGCGATCGGGACGACCCAGGTCCAGCATCAGTACAGTCAGACCACCGGATATCATGGCGATGGACAGCAAGCTCGCCAGCGGTGCGCGTGCCTTATAGATCGCCTTACCGAACACGGAGCCAATAGACGCTACGTTCAGCACGCCGGAAGCAGCCACGATGAGGAAGATAGCGAACACGTGCGGCATACCCCACACGATCTGGTTGTTCATACCGGTGATGATGTGACCCTGCGATTCCATCATGTGCACGGCATACATGCCTGCCGCAGCGACCATGCCGCCAACAACGAGCAGCAGCCAGTACAAGCGGTTCTTGAAATGCAGCGCAGCGAGTTTTGGTGTAGAAGAAGACATGGTCATAGTCCCTGATAACGAACGCCGGGGTTCAGACGCAGGTCGGCACGCACCTGCACTGATGCGACGCTACGCACTTTTTGTGCGATCTCGCTGTTCTCGTCGTTCAAGTCACCGAACACGATCGCTTTGTTCGGACAAGCTTCGGAGCAAGCAGGCTTACCGCCTACATCGATACGGTGCACGCACAGCGTGCAGCTCTCGACGGTGCCCTTACCGCGCGGCACATCCGGATTCTGGTCATGCAGCGGTTCGTGTACGAAAGACCGTGCCTTGTATGGGCAGGCCATCATGCAATAACGGCAACCGATACAGAGGTGCTTATCCACCAACACGATACCGTCTGCACGCTTCATCGAAGCGTTGGTCGGGCACACATCCACACAAGGTGGATGCTCGCAGTGCTGACACATCATCGGCAGCGATATCTCTCGGCCGCTGCTGATATCTTTGATCTCGATCTTGCGTATCCATTGCGAGTCGGTCGATTTAGTCTCGCTGGACAAGCCGTTCTCATTGTTGCAGGCGGTCACACAATCGTTGCAACCGGGCTTGCACTGGTTGGTGTCGATCAGCATGCCCCAGCGCACTTTGCTGCTGGCACCCTCGCTCTTACCCTGCGCGACGGAGTACAGCATCATGCCCGGTGCGATAGCGACAGCTGCCGCGCCGACCGAGGTCTTGAGGAAGTTACGACGGTTCATATCCATGTCGCTCATTTGGCGTTCCTCTGCTGCAACCATGCACTTTTACGCGTGCCGGAATGACATTCAAAACAATCCAGCTTCACCGCTTCATACTTGTGACAACCAACACAGAAGCTGTCTGCACGCGCAGTCACACTGTCGTCCTTGGTGCTGGCATGACACTCGATGCAGGCTTTCAAACTGTGTTTCTCATCACGGATACCACGACGCAAAGCATCATCACGAGCATGCTTGAGCAGGTGCATGTGATTCTTGCGCATCCACTGCGTATCTTCCACGCACTGTCCACCCTTGCCGATATCCAGCTTGGGTGATGCCGCCTCACTGGCCCAGGCCAGCGAGACACACAGCGTCAGCAACAGGGATACGAGCAGCTTCATCACTCACCCAGACCCATCTGGATGTAGCCAGTCGGACACACGTCGGCACAGATGTGGCAGCCGATGCACTTGTCATAGTCAGTGGCGACGTAACGACCAGTGGTCGCTTCCGTCTTCTTGACTCGGTAGACAGCTGTCTGCGGGCAATACATCACACAGTTGTCACACTCGAAGCACATACCGCAACTCATGCAACGCTTGGCTTCTGCGACTGCATCCGTTTCAGCCAGCGGATTCAGACGCTCTTCGAAGTTACCCAAAGCAGTCTGCTCGTCCAGCGTGATGATATGACGCTGCTTGCGCGGTGTGAAACCGAAGTGACCGAGGAACAGTTTGTCGTGCGGAATGATGTAACGATCAGAACGGTTATCGAAGTTGTGCACGGCGACATTGGAATCGCTTGTGCCACGCAGTGGTTCGCTGGCTTCCTTGATCTCGATACCCTTCTCCGCCAGCTTGCGCATCAGGTCGAACTGGTGCGCGTCGATCTTGGGACGCTTCTCCAGATCGACACCCAGCAGGAAGTTGTGGATGCCGTCAGCAGCGATAGAACCGTGGCCGATGGCGGTGGTCAACAGGTGCGGACGGATCACGTCGCCGCCTGCGAACACGCCGGGCTTGCCTGCGACCACATAGTTGCGGTCGGTAGAGACAGCACCTTTGCCGTTGTTGAATTCTTCCAGTCCGGTGAAGTCCACAGCTTGGCCGATGGCGGAAACAATCAGGTCTGCTTCGAAGTCCTGTTCACTGCCTTCGACGTTGTTGATCTCCAGCTTGCCGCCCACGAACTTGGCTTCGCACTGCATCACGCGCAGGGCCGTGGCACGACCGTTCGCATCGCGCACGATGCCGATAGGCACCAGACCGCCCTTGATCGCGATACCTTCAGCCAGCGCTTGCTCGATCTCGTGCTTGTTGGCCTGCATCTTGTCGATGGGGAACACGGAAGTCAGGGTGACCATCGCGCCTTCTTTGGCGGAAATCTCAGCGACGTCATGCGCAAGTTGACCGGTGATGGCCAGCTCGGTGTCGGTCTGGTTGGCATGGCTGATGTGACCCAGACGACGTGCGACGGTCGCCACGTCGATGGAAGTATCGCCACCACCGACCACGACTACGCGCTTGCCGACGTGTTGCAGACGGCCATCGTTGAACGCCTTCAGGAATGCGGTCGCCGTCACGACGTTCGGCGCTTCCGAATCAGCGATCGGCAGCGCACGACCGGCTTGTGCACCCATGCCGAGGAACACGGCATCGAATTCCTTGTTGATCTGTTCCAGCGTGATGTCTTTGCCGACGTGGCACTTCATACGTGTCTGCACACCCAGCTCGATGATGCGCTGGATCTCTGCGTCCAACACATCGCGCGGGGTACGGAAACCGGGAATGCCGTAACGCATCATGCCGCCGAGGAATTCGTGGTCGTCGAAGATGGTGACTGCATGGCCCTTCAGCGTGAGCTGATAGGCGACTGACAGACCAGCTGGGCCACCGCCCAACACGGCGACTTTCTTGCCGGTGGATGCGACTTCCGGCTTGATGAACTTCAGCTTATTGGCAATCGCGTATTCGCCGAGGAAGTGCTCCACCGAATTGATACCGACGTGGTCTTCCACTTCGTTACGGTTACATCCGGATTCACAAGGTGCCGGGCAAACGCGACCCATCACCGACGGGAACGGGTTGGCTTCTGTCAGACGACGCCAGGCATATTCCTGCCAAGGCATGACGGGCTTGCCGTCAGCACCGTTAGGCACTTTTTCTGTACCACGCACGATGGCGAGATAGCCACGAATATCCTCACCGGCTGGGCAGCTGCCTTGGCACGGAGGTGTAGATTGGATATATGTCGGGCACTTATAGGAGTAGCTGGCCTGGAATATCTGCTGGTTCCAGCGCTTCACTTTGCTATCGCCGTCCTTGTAACGACGGAAGGTCAGATTTTGTGGGGTATCAATTGTTGCCGACATTGCTATGCCTCCAGATTGAAGTTACTTATCGCCCAAGATGATCGCGTTACTGACCAACTGGTGCACACCGCCCACCATCCTTCGGTCGAAACCGTAGACGGGCATGATCTTTGAAAACTGTGTCTTGCAGATGGCACAGATGGCCGCCATGTAATTCACACCGTGTTCATCCACTGCTTGTTGCAACACTTCCATGCGTGGCAAAGCACCCTTCACACGCAGGTCCATCAAATCATCGGTCAGCAGACCACCGCCGCCGCCACAGCAGAAAGTACGTTCATGCGTGGTGTTCGGGTCCATCTCGACGAAGTTGTTGGCCACTGCCTTGATGATGTTGCGTGGGATCTCGAACTGTCCGCCCGGCAGGTCACCCATGCGCGAACCGCGCGCCACGTTGCACGAGTCGTGCATAGTGATGATGTGCTTGTCGTTCTTGGACTTATCGAACTTCAACGCATCGCGCTGGATCAAGTCCCAAGTGAATTCGCAGATATGCGTCGGCTGCTTGTAACGATGGTCGAGCTGCTTTTGCAGCATCTGTGCAAAACGGTCCGTCTCGTCCGCACCATCACCCACACCGCTCAGGGTATTCCAGAAGCTGTACGCCACGCGCCATGCATGGCCACACTCGCCGACGATGATGCGCTTCACACCCAGTTCCAGCGCGGCTTCGCGGATGCGCAGCGCGACCTTGCGCAATTGCTCGTAGTTACCGATGAACATGCCGAAGTTCGCGCCTTCGGAAGCCATCGATGACAGCGTCCAGCTGGTGCCTGTGGCGTGGAATACCTTGGCGTAGCCGATCAGGCCATCGATGTGCGGCTCGGCGAAGAAGTCGGCGGAAGGTGTGATCAGCAGCACTTCTGCGCCCTTCACGTCCACCGGGAATTTGATATCGAGACCGGTCTCTTCTTTGACGTCCTCTTCCAGACCTTCAAGCGTGTCGACCAGTGCCGGCTCGGGCAGACCGAGGTTGTTACCGATCTTGTGTACCTTGGCGATGATCTCGTTGGAATACTTCTGACCCAAGCCGACCGAAGCGAGGATCTCGCGGGCAGCCATGGTGATCTCGGCGGTATCGATGCCGTATGGGCAGAACACCGAACAACGACGACACTCGGAACACTGGTGATAGTAGTTGTACCACTCGTCCAGCACTTCGCGGGTCAGGTCACGTGCACCGACCAACCAAGGGAAATACTTTCCGGCGAAGGTGAAGTAGCGGCGATAGACGCTGCGCATCAGATCCTGACGTGCGACCGGCATGTTCTTCGGATCTTGCGTACCGATGAAGTAATGACACTTGTCGGAGCATGCGCCGCAATGCACACAGGCATCCATGTACACGCGCAGCGAACGGAACTTGCTCAGTAGTTCGCCCATCTTGGCGATGGCCTTGTCATGCCAGTCATCAGGAACCTGTCCGGGGAAACCCAGCGCTTCCTGATGCTTCTCATTGGCGATGTAGGGGCCCTTGCCTTCCATCGCTCCCGGCTTCAGCGCGGGAATGATGGGAATAGTGCGATAGGCTGGTGCTGTGATGTCAGCCATCTTAGTTCTCCGATTCCATCTTGCTGCCCCAAGCGCTCAGATGACGTTGCTCGCGAGGATTGTCGGTCTGATTGCGGGTGGGCGAAAAAAAGACTCCTGGTGCATGTAACAACTTGCTTAGAGGGAAGAGCGCCAGGAGTGCGAAAACGAGGAAGAGATGCAACATCAACAAGCCGTCCGCCGGCAAAGTGCCAATATTGAAATTCAACAGGCCAAGGAAATAGGATTTCACAGCGATCACATCAGTGTGCGAAACGAATTGCATCAGCAGGCCAGAGATGGCGATGACAATCAGCAACACCAGCCACAGGTGGTCTGACGGTGTAGAGATATAACGGATGCGCTCGACGAACAGGCGGCGTACCCACAGCCCGCACAGACCCAGCAGCATGGTGATGCCTGCGTAGATGCCGAACGGCTGAATGAATGCGACCCAACCCCAAACGGGATCGGTGAAATAACGCAGGTGGCGCAAGACGACCAGCGCCATGCTGGCATGGAACAGCCAGCCCATTGCCCAAGTCCACAGATTGGCCTTGAACAGACTTTCAAAGAACACCACTTCCCGCGTCAAGCGAAAGACCACACCAGTCTTGGTGGTCGGTGCAGGCGTAGTGGGTATCTTCAGCGGCGCAGGTGTGCGCGCATAAAGGCTGATGCGGGAGAGCAACCCCACGACGAACACCAAAGTCGCGAGATAAAACAGGATTGCGAAGATTACGCTCATCGTGTGGTCACCCTACCGTATTCAGATCAAACGCAGCCAGTAGGCTTAGGCAGACCGGCGATCTTGCATGCCTGCTTGCCTGGACCATATGGGAACAGACCATACAGGTACTCGCTGTTACCCTTCTCTGCGCCCAACTTCTTGCCGATCGCTTTGGTCAGCACGCGCACTGCGGGGGCGATCTGATACTCGTCGAAATATTCACGCAGGAAGTTGATCACTTCCCAGTGCTGATCTGTCATTTCGATGCTTTCGGTCTTGGCGATGTAGTCCGCAACTTCAGGATTCCACTCGCTCAGGTTGACCAGATAACCTTCTTCGTCTGTTTCGTAGCTCTTGCCGCCGACTTCGATGCTAGCCATGTTGTATCTCCTTCTATGAATAATGTTTGCTGCTGACTACTCTTCCCTCATTTCGCGCCTCTCCTTGCGGGAGAGGCTACGAACCGTATCGCAACGCGATTCTTGTTACAGCCAGGATTGGCAATTCTTGTTGCTGGCCGTCAGACCGACGAATCCCGCATAGTCGACCGATGCCACACCAGCCATGAGGCGGTCGCCAAGTCCGCGTGCCTCAAGATCAGGCGTCAGCACATGCACTTTGCAACGACCCATCGCCGCGGTCAGTTTGGATTCGAAAGCGTTACCGGCAGTCGCGGCATACACCGCATCTTCGATCAACAGGACATCGCCGCCATCGGCCATGGTGTTCAGGCAGCTTTCCAGCGTGTTGCTGGTCAACGGGGATTTGTTCACGATATGTAGCATGCTCTTCCCCTTAGAAACTCAGGACGACGTCTTGCTCGTCCATCAGTTTGCCCATCTCGGCACGGCCAAGTACGGTGACACCAACGATGAAGTCGTCTTCGTTCAGGCCGCGTGCTTCCATCGCTTCCTTTTCGACATACAGCTTCTCGACGTCGTAGTCTTCAAGCGCACGGTAGGTAGGCGAGAAGTTTTTGGTCTCGATACCTTTGGTCTGCATACCCTTCTTCAACTGGTAGACACCGTCGTCGAGGAAAGCCAGCGAGACATCCTGGTCGAAGGCGGCGGTGATGAGTACCACTTCCAACGATTCCAGCGCGTAGATCGTGCCGTAAGGCGCCTTGCGGTTCACGAACATGAATTTCTTGTTATCACTCATTTCGCTCTCCTCAATCGCCGAATGTGACCAGACGGTCGCACTTGATGCCGGACTCGACCAGTTGGCCCAGACCCGAGATACGGAAGCCTTGCGCCAAGTTCTCTTCCTTGATGCCGCGACGCAATGCAGCCGCCACACACACCACGAGATCGACCTTGTGCTCTTCCGCCAGCTTGGTCCAGCGGTTGACGATGTTACGGTCATCCTGGGGCGGCTCGGTCAGGCGCGAGGCGTTATTCACGCCATCGTGATAGAAGAACACGCGCCACACTTCATGCCCGGACTCGATAGCCGCCTTAGCGAACAGGTAAGCAGAATCGCTCGCCTGATGCTGGTACGGCCCTTCGTTGACTACGATGCCAAACTTCATACATTCACCTCGATTAGAAACGGATGTGTGCCGAAGCGTTCAGGTTGTAACGCGAACCGCGCCAGTCGTCGATCAGGTACTTGGTGAACGGCAGGCCTGTCTTCTCGAAGAAACGTGGCCAGCCGATACGATCGATCCAGTCAGCCAGACGCTCCCAAGGACGCGCATCTTCCTTGTACACGGTGAGGATGTTCTTCACCACAGCGCCGACTTCAGGCCAGCGCGGCGGATTGTTGGGCAGACCGGCAGCAACCATCTTCATGAAGGTCGGCTTGCCGCGTGCGTTGGAGTTCTTACCACCGACCCAGATGGCCAGCTTGGAGAATTCCGGATCGTTGATCTGCATCGGCGGGCATGGTGGGTAGCAAGCACCGCAGCACATACATTTGGTTTCGTCGATCTCCAGCGAAGGCTTACCGTTGACCATGGCCGGACGAATCGCCGCAACCGGGCAACGAGCGACCACTGTCGGACGTTCGCACACGTTGGCGACCATATCATGGTTGATCACGGGCGGCTTGGTGTGTTGCACGATGACAGCCAAGTCAGCCTGACCACCGCAGTTGATCTCGCAGCAGGAAGTGGACAAGTGCACACGGTTAGGCATCTCTTCGCGACGGAACTCGTCATACAACTCGTCCATCAGCGCCTTCACCACGCCGGAAGCGTCGGTGCCGGGAATGTCGCAGTGCAACCAGCCCTGGGTGTGGGCGATCATAGTGATCGAGTTACCCGTACCACCGACTGGGAAGCCGCTCTTCTCGAGTTCGGCGATCAGTGGTGCGACCTTCTTCTCATCAGTAACGATGTACTCGATGTTGGAACGGATAGTGAAGCGCACACGACCTTCAGCGAAGTTGTCAGCGATATCACACAGCTTGCGGATGGTATGAACGTCCATCTGACGCTGTGTGCCGGCGCGCACAGACCATACTTCGTCGCCGCTGTGTGCCACGTGATGCAACACACCCGGACGCGGACGGTCGTGATAACGCCAGTTGCCATAGTTCTTCAGCAGCGTCGGGTGCAGATACTTGGTGTTATCCGGAACACCGGTCTCCTTCGGCTTGCGCTTTGCTGCGGGTGCGGCTTGGACGGCTTGATTCATCTTCTATCTCCTCAGGCTGCTTGTTTCTTGGCGTTGATCTTGGCGACTTCGTCTTCCCAGCCGTCGGTACGGACGTAGGGGTTCATACGTGGCGAATTGACCATAGCTGGATCAACTTCGATCTCCATTGCATCGAGATAATTGGACAAACCGATACGCTCGATCATCTCGCCGGAACGTTCATGCTCCAGCGCGTTCTCTGCGAAAAAGTCGATGTGACGTTCAGAGAAGTCGACCAGATTGGCCACCTCTTCTTCTGTATCCAGCTTGATGAACGGGAACACCACGGTGCCCATCAGGCCGCCGATCTTCAGGTGGCTCTTACCGCCGACCAGCACGGTCGCGCCCTTGTCTTTGCCCGGCGCCAAAGCGCCGGTCATGACGTTCACGCAGTGCATGCAGCGCACACAGTCTTGGTTGCTGATCTCGATACCGTGGGTGTCGTTGACCGCCACAGTGGAGGTGTGCTCGCCAGCCTTGATCTTGGAAAGCTCTTTGACTTGGAAAGCCTTGGTCGGGCAACGTGCCACGACGTCGTTCACCAACTCGTCCATGCCGTGCTTGGCGAACCACTTCTTGGCCAGCTCTTCGTCGGTACGGATGTTGTCGCGCCAAGTGCCGATCACGGCGATGTCTGAGCGCTGGATCGCGTTCATACAATCGTTAGGGCAACCGGAGAACTTGAACTTAAGCTTGTAAGGCAGAGAAGGACGGTGGATATCGTCGAGGAAGGTGTTCAGCACGGCGCGGTGCGCTTGTGCTTCGTTGTAGCAGGACTGTTCGCAACGTGCCGCACCCACACAAGACATAGAAGTACGCACCGCAGGACCGGCACCACCGAGGTCGAAGCCCATCTCGTTGATCTCGTCGAAGGACTTTTGCACATTCTCTGTGGTCGCGCCCTGGAACATGATGTCGCCGGACTGGCCGTGGAAAGCGATCAGGCCGGAACCATGCTCTTCCCAGATGTCGCAGAACTTGCGCAGGGTGTCAGTATCGTAGTGCATGCCGGGAGGCGGCATGATGCGCAGGGTGTGGAATTCAGCTGCGTCCGGAAACTTGGGGGTGCCGTCTTCATTCTTCAGCTCGGTGAAACGCGGGATCACACCGCCACCATAACCGAACACACCTACTGTACCGCCCTTCCAGTAGCCCTTCTTGGTCTTGTAGGACTCTTCCAGCTGACCCAGCAGGTCAACCATATAGTCTTTGTCTTCAGCCAGATGTTTCAGGCCTGTGACGAAGCTGGGCCAAGGGCCGGACTCCAATTGATCAAGGTTGGGCGTGTCATGCATCTTCTTGGCCATAATGTCTTTCCTTTCGATTTGCTGTGCCTCTGGCTTATGCAGTGCTCGGCAGGTTGGTTGATTACATCCGAGCTCTTTGTCCCGGTTTCTAATGGTTGAGCATATTACGAGGGTGTCACCATGCCGACCATCACCCTGAGCGGGTATGTTAGGTAACTCTAATGGGGGGTGCTTTTACCTTCCCCGGTAGTATTCCAATGCAGGTGCCATTGCGGATAGACTTGCCGCATTACCCGACCCACCTTACAGGTTGTTGAAAAACGTAGCGAGGATGGTCAGATGCAAGGCGCACGGCGCGCAGGAACCGGAATGTACATAAAGTACATGAGGATTCCGAGCACCGTGCAACGCAGCAGATGACCACCGCAGTAGTTTTGCAACAACCTGTTAACTAAGGCACACGGGAAACTCATACAGGATAGCCATGGCACATATCAATGCACTCGAGCAGTTCACCGCCCCAATTGGCAAGCAACAGATCGAACTGCAGCATGTCGACCATGACGAAGGCGGCTTGAACATGTTGCGCATCCGCATCCGCGAAGGCAAGCGTTTCACCATCTTTGATATCGATCCTGCCACCGCAAGTAAATGGGCGACCGTCATGCAAGACTGGGCAGATTCCCAGAAACAGGCATGAGCGCGATAGAGATCAGCTTCGACCTGCACGGCGAAAGCATCCCCGCCGACTATCCCCATCAACTTTGGGAAGCATTGCTGCGCATCGCACCGGCACTGGCTGAAAGCGAAGATGTGGGTGTGATCCCTTTGCGCGGCCCCAACAATAGTGGCGAGCTGTTACTCCCCAAACGCAGCAAGCTGGTACTGCGCTTGCCGCGGGCATTACAAGATGTGGCGATGACGCTCTCCAAACAAGCACTGCAGATCGGTGCTGTCACGCTGACACTGGGACAAGGCAAGACACGCGAGATACAGCCCCACTCCACCCTGCATGCACATCTGGTGGCAGGGCCGAGCGACGAGATCGAGTTCATGGAGATGGTGAATGCAGCACTGGCTGCATTGGAAGTGCGCAGCAAATTTATCTGCGGCAGGCATCACAGCTTGAATAGCGATCAGCAAGCCATCAGCGGTTTCAGTCTGGTGATGCACGATCTGACACCTGAAGATTCCTTACGCATCCAATACGCCGGCATGGGTAGCGGGCGCAATCTGGGGTGCGGCATCTTTGTGCCGCACAAAGTCATCTCCGGTCTGGAATGACATTCGATAACTTTGACTCAACAAACGAAGGAGACAACGATGGGATACGAAGTAGCTGGTAACGAACTTGCGACCGATGACGATGGCTTTCTGTTGGAGCCGGATTACAGCGAAGAAGTAGTCGGTGTGATCGCTGCTGCCGAACAGATCGAGCTGACCCCCAAACACTGGGAGATCATCAACTACATGCGCGATCAATATCGCGAAGAAGGACACACGCCGAACTTCCGCAACATGCTGAAGGGCGTCAATGAGTTCTGGGCAGATGCAGACAGTAAGGCGCTGTACGATCTGTTCCCCACCGGCCCCGCCAAGCAAGCCGCCAAGATCGCAGGACTGCCCCAGCCTTATGGCAAGGGCGGATACTAAGGAGACCAAGAAAATGGATGACAACGTACATGTAGTACTGGATATGAAGGGGCTGTCTTGCCCCAAGCCGCTGATCGGTGCCAAGCGCATGGTGGACGAGTTGAACGCCGGCCAAGTGTTGCTACTGATCTCCAACTGCCCCGGCACGCCGGATGATCTGTTCTCTTGGGCTGAGCTGACCGGCAATTCGGTCATCAAGACCGAGAAAATGGAAGGTGGCAGCACCGGCTATCACATCCAGAAAGGTGGCAAGAACGCGAAGCATCCGCACGCCCACGTCACGCTGGATATCCGTGGTGCAGTCTGCCCCGGCCCTATCGTCGAAGCCAAGAAGCTGCTGAACGGCATGCAGGCAAACGAAGTACTGCGCTTGATCAGTGACTGCCCTGGTGTTGCATCCGACGTCGAAGGCTGGGCAGCAAGCACCGGCATGACCGTACTGGAAACCCTTGAGACTGCGGCAGGTGTGCATGAATTCTTCATCCGCAAGGGATAAAGCGCACGTCGCGATCCGCATCAAGAGCAACTGGTTCAAGGATGGCCGGGAGCGTTCTCCGCAGGAGATCTCGGACGCCCTCGCCTTCACGCTCTGGCGTATCGCCGATGCGTCCCTGCGCCGCACGCGCAAGGACGATTTCCAGATCGAGACCGGGCCGCAGTATCTGGATTTTCTCGCCGAATATCTGGTGTTCCTGATCCTGGTCGCGGATCGTCTCGCCTATCGCAAACTATCCGAAGAAGATCGGCAGGTGTTCACCGGCAATCTGGCGAATCGCACAGGCGAGACCTATGCCGAGAACCGCAGCCGATTGCTGGAGCAGGACATCAAATCCTGCAAGCAATCGTTCATCGACCTACTCAATCTACGCGCAGGGGAATACGCAGATTTCGGCTATGACGAGAACGGACCGGACTACAGCTTCTATCGTTATCTCGCCTACTGCATCAGCCAGATACTGAGCGAAGAAGATGCCAAGTGGATCATCGACCCGATGATCAGCTTCGAAGCGCCCGATACCGTAAAACTGGTGGAGAAAACTTTGCGCGGCCTGTGGGAAGAAGAGCCCCGCCCTGCACGCAAACGTAGTGGCACCAGCGGCGACTGATGAACAACCCTTTCGACCTCGCCGATGACGCCGCATTCCAGCACTGGCGCGATGCCAAACTGGCCAGCGCACCGCGCACAGCCGCCGACCTCATCGTAGAAGTCAAAGACCCGCGCGCCCTCACTCAAAGTGAACACGCCGCACTCTCGTCACGCATCAAAAATTGCAACATGGCGATCTACGCCAGCCCCATGCTGGAAGAAGACAGCAACATCCTGCGCAAGCTGGGTGAGCAATTCGGCCTGAACCAGTTGGATGCCAACTGGCTGGCCGGTGAAGACGGCGTATCGTCCATCCGCGTGGTCGATGGCGGCACCCGTAAGCACTACATCCCATACACCGACAAACCAATCAAATGGCACACCGATGGCTACTACAACCCGCCGGAAAGACAGATACGCGCCATGGTGCTGCATTGCGTGCGCGACGCCGCCAGCGGTGGCGAGAACAGATTGATGGATCACGAGTTGTGCTACTTGCTGCTACGCGAGCAAGACCCGGCGCACATCAAAGCATTGATGCAACCAGACGTGATGACCATCCCAGAACGGGTTGATGAGAACGACGGCGTGCGCCCCGCACAAAGCGGCCCGGTATTTTCAGTGGATGCAGAAGGTAATCTGCACATGCGCTACACCGCCCGCACCCGCAGCATCGAATGGAAGAAAGACGACGCCACCAAAGCCGCCGTCGCCGCACTGGAAGCCCTACTCGCCTCCGACGTCCCGCAAGTCTTCAACACCACCATGCAACCCGGCATGGGCCTGCTCTGCAACAACGTGCTGCATGACCGCAGCGCCTTCACTGACGATCCGCTGCATCCGCGATTGCTTTACCGAGCTCGGTATTTGGATCGGATTGCGCTCGGTTAAGAAAGAAGCGTTACATCACGGCTGACAAGCTAATAGCTTTATCTGGATGGAAGGCGACTAACGGCTGCAAGTCGGCCATAGCGGCCGCTGGCATCAAGATGATCCTATGGCCGCAATGGGATGCACAGCGGCCATAGGCTCGGGAATCACCATGAACGGCTGCTTTCTCGAAATTCAACTGCGCGCGCTCGCCCCGTTCCAGCCTATCAACCCTTCAGAAAGTGGCCATTCGGTTCAGTCTTACACAAAATTCGGCACACTTTCACTTTGGCGACCATTATTTTCTGGAGTGGCAGTCAAGCCCCTCGGGCTCTCTAAATTTTAGTAAAACAAAAGCTCTGCCTGATAGCTAAATTGAGCAGAATCCTAATTCAAAGTGCCCGCGTTTGAATAAGAAACCAAATCAGCCATTCGCATCCCGTTTTCTGATAAACAACCCCGCTAGTGCGGGCAACAAGACAATCGCAGCGAGAGCATTGATCAGGAACAGGAAGGCAAGTAAAACGCCCATGTCGGCCTGAAACTTGAGCGCAGAAAAACTCCAAGTAGCGACGCCCACGCTCATGGTCAAGGCGGTAAATATAGTGGCGGCACCGCGTTCGCGCAGGGCGGTATTAAATGCAACCAATAGCGTTTCGCCATGAAGCAGACGCTGGCGCATGGTGTCGTAAAGATAGATGCCGTAATCCACCCCCACGCCCATCCCCAGTACCATGACCGGCAGCGTGGAGAGTTTGAGGCCGATGCCCAGCATCGCCATCAGCGCGTTGCACAGCACGGTCACCAGCGCCAGTGGCAGCAGGATGCAGAGTACGGCGGTGAGACTGCGAAAAGTGATGAAACACAACAACGCCAGTGCACCGAATATGGCCACCAGCATCTGGTTCTCTGCCGCCGCCACCGCTTCGTTGGTCGCGGCCATCACGCCGACATTGCCGCTGGCCAGTTTGAATTCCATTTGTTTGGAGTTATTTTCGGCGGCAAAGCGTTTTATCTTTTCGATCAGGCGCGCGATCGTCGCACCTTGGTGGTCGCGGGTGAAGATCAATATCTGCATCGCGTTGCAATTCGCGTCAATGAGCCCGCTGGCGGTATCGAGGCGCGAGGTATCCTGTGCCAGCATGGCCGCATCACGGGGCAAGGTGCGCCACTTGGGGTTACCTTCATTCGAGATGCTGTTGACCTGCTTTGCCACGCTGGCGGCAGACAGCACGCTTCGCACTTCAGGCGATTCGCGCATCGTTCGTTCCAATCGATCCATCGCGTCCATGACCGCATATTGCGTACAGGCGCTTTCCATGCCATGCGTCTGCACGATGACCGACAGCACATCGACACCGATACTGAAGTTGCGCACTATCGCGGCATTGTCCCGATTGTAGCGTGATGTATCGCGCAGTTCCGACACACCCTCGCCGAGGTCGCCGATGCGGATGTCCTGTGCCTGCCAGGCACCCGCCGCCAGCAGCAGCGACGCGCCAACTAGCACCGCATAAGCCAGGCGCGGTCGGCTCAGGCTGGCGCACCCGCGCCACAGCGGCTCGTAACGAGATTCGGCGCGTTGTTCGCGTTGCAGCGTCCGCGTCGGCAGGCTCAGCCATGACAACATGACGGGGAGCAGCAGCTTGTTGCTGGCGATCATGGCCATCACGCCGAGGCAGGCGGCAAGGCCGAATTCGCGCACGATTTCGATCTTGATCAGCATGATCACCAGAAATGCGATCGCATTGGTGGCCAGCGCCAGCACGCCGGGAACGAACAATCGGCGAAAAGCTTCTTCTGCCGCCGCCAAGCTGCTATCGGTCAACATGCGGCGGTGGCGCCAAGCATTGGTCATTTGTACAGCATGGCTAATGCCGATGGAAAATATCAGGAACGGCAACAGGATCGACATCGGATCGATGCCGAAGCCCAGCAGGTGTAGCAGCCCCAGCAGCCAGATCACCGGCACCGATGCAACAACCAGGGCGACCGCACTCAAGCGCCATGAACGGGTGAACCCTAACAGGAGCGCGGCGGTGATCAGAAACGCCAGGCCAAAGAATTGCAGCACCCCGCGTGTGCCCGCAGAAACTTCACCGACCCGTGAGGGAAAGCCGATGATGTGTACGCCGATCTCTGCTGTTTCATATTTGGCGCGAATGGCGTCTAGTTGGTGCGACACTTTGAAGACATCCAGCTTCGCGCCCGTATCCGGATCGTGTTCCATCAGTTCCGCGCGTATCAACGCCCCCTTGAGATCCTGCGACACCAGACGCCCCAGTTCGCCCGACTTCAGGACGTTGGCGCGTACTTTTTGTAGATCTTCTGCCGTGCCGCCGAAATCAGCGAAAACCAGATTGCCTCCAGCATAGCCGTCTTCGGTGAGTTCCATGAAGCGTGCGTTGGGAGTGAACAAAGAGGTCACACTGCTACGCTCTACGCCGGGGATGAAGTACACGTCATCGGTGGCGTTCTTCAGGGACTGAAAAAAATCGGGAGAAAAAATATCGCGCCCGTCTTTGCGTAGCAGCGCGACGATGATACGGTTGGCACCGCCAAAGGTCTTCTGGTAGGCACTGAAGGTGCGCATATAGTCATGCTGCAACGGGATCGTTTTGGTGAAATCCGCATCCACGCCAAGCTGTGTCGCCAAGCCCCCCAAGCCTATAGTGATTACAACGAACAGCGTGAACACGATGCGTCGATGTCCGAAGAGCCGAAGTGCTATCCACGCTGTCAGACGCTCACGTATCATGGGGCCCATGTCAGTGGAGTCCCGCTTGGATCAACGTAACGCCCTCTTCGCCCACCAACAGCAGATTCCCGTCGGCACCGTCCGCAACGCCCGCGAAAGACTGTGTACGGCCCGATCTCAAGCTTTGAAAGCTGCGGCCATCATCGCGACTCTCCAGCAACGTACCGCCCGCACCTGCCAGCACCACGCGCCCGTCGGGTAGCAGCGCACCACTCATCAGTCCGGCATGGGAAGAATTGCTCACGCCTTGCCAGCTCGCGCCATTATCTTCAGAGCGCAGGATGGTGCCGCGCAAGCCGAACAGTAGCAACGTGGATTGCCGCGTCTGCAAAGCGCCGAAGAAAGAACCGCCATAGGGAGTGGTGATGGTTTTCCAGCTCAGGCCAGTATCGAAGGAGCGGCGCAGCAAACCGGATTCTCCCGCCAGCAACAGCGTGCCATCGGACAAGATCGACAGGGAATTGAGGTGGCGGTCATCTTGCGTGTGGGGGCGGGAGACCCAAGTCTTGCCACCA
Organism: Sideroxydans sp.; assembly: GCA_024636935.1. Taxonomy (GTDB): domain Bacteria; phylum Pseudomonadota; class Gammaproteobacteria; order Burkholderiales; family Gallionellaceae; genus Sideroxyarcus. The sequence goes on along the minus strand of JAGXGC010000016.1, from coordinate 11,458 downwards.
TCCGTTGTGGCGAGGAATGCGCCATATGCCCCTACCGCGTAACCATGCAGTGCGTCGCGGAACTTCACATCCAGCAAAGGGCGATTCTCCTGTGCTACGGCGTATTGCTGGCTCCAGCTTAGTCCGCCATCTACGCTGTGCAGTATCACCTTATCGTGGCCGACGGCCCAGCCGTGCATCGCATCCGGAAAACACACCGCCGTAAGCAGGGCGCGTGTCGGCGTTTGCGCGACGATCCAGCTTTTCCCCGAATCGTCGGAAAGCAGGATGCGACCGTATTCACCCACGGCCACGAAACGTTTTTCGGCATGGGTCACGCTGATTAAAGGCAGGTTTTTCTCCTGCGGAGCAGACGTAGTAGACTCAATATCAAGGCGGGAGCATGCGTTACAAACAAGAGCGGCCAGCAACAGTAGCGCGAGGCGCCAATACCGCCTAGAGTCTAATGCTCGATTTTCCATACTATGGGGCGTGAATTAACGTGTACCCATGTTGCGCAACCGCGCGGGAGTGTAATCCCCTTTGCTGCGTCTCAATGGTTTCCATATCCAGGGCTCCTCATTGCGCAGCCCCCCTATCGCATAACGCCCTGATTGCAGGTCGTATTGCATCGTCACCAGATCAAACAACATGGGCACATCGTACATGTTGATGCTGTACGCTTCGGCATAACGCCACAGCTCACCGCGCGCGTCATATTTGTCTGCGGCCATCGCGGTCCAGGAGTCTTCGTCGAGGTAGAACACGCGTTTGCTGTAGATGTTGCGGAATTCGGGTTTAAGGGTCGCCTCCACCACCCACACACGATGCAGTTCGTAGCGTGTGTATTCAGGGTTGAGATGTCCGGGGCGGATCAGGTCGGTGTATTTCAGCTTTGGATTCATCAGCGCATAGGAATTGTAGGGGATGTACATTTCCTTCTTCCCCGCTAGTTTCCAGTTATAGCGATCAATGGCGCCGTTGAACATATACGTATCATCCATCGTGCGCAAACCGTCCACCGTTGCGGACGGGCTGTCATATGAAACCTCGGGAGCAAGACGCACACGCCTCTGTCCCGGCGAATAAGTCCAAGCCGTCCGTGTTTCCATGACCTGATCGACAGGTTCATGCGCCAAAGTGATGCCACCTGCCAGACGTGCGGGTGAAGTGATGCTCTGCAAGAAATTAAATAATCTGTTCGGTTCACGTTGCGCATCCGTTTTGGATAAGTTGCCGTAGGAGTAGTCTAGTTCTACTTCTACGCGAACCGGGGTGAAATCCCCCTCGCGCGTTATCGCCGCCAGCACATAATTCATCGCATAAGTTTCGCCCCTATAGGACATCAGGTGATTCCATATTGCTTCACTCCCATTTTTCGGAAGCGGGAAAGGAAAGCCGGCAGCAACCCCCAACACCCCGTTGCCGCCGGGCGCGAGACTGGCGTTTGACACCGCCTGTTGCGTGGCATCGTACACTTCCATCGGATAGGCCGCGCTGCGATGCGTGGGGTAAACCGGCATCCGGTAATCGGGGAATTTTTTCAACAACGCGATCTGCCCCGGTGATAGATTTTCCTTGTACTGCTCAAGATTGGCGGCGGTGATGGTGAACAGCGGATTCTCGTTTGCATAAGGGTCTTCGTAATGACCGCCCAACTTGTGCCCCGGTAGCGCGGTGGCAATACCGCCATCCCAAGCCGGAATAGTGCCGCTGGCATTGCCCGCCCGTTCTGCGCCAATCGGCGTGAGCGATTCATCCATCCGGGCATCGGTTCTTGCCAGCGTCAGCGTTGACACAAAACTTAACGCGAAAAGGGTAAATAGCAAAATAGTTTTATGTTGCTTCACGAGTCTATTCTCCAGAACGCTCCAGCGTCATCTTTGGGCAATGCTGCGCCGGATGAAGCCTTCGCATAAAAATAATCAAGCCCAGCATCAAAACGAGTAACTTAAACTCAGCGCGAGATAATCCCGATCCTGAATGCCATTGGTGTTGATTGTCGTCGTTGCGGTGGGATGGAAATTCCTGCCACCGAAAAAGGCGGTGTAAGCGATATCCGCCTTCCATTTTTGTTTATACAGCGCACTCAGGCCGAGGCTGGCGGATTTAATTCCTTCGTTCCATGTCGGGCTAACCCCTCTGACCGCTTGGGAAAAATTCAGGCGCGGCGACAGGCGTACCGCACCGATAGCGTCGTTGTAATCGGCAGAAACACCTAATAGGTAGCCCCATGAAGTGCGTGTCGCAAAGCCCAATCCTCTGGCTACAGGATCAGCAGGCGCACCAAAAGAACCTGCTGGAGCTGTTTCACCATAACCGGCGAAATTTACCCCCTGCGGCAGGTCCAGATAGGTGTAACCGACTTCGCCAATCAGTGCCAGCTGATCCGCTCTCAGCACGGACGAAAATACCTTTGTGGCAGTCATCTGGAGTTGCTGCATGGGTACCCGCCGATAGCCGGGAATCACGGTTCCCAATGCAACCGAGGCCGCCGCGACAGCACCGCCGGTAATACTATTGGCGAGACCCAGAGCGGCATTGGTCAATTCTCCCGTTGCGATCTGCAAAGGCAGATTGGGACGATAGGAATATTCGCCCTGCAAGGCAATGCCGGCAGGCCCGGCCGTATTGAAACTAATGCCGTAGAGTTTTACATCTTCCGGATGTTCTTCGAAGTAGGTGGCTACAGTTGCAACGGACGTGCTGGTGGGCAGGTTAATAATTGCCCCCCCAAGGATCGGGATATGCGCGCCGCCTCGGGTGAACGAGGCGACCGGAATGCGATGATGATAATTGGCAACAAACAGGCCGAATTCGGTTTCGTTGAGCGTGGGGGCCTGAATACGCAAAGCCAGCCCGTATTCTCCGTTATTTCGTGCGTCACGAGTTTGCCCGCGATTGAAATAAAGGCTACCGGCAACTCCTGGCACATGCTGATCCGTTCCCGAGTAAGCGCGATTGCCGCCACCGGAAATTGTATCGTTAGTACTGAAGTAGGTGCCGCGCGGATCGATTTGTATTTTTTTGAAAGAAAACGCGCTAAATGCCTCCAGTGTTAGCCGGTCATTGATGCGCTCGGAAAGCCATAGCATGGGGGTGGGCAGCAAGGCTTCCCTGATTTCCGAACCGGGGGTACGCAAACGCGCCAGATCTACCGAGTTAATGACATTAATCCCGCCGGGAATAAAAGTGCTTTCTCCCCAGCTTACAACCTGGTTGCCCAAGCGCACCTGAAGGTCGTGTTCGGCCGGATCGAAATCGCCTTTTACATAGGCATCGAGCAGCCTAACATCGTGTCCAACCCCTTTGATCGCTTCCGAACCAAGCGGATTACGATTGGCATTAGCAGAGTCGTAAAAATAATAGCCTCGGCCAAAAAAACTCAGATTCTCGTACTTTAAATCGAGTTCATGGTTCACCTTAAGCAGTGAGGAAAAAATACTACCTTGCTTATAGTTCAGGTTGCCATCGTCATTATTCACGCTATTGCCAGTTCCGCCATTTGACTTTCCGACCAAGGATGGATCACGATCCTGCATGCGCATGGCCACGCCATAGGAAATGGTGGTATCGAAATTTACTTTTACCGATCCTGCTTCATTTCTAAACTCAACGGCTCCGAGAGATTGTGTAACAAAGACAAGAAGACTAACTATTGCGATACGACAATTTATTAAATTTAGGAATGAATACATACAGTCACAAGCACCTGAAACAGTGGAAATATCAGCTTGGCTAAATCAATTAGCATTAGCTTATTGACAATTAATGTGGGGAGTCTACAACACCTACAATAAATCTTTGGATTAAGTCGTCCAACTGAAAGTGGACGATCCCACATTGAATCGCCCCCGAAACACTAGACACCTTTCAGCCTTAAAGCTTCAGCTTGCATTGGGTCATCTTAGACGATGAGGATAGAGGATAGAGGATAGAGGATAGAGGATAGAGGTCATTCAACTAAATCACAAATTGAATCTGTAGCTATGCTTTAGGTTTTCTGCTTGGAGAAGCAGGAGGAACGTAACCAGTCAACCAGCAAAGAGTTCCCTCAATTTTCTGCTCCTTCCGAAATCTTATTGATTGACACAACATCACCTCTATTTGTGCGGCTAGCTCTGACACATAGATATGTACGAGTATGGTGGAACACCTGTCGTCGCCGCGATTTCCGTGTCAAATCGCGTACCACGCGCTTCAAGATATTGAAGGACTTCTTTCAATGTCTCGTTCATTGGCAGATATATGGCATGAAAAGGGCGATCTACGACCGACCACAGGAGGAGAGCAGCTGGGACAGAACTACCCCAATAGCTTGGCGAGCATTATATTGGCACCCACAAAATCTGCCAAAGTGCAGATGCATTTTGGTCTAGGCGAGTTCCTAGATAAGTTTTTAGATCGATAAGATCGGTTTTGGTGACTTACGTGAGGAGGCCTAATGGCACAAAGCTGACCTCCAGGAAACTCGCAACGAACGCTCCCTGATCGGCCAAATCTCCCGCTTACTGGCAACCGAATTTTATTGACCTCGAGGGTCTGCTTATCGAAAATGCCGACAGGTTTTCGATTAGTTCAAATTGCCACGTACAGCCCAATTATTTTTCACGCAGAACCTGATTCGGTTTCGCATTTTCGTAAAGCCACAGCTTCCCATCACCATCAATGCCTATAGAATCCGCCACCACTTTATACTTATCCCAAGTCTTATTTGCTGCGTTCCACTTGGCGGGATGATTTTTACCCCACAAGTCCGTTGTGATGTAAACACTTCCATCACGCCCAGCAGCAATATCCGTTCCCTTGAACCACTTACCCCCGGGTGGGAGTGCCTTTCCGTTGACTATCTCATACACGAACCCGTCAGTGCCAATCATCCAGAGTTCACCTGAGCGTGCAACAACAAGCTTCTTGACCGGATGACCAAATTGTGGAATCCGTGAGACTGCCGATTCGCCAACCGGCCGAACATAAATATAGCCCTTTGTAGTGACCACATAAACAGTGCCATCGGGAGCAATGGCAAGACTCCTATTCAATCCGTTCACTGGCGTTGTTTGCCTTTTAATTGGAAGAAATATCTTTTTGTATGTTGATCCTGATACCTGATATTCCACCATGCCGTCTTTATCGGCGCCTAATATCCAGAGCTTACCGTCGGGAGCGTATTTCGCATCAGTGATATTTTTAATTTGATGACTAGGCCAATGACTCGGCAAGCCAGTTATTTCGGCGAAACTATTCCTTTTTCTGTCATAGCTAATAAGCCTTGTCGAGCCGATAAACATCACCACAGAACCATCCTGACCAGTCGAAATCCTGTTCGCACCTGCTGGAATGCGAATCTTCTGGAACGCTGCATTCTTCAGAAAGCTAAAACCCGTCTTCGTCGCGGCTATAGCTTGGCTCCCGGTAGTCTGGCTAGATGTCGCGGCAGCTTCAGATTGATCGGCGCTTTCATCCCGAGGAAAATAGCTTGCCGCATACACATGGCCATTTCCCGCCACCACCCATGGCAGGCCATTGGGTCCAACTGCAACCGCCGTCACTTTCTTTGATGGCAAAGGAATGTTGTCCCACTGGGTCTGTTTTTCTTGCAGACGCTTGAGCGCCCCACCAAATGTGATCGCAAAAACTGAACCGTCCGGGCCGATTGACAAACTTTTTGCACGCAACTTGAATTGCTGGCAGGTCTTGGTCGGGCAGCGCATCACGACTCCATCCTTGGCCAACCCCCATGGCACACCATCGGGTGCCACCGCGACAGAATGCATGAAGGCGTGCGCGAACTGCATGGAGTCGCTGGCGGGATCATATTTGAGCAGACGCCCCCATGACGTATTCGCATAAACTTGACCATCGCCCCCTATCGCAATATCCGAGGCTACGCCAACGACTTGTGTCCATACGCTACCGTCGCGGCGTAAGATTTTGCCTGACGCATCGAGTCCCCATATATTTCCATTAACCCCGGCAGCCATCTTGGCGAACTGCCCCGGATAAGAAAGAAAGCGCTTCTGTTTGTTACTCCAGCGAGTAATTGAGTTGTCCGAACCCAGTGCAAACACGCTGCCATCTGATGCGATAGTAAGGCTGGCTGCACTGGCTTTAGTATTCATCCATGTTATGGGTGAAAGATCACTAACCTTTTTTGCCTCGATAGCTCCAACATAATCCGCTTTGCCGGAGTCAATGACCGCCTGGGTGAAAACAACACCGGCCGCATTAGCGACCCATGGATTTCCCTGCGGCCCGATTGCAATCGCCACAAGGTTAGCCGGTGCTTTTTCCTTTATCCATTTGCTATTAGCTTCTAGCCTTTTATACAAAAGGCCGTCGCTGCTCACAGCAAACACAGCACCATCACTACCAACAGCTATGTCGAGCGCCTTTCCTGGAATGTGTTCAAGCTTAGCGCCAATCCAATGGGCAATCGTTCCTCCCTCCGGTACACCAGCATTAGCCAACATAAGCCAGAGAGAATTATCGGGGGCCACTACAATGCGCCGTCCGCCGACCATGGCAAGCAGCTCCCACTTGTCTTTTTTTACGGCTTTATGGATGAGTGCCCCATCGGCACGAATTGCATATACGCTGCCATCTCCGCTGACTGCGACATCCAACACACGTATGCCTACAGGCTGGTGTTGCCGCCCATTAAAATATATCAACTGCTGATCTTGCCCGACGGCATAGTAATGCCCATCAGGCAGTGCCAACACGCGCGCACCCTTATATGGCAGCGATTTCCAAGAGTGATTCGCCACACTCCATGCTTTGAGCCTGTCATTTGCGTCGACTGCCGCGACATGACCGTCAGATGCAACTGAAAGCGAGCGAACACTGCCACCGATGTTATGCCATCGTTTTTGCACCGTAAAAGTATTCGCCTCGCACAAAAGAGAGACAAAAAATGACAAAAGGCATAGGGCTATTCGTATCAGTGACAAAGTTATAACTCCTGTCAAATGGCTAGGCGTTCAAGCACCTGATTGACCACATAGCCATTAGCTACGCGTTTATTCCATCGTTCAAACTTCACATCGCCCAGTTGAATCTCGCGTGTCAGCTCGCCCAAGGATAGTTTTTCCCGCGCTTCGGCAATAACTGGTCTGGGCATGAACCAATCTGAGTTGCGCAACTCAAGTTGAGAAACACTCTTTTCATATTCACTCATACCTGCCAGATCCGCCTTGCGGTCTTCTTGGGATCTTCCGCCATAAATAGGGGTACGCGGTGTCAGCATGATCAAAACAGATTTGCGGAATTTCATTTTTCCATGTGTCGAAAACAGGAAATTCAACACCGGAATAGCCCGCACATATGGCACCCCATCGACGCTCTTAGCATCCTCGCTCTCCATCAACCCTCCCAGCACAAGCGTATCGCCAAGCTTCATAACCACATTAGAGTTTAGCGTTGTCTTACTGGTGTCTAGACGGTATTGAAAAACTACCGAGTTTGAGGGTGTAGTCAGAAAAGTACGCTGGGCTGCAATCTGCAAGCGAACCTTGCCGTCTGGCAAAAAATTTGGTGTCACGGAAAGTTTTACCCCAATTTCCTTCTCGATCGAAACAGAATCACCCGCACCACCCGATACCGCAGCAGCCGAAATCTCTGAACCTGAGAAAAACTCGGACATCTGCCCGGACAAAGCCACAATACTCGGCTTGGCGATAATTTCGTCGTTGGAATTCACCGCATTGGCAATGTTGAGCGAATAGGACACCGAAGGGATACTCATACTCCGCGTGATTGTTTGGGTTGAAGTGGTATAAGCCGGATCTACTTGGGTAGGATCAATGTTGGTGGTCTTTGTGCCGGCGGAACTCCAAGCCGGGCCGTTTGCGTCCCCATATTGCAGCGACAAGCCCTTGAGCAGATTAACCCCATAAGTTTCCGTCACATCTTCCTGAGTCGAAATCAGCACCACATCGACCACCACCATTTTCTGATCATCAGGAATGCTGTCCGGAGTTTTGGCTGGCTCTGGATTTTCCTCAAACCCGGAGCTTTCGCCAGTGGGAGCGCCATCTGGCATTTGGGCTGTCTCGGGACTTTGCTCGAACCCAGAGCTGTCGCTTGGCTGGTATGCTGTTTTTAGCAGAGCCGATTTAGATTGAGCAATTTTATAATATGCACTCCAATCTAGGGTTCGATTAACAAGCTTTGTTACATCGGGTGAGGCAGGCAACGCCCTATATTCCGCCAGCGCGTCCTTTACCCCCTCAGCATCATTACGTGCCGCTTTTGTCATAACTACCGCACGCAGGTAATCAGGGGTTTTCGCAAGTTCAGGTGCAACCTGCGCCAGGTGTAGCAGCGCCCCTTGGGCAACCCGAGGATGTCCCGCATAATAGGCGGCAGTAGCCAAGTCGAGCAGCAGTTGCGGATTGTCGCGCCCAATCAATGCTGCTTGGACCAAGTTTAGCTCTGCTTGGCGGTACTTGCGTTGATCGAGGTAACACAATCCCAATTGATATTTGGCCAACCAGTTGGACGGATCCATCCTCAGGGCGACACGGTATCCCTCCTCCGCCATCTCGAATTTTACCTTGTCGCCGGAAAGCGCCAGTAAATGGTAGGCCAGTGCATTAAGGGTATGAATTTCGCCGCTGGTAATATTGAGCTTAAGCGCAACATTAAAAATGTCCGATGCTTCTTTTAACTTTCCTTCTTTTAGCGCTTTAATACCTTCGACAACAACCTTGTAATCCTTGGCTGTGGCATTTTTCATGAAATCATCAAGGTGCACGCCAGAAAGCATCTTCTGTGATTGCCCGGTTAGCACGGGATAATCTACCTTGGCATTTTTAGACGGGAAAGCTGCACAACCTGTCAGATAAGCAACAAGCGCGACAGAAGCTGCCGCTTTAATCAGATATTTCATTTTGTTCCCTATCCCTATTCTCTAGGCCTCTTGACTGCCGCGTTCCGGCCCCTTGGCTTAGGAAATTGCACGGTATTCACATCATCAATAGTTAAGTGTTGCGATTGCATAAGCGGCACCCGGAGGTGCCGCCTTGCAGGTATTAGAACTTCTTCAACACTACTTTTTAAACACTATTTTTTTCCATCCGAGATCGCACCCTTGAAATCACCGATCGACCCGTTTAGCCCACTAATGCATGAGTGCCATATGAAGTCTTCCCTGAGTCCCGCGTCGCAAGACGGAAGACGCTCAATGACCCAGCACGGACGATTATTTTCCTTACCACATAGAGCCTGGTCACTAGACGCAAATTTTAATGTATTTGTGTCGAGCATCGACGTAAGGGAGCTTGTGGCCCGTATATCGACCGGCACAATAGATGCGCCGGCACTGACCGAGAACACGACCCCCGCAAAATGGTCAACGTCAAAGACATAGAGCGTTCCGCGTTTCGGCGTTGGGGCCTCCGGATTGAACGAGATGGCGACGCCGGCAGCAACGACCTCGGGGCCAAACGATGCGCCAAACCCTAGGCCTTCACCATCCACCTCCAAAGGGGTGCCCGTCAATAGACCAATATTAAGTGCTGCCCCCGCACCCGTGATAAGACCACCACTCACTGCAACACTGCGGTAAATCTTAGCCGAAGGACCATCATTGGTCAGATTTATCACGACGCCCACCTCATCACCTAAGCTGAGCCCCATGCCGGCATCGGCAGCAACGGAAAGGGAAACGGACTTATAAAATGGCGTGCAACCCGCTGGCATGCTTTCCTTCAACTTTGCAGAAATCTTACGATCAATTACCTGCAAATTTCCGCGCTGGAGGTCTCTCTTTAAGCCGCCAGGTTTGGAAATATACTTTATGTTGGCTTTGACGAAGTTATCCACGAACGTGGGCATCTTATCCAGGCATGAGGCGGTTTCTGTTACCACCGTCTCGAATACTGTTATAGCCTTTTGTAGATCAGAGTTAGCATGCGAAACACAGGTGTCGCCTAACAGGCCTCTTTTTTGGTAGAGCCCTGTGTCGCACGCGGCAAGCCTCTCAATGATCAAGCATGCCCGCTTATTCACCTTGCCGCAGGAAAGGTTCGCGTTGGTGACGCATTTCTTTGCACCAAAGTCTTCAATGAGGCCGGATTTGCACGAAGGAGAAATATTGTCAGCTAATAACGTACAGGGGCGCTGCCCATTCGCTCCGCAGGCACCCTTCTTATAGCATTTGCCGTCAACCTCTATATTTCCTGCATCGCAAGATAACCGACCCAGCGCTATCTGAATATCCAGATTACACGCGTCCTTGCCGTCTCCACCACAATTGGGAAGCTGGCACTTGCCAGACCGTTCGATAAGCCCTGCGTCGCACGATTGCCGACGTAGCGCTGCCTGAACTATCGCATTACACGCGTTCTGGCCTTTTGCACCACAGTTGGGAAGCCGGCACTTGCCAGACAGTTCGACGAGGCCTTCGTCGCACGATTGCCGACCCAGCGCTGCCTGAACTATCGCATTACACGCGTTCTGGCCTTTTGCACCACAGTTGGGAAGCCGGCACTTGCCAGACAGTTCGACGAGGCCTTCGTCGCACGAAGGAATACGCTCGACAACTGTACATGGGCGCTGATTCAGCTTGCCACAGTTCAGATCTCGACACACCCCTTCTGAAGAAAATACACTTGACTGCTTGTTGCTGCATTTACAGCTTGCTGCGCCGTATGTATCCTTGCAACTGCCTTGCTCTGTCAACCCCGCACGGCAACCCCGCGCTCCAAAGTCATCCCCCACACAGCAGGCGCGCTGATCTTTACCGCCGCAAGCCGCCATGGCAGCATTGGACATGCCGAACGTACCCAAGGCAAGCAATGCCATGAGTAATACACGAAAACGGAAAAACTTAAATTGCTCAAACATATGTGATTCACTCCTTAATTTATTTTTCTTTAAATTGACTGAACTACACACACTTCATAGCCCTGAAAAAGACCATAATCTTCACACTGGAATACTAAACCAACATATTTATTAAGCGTATTAGACCTTAGGCCTACTACCATCAAGATGGAGTCACGCTCATTACTATAATGTTGGCGGGATTTACAACTATGGCGTTCGGTGGCTGTATAGCCTTAAGATTTACTGGCCGCGTTGAGAAATTTCTCGATCTGCTCCGCCGTCATTGCGCCGGGTACCAACTTCCCATTACTAAAGACGAGACCCGGCGTGCCTGAAATGCCCAACTCTGTTGCCAGCTTTGCAATATCGGCGATCGGGTTTACGCATTCTTTCGCCCCAACTGGTGCATTGCCCGACTGCATCATTACGTCCCAAGCCTTTCCACGATTCGCCGAACACCAAACGGCTATCGCCTTGCCCCGAGCATCTGGATGCAACCCCTCTAGGTGCGTATTCTGATGAACGTGAACAGTGATTCTGCTCGAACGTGAACGCCGGAACGGCGTGTTGTGCTGGTGTTTGGTTTTTACTTCAAGTGTTCACGTTGGGTCAAGTTTTTTTGGTTTTTCGCATCGATTCTCCGGTT
>JAGXGC010000015.1 GCA_024636935.1 Sideroxydans sp. | reverse complement strand
GGAGTTTGGCACCTCGATGTCGGCTCATCACATCCTGGGGCTGTAGCCGGTCCCAAGGGTATGGCTGTTCGCCATTTAAAGTGGTACGTGAGCTGGGTTTAAAACGTCGTGAGACAGTTTGGTCCCTATCTGCCGTGGGCGCTGGAAGTTTGAGGGGACCTGCTCCTAGTACGAGAGGACCGGAGTGGACGTATCTCTGGTGTACCGGTTATGACGCCAGTCGTATCGCCGGGTAGCTATATACGGAAGAGATAACCGCTGAAAGCATCTAAGCGGGAAACTCGCCTCAAGATGAGACTTCCCTGGGCACTTGATGCCCCTGTAGGGTCGTGGAAGACTACCACGTTGATAGGTCAGGTGTGGAAGCGCAGTAATGCGTTAAGCTAACTGATACTAATTGCCCGTGAGGCTTGATCCTATAACATTAGGCAAGCGCAAGTATGTAACGAATCGCAACAATCAAAACACACTTTACTTCTTCCAAAATTACATCAGGCGCTGAGTTTGAATACCAGATTCAGCGATTGATACCAGTTATGTCTGACGACCATAGCAGGTTGGAACCACTCCTTCCCATCTCGAACAGGACAGTGAAACGACCCCGCGCCAATGATAGTGTGGATTACCCATGTGAAAGTAGGTCATCGTCAGACTCCTTATAAAGCAAACCCCTCCCGGGCAACCGGTGAGGGGTTTTTGCTTTGCAGCTCCGATATAATCACAGCTACATTCGAAGCAAGGTGGATATATGAAAACATTCCTAAAATTCGCACTGTGGTCGCTGCTCGGCATCGCTGCCACCGTCTCGACGGTACTTGCATACGTGGCCCTTACCTTCGATCCAAATGCCTATAAGCCGCAAATCATTCAGGCGGTGCAGGATAGTACCCATCGTACTTTGAAATTGGATGGCGACATCAAGCTCATCTTCTTCCCCAGCATCGGTGCGCGTCTGGGCAATGTTTCGCTTTCCGAATTTAAGAGTGAAGATGAGTTCGTCTCAGTGTCAGATGCCAGTGTCTCGCTGGCGGTCTGGCCTTTGTTGCAAAAAAAGGTGGTTGTGAATCAGGTTAAGGTCAGCGGCATGAAGGTCAATCTGATCAAGCATCAAAACGGCAAGACCAATCTTGATGATCTATCGATTAAAAGAGCTGCGACAGAAACAGCTCCCTCTAAGGATTCGAATGCAGCAGCAGTTGCTTTCGATATTGCGAGTGTGACGATTGAAAATTGTGAACTGCAACTCCATGATCTTGCTGCTGACAATAAAGTCAGTATCACTCAGCTGAATCTCAAAACCGGCAGATTGACAAACGCCATGCCGACACTGGTCGATTTTTCTGCACACATCCAGGCTACGCAACCCAAGACGGATGTCAGCATGAAACTATCTACGACTCTGACTTTTGATCTTGAGCAAAACAGATACAGCTTAAAGGGTATGGTGCTGAATGCTGAGGGCGGTATGTTGGACATTACCGGGTTGGTGCTGAAGCTGGCTGGCGATGCTAGTGCAGAACTCAATGCGCAAAATTACGAACTTAATCAAATTGTGCTGAATTCAAGTGGCAAGAAAGCAGGCGAGGCATTTGATATTCATCTTACCGTGCCAAATATCAGTTTGAAACGAGATGATTTCTCCGGGAATAATTTGATCTTCAAAGCTAATATGGATGCAGCCTTTGGCAAGGCCAGTGCCGCGTTAAATCTGCCTTCTTTCAAAGGGGATATGGATAAGTTCAGCTTGCAGGGCATGACGCTGGAAGCCGGATTGATCCAGCCCGAACAGGATTTTAGCGCCAAGATCAACGCGGCGCTCGTCGGCAGCATTAAGACCATGCAGTTCAATCTGAAGGATATGAGCATCGCGCTCAAAGCGAGCGGCGAAAAGTTGCCAGGTAAAGTGATAGAGAGTTCTCTTAAAGGCAGTGTGCAGGCAGATATTGATCGTCAGAATGTACATGCAAAATTCACGGGGGGGCTGTTGCAAAGTCAGATCAAAGCTGAAGCATCGATCAAGAATTTCAAAGTGCCGGTCATACGTTATGACCTTGAGATAGATAAGCTGGATTTGGACCCTTATCTGCCTTCCAAAGTGGCGAAGGAAGAAAAGGCCAAAGTATCCGAGCCGGAGCAGCCGTTCGATTTGTCGGCATTGAAGACGCTTGATGTAAATGGCAGCGTGCGCATCGGGGCACTCAAAGCAGCAAATGTGAAGCTGTCAAAACTACGTATCGATCTTAAAGTTAAAGATGGAATCGCTAATGTTGAGCCGCTATCCGCATCTCTCTATCAGGGGGCCATCAATGGCAAGCTGCAAGTCAATGCACATGACTCCAGTTTTGGCATTACACAGAAACTGATGGGAGTTGAAATTGCACCTTTGATGAGGGATGCCGCAGATATGGAGCTTGCTGAGGGTAAAGGCAATATCGCAATGGTGTTAAGCACGCAAGGCAATACCGTCAGTTCACTCAAGAAGGCATTGAACGGAACGGTTTCTGTTGAACTGGCCGACGGTGCGATACGCGGCATCAATCTCGGCAAGTTGGTGCAAGGTGTGCAGAATCTCAGCAAAGAAACCAAAGGTGAGACGTTGGGTGTAAATAAGGAAGAGAAAACACTATTCAGCGAATTCAAGGCAAATCTCAAAATCAAGGATGGTATCGCCCATAACGATGACCTGTCAGTCAAATCGACCATACTGCGTTTGACCGGCAATGGCGATGTGGATATCGGCCATGACAAGCTGGATTACAACGTCAAGGTCATCATGGCCAAAACAGATCAGGGGCGCACCGGAACTTTGCCGGTTAGGGTGTATGGCCCCTTCGATGCGGTTAAGATCAAGGTTGATTATGCAGAGTTATTGGCTGATATCGCGCGCCAACGGCTGAATGAAGAAAAGGCGGCACTGAAGCAAAAGCTGGATACCGAGAAGGCTGCGGCAATGGAAAAACTCAATGTCGAGAAGACGACTGCCCAAGCAGCAGCCAAAGCCAAACTAGATGCAGAGAAGGCGGCAGCAAAGGCCAACGCAGAAGAAAAGCTGAAGCAAGGATTGAAGGGGTTGTTCAAGTGAATGACTGCCTGTTTATTGAGTGCGCGTGACTTCGTTCTCCAGCCGGCTGATCAGTTGGCAGAAAAAATATGGCCGACATGACCTCCCCTGGCAGGGGGAGTCTGCATACCGAATCTGGCTGTCAGAGATCATGCTGCAACAGACGCAGGTTGCTACAGTTATTCCTTATTACCTGCGCTTCATCGAATCATTTCCGGATGTGGTGACACTGGCTGCCGCGACAGAAGAGCAGGTGCTCGCCCATTGGAGCGGCCTTGGCTATTACGCGCGCGGTCGCAATTTGCTCAAGGCAGCACGACTCATCGTTGATAACTATGGTGGTCAATTCCCTCGCGACTATGAGCAGATACTTGTGCTGCCGGGCATTGGTCGGTCGACGGCCGCGGCGATTACGGCATTAGCTTGGTATGAGCGCCGTTCGATATTGGACGGTAATGTGAAGCGAGTGCTCGCACGTTTCTGTGGCATAGATGGCTGGACTGGGGAGCGCAAGGTCGAAGAGCTATTGTGGCGGAAGGCAGAAAAATTGCTGCCAGAGAGTGATGTTGCCGTATATACACAGGCACTGATGGACATGGGGGCGACTGTCTGCACACGGTCACGACCACGTTGTGTGAATTGCCCAGTGAAGACTGACTGCGTTGCTCTGCAGGCTGATCGGGTCGGGCAATTGCCATCTCCGCGCCCTCGCAAAGTTATACCTGAACGAAAATCATCATTCTTGCTGCTGAAGCACGGCAACGAGATCATGCTGGAAAAAAGGCCAGCAAGTGGAATCTGGGGGGGCTTGTGGTGTACACCGCAGGTCGATGAGGCTGAAGAGGCAAACTATCTATCGCGCCACAATATGCAAATCACACGGCGTATCGAATTGGATACATTTACGCATGCTTTTACGCACTTCAAGTTACATATTCGGCCAGTATTGCTGGAACTTGCAAGCAAGCCTTTGAGAACAGAGCAGCAGGGCTGTGTGTGGCTGGGCTTGGATGAAGCGCTGGGCGCTGCCATTCCAAGCCCAGTACGCCAGCTGCTGCTCACGATGCAAGCATCTCAACGAAACGACTGATCACTTTCGTTTGCGTTGCGCCTCCAGTATCTCGCGATACTGTCGTAACTCTGTTTCGATGGTGGATAGCTGGTAATAGTCGTTGCCTGCCAATTTCGCCAGTTCAAGCTGCTCGATCGCACCGCGCAGATTTCCGTGCAATATCTGATAGTAAGAAAGTACATGATGCGCTTCCTGATGGCGGCCCAGCGCGGTATAGGCGCGCGCCTGCAACTCATAGAGTGTCGCATCATTGCCATCTCGGTTGATTTGCTCGTCCAGCAATGTCAGCGCTTCTGAATAGTGTTGCTTCTGTAGTAACAGTACTGAGTAGTCATAAATCAAAGCTCGGTGAGATGGAAATTGTTTCAGTGTCGTTCGATAGAAGTCGAGCACGCCATTGTCGTGCTCGTCGAGTTGGCGGATGCGGCCAGCCAGTGTTTCTATAGTGGCATTGTGTGGTGCCTGTTTGCGGAGCTTATCGAACTCCTGTGTTGCGCGTGCTTCCTGCCTGTCGCGAAGCAATGCCAGAACTAAGCCGTAGCGTTGAGAGATCTGATTGCCGAAGCGCTGAGTGCCCAGCGCAGATTGAAAGTAGTTCACCGCATCGCGCGGTGACTTTTGCAGGGCATTCAATCTGGCACGCATCAAATGAAAATCAAGGCTGTCGGCGACCAGCTTGAACGGAATCTGCTGCACACGGTTTCCGACATCCGCTACGCGCTCTGTCGTGAGCGGGTGGGTACGCAGATAACTGGGCGTATCTCCCTCAAGCAATTGGGTGGCTTTCTGCAGCCGTTCGAAAAAGCTCGGCATCGCGTGTGGATCGAAACCTGACTGTTGCAGCAGATCAATACCGATGCGGTCCGCTTCCTTTTCGTGCTCGCGAGTGAAATCGAGCTGCCGCTGCATGAGTCCGCCTTGCGCGCCGACGATGCCAGCTTGTGCCGCCTGTGGATTGTCGCGTGCTGCCAGAATGGCGACTGCGACGGCAGCCATCGCTGCAAGAGAATCGTATTTCCTTCCCGAAATCATGCGCGCCAAATGATGCTGGGTCACGTGTGATATCTCATGGCTTAGCACGGAGGCTAGCTCAGACTCGTTTTGCGAGAGCATTATCAGGCCGGTATTGACCCCGATGAAGCCGCCCGGCATGGCAAAAGCGTTGATCGCAGTATCGTCGATGACGAAGAACTCGAAGGGCTGGCTCGGTTCGGTGCTGTTGGAGACCAGACGATTGCCGAGCCGGTTCAGATAATCCGTAACTTCTGGGTCGTTCAAATACTGTGCGCTGGCCCTGATCTGGAACATGCTCTGTTCACCGATCTGGCGCTCCATCTGCGGTGAGATGATGGTTTGTGATTCGTCACCCAGATCAGGCAGGCCTTCTCCATACAGGTTGAAAGGGATCAGCAGCAGCAGGGCGGGCAGGAGTTTTTTCATGGGCGTTATGATAGCACCGGCTCCAACAGGTTCCATGAACTGGACAGCAAGACATCAAAGACGCAGAATGCATGCCCATTCGGGCGATCTCAGCATGGAATCAATAGGTAAATATCACATCGTTAAAGAACTCGGGCACGGTGCGACCAGCACCGTGTATCTCGCGCTCGACCCGTTCAATGAGCAACAGGTCGCGCTCAAGGTGTTCAATGCGAATGTGCTTAACAATAGCTCAAGTGGCAAGGCCTTCCGTAAGTTGTTGCTGACCGAGGCATCCCTGGCAGGGAAGCTATCGCACCCTCACATCGTAAAGATATTCGATGCCATCATGGAAGGCGATACGAATTACATGGTGATGGAGTACATCGAGGGCGAGACACTGGAGAGATTTGCCGAGGTCGATCATCTGTTGCCGCTAGGTCGTACCGCAGAGATCATCTATAAATGCTGTAAAGCACTGGAATATGCACAGTATCAAGGTGTGATTCATCGAGACATCAAACCGGCAAACATTCTGTTGTGCGGAGAGAGTGGCATCAAGATTTCTGATTTCGGTGCCGCGGTGGTCGAGAGCCAGCAGACTACGCAGGTGAGTGGAGTGGGTTCACCTGCTTATATGTCGCCCGAGCAGATCAAGGAACAAACGCTGTCGCACCAGACCGACATCTATTCTTTGGGTGTGACCATGTACCGTATGTTGACGGGCAAACTGCCTTACGACGCGGCTAACAACTACAGCATGATCTACCAGATCATGAATATTCAACCGCCACCGCCCAGCACTTTCCGCCCCGAGATTCCAGCAGCACTGGATGCTATTGTGCTGCGTGCGATGCATAAGGAGGTAAGCGGCAGGTACCAGACTTGGGATGAGATGGCGCGCGATCTGGTTTCATTCATCAGCGATAACATACCTCAGCAGGAAGAGATATTCGATACCGAGAAGTTCGGTACGGTGCGTGAATTGCCATTCTTCAAGCAGTTCAACGATGTGGAGCTGTGGGAAGTGTTGCGTATCAGTGAGTGGCGCAAGGTGACTAAGGGGGAGCAGATACTGCGTGACGGTGATGAAGGGCAGAACTTCTTCATTATCGCCAGCGGATCGGTGCGTGTGGTCAAGCAGGGGCGTTTACTCAGCCTGCTGCACAAGGGCGACTGTTTTGGTGAGATGGCGCATTTGAGCGATAAAGGCACCAAGCGGAGCACTGACGTGCTAGCCAAAACGGATGTAAAACTGATAGAGATCGATCCTTCAGTGCTGTCACTGGCGACCTCGAACTGCCGTTACCGCTTCGATGAAGCTTTTCTGCGCATCATCGTCAAGCGGCTATCGGTTGCGAATACACGCATAGCGCGACTGCTGACTGACAATGAAGACGGGCAATGAATTGAGAAAGTGGAGTGGATGGGAATGACTAGTTTTGTGAATATCACCGTAGCAGAATTACACGAGTTAATGGACAAGCCAGAGGTACAGCTGGTGGACGTTCGCACCGATGCTGAGATTGCGCGCGGCTTCATCAAAGGCGCGATCTGCATGCCTTTGCATCTATTGCCTCTGCGTTTGAACGAGTTGGCGACTGATAAGACCACGGTGTTCTATTGTCAGATGGGCGGACGTTCGGCACAGGCGGCCGCATTCGCTTCTGCACAGGGCTTGAAGGGAGCGGCCAATCTGCAAGGCGGCATTCTGGCCTGGGCCCAGTCAGGTGGAGAAATCGTCGCGTGAGCACAGAAACATTCGATGTGGAGTTGGATGTGCGCAAGCTCGCTTGCCCGTTGCCCATTCTGCGTGCGAAGAAGTCGCTCTCTACGATGAGTGCCGGACAGGTGTTGAAGATTGTGGCGACAGACAAAGGCTCGCCCAAGGACTTCATCGATTTTTGCAGTAAGACAGGCAACGAGTTGATGTCGTCGACGGAAAAGGGTGATGAATTCGTATTCCTGATCCGCCGCCGCTAGAGATCGTCATTCCTGCCAAAGCAGGAATGACGATCCAGATCTAGCCCAGCTTCTTCCGCTGTGCCTGTAGCTGCACCAAAGTAGCTTTGAAATCACTCAGGCGCTTCTTCTCCTGCTCCACCACGGCGGCCGGTGCGCGCGCCACAAAACTCTCGTTGCCCAACTTCGCATCGGCCTTGGTGATTTCGTTGCTGAGACGAGCGATCTCTTTATCCAAACGCTCGCGCTCCGCCGCGACATCGATCTCCACCTTCAGCATCAACTTGTAGTTGCCGACGATGGATACCGGTGCGTCTCCTTCCGGCAACTCGGCGACCACTTGCACTTCACTCAACTTGCCGAGGCTGTTGATGTAAGGCGCGAGTGCGTTCAGCACCGTGGCATCACCCGCCGCGATCAGAGGTACGCGTGCAGCAGGCGACAGATTCATTTCGCTGCGCAGGCTACGGCAGGCGGTGGTGAGCTCTTGCAGTAGTGCGATCTGTGCGATGGCCGCTTCATCGATCTTGCTGGCATCAGCCTTGGGATAGGCTTGCAGCATGATGGTGTCGCCGTGCTGGTTCGCCATCGGTGCGACAGTCTGCCACAGCTCTTCGGTGATGAACGGGATGATGGGGTGTGCCAGACGCAGGATGGCTTCCAGTACGCGCACCAGCGTGCGCCGTGTGCCGCGCTGTTGGGCGTCGTTGCCATTCGCCATCTGTACTTTGGCCAGTTCCACATACCAGTCGCAGTAGGTGTTCCATACCAGTTCATACACGGCGCGTGCGGCCATGTCGAAACGGTAGTCGGCGAAGTTCGTCGCCAACTCTGCTTCGGCCTTTTGCAATTCGCTGATCATCCACTTGTCGGCGGATGAGAATTCCAACGGTAGCGTTTCATCTTGTCCGACATCCTTGCCTTCGCAATTCATCAGCACGAAGCGTGTCGCGTTCCACAACTTGTTGCAGAAGTTGCGATAGCCTTCGCAGCGTTGCATATCGAACTTGATGTCGCGACCGGGGGAGGCCAGCGAAGCGAACGTGAAGCGCAAGGCATCCGTGCCGAAGGCGGTGATGCCCTCGGGGAATTCCTTGCGGGTGCGCTTTTCGATCTTCTCAGCATCTTTCGGATTCATCAAACCGGTGGTGCGCTTCTTGATCAAGGAGTCAAGATCGATACCGTCGATGAGGTCGATAGGGTCGAGCACGTTGCCTTTGGACTTGGACATCTTCTGGCCTTCTGCATCGCGGATCAGGCCGTGCACGTACACATCCTTGAACGGGATCTTGCCAGTGATGTGTTTGGTCATCATCACCATGCGAGCCACCCAGAAGAAGATGATGTCGAAGCCGGTGACCAACACCGATGACGGCAAGTATTGCTGCACGAACTGATTTTGCGCATCTTTGTCCGCGTCACCCGTCCAGTCCAAGGTGGAGAATGGCCACAGCGCGGAGGAGAACCATGTGTCCAGCACATCGTTGTCACGATCCAGCTGTCCGGCGTAACCGGCTTTATCTGCCAGCTTGCGTGCTTCTGCTTCGTCGTGTGCGACGAACACTTCGCCGTTCACGCCGTACCAAGCCGGAATCTGATGCCCCCACCATAGTTGGCGCGAGATGCACCAGTCTTGGATGTTGTTCAGCCACTGGTTGTAAGTGTTCACCCAATTCTCGGGATGGAACTTGATCTCGCCGGAGCTCACGCATTCCAGCGCCTGCTCGGTGATGCTCTTGCCGCCGTCGCCGGGCTTGCTCATCGCGACGAACCACTGGTCGGTCAGCATCGGTTCGATGACGACACCGGTGCGGTCGCCGCGCGGCACTTTGAGTTTGTGCTTGTCGGCTTTTTCGAATACACCTGCAGCTTCCAGATCGGCGACGATCTGCTTGCGCGCAGCGAATCTATCCAAGCCTTGATATTGCTTGGGCGCATGCTCGTTGATCTTCGCATCCAGCGTGAGGATGGAAATCATCTCCAGTCCGTGACGTTGGCCGACCGCATAGTCGTTGAAGTCATGCGCGGGCGTGACTTTCACCACGCCGGTGCCGAATTCTTTGTCCACGTATTCGTCCGCGATGACAGGGATGGTGCGATCGCACAGCGGCAGGGTGACTTGCTTGCCGATGAGGTGTTTGTAGCGCTCATCTTCGGGATGCACCATCACCGCCACGTCGCCCATCATGGTCTCGGGGCGTGTTGTCGCGACCGTCACATGGCCGGAGCCGTCTGCCAACGGATAGCGGATGTGATACATGAAGCCGTCTTCTTCTTCCTGCACCACTTCCAGATCGGACACTGCGGTGTGTAGTTTCGGGTCCCAGTTCACCAGACGCTTGCCGCGATAGATCAGGCCTTCGTTGAACAGGCGTACGAATGTCTCGGTGACGGATTGCGACAGTCCTTCGTCCATGGTGAAACGCTCGCGCGACCAGTCGGGCGAAGTGCCCAGGCGGCGCATCTGTTTGGTGATGGTGTTGCCGGAATATTCTTTCCACTCCCACACTTTTTCGATGAACTTCTCGCGGCCTAAGTCGTGGCGCGAGACACCTTGTGCATCGAGTTGGCGCTCAACCACAATCTGTGTGGCGATGCCTGCGTGGTCGGTGCCCGGTTGCCACAGCGTGTTGTCACCCTTCATGCGGTGATAGCGCGTCAGTGCATCCATCAGCGTCTGGTTGAAGCCGTGGCCCATGTGCAGCGTGCCGGTGACGTTGGGCGGTGGCAGCAGGATGCAGAAGTTGTCCTGCTTGGCCGAGTCTAGTCCGGCTTTGAAGTGACCGGCTGATTCCCAAGCGGGATACCAGCGGGATTCAATGTCTTTGGGGTCGAAACTTTTTGCGAGTTCTTTGGATTGAGTCATTGCAATGCGGCTTGATGCCTGTCCTGAGCTTGTCTTGAGGAAGGCGCGATTATATCAAGACGGCGCAACGACCGCGGGCTGCTTGCTAGGATTATGCGCGGGGCGGGAGGGCGTCGCGAACAAGTTGCGGTAATTCATCCTTCAATTCGGCCCAAGTCAGGGCGATGGCCTGACGTTGCGCTTCTTCCAGACGCGGTAGCAAGCGTTGCATGAACAGGGCTTCCAAATGTGCTTCGAGTTGCGGAGGAAGCTCGAACGGTACTTCTTCTGCCATTGGGGGCCGGTCGGCAACGACTGGATCGAGTCCGAGGGTAGGCACTTCTACTTCAGGCGCGTCAACGATGTCGGTCAACGTGGGCAGGTCGTCGCTGACGATCTCGGTCAGTACCGGCAGATCGAGTGGCAATTCCTGTTTGATATCGTCCGTGCTCATGCGCGCAGTTTAGCCAGATCGGTGTGTATGAGTTCGTACCCGCGGTCGCGGTAGAACTTGAAACGGGCACGACCACGCGTGGCATCTTCTGCATCATGCCCGACGATCTCGATCACACGTTCGAAGCGGCTGAAAAAGGTCGGACACTCGTCGTGCAGACTGATCAGCAGTTCGGAGTGGGGGAAATTTTCATCGCGACCAATGACGACCGGCATCGAGTTTGCTTCGGCATCATCGCTGAGACAATGCGGCATGAAGGAAGTGGGCGGGTACTGCCACAGTAATTTGTCCAACTTTGCTGCCGTCTCTTCATCCGGCACATGCAGCAACACCCGCATGCCGTTCTGCATCGCCTTGTGGCTCAGCTGGCATGCGGTGCGTAGCTTGTCTTCGCTACCGGTATAGAAATCTACCCGAGTCACTTGCGTGCCGTGCGATCGATCAGATACTGCGTGAGCAGAGGTACTGGGCGGCCGGTTGCGCCTTTGTCCTTGCCGGACTTGTTGGCCGTGCCCGCGATATCGAGGTGCGCCCAGCGATAGTCCTTGGTGAAACGTGACAGGAAGCAGGCTGCAGTGATAGTGCCTCCGGCGCGACCGCCGATGTTCTGCATGTCGGCGAAGTTGCTGTCCAGTAGCGGCTGATAGTCGTCCCACAATGGCAATTGCCATACTCGGTCGTGTGACTGTTCACCGGCGCTGATGAGTTCTTGCGCGAGCTTGTCGTCGTTGGCGAACATGCCGCTGGCAACATGACCCAATGCGATTACGCAGGCACCGGTGAGGGTGGCGATGTCGATCACGGTCTCAGGCTTGAATTTCGCGGCGTAGGTCAGTGCGTCACACAGGATCAAACGACCTTCGGCATCGGTATTCAATATCTCGATGGTCTGGCCGGACATGGACGTGACGATGTCGCCAGGCTTGGTGGCGGTGCTGCTGGGCATGTTCTCGCAAGTGGGGATGACGCCGACCACGTTGATCGGCAGTTCCATCTCGGCGATAGCTTGCAGCGTGCCGAACACACTGGCTGCGCCGCACATGTCATATTTCATCTCGTCCATGTCGGCGCCCGGCTTGAGCGAGATGCCGCCGGTGTCAAAGGTGATGCCTTTGCCGACCAGTGCGATGGGTTTCTGGGTCTTGGCACCGCCGTTGTATTCCATCGTGATCAGCTTGGGCGCTTGTGCACTGCCGCGAGTGACGGAAAGGAAAGAGCCCATGCCGAGCTTTTCCATGTCTTTCTTTTCCAGCACGGTGGTCTTGATCTTCTTGTGTGCCTTGCCCAGCGCCAGCGCCTTGGCTGCAAGATAAGTAGGTGTGCAGATATTGCCCGGCAAGTTGGCCAAGTCTTTGGTCAGTTCCATTCCATGCGTGACGGCGGCTGTTTGTGCGACGGACTTTTTCATTTCTGCTGTAGGCTTTTCCAGCGTGACGAAGGTCACTTGCTTCAGCGTCGCTGGTTTGGATGGTTTGCTCTTCAGGCTGTCAGCGCGGTATGCACCATCGGCTGCGGCGAGTACGGCTTGCTTGAGTAGCCAGT
This sequence comes from Sideroxydans sp., assembly GCA_024636935.1. Lineage (GTDB taxonomy): Bacteria > Pseudomonadota > Gammaproteobacteria > Burkholderiales > Gallionellaceae > Sideroxyarcus. The sequence goes on along the minus strand of JAGXGC010000015.1, from coordinate 40,684 downwards.
TTGCATCCTTACCCACGCCGTCATCGGTGATGAACAGCGCAGCATCTTTGGCAGATGTGGTGTGCAGTGCTTTGAAGGCAGCTCGCAAGATGTCCACGCTTTTGCGGTTATCCAATTCGGCAGGTTTGCCGAGGCCGACCAGCAATACGCGTTCGGCAGATGCGCCGGACAATTTGTGCAGCAGCAAGGTGGAGGCTGCCTTGCCAGTCATGTCGCCACGCGCGATGACATCGCTCAAAGCGTGTCCGGTTGCTTTATCGAGAAGTTGTCCGGCTTTGGATAGTTTGCCGCTGTCGTATACGCCGACCACTACGCAACCGCTCTTCAGCTTCTCCGGACTGCCCTGTTTTATGCTAAATTCCACGCGCTTCTCCTCAAATAGATATCAAAATTCTGCAGATGCCGGATTATCCGCAATCACCGCCGCAAAAGTCAAAACAAGCTCACTCGGGACGTGCGCGCGGCATCTTCTATCGTTCTCTTATACGCGAATTTGCCACTATGGGCATGTTGGTGTTCGTTGTTTTGCTCGGCATCGTGGTTTTTACCCAGTTGATCCGTTTTCTTGGCGAATCGGTGAGCGGTCTGTTGGCGGTAGATGGTGTGATGGTGATGCTGGGCTTCAGTGCCATCAATTACCTGCCTGTGTTGTTGTCGATCAGCCTATTCTTGTCGGTGTTGATCACCCTGACGCGATGTTATCGCGACAGCGAGATGGTAGTGTGGTTCTCTTCCGGCATCGGTCTGACGCGATGGATACGTCCGGTGCTGGGATATGCGCTGCCGGTGACGGCGGTCATTGCGCTGATGAGTTTAGTACTATCGCCTTGGGCCTTGTCTAAAGCGGATGAATACAAACGTCGTATGGATAGTCGGGATGATGTCTCGGCGGCATCTCCCGGCGCATTCCGCGAATCCAAGCAATCTGATCGAGTGTTCTTCCTTGAAGGAGTTGATTCGGAGAACAAACGCGTCGGTAACATTTTCGTGCGCTCTGTGCAGCATGGCAAGGAAGGCACCATGGTAGCGAAGGAGGGCTATCAGGAAACGGCTGAGAATGGCGACCGCTTTCTGGTGCTGCTGAACGGTACCCGCTATGAGGGCATTCCGGGGCAAGCAGATTTCCGTATCGCAGAATTCGACCGCTATGCCATGCGTATAGAGCCAGCCGAACTGGGTAAGGAGCAACCCAATCTGAAGGCCTTCTCCACGGTTTATCTCGTTAAGCATCCTACCCCCCGTAATCTTTCCGAGTTGGAGTGGCGTCTTGGTCTGCCAGTCAGCGCATTGATACTTTCGCTGCTGGCCATTCCACTTAGTTATGTGGACAACCGTTCTGGTCGCTCACTGAATCTGATTACTGCAATCGTCATCTATATGTTCTACAACAACATGATCAGCGTGACGAACTCTTGGGTGGCGCAGCAGAAAGTCGATGCAGTGACTGGATTCTGGGGCTTGCATCTGATGATGGCGGGCATTTTGATGTTGTTCTTCTATCACCGATCATCGGTGTTCTCTTGGCGGCGCTGGAAGCGATGAAGCTATTAACCAGATACCTTTCGCGAGAGATTTATTTCAGTGTGGCACTGGTGTTTGCTGCGCTGCTCATGTTGTTCGCACTGCTTGACCTGATCAGCCAGTTGAATGAGATGGGGCGCGGAGACTATAGCTTGGGCTACATGTTGTTGTACGTCGCTCTGATCCTGCCTGGGCATGTCTACGAACTGTTCCCTGTGGCCGTGCTGATTGGCACTATCTTTGCGCTGGTGCAGATGGCGGCCAATTCTGAGCTGACGGTATATCGCGCATCGGGTGTTTCGCTGAAGCAGTTGATTTACGCTTTACTGCGTATCGGTGCACCGCTGATGCTGCTTTGTCTGGTATTCGGAGAGGTTGTCGCGCCATACAGCGAGCAGTTGGCGCAGCAGACCAAACTCAAGGCGCAGAAAGCGCAAGTGAATTTGCGGGAGTTCCGCTCCGGCGTATGGGTGAAGGACGAAGGCAGTTTCGTTAATATTCGCAATGTGCTGCCCGATACCTCTCTGTTGAACGTCAGTATCTATCAGTTTGACGAGCACTATCGCTTGGTCAGTGTCACGGCAGCCAAGCGAGCGACATTCTTGAAAGAGCGCTTGTGGCGGCTGGAAGATATTCAGCGCACAAATTTTTCCGGGCAAAGCGCATCTGGCGAGAGTTTGCCGGATATGGATTGGCATACAGCACTCAATCCAAATCTGCTGAATGTGCTTTTGGTTTTGCCGGAGCAGATGTCTGCCTTGGATTTGTATCAATACACGCGACATCTGTCTGACAACAAGCAAAGTACCGTGCGCTATGACATTGCCCTTTGGAACAAGCTGGCGTACCCGTTCGCGGTACTGGTGATGATGCTGCTCGCGCTACCTTTTTCATCCTATCAGCGACGCGAGGGCGGTATCGGCAGCAAGATATTCGTTGGCGTGGTGTTGGGGCTAAGCTACCATTTTGCAGGCAGATTGTTTGCAAATTTGGGTGCACTCAATGAGTGGCCTGCGGCCTTGAGTGCTACAGCCATGACATGGATGTTCTTGGGGTTGGCGCTTGTTATGTTGTGGCGCACCGAGCGTCGCTGAGCTTACTTAGCGCTTGCTCGATTGTGATTCTTGTTCGCGCACCATTTGCTTGACGGCTTCTCTTTTTTCTTCTGGCACCTTGCTGAATGCGGTGAACTTTTCACGTGCGCGATGGCGTTGTTCAAGTGTCAATCCGGCCCACTCCTTGATCTGTTCGCGTAAGCGAAGCTGTTTTTCAGGTGTGAGCTTGGGGTAGGCATTGGCAATGCCGATGAAGCTTTTGTGTTCACTTTGGGGTAGGTTGTCCCAAGATGCGGATAGCGGTGCCAATATCTGTTGTTGAGCGCCCGAGAGGTCGCTCCACTTCTCGGCGCAAGCGCAGAATGGGAATGACAACAGAGCAAGCGCAGACAGAAGGAGAGTGTGATTGCGTTTCATAGATCGTTTCAGTCCACGTACATGTGCAAAGGCAGGTCGTCCGTTAGGATGGCCAAGTCGATGGAGACATGCTCGTGCAGGGTTGTTTGCTTCCATTGCCAGCCGCCAGCCAGAACCGCGGCCAGTAACAACAAGCCGCCGGCCCAGTTGAGGGCTCGATGGTGATGTGACTCATGGCCATGGTCGGTAACCAGGTGATGTAGGCGCGAAAGCAGTGCAACAGGCGCGGCTTGTCGCTGTCGATTCAGCGCCTGTCGGCGCGCGGCATGCAAACGATCAAGAGTGGCGGGATTGAGTTGCTGTGTCGCCCGATCCAGCTGAGGTGCAAGGTCATCGAGTTTCAATTTGAGTCCCATGACAGGTCTATTCCTTTTGCTTTCAAAATTGCGGCCATTGCATGCGTGGCGCGCGAACAATGCGTTTTGACACTCCCCTCGGTGCAGCCCATGGCAGCTGCAGTTTCGGCGGTGTCCAATCGCTCCCAATAACGCAGTAAAAAGGCTTCCCGTTGACGAGCGGGCAACTGCTGCAAAGCCCCCTCTATCAAAGTAAGTATCTCGGATTGCTGCAGGGCTGCTTCTGGGGTGGCAGGCAAGCTGGCGTTGTCACTATCTTGCAGAACATCAAGCGGATCGAATTCTTCGTCATCATTGCGTGAGGAAAAGGACGAGAACAGGCTGAAGTGTGCGGTACGTACCTTTTGCCGCCGGAAGTGGTCGAGGATGGTGGTTTGCAGGATTCGCTGGAACAACATCGGAAATTCCGTAACGGGCTTGTCGCCATAGCGCTCAGCCAACTTGATCATGGCATCCTGCACGATATCTAGCGCTGCATGCTCGTCGCGCACGGCATAAGCGGCCTGTTTAAAGGCGCGGCGTTCGACGCTGGCAAGAAAATCGGAAAGCTGCTCTCGGCTGGACACGGGGGTGGTGAAAAAGTTCGCTAGTCGCCGAATGATAGCAAATTCCTGTTGCAACAAGGGTTTTGGGGGTATTAAAGCTTGATTGGGGTTGACCAAAATGCCGCCAGCCTTTATCTTGCGCGGTCTTTCGATTGTTGCGATATATAGGTTTCAGACCATGGAATTGACCGGTGCAGAGATAACCATACGCTGTTTGCAGGAGGAGGGAGTCGAGTATGTTTTCGGCTATCCCGGCGGCGCGGTGTTGTTCATTTATGACGAGCTGTTTAAGCAGGAGGCGGTCAAGCACGTACTGGTACGTCACGAGCAGGCCGCAGTGCATGCTGCGGACGGCTATGCGCGGTCCACCGAAAAGGTGGGTGTTGCGCTGGTGACTTCCGGTCCCGGCGTGACCAATGCCGTCACCGGCATCGCCACGGCGTACATGGATTCCATCCCGATGGTGGTGATTAGCGGCCAAGTGCCGACCAGCTTCATCGGCGAAGATGCATTCCAGGAAGTCGACGCGGTCGGCATCACGCGTCCCTGCGTGAAGCACAACTTCTTGGTGAAGGACGTGAAGGATCTGGCTTCCACACTTAAGAAGGCTTTCTATTTGGCCAAGAGTGGCCGCCCCGGACCGGTGTTGGTGGATATTCCGAAAGATATATCCAACATGAAGACCGCGTTCGAATACCCCTCCACGGTCAATATCCGTTCCTATCATCCGCAAGTTGCGGGTGATGCCAATTTGATCAAGCAGGCGGCTCAGATGCTGCTCGAAGCCAAACGCCCGATGGTGTATGCGGGCGGTGGTGTGATCCTGTCCGACGCGGCCAAGCAATTGACCGAGTTGGTGCGTCTGATCGATTCGCCTTGCACCAACACCCTGATGGGTTTGGGCGGTTACCCGGCGAGCGACAAACAGTCCGTAGGCATGCTCGGCATGCACGGCACTTACGAAGCCAATATGGGTATGCAGAATTGTGACGTGCTGTTGGCCGTCGGCGCGCGATTCGATGACCGCGTGATCGGCAACGTGGCGCATTTCAATTCTGTGCCGCGCAAGATCATCCATCTGGATATCGATCCGGCCTCCATCTCCAAGCGAGTTAAGGTCGATGTGCCGTTGGTCGGCGACGTGGGTAACGTGCTGACCGACCTGATCAAAGTGTTGAAAAGCAGCAAACAAAAACCCGAAGATCGCAAGGATTGGTGGAAGCAGATCGCCGAATGGCGCAGTGCAAATTCACTGAACTACAAAAATTCCAGCGAGATCATCAAGCCACAGTTCGTGATCGAGACTTTGCACAAAATCACACACGGCGATGCTTTCATCACCTCCGACGTCGGCCAGCACCAGATGTGGGCTGCGCAGTACTACAAGTTCGACAAGCCGCGTCGCTGGATCAACTCCGGCGGTCTGGGCACCATGGGCTTCGGTCTGCCTGCCGCGATGGGCGTGCAACTGGCACACCCGGGCGAGACAGTTGCCTGCGTGACCGGCGAGGGCAGTATCCAGATGAACATTCAGGAGCTATCGACCTGCAAGCAGTTCAATCTGCCCATTAAGGTGATTGCGCTGAACAACCGCTATCTGGGGATGGTGCGCCAGTGGCAGGAGTTCTTCCACGGCAACCGTTATTCGCAGTCCTACATGGATGCACTGCCTGACTTCGTTAAATTGGCAGAGGCCTATGGTCACGTCGGCATTCTGGTAGAGAAGCCTTCTGATGTGGAAGGTGCACTGAAAGAGGCGTTTGCCCGCAAAGACGAACTGGTGTTCCTCGACTTCCGCACCGATTCCACAGAGAACGTGTACCCGATGGTGCCCGGTGGTAAGGGCTTGTCGGAAGTGATTCTGGCGGAGGACCTGTAACATGCGACATATCATTTCCCTGTTGATGGCAAACGAAGCAGGCGCGCTGTCGCGTGTGTCCGGCTTGTTCTCCGCGCGCGGCTACAATATCGAGTCGCTCACGGTCGCGCCGACCGAAGATGCGACGCTGTCGCGTATGACTATCGTCACCAGCGGTTCCGACGAAGTGATCGAGCAGATCAACAAGCAGTTGAACAAGCTGGTGGACGTGGTGTCGGTGATGGATCTGAGCGATGGAGACCATATCGAACGCGAGTTGATGTTGGTCAAAGTACGTGCAGAAGGTGCTGATCGTGAAGAGCTGAAACGCATGAGCGACATCTTCCGCGGTAACGTCATCGACGTGTCGGACAAGACGTACACCATCGAACTGACCGGCGCGGGTTCCAAGCTGGACAGTTTTCTGCACGCGATTGACCGCAAGCTGATTCTGGAGACAGTACGTACCGGTGCTTCCGGCATCGGTCGCGGTGACCGCATCCTTAAAATTTAACCCTTTTTTTTACTGATTTTTTCGACGAGGCCAACATGAAAGTTTATTACGACAAAGACGCAGACCTGTCCCTGATCAAGGGCAAGCAAGTGACCATCGTGGGTTACGGTTCGCAGGGCCACGCCCATGCGCAAAACCTGAAAGATTCCGGCGTGAGCGTGACCGTTGGTCTGCGCAAGGGTGGCGCTTCTTGGGACAAGGCTGTGGCCGCTGGTCATAAAGTCGCCGAGATCGCTGATGCGGTTAAGGGCGCTGACTTGGTGATGTTGCTGCTGCCAGATGAGACGATGGCTGACATCTATCGCGAAACAGTTGAAAAGAACCTGAAGTCAGGCGCTGCATTGGCGTTCGCACACGGTTTCAACGTTCATTACAACCAGATCGTGCCGCCCGCTGATGTGGACGTCATCATGATCGCGCCTAAGGGCCCTGGCCACACCGTGCGTTCCGAATACCTGAAAGGTGGCGGCGTACCGACATTGATCGCTGTGTATCAGGACAAGACTGGCAAGGCTAAGGACGTGGCACTGTCCTATGCTGCAGCCAACGGCGGCACCAAGGGCGGCGTGATCGAGACCAACTTCCGCGAAGAGACAGAGACTGACCTGTTCGGCGAACAAGCCGTGCTGTGCGGTGGTGCTGTTGAGCTGGTGAAGGCAGGTTTCGAAACACTGACTGAAGCCGGTTATGCACCTGAGATGGCTTACTTCGAGTGTCTGCACGAACTGAAGCTGATCGTCGACCTGATGTACGAAGGCGGCATCGCCAACATGAACTACTCCATCTCCAACAACGCAGAGTACGGTGAGTATGTCACCGGCAACCGAGTGATCGCTGATCAAGCGCGCGCGGCGATGAAGGAATGTCTGAACAATATTCAGAACGGTTCCTACGCTAAGCAGTTCATTCTGGAAGGTCGCACCAACTATCCGGAAATGACAGCACGCCGTCGTCTGAACGCAGAGCATCCGATCGAAGTGGTCGGCGGCAAGCTGCGCGCAATGATGCCTTGGATCGGCAAGAACAAGCTGGTCGACCAATCCAAGAACTAATCGCAGTAACAGACAGAAGGTGAAGCAGATGCTTCACCTTCTTTTCATTGGTCGTCACTTTTTCGGCAATTTCATATGAGCAACTATCCGCATCCCATCATCGCCCGCGAGGGTTGGCCTTTCCTGGCGATATCGCTTGTCGCCGCACTTGCCGTCTCGGCATGGTGCATCACATGGGCGATCCCGCTGTGGATCATCTTTGTATTCGTTTTGCAGTTCTTTCGTGATCCGGCGCGCGTCATTCCGCAAGAAGCGGGTGCTGTGCTGTCGCCTGCGGATGGACGTGTGATCAAGGTCGAACGCACCACCGATCTGTACGGTGAGCGCGAGGCCATTCTGGTCAGCGTGTTCATGAACGTGTTCAACGTGCACTCCAATCGCAGCCCGGTCGATGGCGTCATCGAAAAAGTGCAATATTTCCCCGGTAAGTTCGTCAATGCTGATCTAGACAAGGCTTCGAGCGAGAACGAGCGTAATGCCATCGTATTGAAGACCAACGAAGGCCAGACCGTGACCTTCGTGCAAGTGGCCGGTCTGATCGCGCGCCGCATCCTGTGCTACGTCAAAGCGGGTGATGCGCTGTCGCGCGGCCAGCGCTATGGCTTTATCCGTTTCGGTTCGCGTGTAGACGTCTACCTGCCACTCGATGCTACCGTGAAGGTCAGCATCGGTGATAAAGTGCGGGCCACTGAAACCATTTTGGCCAAACTGGCCTAAGCTGATGACCATGATGAACACTCGCAGTAAAATGAATTTGCGTCGGCGCAGCATTTATTTGCTGCCCAACCTGTTCACTACTGCTGCGCTGTTTGCCGGTTTCTACGCTATCGTGCAATCGATGAATGGCCGTTACGAGATCGCAGCCGTATCCATCTTTATCGCGATGGTGCTGGATGGTCTGGATGGTCGTGTCGCGCGTCTGACCCATACGCAAAGTGAGTTCGGTGCGGAATACGATAGCCTGTCCGACATGGTGTCGTTCGGTGTCGCCCCGTCCATCCTGATGTACGAGTGGGCGTTCCGCGATCTGGGCAAGTGGGGCTGGTTCGCTGCCTTCATCTACTGCACCGGCGCCGCCTTGCGTCTGGCACGTTTCAACACCAATATCGATGTGGTCGACAAGCGCTATTTCCAAGGCCTTCCTAGCCCTGCGGCAGCTGCGCTGGTAGCAGGTTTCGTGTGGGTGATGCTGGACAACAAGTTCACCGGTTATGACCTGCGCTGGTACGCTGCCGCATTGACGGTGTTCGCCGGTCTGTCCATGGTCAGCAACTTCAAGTATTACAGCTTTAAATCGGTCAACATGCGCAAGAGCGTGCCGTTCTTTGTAATCTTTCTGTTCGCGCTGTTCTTCATCTTCGTGGCACAGAATCCACCGCTGCATCTGTTCCTGCTGTTCTTTGGCTATTGCCTGTCGGGCTATGTGATGAGCCTGCTCGATCTGCGCAAGAAACCATCCCCGCCGCAGCTATAAGTACTGAATAAACAAAAAGGGCGCATCTCACGATGCGCCCTTTTTGTTTGTTGCAGGTCTGCTTACTTACTTGGCAGACTTCTGACGGCTAAGTTCGGTCAGACGCAGGATCTTGGCGGAGGAGAACAGGCCGCGCAATTGAGGCTGTTTGTCTTCTCCGACTTCCAGCACAGGCATGTGAGTCTTGCCTGCTTTTTGCATGGCTGCCAGCACATCCTTCACGGAGGCTTTCTCGACATCGTGCATCTCGGCAACGACCCAATCCTTGGTGTGTTCCATGATGTCGCTCACGCGAATGTCTTTATGGGTCACCGCACGGTCAGCAAAACCGACGCTTTGCAGGAATTCCATAGGCTTGGAGCCCATGATGTCGTAAGCGGTGATGGAGCCCAACAGCTTGTCGGAACCTTTTTCTTTGACGAAAGCGATACGTAGACCCGCGACCTTCATCTCATGCAGTGCCTGATCGATGGTTTCGTCAGGTGTGATCTTGAACATGCCGCGCACATGGAAGTCCGTCATGACGGCGGTGGCGGGGTCCTTCAGTTCAACCTGCCAAGGCTCGTTATGTGGCTCTAGAATCTCTTGGACGTGGCTGGTAGTCTTCAGCTCTGTTGGCTGCGGCTGGCGATGCGGCATGGAACTCTCTCCTTAGAACAGATGGTTGTTATCAATAATCAGTGCAGATTATAGCTGCAAGGCGATATTTCGTCAGCGCAAAACTCAGGGCCAATCCTTTAGCTATGGCTCCAAAGTGTCTCCGCTTGGCCTTCTGCGCGGTTGATCACGCGGCAGAGGATGAACAGCAGGTCAGACAGGCGGTTCAGGTATTGCATGCAAAGCAAAGGGGCAAGGTTCTCACGCGCCAAACAGGCGTAATCACGTTCGGCGCGACGTGCAGTACAGCGCGCCACATGGCATTGGGCCGCAGCCCGAGTACCGCCGGGCAGGATGAATTCCTTAAGGGGTGGCAATTCGGTATTGAAATGAACGATAGCGGCATCCAGTCTAGCCAGTTTCATTTCGTCGAACGATGCTCCTGGTACGGCTAAGGCGCCGCCGAGGTCGAACAAGTCATGCTGGACATCCAGCAATGTCTTGCGGATAGCTTCCGGCAATGTCTCGCTCAGCAGCAGTCCGAGATGACTGTTCAACTCGTCTACGCTACCGATGGCGCTGATACGCGGATCATCCTTGGGTAAGTGCGAGCCATCGGCCAGCCCTGTTGTGCCGTCGTCCCCAGTGCGTGTGGTGATCTTGGAGAGTCTCATTGCTGCCCCAGGCAATTCAGATAGACCGCCGCATCTGGCGCAGTCTTGTTGCGCTGCGCCTGCCAGATCATCTCGCCAAGGCAATCCATCATCGCGTGCTGCGCTTCATGTTCGGATTCATATTTTTGCGTGAGGCGCGCGAACTGCTCGCGGATACCATGCGGCTGGCCGATGCTGATCTGTTCTTCGATGGTCAGGTGCATCATCAGATGCAGGAAGGGATTCACCACATTGCCATCAGGTGCAAAGTCCTTGTCCTGATTGCGTTCGGGATCGTTGAATAAGGCGTGGTATTCGGGATGTTTGTCGATCAGCTGCGCGGTCAGATCTTCCAGTGGCGATAGGAGCTCACCTGCACGGCGTTTTCGCCAGGATTCAAATAGGAACAGTCGCGCTTCATCGCGTGTCGGTTGGAACATCAGAACACCTTTTCTTTGAACTCACACAAATCATGTATGCAGCATTCGCCGCATTTTGGTTTGCGCGCGATGCATACATAGCGCCCGTGCAGGATCAGCCAGTGATGGGCGTCCAGCATAAATTCTTTGGGCACAAACTTCATCAGTTTTCTCTCCACTTCCACGACATCTTTTCCGGGCGCAAGACCGATGCGGTTGCTGATGCGGAAGATGTGAGTGTCGACGGCGATCGTTGCCTGACCAAAGGCGGTGTTGAGAATGACGTTCGCCGTCTTGCGTCCGACGCCGGGCAGTGCTTCCAAAGCTTCGCGCGTCTGCGGTACCTCGCCGCTATGTTGTTCGAGCAGGATGCGACACATCTGGATGATGTGTTTGCTCTTGGTTTGATACAGGCCGATGCGTTGCACGTATTCTCGCAGTCCGTCTTCACCCAGATCGAATATCTTTTGCGGGGTATTGGCGACGGGGAACAGTTCGCGCGTGGCGATGTTCACACTCTTGTCAGTGGCTTGCGCGGATAGGATCACCGCAACCAGCAGTTCGAAATCGGATTTGTGTTCCAGCTCGGTGGTTGGATGCGGGTTGGCGGCTTGCAGGCGCAAGAATATCTCGCGCCGTTTGGCTGCATTCATCCCTGTGCCGCCTCGGGCAATGCCTCCTGCGCGGACGGACGGAATACCTTTTTGCTGGCGCGCAGGTCGAGCCAATTCTTGGCGGCGATGATCAGGCCGAGGCCGATGAAAGCACCGGGCGGCAGGATGGCGAGCAGAAAACCGTGATAGTCCGGAATGATCGGAACCACCCAGGCTTTAGCCTGTTCGCCGAACAGGAGGTCGATACCGGTCAACAGTGTGCCTTTACCCACGATCTCGCGCAGTGCACCCAACACAGCCAGCACGGCGGTCAGTCCCAGTCCCATCATCATGCCGTCAAAGGCAGAGGCCAATGCAGGATTCTTGGAAGCGAAGGATTCGGCGCGCGCCAGAACGATACAGTTGGTCACGATCAGCGGCACGAAGATGCCGAGCACGATGTACAGGCCATACAGATAGGCATTCATCAGATATTGCACCACGGTTACCAACACCGCGATGATGAGAACGAAAACCGGGATGCGGATTTCATTCGGCACATAGCTACGGATCGGTGCCACAGTGGCACTGGAGAGCGTCATCACCAGTGTGGTCGCGAGCCCCAGACTGACTGCATTGACCAGCGTGTTGCTGACCGCCAACAAGGGGCACAGCCCAAGCAGTTGCACCAGCCCCGGATTTTGTTTCCATAATCCGTTGTAGGCGATGTCTTTCATCTCGGTGAGCGTCATTTCTTGGCTCCTTTCGCGGGTGTTGCATCAGCTACGAACAGTTCGTCACGATGTGCATCGAAATATTGCAGGGCACGATTGACAGCTTTGATCACCGCGCGTGGTGTCACCGTCGCACCGGCCATATGTTCGAACATGCCGCCATCCTTTCGTACCTTCCACATCTCGTCCTTGAAAAGGCTGCGTGAACGTCCGTCGAAGGTCTTAATCCAATCATGTTTGGCAATGTCGATGTAGTCGCCAAGCCCTGGCGTCTCGTTGTGAGAGACCACGCGCACACCGCCCAGCGAGCCGTCAGGGCGGATGGCTATGATGAGTGAAATGCTGCCGCTGTAACCGTCCGGCGCTATAGCCTCGAGCACTACCGCGACCGGCTCGCCGTTGCGTAGCGCGATATGTGCCTGAGTAACCTCGTCGGTGCCCAATAGTTCATCCGCTGCAACAGAGCGGATGTCTTGCATGATGTCATTGTCGTACGAGGCCGGGGGTAACAGCTGAGACACCAGCTTTAGTTTGGCCTTCTCCACGGTTGCGATGATGGTGTCGTGTGTCAGGTGGTAGGTGGCCGACAGAATGGTGGTGCCGATGATGGCGAAGAACACCAGATTGACGGCGGTCTGCAAAGTGGAGCGGGCGATGCGTTTCATCGCTTACTCCCCTTCTTGCCGAACACCTTCGGTTGCGTCCAAGCATCTATGAGCGGTACGCACATATTCATCAGAATAGTGGCGAATGCCACCCCGTCAGGGAAGCCGCCATAAGCGCGAATCAGGAAGGTCAGCAGGCCTGCGCCCATACCGAACAGGATGCGCCCCTTAGCGGTAGTGGGGGAGGTGATCGGGTCGGTCAGGATGAAGAATGCACCGATCATAGCCGCGCCGGAGAACCAGTGGAACAGCGGTGGTGCATAGTGCGCAGGATCGATCAGGTTGAACACGCCTGACAGTGCAAACAAGGTGCCAAGGAAGGCCAGTGGTAACTGCCAGGGGATGATCCGTGCGATCAGCAAGTAGATGCCGCCTAGTGCGAAACCGGCGGCTACCATCTCGCTGCCCTTACCGGCCAGTCGGCCATAGATCGGCAAGTCTCGGATGTCACTCACCGTCATGCCCAGATGTAATTGCGTCTTCAGAGTATCCAGCGGCGTGGACATGGTCAGCGCATCAAGCTGCATACCGGCAGGCAGGGTGCTGGTGAAGATGTAGTGCAGTTGCTGCCCGAGCGATAAAGCACTATGCCCCATGTCCTGTGGACTCAACCAGTGCGTCATTTCGTGCGGGAAAGAGATGATGAGTACGGCGTAGCCGATCATAGCCGGATTGAACGGATTGCTGCCGAGGCCGCCATATAGATGCTTGGCAACTGCGATGGCGAAGGCGGTGCCGACCACCGGTAGCCACCATGGCGCGAGCGGTGGGATGGAGAGCGCGATCAGGACGCCGGTGAGTAGTGCGCTGTAATCGGACAGGAATGGTCGAAGTGGGCGGTCGCGTAACTTGAGCATCAATGCTTCGGTCGCCAATGCGGCGGTAACAGCCAAGGCGATAGAAACTAGGATGGCTGGCCCGAAATACCATACGTACAAGGCGATGCCGGGTAGCAGTGCATACAGCACGCGAAGCATGATGCGATCAACAGAAAGCGTGCGCGTGATAAAGGGGGAAGACAGCATGACGGTCAGTTTCCTTGGCTGTGTTTCGGCGGTTCGTCATCGGCACCGGCATCGGCGGCCAGCTCATGGATATGTGCACGGCGCTCCTCGATCGCTTCGATCTCTGCGCGCTGGGCCGGCGAGAGGGTTTCGGTGTTCTTTGGGGGAGTGGTGGCTGCCTGTTCTTTAGCGCGTGCCAGAGCTGCATCGATACGCATTTGCTGGGTATCGTCAGTATCTGCAGAAGGGTCGACCGGTGTCGCGATGACTGTTGCTGTCGCAGCAGCCTTTGCTTTTGCTTCGGCTGCAGCGCGTTCTTTCTGCGCTAAGCGCTCGGCTTTTTCCTGCTTCTCACGCTCGATGCGGAACTGGCGAAACTCATGGCGTTCACGAGCTAGATCAGCTGCGCGTTTTTCATGGTCGCGCGCACGGATCTCGCTCTTGGCATAGCGGTAGTACTGGACTAGCGGGATGCTGCTGGGGCAGACGTAGGCGCAGGCACCACACTCGATGCAGTCGAACAGGTCGTATTCTTGCGCCTTGCCGAAATTGTGTGACTTTGCGAACCAGTACAGTTCCTGAGGTTGCAGTTCTACCGGACAGGCTTGCGCGCATCGTGTGCAGCGGATGCACGGCATGGCTGGGGGCGGCGGGGGGAATAGCACATCGCTTGCTGCGATCACACAGTTGCTGGCTTTCACCAGCGGTACGTTCACGGCAGGGAGTTCCACACCCATCATCGGTCCACCCATGATGTAGCGATTAGTGTCTGCTTTCGCGACACTCAACTCGACCAGCTCGCTGAACGGGGTGCCGATCAGCGCTTCGTAGTTGCGCGGCTGTTCGACATTGCCGGTGACAGTAACGATGCGCGACACTAGCGGTTCGCCATGTTCGACTGCACGATGCGCGGCGTAGGCGGTCGCGACGTTGTAGCACTGCACGCCGACATCGGTCGGCAGCTTGCCGGACGGCACTTCAACGCCGGTCAGCACTTTGATGAGATGCTTGGCGCTGCCACCCGGATAAAGCGTCGGCACGGCAACGACTTTGAAAGGATGGCTGCTTTCGTCGACTGCGCGCTGCATCGCGGTGATGGCCTGAGGCTTGTTGTCCTCGATGCCGATCAATACCGCATCGGTGCCCAGCGCGTGACGCAGGATCTCGATGCCGCGCACGATGCCTTCGGCGCGTTCACGCATCAGCATGTCGTCGCAGGTGATGTAGGGTTCGCACTCGGCGCCGTTGATGACCAGTGTGTTCACCACAGTCGGGTGACGCAGTTTCATGTCGCTGGGGAAGACAGCGCCGCCGAGTCCCACGATGCCGCAACGACGCAGGTGCTTCTGCAATTCGTCGGAAGACAGCTGGCGATAGCTTAGTGTCTGGCGTACACCCCATTCCTCCAGTCCGTCCGAAACCAGCGTCGCGCAAAGGTCTGGCAACGCCGAAGGGTGCGCGATCTGCTGCAATTCGATAGCGGTGATGGTGCCCGAGGTTGGCGCATGGACAGAACTTGAGATCGGTCCCACAGGTTCGCCGATGAGTTGACCTTTCAGCACGCGCTCGCCGACTTGCACCACCGGTTTGGCAGCCTCGCCGGCATGCTGGCGGAACGGGATGATCAATTGCGCAGGCAGCGGCGCAGCCATGATCGGCGACTGTGTCGATTCTTTTTTGTGCGTGGGCGGATGGACGCCGCCGTGGAAACTGCGCAGCTTGATCATGAAGTCTGCCTAAGTTCAAACACCGGATAGCGCCACTTCCAGTTGGTCAGTTTTTCTTCGATAGGCAACATGCTGATGCAATCGACCGGACAGGGCGGCACGCATAGTTCGCAACCGGTACATTCCGATGTGATGATGGTATGCATCTGTTTGGCGGCGCCGGCGATAGCATCGACAGGGCAGGCTTGGATGCACAAGGTGCAGCCGATGCAAATTTGCTCATCGATGAAGGCGACGGCTTTCGGTTTGGGTTGTGCATCCTCACCGAAAGGCTTGAATTCCACACCCAGTAGTTCAGCTAGCTTATGGATGCCTTCCTCGCCACCGGGTGGACACAGATTGATATCCGCCTCGCCTTTGGCGATGGCATCAGCATAGGGTTTGCAACCGGGATAGCCGCACTGGCCGCATTGCGTCTGCGGCAGCACCGCATCGATCTTTTCTGCCAATGGATTGCCTTCGACGCGGAAGCGGATCGAGGCATAACCGAGGATCATGCCCAGCAGCGCCGCGAGGGCGATCATGATCCACAATGCAGTGATCATTTAACCAGACCCGAGAAGCCCATGAAGGCTAGGCTCATCAATCCTGCAGTGACCATGGCGATAGCCGTGCCGCGGAAGATGACGGGCACATCGGCACCCTCCATGCGTTCGCGCATACCAGCGAACAACACCATCACTAGCGTGAAGCCCACCGCGCCGCCGAAGCCGAACAGTAGCGACTCGATGAAATTATGTTTGGCCTGCACATTGAGCAGCGGGATGCCGAGCACCGCGCAATTGGTAGTGATCAGCGGCAGATAGATACCCAACACCTGATACAGCACCGGGCTGGTCTTTTTGACCACCATCTCGGTGAACTGGACGGTGGCGGCGATGACCACGATGAACGACAACGTAGTGAGGTAGGCTAGATCGGGGCCGAGCAGATAGTGGTTGACCAGATAGCTGGAGCCGGAAGCGATGGTGAGCACGAAAGTAGTGGCCGCGCCCATGCTGAGCGATGTCTCCAGTTTCTTGGAAACACCCATGAACGGGCACAGCCCGAGGATCTTGATCATCACGATGTTGTTTACGAACACCGTGCCGATCAGTATCAGCAGATAGTCTGTCATTGAAAAGAGCGCCAGGCGCGAAAAAACAGGGGCGGATTATGCGCCGGAACGCGGGGTGCTTCAACCGCAGCTAGGCTATAAACATATAACTTTTTGGTTGAAATACAGTTATTTCAGACCTTGCTATTTGCCGCGAGGATCGCTGTTGCACATTCAGTCACCAGTTCCTGACCGCGATAGACCAGTCCGCTATAGACCTGCACAAGTGCAGCACCGGCCTGCATCTTCTCCACTGCATCCACGCCTTTGAGGATGCCGCCCACACCAATGATGGGCAGTGCGCCATTTAACTCGGTAGCCAGTTGGCGAATCAAGGCAGTCGATTTGTCGCGCACTGGTGCCCCGCTGAGACCGCCTGCTTCATTGCCGTGCACTAGGTGCTCTACACCTTCGCGCGACAATGTGGTGTTGGTGGCGATGACGCCGTCGATGCGGTGCTTGATGAGCAGTGAGGCGATCTGCTTGATTTGTCCATCATCAAGGTCAGGGGCGATCTTTACGGCTAAGGGCACGTATTTGCCATGCAGCTGCGTCAGTCTTTCCTGTTCGGCCTTGAGTTGCTCCAGCAGTGCATCGAGTTCGTCCCCGCCCTGCAATTGGCGCAGGTTCTTGGTGTTGGGCGAGGATATATTGACCGCGACATAGCTGGCATGCGCGTATACCTTGCGCAGGCCGATCAAATAATCCTCTGCTGCTTTTTCGATAGGGGTGTCTGCGTTCTTGCCGATGTTGATGCCGAGGATGCCTTTGAACTTCGCGCGCTTAACGTTCTCGATTAGCGCATCCACACCGCCGTTGTTGAAGCCCATGCGGTTGATGACACCCTGTGCGTCAGGGATGCGGAACATGCGCGGTTTGGGATTGCCAAGCTGCGCGCGCGGGGTGACGGTGCCGATCTCGATGAAGCCGAAACCGAATGCGGCTAATCCGTCGATGACTTCGCCGTTCTTGTCCAGACCAGCGGCCAGTCCCACCGGATTAGGGAAGGTCAGGCCCATCACTGTGCGCGGGTCGTTCGCCGGACGCTTGAATATCAATGAGGTGAGGCCTAAGCATTGAGCAGTCTTCAAGCCGTCGATGGTGGCGTGGTGGGCGGTCTCTGGGTCGAGGGCGAATAGGGCGGGACGGAACAGTTGAAACATCATTGATCTTTCTTGGAAACGACTGGAATAGGGAAAGTTTTGCGCTTGAACACTTCGCCGCGCGATTTGCCACGCCAGTGTTCGGCGACTACATCGCCTAGTTGCAGGCTAAGCAGGCCGAACAGGACATAGCCGAGTTGCGCGAAGGCGAAGTTAGGGACTTGCACGATTAGCGCACCGCCACCGAAACGGAACGCCAGCACGGCGATATTGCACACCAGCAAGCCGGATAAGGCGGCACACAGCACACGTCCCCAGTCGCCCGTCGCTAATTCGGCAAAGATGCTGCGCTCATGCCACATCGCCTGCAAAGCGACAAGCAAAAGCAAAGGCGCTGTCCACAACAACCAGAACAACCCATCCGGCCAAACTGCGCCAGCTATGAGTCCAAGTAGGGCGATCGGCGCCAGTAAATTGACGGTATGGCTGCTGGAAAGTGCAGGCAGAGCAGGCAGGTGCGCAAGTCTTCGCAATACGCCGGGCAGACTCGCTAGCAGGGTGCGCAGTCCCAGTGTGGCTGGCAGCAACAAGGCAAACAGAATAGTGAGTACAAGCATGCCGGAGACATCCAACGCGCCGGGCACTACCCAGCTTTCGGCATAACGATTCAGAGTCAGTAGCAACCAGCCGCAGACTGCCCCGGTTCCACTCAGCGCAAAAAGGTAGCGACGCTGTAATTTGAGCAGCGAGCGCTGGCGGTTGCCACCTAGCTCGACTGCGATGAACAGCGCGAATACAGCGCCCAGCGAAGTCAGTATGGGCGTAAGCGGCAGTGTCGCGAGTTCGTGGTGATTCCAAACGGTTTCACCGCCGGACAATGTGTATCCGGCGAAGGGCAAGGCCAGCAGCAGGAATATGAATATCACCAGACGGGTCAACATGAGCTGTCCTCACTTGCGAGCCTTCGCCAGCTGCCGTCACGCAGGCCTTGCAATGGCTGGAAGGCAGCCTTGTAGGTCATCTTGCGTGCAGCCGCTATCCAGTAGCCGAGATATAGATAGGGCAGCTCCAGTTTGCGGCACAGCTCAATCTGCCACAGTACGTTGTAGGTGCCATAGCTGGCGCTGGGCACATCCGGATCGTAGAAGGTGTAGACCGCAGACAGGCCATCATGCAGTACATCGACGATGCTGACCATGCGCAATGCACCATCCTCCCGGAACGCGACTAGCATGCTGTCAACATGGCTCTGCAACAGGAAGTTTCGGTACTGCTCTGGGTCATCGTCAGCCATGCTGCCTTCTGCGTGGCGCGCCTGTTGGTAGCGAAGGTATAGCTCAAAATATTCTGGTTTGTCTTCCAGTGGTAACAACTCGACATGCAACTCACCATGCTTTTTCCAGCTACGTCGTTGTGAACGCGTAGCTGAGAACGCATTCACTTCCACTCGCACTGGCACACACTGGCGACACGTATCGCAACGCGGCCTATAGGTGAATGTTCCGCTGCGGCGAAAACCTTGGCGTACCAATTCGGAATACACCTGTGTATTGATGAGGAAGGAAGGCGTGGCGACCTGCGAGCGCGCTTCTAAGCCATCCAGATAGCTGCACGGATAGGGGGCCGTCAGATAGAGCTGGATAGAAGAGAGTGGGATGTCGTTGAGCAGGCTCATGCGAACAGGTCGGTGTCGAAGTTGAAGTCGGTTACGGGGGTGCAGTTTATCAATTCCTGCAGACGTGACAGGAATTCCTTGCGCGGGATCTCGTGCGCACCGAGCGAAGCTAGGTGCGGCGTGTTCATCTGGCAATCGATCATGCCGAAGTTCCAGCGCTGTAATTGTGCGCACAAATGCGCCAGGGCGATCTTGGAAGCGTCGGTGCGGCGGCTGAACATCGATTCGCCGTAGAACATCTTCCCTATGCCGATGCCGTACAAGCCGCCCACCAGTTCGTCATCCATCCAGGTTTCCACCGAATGTGCGTAGCCCAGACGATGCAGTTCGCAATACGCGCGCACCATCTCTTCCTGAATCCATGTGCCATCCTGTCCGTCTCGCGGTGCAGCACACGCGCGCATCACCTGTTCGAAGGCGGTGTCGGTGCGCAGTTGGTAAGCGCCGTGCCGCAAAGTCTTGCGCAGCGAATGTGAGATTTTGAAACCCTGCGGGATCAATACCATGCGCGGGTCGGGACTCCACCATAGGATGGGGTCACCCTCCCCGAACCAAGGAAAAATACCGTGCCGATAGGCCTCCAATAAGCGCGCAGGCGACAGGTCGCCACCGGCGGCCAGCAGGCCGTTCGGATGCGAGAGTGCTTGCGAAACGTGAGGGAATAGCGTGTCTTGTTGCAATAACAGGATCATGGTTCGAGCATAGAACAACTCGCCGGATTTGGCACTGAAAGCGGAAGAATTTGAAGCATATGTTGGTATATAGACCGTTAACCCTATGTGCAGCAAGTCCGAAATGTGCTTATATTGCGCCCTACAAGGTGCGAGCTTGCAGGGGAGATGACAGTGGTATTGGGGTTGTTTGGTAAAAAAACGGATCATCCATTGGCGGAAATTAAGTCGGCGCAATCCTTGCTGGACGACATTCCCAAGCATGATTCGATCAAAGCGTTGCAGGAGCTGACAGACTGGATCGAGGCTATCAGCGAGCAAGCTGAGAATTTCAAGCTCGACCATCATTGGGCAGTATTGCGCCTGTACGATCAGGCGGCGCAGGGGCATGTGCGCAAGCTGGTGCATGATTACTTCGTACTGCAAACTCTTTCGCAATTCCAAGAGAATCGTCTGTGGACGTTGCTGGACACCTATTACACCCAAAGCGATTACGCGCATTTCGATGTGTTGCAACGCTATCGCGAAAATGCCAAAGGTGCTTCTGCCGTAAAGCCCGATCTAGCTTTGCTGTGCACGCGAGGAATCGCCGCTATCGGTGGTTTGCTCAAAATGGCTGCTGCGCGTTATGCCATGGTCGACCCGGCACTGTGGCGCCGTTTGGCCGTCTATTACCAACTGGCTGAGTCGCAGGGCTTTGCTGGTGAGAGCGTCACTGTCTATCCTGGATGCAATCTCAGCACCAATGAAGCCTTCGCTGTGTTGATGTTGTGGTATGGCTGTAGTGCAGGCAATCTAAATCCGGTACAGGAACATATCGCCGAGCGACTGTTTGCGGCACTGGGCAAAGGTGTGCAGGTGTTCAATGCATACAACGGCACAGCACTGTTCGTGTTCGATATGGCGCAACCAACTCCGCCGATGCGCGCCACTGCCGAGGGAACCATCCATCCGGCCTTGCGCTACATCGTGGCTGACGATATGCGCCAGTTGTTGGACAACACAATGAAGACGCTGGACAAAGGAATTCTGCCGGACGGTTTGAATTTCTATGGTGCCAAATTCGAAGCCGATCTAGTGAAGGACATTGCTGGGAGGTTGATGCAGAACTTAACCTTGCCGCCTCCGACGCGCCGTACGCCGCGCCGCAAGATCAAGGTCAATCTCAAGGTCGCCAACGGACTCCTCAAGATGCTTGAGCACAGCGATGTAGGTTTGAACTTCGGTAACGACGAGAGTGAGTTGTGGGAGATAGAGGATATCAGCGCGACGGGTTTCCGCAGTGTGGTGCAATCATCTCGCGTCGATGGTATCAAGATTGGTTCATTGGTCGGCAGCAAACCCGAGAGTGTCAGTCATTGGGGGGCTGGTGTGGTCCGCCGTCTGCGTCGCGATCGTGACGGTGCATTGCATATCGGTGTGGAGGTGTTGAGTCCGCGTGTGGTCGGTGTGCCATTGCAGGATCGCGCTGTAAAAGGTGCTGAGGGTGGGCAGCTGGGTCTATATCTGAACCGTCCCGCCGATAACAGCGGTGAAGCATGGCTACTGATGAAGCAGGACACCTACACACCGCAGCGCAGCCTGAATATGGAATTGGAAGACAAGGCATACCTGTTGTTGCCGCTGGCCTTGGTCGAGCGTGGTGACGACTATGACCTTGCGCGTTACCGCATGATGGAGCAGGACTCCGCCAGCGAAGCTTAAGCGGCACTCTTCATGCGTTGGCTCAGCCAGCCTGAGATATCATCTATCTCTTCCATGCATACCGAATGCGGCATATCGTATTCATGCCAATCCACCTCGCAACCTGCATCCTGCAATAATTTCTGCGAATGCGTTCCCAGCGCATAAGGCACTACCGGGTCTTGCCGCCCATGCGCCATGAACACAGGCGTGCGTAATCCAGCCTCGCATGATTCTGCATGAAGCGTGTCCGCCAGAGGTAGATAGGTGGAGAGCGCCAGTATTCCGCCCAGCCCTGCTTGCCTGCGCAGTCCGCATTGCAGCGCGATCGCACCGCCTTGAGAGAATCCCGCGAGAAAGATATTTGTCGGAGGAATGCCGCGCGCGATCTCGCGTTCGATGAAAGCATCTATTGCTTGTTGAGAAGCACGAATACCCTCGCCATCTTGCATGGATGCGTTGTCAGTGCGGTTCCAACTCGAAGCATCAGCGCTGTGGATGTCATACCAGGCCGGCATTATGAAGCCGCCGTTGAGCGTGACTGGCATCTGTGGCGCATGTGGCAAGATATGGCGCATCGTGTGAGGCAGTTGCAAGGCCTCTGCCACAGGCACGAAATCATCACCGCTCGCACCCAGACCGTGCAACCAGATCATGCTGTAACGTGGATCGCGGCCGCTATCGAAGGCGATATGACGCAGCAGTTCACTCATGGCTGGGGAATGATGTCGCGTAGAAGTTGGAATATCTCGCGGTACGACTTGGGTGGCTTATTAAGTTCTTTTTCCTTCAGAGCATTGCGGATCAATGTTCGCAGACGCTGCACATCGGCTTCCGGATGCTGGGATAGAAATTCAGTCAAGGCATCCGGTTCATCCAGCATGCGGTCGCGCCAAGCTTCCACTTGATGCAGCCATGCCGTGTGCTGCCGTGAATTGCCACTCCAGATATCCATCTTGGCTAGGATTGGCTCGGTCTCCACGTCGCGCATCAGTTTGCCGATGTATTGCAACTGACGTTTCTGGGCGCCGAACTTGGTGATGCGTTTGTATTCCACCAGTGCTTCGAACAGATTCTCAGGCAGGTCGAGTTCGCGCCATTTGTCTTTGTTCAGCTCGGTCAGCTCTTTACCCAGATCACGTAGGTCATGCATCTGTTTTTTGATCTTGGTCTTACTGGGAGGGAGCTCTTCAAGCTCCTCGTCGGGGGTGTTATGCGGTTTCATAGTGGGTGTCGTTTCAGGTCGGTATGTTGTTATGATAGCGCCCCTGCTGCTTGCCCCCGACTGAAAATTTTATGCGCGTTCCCGTAAACACCACCCAAACGACCTTGGACAACCTGCGCCAAATGGCTGCCGATATCGTCGCTTATGCCCGCAAGAAGGGCGCTTCGGACTGTGTGGCCGAAGTTTCTGAAGGCGATGGACATGCGGTCAGTGTGCGTCAGGGAGAGATCGAGACTATCGAATACAACCGCGACAAAGGCTTGAGCGTGACCGTCTATCTCGGTCAGCGGCGCGGCAATGCCAGTACTTCAGACTTTTCCAAGCAGGCCGTGCATGACACGGTGGATGCGGCGCTGAATATCGCGCGTTTCACCGCCGAGGACGATTGCGCGGGCCTGCCCGATGCCGATCAATTGGCCTTCGAATATCAAGATATTGATCTGTATCACCCGTGGGGCATCGACGTCGACCAGGCGGTCGAGTTAGCGCGCGAGTGCGAGCAAGCCGCATTCGCGGCAGATAAACGCATCGTCAATTCCGAGGGCGCTAGTGTCAATGCCAATCAAGGTTGTTTCGTGCAAGCCAACAGCTGCGGTTTTAGCGGCGGTTACTCTTCTTCGCGCCACAGTGTGAGTTGTTCGGTGATCGCCGGCAAAGGCAACGGCATGCAGCGCGACTATTGGTATAGCGTGGCACGCAATGCGGCGGAGATACTCAAGGTTGAAGAGATCGGCCGCATCGCAGCCGAACGCACTGTGCGCCGTTTGAAGGCGCGCAGGTTGTCCACCATGCAATGCCCTGTATTGTTCGAAGCGTCGGTGGCAGCTAGTCTGTTCGGCCACTTCGTACAAGCAGTGAGTGGTGGTGCGCTGTATCGAAAATCTTCATTCCTGTCCGGCTCTCTGGGCCAGCAAGTGTTCTCCGATATCGTGCGCATCGAAGATGTGCCGGACATCAGACGCGGTCTGGCCAGCAGTCCGTTCGATAACGAAGGCGTGCGTACACGTCAGCGCACCATCGTCGAAGACGGCGTATTGAAAGGCTATTTCCTCAGCAGCTACAGCGCACGCAAGTTGGGTATGCAAACCACCGGCAATGCGGGCGGAACGCACAATTTGATCATTCGTTCTGGTGAGCAAGATTTCGCGGGGCTGTTGCGCACCATGCAGCGCGGCTTGGTGGTGACCGAGCTGCTTGGCCATGGCGTCAATCCGGTGACGGGTGATTATTCGCGCGGTGCGGCGGGCTTCTGGGTGGAGAACGGGGAGATCCAATACGCGGTGGAAGAGATCACCATCGCGGGCAATCTGAAAGACATGTATCGCGACATTGTCGCCATCGGCAACGATGTGCTGGTGCAGGGTTCACGCCAGTGCGGCTCGGTATTGCTGGGGCGCATGTCAATAGCGGGACAATGAGGATCATGAGGGGGAATGCAATGAAGAATGTTTTGTTGGGCGTAGTTGCCCTGTTTTGGATGCAGTTCGCTTGGGGTGAGGCGCCATTGCCTGGGCCGGATGATGTGATTATCGAGGTGCACACGGGCGATACGCTTGGTGATCTGGCGCGCGAGCAAATGGATGTTCCTTCGCGCTGGCGTGACGTGGCGAACTACAACCTGTTGCCTGATCCCAATCTAATCGAGCCGGGTCAGCAATTGCGCGTCAAGCGTGCATGGTTGAAATCACAGCCGGGCAGCTTAAAGGTCGAGGCTGTGACCGGCGATGCGACCGCAAATGGAAAAGCCTTGAAAGCTGGCGATCTGATTCCAGCGGGTGCGCGAGTGCTGACTACTCAGGGCGGTGCTTTGCGTCTGCGCATGCCGGACACTTCGCTAGTGAATATGCTGGAACAAACAGAACTCAAGGTGGAGAAACTGGAACAGCGCGCGGATGGTGTGCTCTCGTCGCTGTTGCGAGTGGTGACTGGTCAGATCGATGCGTTCAAAGCGAAACACGCCCTCGGCATGGCTGATCTATCGGTCGCGGGCCGCAATGCAACCATCGGGATTCGTGGTACGCACTTCCGTGTGAGGCAGGATGGCGTGGTCACTTTCACTGAAGTGGAAGAAGGCACGGTCGCTTTCGATGCCACACAAACGCCGGTCGTGCTGGCACTGAATGCACGAGAGGGCTCGGTGGCCAACGGACGTGATGCCGCGCAGGTGATCCCACTGCTGTCCGAGCCGGTCTATCCCGAATTGCCTGCAGTGTTCGATACTCCCTATATCGAATGGATGATGGGCGAGTTGGAAGGCGCGCAGCGCTATGTCGGCGAGTTGTCGCAAAACGAGGAATTCTCGGCCCAGTTGGTGTCGGTGCGCAGCGATGGCAAAACAATCCGTCTGAATGAGCTGCCGAATGGCCGTTACTGGTTGAAGCTGCGTGCGGTGGATAGTCATGGCCTGCAGGGCATGGAAGGCAAGATTGGCTTCGAGGTCAATGTGCCGCCGCGCCAGTTCGCCATGACCAAGGTCTATGTCAGCGGCAAGCAGTTGCAGTTGCGTTGGGTGGGCCGAAAGCAGAGTGTGAGCTATCAGGTGCAAGTCGCGCCAAGTCAGAATTTCCAGCATCTGCTGCTGGATGCCAAGACTGCTGAGAACTGGATCGATATGCCGCGTCCGCAGTCCGGACGCTATTTCCTGCGTGTGCGCCAGATTTTCGCCGGTGGGCAAGTCGGTGCTTGGGATGTGCCGATGATGTTCGACGCGCCCTGAGCAGTCGATATGCCCCATTGAGACGCCGCCCTGATGGGCGGCGTTTTAGCTTCCGGGCGTGATAAAATGCGCGCCTTTCTTTTTATCCTTTAACTTTGGAAGGCTATCCATGTTCTCGCGCAAAAACACCCTCGCTGTCGTCGACCCTGATCTGTGGGACGCGATCCAGAAAGAAACCGCTCGTCAGGAAGATCATATCGAACTGATCGCCTCGGAAAACTATACTAGCCCGGCGGTGATGGAAGCGCAGGGTAGCCAGCTCACCAATAAATACGCCGAAGGTTATCCCGGCAAGCGTTACTACGGTGGTTGCGAGTTCGTGGATATTGCTGAGCAAATGGCGATCGATCGCGCCAAGTCTTTGTTCGGTGCCGAATACGCCAACGTGCAGCCGCATTCTGGTTCGCAGGCCAATCAGGGAGTTTATGTCTCGGTGCTGAAGCCAGGCGATACTATTCTTGGCATGAGTCTGGCGCACGGTGGTCACCTGACCCACGGTGCATCGGTGAACATCAGCGGCAAGCTGTACAACTCCGTGCAGTATGGCTTGAACGAGAACGAAGAGATCGACTACGACGAAGTGCAGCGCTTGGCCACTGAGCACAAGCCCAAGATGATCGTGGCCGGTGCTTCTGCCTATGCGCTGGTGATCGACTGGAAGCGCTTCCGTGTTATCGCCGACAGCGTCGGTGCCTATCTGTTCGTGGACATGGCGCACTACGCTGGTCTGATCGCCGCCGGTTGCTACCCCAGCCCAGTCGGTATCGCAGACTTCGTCACCACCACCACCCACAAGACCCTGCGCGGCCCGCGCGGTGGCCTGATCCTGGCCAAGGCGGAACATGAGAAGGCGCTGAATTCCGCCATCTTCCCGCAGTTGCAAGGCGGCCCGCTGATGCACGTGATCGCCGCCAAGGCGGTCGCGTTCAAAGAAGCGGCCAGCAGCGAATTCAAGGAATACCAGAAGCAGGTGATCGACAATGCACGCGTGATGGCCAAAGTGCTGACCGAGCGCGGTGTGCGCATCGTCTCCGGTCGTACCGACAGTCACGTATTCCTCGTCGACCTGCGCGCCAAGAACCTGACTGGCAAAGCTGCCGAAGAAGCGCTGGGCAAAGCGCACATCACCGTCAACAAGAACGCTATTCCGAACGACCCAGAGAAGCCATTCGTGACTTCCGGTATTCGCATCGGTTCGCCAGCAATGACGACACGTGGTTTCAAGGAATTGGAAGCCGAGAAGTTGGCTAACCTGATCGCTGACGTGCTGGATGCGCCAACTGATGAAGCCGTGATCGCGCGCGTAGTGGGCGAAGTCAAGCAGCTGACTACAGCTTTTCCGGTGTACGGTAACTAAATCGTTTTGAGCGTCGGCCTAGATCAACTCATAGGTCGGCGTTTGAAACCAATCATCTGGTACTTGCAGCGATGAAATGTCCATTCTGTAAGCACGAAGACACCCAAGTGGTGGATACGCGATTGAGCGAAGAGGGCGACAGTATTCGTCGTCGTCGTCGTTGTCTGTCGTGCGACAAACGTTTCACCACGCATGAATTGGTGGAGCTGCGTATGCCGCAGGTGGTGAAACAGAACGGTATGCGTAGCGAGTTCGATGATGAGCGATTGCGCAATAGTTTCACTCGCGCCTTACACAAGCGTCCGGTACCGGCCGATCTGGTGGTGGCGGCGATAGAGCATGTCACGCAGAAGATATTCTCGTTTGGTGAGCGTGAGATCCCTTCGCGTCAGATCGGCGAGTTGGTGATGAAAGAACTATTGAAGCTGGATAAGGTGGCCTACATCCGTTTCGCGTCGGTATACAAGAGTTTTCAAGATGTGGATGACTTCACCGATGAGGTGGATGCTATGCGCAAGCCAGTACGACGGCGCAATACGGACTGATCATGCAAGCGGCCGACAGTCAGTGGATGGCACGGGCGCTGCAACTGGCAGCGCAAGGGCTGAATACGACTGCGCCCAATCCGCGCGTCGGCTGTGTGTTGGTCAAAGGCGATGAAATCGTCGGCGAAGGTTGGCATGTGCGTGCCGGCGAGCCGCATGCGGAAGTGCACGCTTTGCGCGCAGCAGGAAAGAAAGCGCGCGGGGCGACGGCTTATGTGACGCTGGAGCCCTGCAGTCATCATGGACGAACTCCGCCTTGTGCGGATGCATTGATCGAAGCGGGGGTGGCGCGCGTGGTGTGCGCGATGCAGGATCCTAATCCGCAAGTGGCCGGGCAAGGTATCGCCCGTTTGCGTGCCGCAGGTATCCAAGTCGAAAGTGGGCTGATGGAAGCGGCAGCGCGCGAATTGAATGTCGGTTTCGTCTCGCGCATGACGCGTGGCTTGCCTTGGGTGCGCAGCAAGATCGCCGCCAGTCTGGATGGCCGCACCGCACTGGCGAACGGCACGAGCCAGTGGATCACGGGCGCGGCAGCTCGGCAGGATGTACAGCATTGGCGTGCGCGTTCCTGTGCGGTATTGACCGGCATTGGCACCGTGCTGGCAGACGATCCACAATTGAACGTGCGTATCGATACCGAGCGGCAACCGCTGCGAGTGGTGTTGGATAGCACGCTGCGCATGTCGCCATCGGCGCGCATGCTGCAGAGCGGCAAAGTGCTGATCTGCACCGCGTCACAGGATGCAGGTAAGCGCGCGGCATTGGAGCTGCAGGGTGCGGAAGTATTGTTGCTGGTCGATGCTGCAGGGCAAGTCGATCTGTCTGCCGTGATGTGTGAACTGGCGCAGCGCGGTATCAACGAAGTATTGGTCGAGGCCGGTCGCGTGCTGAATGGCGCTTTGCTGCAAGCCGGACTGGTGGATGAACTGGTGCTGTATCTGGCACCGCAAATATTGGGCGATGCCGCATGCGGTATGGCTAACTTGGGCGAGTTGTTGCGACTGGAACAGCGCGTGGATCTGGCTTGGCGCGACGTGCGCCGGGTGGGTGAGGATCTCAGAATCACGGCGGAGGTAAAACTGGTGCTTCCAGAAATTTACTTTTGCGAGATGAAGCGCAAGGAGCCGCGCAGTGAATGACGAGACATACCATGAAGGTAGGCGAGGAATGAACGAGCACGCGACGCAGCGATTCGCTCGCAAAATAAATTTATGGAGGTACCAGAATGTTTAGTGGAATCATTGCAGATGCCGGCATGATCAAAAAGGTCGCAGATCGCGAAGGCGGACTACGCCTGACCGTGGCCACTGAAGTGTTGGGCATGGATGATGTGTCGCTGGGCGATAGCATCGCCGTGAACGGCGTTTGCCTCACGGTGATTGCGGTCGACGGTAACGATTTTACGGTGGACGTTTCGCGAGAGACACTGGATTGCACCACCGGGCTAGAGCTTCAAGGTGGGCACGTCAATCTGGAAAAAGCGATGCGTCTGTCCGACCGCATCGGCGGCCACTTGGTCAGCGGTCATGTGGATGGTGTGGGCGAAGTGGCGGCATTCAACGATATCGGTGAAAGCTGGCGCCTGGTGATACGCGCACCGCAGGCGCTGTCCAAGTACATCGCGGTGAAAGGTTCTATCACCATCAACGGTGTGAGCCTGACAGTGAACCATGTGTCGGGTAACGAGTTCGAGGTGAACCTGATCCCGCACACGCTGGAAGTGACGACATTGAACGAATTGGAAAAAGGTAAGCGCGTGAATCTGGAGATCGATCTGATCGCGCGCTATGTGGAACGAATGATGCAGGCAGAGGAAGAGCAGAACAAATGACAGACGTTGCACCGATCCACGAGATCATCGAAGAGATACGCGCCGGCCGCATGGTCGTGCTGGTTGACGAAGAGGACCGCGAGAACGAAGGCGATCTGGTATTCGCCGCCGAATTCGCCACACCTGAGATGGTCAACTTCATGGCCAAACACGGGCGCGGCCTGATTTGCTTGACGCTGACACAGGAACATTGCAAACAGCTTGACCTACCACTGATGGTGCGGGAAAACGGATTGCCGCTGGCGACCAACTTCACGCTCAGCATCGAAGCAGCGACCGGCGTCACCACAGGCATCTCAGCAGCTGATCGCGCGCGCACCATCCTCGCCGCAGCGAACAAAGATGCCAAGCCGCAAGATATCGTGCAGCCGGGCCACATCTTCCCGTTGATGGCACAGAATGGCGGTGTGCTGGTGCGTGCAGGCCATACCGAAGCAGGTTGTGATCTGTCGCAACTGGCAGGTCTGTTGCCCGCCTCGGTGATCTGCGAGATTCTGAAGGAAGACGGCGAGATGGCGCGTCTGCCTGACCTGATCCCGTTCGCTAAGCAACACGGACTGAAGATCGGCACCATCGCCGACTTGATCGAATACCGCGCACATAACGAGACACTGATCGAGCGTGTGGGCAAGCGTAGTGTGCAGACTGCCTACGGCGAGTTCGAGTTGTATGCCTATACTGACAAAAGTACACAGCGTACCCATTTGGCACTGGCTAAAGGCGACATCCAACCGGAATTTGAAACATTGGTGCGCGTGCATGAGCCGCTGTCGGTGATGGATTTTATGGAACAGACGAGCTATGAGAAAAGCACCAGCGTGCATGAGGCGCTCAAAAAGATCAGTCAGGCTTCGAGCGGTGTGCTGGTGTTGATGCATCAGGCGGAAACATCACAGACTTTGCTGAGTCGTGCGCTTGAGAACCATGCCGAACATCCGGCGAGTAAGTGGGACCCCAAGAGCTATGGTATCGGTGCGCAGATACTGCGCGACATTGGTGTGGGTAAGATGTGTTTGATCGGCACGGCACGCAAGATGCCGAGCATGGCGGGCTTCGGCCTTGAGATCGTGGGTTATTGTTCTTCCAAGGATACAAAATGAGAGAGATTGAAAAAAACCTGAATGGCACGGGCATGCGTATCGGCATCGTGCAGAGCCGTTTCAACACCACTGTATGTGAAGGTCTGCTGTCCGCATGCCGCGCGCAACTGCTGAAGAGCGGTGTGGCGGACGACGACATCGTGCTGGCCACCGTGCCGGGTGCATTGGAGATCCCGTTGGTACTGTGGCAGATGGCGGAGAGTCATGACTACGATGCGTTGATCGCATTGGGGGCAGTGATACGCGGTGATACTTTCCACTTCGAGATCGTATCCAACGAATCCGCTCGCGGCGTGGGTGAAGTACAACTGGCGACCGGTTTGCCGATCGCCAACGCCATCCTTACTACCGACACTGATGAGCAGGCGGAAGTGCGCATGAGTGTGAAAGGTGCGGAAGCTGCATTGGTCGCCATCGAGATGGTCAACCTAGCTCGGGAATTGGCATGACGGATACGAAGAAGACTGCGGTCAGTCCGCGCCACCGCGCGCGCGAACTGGCTTTGCAGGGTATCTACGAGTGGCGTATATCTGGCAGCAGCGCGACTCAGATCGGGCGCAGTACAGGTGATGACAAGAGCCTAGGTCGTTACGACAGTGAGTTGTACCAGCAACTGTTGCGTGGAGCCATCTCCCTGCATGAGGCCCTGGATGAGCAGATCGCTCCCCAGCTCGATCGTGCACTGAACGAATTGAGCCCAGTCGAATATTCCGTGCTGTTGCTCGGTGCTTACGAGTTATTTCATCAACCGGAAGTGCCTTATCGCGTAGTCATCAACGAAGCTGTCGAGCTGGCCAAGACTTTTGGCGGTAGCGATGGTCACAAGTTCGTCAATGGCGTGCTGGATAAGTTGGCAGCACAAGCACGCGCGGTCGAAATCTCCGCCAAGTAACGAGGGATACGGCCTGATGTCAGAATTCGATCTCATCAGGCGTCATTTCACGCGCCCAACCCCCAACACAATCCTGAGCGTTGGAGACGATGCGGCCCTGCTGCAAGTCAATGCGGGAATGGAGTTGGCAGTCTCCACCGACATGCTGGTCGGCGGCACACATTTCTATCTCGATACCGATCCGCGCCAGTTAGGGCACAAGACGCTGGCGGTTAATCTATCCGATATGGCGGCAATGGGTGCGCAGCCACGCTGGGCGACGTTGTCCTTGTCGCTGCCGCAGGCACATGATGATTGGTTGAAGGCGTTCAGCGAGGGCTTCTTTGCGCTGGCCGATGAGCATGGTGTCGAACTGATAGGCGGTGATACGACAAGAGGCCCGCTCAATTTGTGCGTGACCATCATGGGAGAAGTGCCGCAAGGGAAAGCCTTACGTCGTACTGGTGCGCAGGTTGGAGATGACATCTGGGTATCAGGTATATTGGGTGAGGCGGCCTTGGGCTTGGCGGAATTGCAGGAGCGGGTGGCTCTACCCGAAGGTGCGCGACAGTCATGTCTTGCAGCCTTGCAGAAGCCGCAGCCGCGCGTCGCCTTGGGATTAGCGCTGCGCGGTCTGGCACATAGTTCCATCGATATATCTGATGGACTGCTGGCTGATCTGAAACATATCTTGGATAGCTCGAATATGGCGGCAGAAGTGCGCTATGACCGTTTGCCAAAATCCGCATATTTCGAATCTTCAGATGAAGGTATGGATATGCTGGAGCAGGATTGTGTCCTTTCCGGCGGAGAGGACTATGAACTGTGCTTTACCGCGCCGCTCGCGCATCGCGAGGAGATAGCCGCGCTAGTCGATCAATTGCATTTGCCGTTGGCTCGAATCGGCAAGATCGTTTCCGGGCAGGGTTGTAAATTGCGCGCCGCGAACGGCAGCGTGATTCAGCTTGCGAGGGAGGGCTATGATCACTTCGCATGAAGACTTGAAGGTCAAGCCGAATTGGCGCTTTCTGTTCAGCCATCCCGCGCACATGCTTGCATTCGGGTTGGGCTTGGGGCTGGTGCCGCGTTCACCAGGAACAGCAGGCACATTGCTCGCGTTCCCCTTGTTCTGGTACATGTCAGCGCACCTCAGCGACGCGATGTTCATCTTTGCGCTGATCTGGATGTATTTCATCGGTGTGTGGGTTTGCGACATCACCGGCAAGGCGCTGGGCGAAGCCGATTTCGGCGGTATCGTCTGGGACGAAGTGGTGGCCTTTCTGTTGGTACTGTTCTTCACGCCGGACGGTTTGATCTGGCAGTTGCTGGCTTTCTCTTTGTTCCGTTTTTTCGACATCGTCAAACCACAGCCTATACGCTATTACGATAGCCATTGGCATGGCGGACACGGTGTCATGTTCGACGACCTGCTGGCGGCAGGCTACGCGCTGTTCTGCATGGCGATCATCAAAAGCATCCTGATATGAAGTGGTGGTGGGTTCTATTGTGTTGCCTGAGCTGGGCGGCACAGGCGGAGACGTTCGAGGCGTATGTGATCGCTGTCATTGATGGTGACACCGTGTGGGTGATGCGCGATAAACAAAAACTTAAATTACGCTTGGCTGACATCGATGCACCGGAAAAGGTGCAGCCGTTCGGCCTGCGATCACAGGAATATCTAAAGTCCCGTGTGAACAAGAAAGTGGTACAGGTAGATAGCCGAGCTATCGATCAATATGGACGCACCATCGCGACTATCACGCTGGATGGAGTCGACTTGAATCAAGATCTGGTGCGTCAAGGCATGGCTTGGGAATATTCTTTCCATCACAGCAATAAGGCATTCATCACCCTGCAACTTGAGGCGCAGCAAGCGCACCGTGGCCTGTGGGCACAAACCAGTGCGCAAGCACCCTGGGAATGGCGCAAGCAACATCCTTCGTACTACCAGCAACATACGGCAGACAAACCCCGCGCCGTCTTTGAGCCCTATGATCTGGCTTGTGGAAAGAAATCGCGCTGCGAGCAGATGCAGTCGTGCGATGAGGCGCATTTCTATCTGACGCGCTGTGGCGTGAAGGTGTTAGACAGCGATGGAGACGGCATCCCTTGCACCAGCCTGTGTGTGGAGCAGCCATGACGCAGCAACTGTCCGCTATCGCCCAGCGCCGCCTCGCGCGCATCCAGCAACTCACTGCCATCGAATATCCCGCCGACCTGCCGGTGGTGGCGCGGCGTGATGAATTGGCGCAGGCGATCGAAAAACATCAGGTCATCATCGTCTGCGGCGAGACCGGTTCCGGCAAGACCACGCAGCTGCCCAAGATATGTCTGAGCTTGGGGCGAGGAGTCAAAGGCGTCATCGGTCACACCCAGCCGCGCAGAGTCGCGGCACGTTCTGTCGCCGCGCGTATCGCGCAGGAATTGAAATCTGAACTGGGCGGGCTGGTTGGCTACAAGGTGCGATTCAACGACAGAGTGTCACCTGACAGTGCCATCAAGTTGATGACAGACGGCATCATGCTGGCTGAG
Organism: Sideroxydans sp.; assembly: GCA_024636935.1. GTDB lineage: Bacteria > Pseudomonadota > Gammaproteobacteria > Burkholderiales > Gallionellaceae > Sideroxyarcus. The sequence continues at coordinate 7,095 of JAGXGC010000015.1, read as the reverse complement.
ATCCACAGTGACCCATTGCTGCGCCAATACGACACGCTGATCATCGACGAAGCGCACGAACGCTCGCTCAACATCGACTTTTTGCTCGGCTACTTCAAGCAACTGTTACCCAAGCGTCCCGACCTAAAACTCATCATCACCTCTGCCACGCTGGATGCGGAGCGCTTCTCCAAACATTTCTCAGGCGCACCCGTGCTGCAAGTCTCCGGCCGCACCTATCCAGTCGATATACGCTATCGCCCGCCGCAAAAAGACGAGGAAGGCGAGATGCAGGATGTGCCGCAAGCCATCTGCAGCGCGCTGGATGAATTGTCTATCGGAGGTCTTCGCGGTGACGTGCTGGTGTTCCTGCCCGGTGAGCGCGAGATCCGCGAAGCCGCTGAGGCTTTGCGCAAGCATCAACACAAAGGCATAGAGATATTGCCGCTGTTCTCACGTCTGTCGATAGCAGAGCAGGACCGAGTATTTAAAGTCGGCAACCTGCGCCGTGTGGTGCTGGCGACCAACGTGGCAGAGACCTCGCTCACAGTACCCAACATCGGCTACGTGATCGACACCGGTGTAGCGCGCATCAACCGTTACAGTATCCGCCAGAAGGTGGAGCAGTTGCATATCGAAAAGATCGCGCGCTCGGCAGCCAATCAGCGCGCCGGTCGTTGCGGTCGTGTGATGAGCGGCATCTGCATACGCCTGTATGACGAAGAGGAATTCGCGCAGCGTGCCGAGTTCACCGACCCCGAGATATTCCGCGTTTCACTGGCGACCGTCATTCTGCGTATGAGCTCGCTAGGGCTGGGTGATGTGGCGGAATTCCCGTTCATCGAACCGCCGGGCGCGCGCGCGATCGCTGACGGCTATCAGTTGCTGCACGAACTGAATGCGATCGATGATGAGCGCCAGTTGACCAAGCTCGGCCAAGAATTGGCCAAGCTGCCACTCGACCCCAAGGTCGCGCGTCTGTTGTTGGCAGGCAAGCAATACCAGTGTTTGACCGAGATCATCATCATCGCCAGTGCTTTGTCATTGCAAGACCCGCGTGACCGCCCAGCGGAACGGCGCGAGGCGGCCGATGCAGCGCATCAGCGTTTCATCGACGAGCGCTCGGACTTCCTCGCCTATCTCAAGTTGTGGGACTGGTTCAAGAAAGGCGTGCAGCACAAGAAGAGCAACAAGTTGTGGGCGAACGAATGCCGCAGTCTTTTCCTGTCACCGCTGCGTCTGCGCGAATGGCACGAGTTGCATCAGCAACTGCACGCGCAGATGTCTGAGATGAACATGCGCTTCAACGAACAGCCCGCCAGCTTCGAACAGATACACAAAGCGCTGCTCACCGGCCTGATCGGCAACATCGGTACGCGTGCGGTGAACGAGCCGCACTACCTAGGTGCGCGCGAGACCAAGTTCTTCATCGCGCCCAATTCGGTGCTCGCAAAGAAGGGCGCGAAGTGGGTGCTGGCGGCGGAGTTGATGGAGACCACGCGTTTGTATGCGCGCTGTGTGGCACGCATCGAACCGCAGTGGCTGGAAGAGGTGGGCGATCATCTGTTGAAGCGCAGCTACTTCGATCCGCATTGGGAAAAGAAAGCGGCGCAGGTCGGAGCATGGGAGCGCAGCACATTGTTCGGTCTGCTCATCAATCCCAAGAAGCGTGTGCACTACGGCCCGATGGATCCGGAGGAATCACGCGCGGTGTTCATCCGCACCGCATTGGTGGAAGGCGAGTTCAACACGCAGGCCCCGTTCTTCGCGCACAACCAAAGACTCATCGCCGACATCGAAGCGCTGGAACACAAATCGCGCCGCCCCGATGTGTTGGTGGACGATGAGTTGATCTTCGCTTTCTACGATGCGCGCATCCCGGCAGGTATGCATAACGGTGCAGCGTTCGAGAAATGGCGCAAAGAAGCGGAACGTGAAAACCCCAAGCTGCTTTATCTGAAAAAAGACGACCTGATGCGCCACGAAGCGGCGGGCATCACCACCGAACATTTCCCGCCGCAGTTGAAGATGAACAATGTGAGTTATGCGTTGGCCTACAACTTTGCACCGGGCAAGAACGACGACGGTGTGACGCTGACCGTGCCGCAGGCGCTGATCAATCAAGTGCAACCCGCGCGCTGTGAGTGGCTGGTGCCAGGCATCCTCGCCGAGAAGGTGGCGCAACTGCTGAAATCCTTGCCGCAGAAACTGCGCCGCCATTGTGTGCCGGTGCCGGAGTTCGCTGCCGCTTTTTGTGCCGAAGTGAAGGCGAGTGACGTCTCGCTGTTGCAAGCCATTGCGCGCTACATGCGCGAGCAGAAGCAAGTCGATGTGCCGCTGGATGCGTTCCGCCTAGAGCAACTGCCGCCGCATCTGTTGATGAATTTTCGCGTCATAGATGAACACGGTCGCCAACTGGGCATGGGGAGGAACTTCATCCAGTTGCGCGGTGACTGGGCACCCAAGGTGACGCTGGTTGTCAGTGCGCCGGTGAAGCAGGCGCAGGCCTCGGTCACAAGCAACAAGGAGCGCTATACCGACTGGACCTTCGGCGACTTCGCCGAGACCACGCAAGTGCCACGCGCAGGGCAACAGGTGACAGTGTTCAACGCGCTGCACGACGAAGGTGATGCGGTGACGCAGCAGGCTTTCGATACCGCAGACGAAGCGCAAGCCGTGCATCGCGCCGGACTGCGCAGATTGTTCATGCTGGCGCTCAAAGAACAGGTGAAGTTCCTAGAGAAGAACCTGCCCGACCTGCAAAAGATGGCGATGTTGTTCTTGCCATTCGGCAGCCAGCAAGAGATGCAACAACAGATACTCACCGTCACTTTCGACCGTTGCTGTCTGAACGACCCACTACCGGACAGCGAAAAGACATTCAACGCGCGTTGCAAGGATGCCAAGTCCCGTCTCAATTTGGTGGGGCAGGAGATCGCGCGTCTGGTCGGCACGGTGCTGACCGAGCATCAGGCATTGCAAAAAGCACTGCCCGGATTCAAAGCGCACGCACAGGCGCAGCAAGACATTCGCCAGCAGCTCGAATCATTGCTTGGAAAAGACTGGATTGCCCGCACGCCTTACGAACGTATGCAGCATATGCCGCGTTATTTGAAGGGTATCAACGTGCGGCTGGAGAAGCTGCGCAGCAACCCCGCGCGCGACGCCACCAACCTCGCCCAGTTGCAGCCCATCCAGCAGCAATGGCAGCGTCGCCTGCAAGCACAGCAGGGCGCGCGCGACGAACGGCTGGAAGACTTTGGCTGGATGATGCAGGAGCTGCGCGTGTCGCTTTTCGCGCAGGAATTGAAGACGCCGGTGATCGTTTCTGCGAAACGCCTGGGAAAGATACTGGAGAGCATCTAGCAATACCGTGCGCCGTTAGCCAGAGTGGCGCGGCACAACATAGGCTGCGCTGAATATCTATATATTCTCCGTGCTTGTCCGTGGCGGTGTTTTCCAGCAAGATTCGGCAACTTTACTCGGATGCAGCAAATGACCCCGCGCGAATTCATAGCCAAGTGGCAAGGCAGCACACTCAACGAACGACAAAGTTATCAAGCCCATTTCGCCGATCTGTGCGCGCTGGTTGGTGCCGAAATACCCAGTCCCGCAAGCGTAGATACATATTGCTATGAACGTGGTGTCAGCAAGACCGGCAGCAAGCACGGCTGGGCCGATGTGTGGAAGCGCGGACACTTCGCCATCGAATACAAAGCGCCGGATCGCAATCTGGATGCCGCACTCAAGCAACTGATGACCTATGCACTGGCGCTGGATAATCCGCCGCTGCTGGTGGTGTGCGACACGCAGATCATCCAGATACACACCCACTTCACCAACGCCCCCAGCGAAGTGCACACCATCGCCATGCAAGACATCGGCGAGGCGGAAAATCTGAACAAGCTGCGCTGGTTGTTCACCGAGCCAGACAAGTTCCACCCAAAACTTACGCTGTCGCAGATCACCGAAGAAGCGGCGGGCAAGTTCTCCGATCTGGCGCAGTCATTGAATGCGCGCGGCCATGCGCCGCAGGCTGTGGCTCACTTTCTCAACCAGTGCCTGTTCTGCCTGTTCGCGGAAGATGCGGGACTGCTGCCCGGTAAATTGTTCGAGCGCCTGCTCGATAAGAGCCAGACCGACCCGGCCAAACTCAGCAGTCGTTTCGAAGAACTGTTCCGCGCCATGCGCAAGGGCGGCGACTTCGCACTGGAAGACATCGCCTACTTCAACGGCGGACTGTTTGAAAAGACCGAAGTGCTGCCGCTCGAAGCGCAAGAGATACAGACGCTGCTGGAAGCCTCACGCCTCGATTGGAGCGGCATCGAGCCTTCCATCTTCGGCACACTGTTCGAGCGCGGCCTCGATCCCAAGAAGCGTTCACAACTCGGCGCGCACTACACCGACCAGCGTTCCATCATGCGCATCATCGATCCTGTCATCGTCGAACCACTTTCCGCAGAATGGGAAATAGCGAAGGTGCTGATCGAGAAGTTCCTCGCCAAGAGCAAGAAGCATGGGGACAAAGCGGAACGCGAGGCACAGGCTGTGTTCCACAGTCATCTGGAACGGCTCAAGAACTACAAGCTGCTCGACCCCGCCTGCGGCAGCGGCAACTTTCTATACCTCGCCCTGCGTGCATTGAAAGACCTCGAACACAAAGCCAACCTCGAAGCAGAAGTCTTGGGGCTGCACCGTCAGGTCAGCATCGAAGTATCACCGGCAAACATCTACGGCATCGAACTCAACATCTATGCCGCCGAACTGGCGCGCGTCACCGTGTGGATCGGCGAGATACAGTGGATGCTCAAGAACGGCTACCCCATCCGCCGCGATCCCATCCTGCAATCGCTGAACCACATCGAGAACCGCGATGCGGTGCTCGTGCACGGAGAGTTCGCACTACGCAAACCAAGAGATGTAAGTTCCGCTGAATGGGCTGCATTGCCGGGTTATGTGGCAAGCCCTGTGTTCGAAGCGGAATGGCCCACCGTCGATGCCATCATCGGCAATCCGCCATTCTTGGGTGACAAGAAGATGCGCGGCGAATTGGGCGATGACTACACCGATGCGCTACGTGAACTCTATGCAGGCCGAGTGCCGGGCGGTGCCGACCTTGTTACCTATTGGTTCGAGAAAGCACGTGCGCAGATCGAGGCGGGGAAGTGTTTGCGCGCTGGACTGGTCGCTACCAACTCGCTACGTCAGAAGCGCAACCGCCCAGTGCTTGAACGTATCTTGGAAAGCGGGCAAATCTTCAATGCGTGGAGTGATGAAGAATGGATCAATGAAGGCGCGGCGGTGCGTGTGTCGTTGACTTGCTTTGGTGTCAAAGATCATGGGCAACCCGTCATGCTTGATGGGCAGCCTGTGGCGAACATCCACGCCGACCTGACCGCGGGCGGCAATGGCGGCAGCGATCTGACAAGTGCGCAGCCGCTCAAATCAAACGCCGGTTGGTCGTATTTCGGTCTATGTCTGGCGGGCGCATTCAAAGTGCCATCGGAAACGGCACAAGCCTGGCTCAAGTTGCCCAACCCGCACGGCAAGCCGAATTCGGACGTACTGAAACCCATCTACAACGGTTCCGACATCACTCGCCGTTGGGCGGGTGACTGGGTGATAGATTTTGCGTTGATGGATGAGCAGCATGCCGCACTGTATGAAGCGCCGTTCGCCTATGTGGTGGAGCACGTCAAGCCCACGCGCATCGGCAACAAGCGCAAAGCCCGTGCTGAAAAATGGTGGCGTCATGGTGAGGCGCGTCCCGGACTTCGCGCAAAGCTTGATGGTCTGCAGCGCTACATCGCCACGCCGGAAACAGCCAAACACCGCTTCTTCGTCAGCTTCCCCATCAACGTCGCGCCGGAACACAGCCTCATCGTCATCCCGGCGGATAGCGACGCGCTGCTCGGCATCCTGTCTTCGCGCTTACATATTGTTTGGGCACTAGCCAAGGGCGGCACACTGGAAGATAGGCCGCGTTACAACTCCACGCTCACCTTCGAGACCTTCCCCTTCCCGCAAGGGTTGGCTCCATATGACGAAGCAACAGGTGTACATGCCGAAGCGGTTGCGAATGCTGCCAAGCAGTTAATCGAACTCCGCAACAACTGGCTCAACCCGCCCGAATGGACGGACTGGGTGCGCACGCCCGAAGAAGAAAAAGCAGGCTACCCCGCACGCCCCGTCGCCAAACCCGGCCACGAAGCCGACCTGAAAAAGCGCACCCTCACCAACCTCTACAACGCCCGCCCCGCCTGGCTGGACAACGCCCACAAGACGCTGGATGCCGCTGTCGCCAAGGCTTATGGTTGGGACGACTACACGGCGGAGATGGCTGATGAAGAGATATTGAGGCGGTTGTTGGCGATGAATCTGGAGCGCTGAATTGTATGGACTCTATTGAGAATCTATTAAGAAAGGCTGATCGTCTTTCCACAATTACACAGCGAGTAGGTTTTGCGCTCTGGCAAATCCAAGAATTGGAATCGTGCACTGCTCAATATTTCGTATTGCTAGTTCAAGCTCAAAAAGGAATGGGTATTGCCGAAGGGGATGCGCTGATTGAAGAAGCCCAAGCAAAAACTTTTGGTTCGACCATTCGCCTAATAACTAAAGCTCGTTTGATGGATCCTGAGATTGAAACGAGATTCATCTCGCTGCTTTCTGAACGGAACTGGCTGGTGCATCGATCACGTTTGGGTAGCCGCAAAGCTGTGCATGATGATAATGCTATGGGTCTGCTTATTGCGCGACTTGATACCTTGGTGAATGAGGCGACATCTTTACTTAAGGAAGTGGGTGCTCGAGCAGAGATGTTTGTTCGCCAGCATGGTGTATCTGCTGAGCATATTGATAGTATGTCCCAGCAGATTTTGGAGCAGTGGCAGAGCGCGTAGGGCGCATTAGGCGAAGCGCATTGCGCCGGATGTTTGCAGGCTTCCATGCGGCGCAATGCGCTTCGCTTATTGACGTATATGGACACCTCCCGTTTTGCAAGCAATTCGCGTTGATGGTTTTGGGTGCAACTGCTTCCGTATATCCGGCTTCCTGTTGGGCGGCAAGCCGTCCGAGCCATGATGGAATTCGCGCGTAAGTTTCAAATCGCCCTAG
>JAGXGC010000014.1 GCA_024636935.1 Sideroxydans sp. | reverse complement strand
CGTGCGCGACTTCGTGTTTCCGATGTTCCGCGCAAATGCATTGTATGAAGGCGAGTATCTGCTCGGCACTTCGATTGCGCGCCCGCTGATCGCCAAGCGACTGGTCGAGATCGCCAAGATCGAGAAGGCCGACGCGATCTCGCACGGCGCAACAGGCAAAGGCAACGATCAGGTGCGTTTCGAACTGGGCGCCTATGCGCTGAACCCGAACATCAAGATCATCGCCCCATGGCGCGAATGGGATCTGCTCTCCCGCGAGAAGCTGATGGCCTACGCAGAAAAACACGGCATCCCGGTCGACATGAAACACAAGCAAGGCGGCTCTCCCTACTCCATGGATGCCAACCTGCTGCACATCAGCTATGAAGGTCGCCATCTGGAAGACCCGGCTGCCGAAGCAGAAGAAAGCATGTGGCGTTGGACCGTTTCGCCTGAGAAAGCACCGGATGCGGCCGAATATCTGGACATCGAGTTCGAACGCGGCGACATCGTGGCACTGAACGGCACGCCCATGACGCCCGCAGAGGTTTTGCGCAATCTGAACACACTGGGCGGCAAGCACGGTATCGGTCGTCTTGATCTGGTAGAGAACCGCTACGTCGGCATGAAGTCGCGCGGCTGTTACGAAACCCCCGGTGGCACCATCATGCTCAAGGCACACCGTGCCATAGAGTCCATCACACTGGATCGCGAAGTCGCGCATCTGAAGGATGACATGATGCCGCGCTACGCCAGCATGATCTATAACGGTTACTGGTGGGCGCCGGAGCGCATCGCACTGCAAAAACTGATCGACCACACACAGCAGACCGTCAACGGCTGGGTGCGTGTGAAGCTGTACAAGGGCAACGTGATCGTCGTGGGTCGTGATTCAAAGACTGACTCGCTATTCGATTCCAGCATCGCCACTTTCGAAGACGACAAGGGCGCATATGACCAGAAGGATGCAGCTGGTTTCATCAAGTTGAACGCGCTGCGCATGCGCATCGCAGCCAATCTGCAGAAGAGGAAGTAAAACAACAGCGGGAGGGGATCATGCTGTACGAACTGAACGGAGACATCTTGCTGAGCGAGGCCAAGGCCATCGTTCACGGCGTTGCACCCAACGACGATTTCCATCAGGGGCTGGCACTGCAATTGCGAGAACGCATGCCGGCTTTGTACAAGGATTTTCGCCACTACTGCCAGACGCAACACCCGAAGTCTGGCGGCAAGTGGAGCTGGATGAGCGCCGACGGCCGTTTCATCGTCAACCTATTCACACAGGACGGCGCTTACGACCACGGCAGCAAACCCGGCCATGCCACCCTCTCCCATGTCAACCATGCCTTGCACGCCCTGCGTAGTTTTGCGCAGAAGGAAAAACTCTCCAGCATGGCATTACCTCGCCTCGCATGCGGCGTGGGTGGCTTGGACTGGAACGATGTGAAGCCGCTGATCGAGAACCAACTGGGCGATCTCGGCATCCCCATCTATCTCTATGTGTCCTATCAAAAGGGCAGTAAAGCCAACGAACCAAAATAAACAAGGAAAAGATATGTCTGACAGATTCGATAACGTCTCCGTAGCAAAACAAGCCTCCGTGTATTTCGATGGCAAGTGCGTTTCACACTCGGTCTTCTTTGCGGATGGTTCTCGCAAGACTTGCGGCGTCGTGATGCCAGGCAGCCAGTTGACCTTCAACGTCGGGGTGCCTGAACTGATGGAGATCACCAGCGGCACTTGCGAAGTAAAGATCGCCGGTGAAGACGCGTTCAATACCTATGCAGCTGGCAGCAGCTTCAGCATCGCCGAAAATGGCAGCTTCGATATCAAGATCGGTTCTGAACCCCTGAACTACGTTTGCACTTACGGCTGATCACGGTCGCTTCACCCCAACAGACAAGGAGATATTCATGCCAACCTTCGACATCGTTTCCGAAGTAGAGAAGACCGAAGTCAAGAATGCGGTCGAGCAGACCAACAAGGAAGTCGGTACCCGCTTCGACTTCAAAGGTAGCGACGCGCACGTGGAGCAAGCGGAACTGGTGCTGACCGTGCATGCCGATACCGAATTCCAGATGAATCAGGTACAGGACATCCTGAACGGCAAGCTGACCAAGCGCGGCGTTGACATCAAGTGCCTCGACATCAGCGACAAGATCGAGAAGGTCAGCGGCAACAAGGTCAAGCGCGCCTGCACCGTGAAGGTCGGCGTGGAGATCGAACTAGCGAAGAAGATCGTCAAACTAATCAAGGACAGCAAGCAGAAGGTGCAGGCCAGCATCCAAGGCGACACCGTGCGCGTGACCGGCAAGAACCGCGACGATTTGCAGGCCGCTATCGCCTTCATCAAGAAATCCATCACCGACTTCCCGCTGCAATACCAGAACTTCCGCGACTGAACGCATGGCCAACACTATTGATGCATTCGTCGAATTCTCGTTCAAGGGAGAGGATTACGAACTGCACTCCACGCTCGATCTGGATACGCAACTGGAGCGGCACATGTCGCTCGAATCGATGCACCATGTACTGGCAGTTGAGCACGGCATCGATACCTACTCCTATTTGTTCGAAGTGATGCAGATTGCCGATATCCACTTTAGCAACCCGCAAGGGAGAGCGGCGGACTATCTCCATGACGGCGATTTCGACTTCGAATCCTATGCCGAAGAGAACACGACCGACGCTTTGTTCGCCCCGCTACAAGCCATCGCTTTGCGTGAGATGGGCGTGGAAGACTTGGAGCAGCAACCACAACTCAAGCAAGCATTGCTGCGCGCCTATCGACTGGGCCTGGAGCAAAAGAGCAACAAGCGCTGAGACACCGAAATCCGCCTTGCTTGTCTGACACTCACAGGTGGCATACGCTAAATTGCATTCGCCATCACACGGAGAACAAACATGAGCTCAGTACTGGTCTTATTCGCCAACGGCAGTGAAGAGCTTGAAGCCATCACCATTGTCAACATTTTGCGTCGCGCTGGCGTAAACGTAACGCTGGCCGGACTGGATGCCGGCCCTTTGCGCGGCAGCCGCCAAACAGTATTACTACCGGACTGCACGCTGGACGAGGTCGCTACTCAGCACTTCGACATGCTGGTACTGCCCGGCGGACAACCCGGCACCAACAACCTCAAAGCTGATGCCCGCGTGCTAAAGCTGGCACAGCAGATGTATCGCGACGGACACTACGTATGCGCCATCTGCGCCGCGCCTTCGGTGCTCGCCACGGCGGGGCTGCTTGATGGTAAACAAGCCACCTGCTTCCCAGGCGCGCTCGATGCCTTCCCACTGGTTGATCAGCAAGCACAGGCCGTGATTGAGGACGGCAAGCTCATAACTTCACGCGGCCCCGGTACGGCGATGGATTTCGCGCTGACGCTGGTTGAGAAGTTAGTCGGCAGTGCCAAGCGCGACGAAGTCGAAACCGGATTGGTGCGCTGATTTGAATGCGGTCTTCTCTAGGTTGCCGCCTGCCGTCATTGCCTTGCTGCTACAGGTGGCTGCCGTAACTTTAGTATTCACGGCCCTGCGCATCACCGGCCTATCATTTCCGCCGCTGGCCTTCGCGTTTATATGCGGCACGCTCGCCGCAGCTTTCAGCTATCTCGCCCAGCAAGCCCGCTGGTGGTTGCCGATCCAGTTGCTTTTCGTACCTGCACTAATAATCACCTTAAGTACCGATATTCCGCCGTTCATCTTCCTGCTGGCTTTCCTGTTCATGCTGGTGTCGTACTGGAGCACCTTCCGCACACAGGTGCCGCTCTATCTTTCCAGCAAAAAAGTGTGGCGCGCAATTGAAGCCCAGCTTCCCACCGATGCGCCGTTCGATTTCGTCGATCTCGGCTCGGGCATGGGTGGCGTTCTAACGCATCTCTCGCGCACCCATCCGCACGGTCATTTCCACGGCGTGGAGACAGCTCCACTGCCCTTCCTGTGGAGCTGGCTGCGCTTCAAGCTGGGCGGCTACCGGAATTGCAGCGTGCACTGGCAGAGCCTGTGGGATTGCGACCTGACAAAGTACGATGTTGTGTTCGCATATCTGTCCCCAGTACCGATGGCTGCACTTTGGAAAAAAGTACAGAACGAGATGCGACCGGACAGCCTGTTCATCAGCAACACATTTGCAGTCGAGGATCATCCACCCCAAAAAATTCTCAAAACCGACGATCTGCATCACTCTGAACTCTATCTATGGCGCAAATGAATCGCTATATTTCATATGCTTACGACGCCTTCGGCAAAAAGCTTCCCAAGCCGTATTTTTTTCGCTAGGATGCCTTCCGTTCAAGTTGCACTTCAAAGCGCCATAGCGCGCACTGACATAAAAACCCTTCAATAACGACGAGAAAAAACATGAGCGAGCACATCCGTTACATTACCGACGACACATTCACTGCTGAAGTCCTGCAATCTCCGTTACCAGTATTGGTGGACTACTGGGCTGAATGGTGCGGTCCTTGCCGCATGATCGCCCCCATTCTGGACGAAGTCTCCCAAGAATATGCAGGCCGACTGAACGTCGCCAAGCTGAACGTGGACGAGAATCAGCAGACACCGCAAAAATACGGTGTGCGCGGCATCCCGACTCTGATGCTGTTCAAAAACGGCAACATCGAAGCCACCAAGGTCGGCGCACTGTCCAAGTCGCAATTGACTGCGTTCATTGACAGCCACATCTAAACACTTTAGTCTCCTGCCCGCAGTTGCCAGTTTCGTCCTGAAACACTGATACAAAACAAAGAAAAGACAGACAAGGCAACTCGGCGCGGGAACATCCGCAACCTGTAATCCACCTCCGGCAAGACTCCTTAATACTTTGCGTTCATTCGCAACATTCTGATCATGCATCTATCCGATATCAAGACCAAACACATCACCGAACTGGTGGAAATGGCTGTTGAAAATAAAATCGACAACGCCAACCGCATGCGCAAGCAAGACTTGATCTTCGCGCTACTGAAGAACCAAGCCAAGAAAGGCGAAAGCATCTTCGGCGAAGGCACACTGGAAGTGTTGCCGGACGGCTTCGGTTTCCTGCGCTCGCCGGATACTTCCTACCTGGCAGGCCCTGACGACATCTACGTCAGCCCCAGTCAGGTACGACGCTTCAATCTGCATACCGGCGATTCCATCGAGGGCGAGATCCGCACGCCCAAGGAAGGCGAGCGTTATGTGGCACTGGTCAAGGTGGACAAGGTCAACGGTGAACCTCCAGAGAACGCCAAGAACAAGATCCTGTTCGAGAACCTGACACCTCTCTTCCCGACGAAACAGATGTGCCTGGAGCGCGACATCCGCGCCGAAGAGAATATGACCGGTCGCATCATCGACATCGTCGCGCCGATTGGCAAAGGCCAACGCGGCTTGCTGGTAGCTTCGCCAAAATCCGGCAAGACGGTGATGCTGCAACACATCGCTCACTCGATCTCGGCCAATAATCCCGATGCGACATTGATCGTCTTGCTGATTGACGAGCGTCCGGAAGAAGTGACGGAGATGAGCCGCACCGTGCGTGGTGAAGTGGTCGCCTCGACATTCGACGAACCTGCTACCCGTCACGTGCAAGTTGCCGAGATGGTGCTAGAAAAAGCCAAACGCTTGGTCGAACACAAGAAAGATGTAGTCATTCTGCTCGACTCCATCACCCGTCTGGCACGCGCATACAACACCGTGATCCCCTCCTCCGGCAAGGTATTGACCGGTGGTGTGGATGCCAACGCATTGCAACGCCCCAAGCGTTTCTTCGGTGCGGCACGTAATATCGAAGAAGGTGGCTCGCTGACCATCATCGCCACTGCACTGGTCGATACTGGTTCGCGCATGGACGATGTGATCTACGAAGAATTCAAGGGCACCGGTAATATGGAGATCCATCTCGACCGCCGCATGGCCGAGAAGCGCATCTACCCGGCCATCAACGTGAATCGCTCCGGCACCCGCAAGGAAGAATTGCTGATCAAGCCTGAATTGCTGCAGCGCATCTGGCTGCTGCGTAAGCTGATCTACCCCATGGACGAGCTGGAAGCCATGGAATTCCTGCTGGACAAGGTCAAAGCGACCAAGAACAACGCTGAATTCTTTGATTCCATGAAGCGTTGATTTACTAAAGAAAAGGTTTTGACGCGAAAGGCGATTTGGGTATAATGCGCGCCTTTCGGAAAAACCGAAGTATTCAGTGAAGGCTAACCTTCAGGTTATGCCGTAACTAAAAGTTGGAATTCACAGTGAGGCATAACCTTCTGGTTATGTTGTAACTAATAACCGCATCAAGCGAGGTAGTCATGTACGCAGTTATCAAGACCGGTGGCAAGCAGTACCGTGTTGTCCAAGGTGAAACACTCAAGATCGAAACCGTTGTCGGCGAAGTCGGCGGCGAAATCGTGCTGGACAAAGTGCTGGCAGTCGGCGACGGCGAAGGCATCAAGATCGGCAAGCCAATGCTGGAGGGCGCTACAGTCAAGGCGACCATCATCTCCAACGGCCGTCACGACAAAGTGACTATCTTCAAGATGCGTCGCCGTAAGCACTACCAGAAACATCAGGGACATCGTCAAAACTACACCGAGATCCGCATCGACGGCATCTCCGCTTAATAAAGGAGCTATAACATGGCATCGAAAAAAGGCGGCGGCAGTACCAGTAACGGCCGCGACTCGCACTCGAAACGACTCGGCGTTAAACGCTACGGCGGCGAACTGATCAGCGCAGGTAGCATCATCATCCGTCAGCGCGGCACTCAAGTTCACGCAGGTGATAACGTCGGTATGGGCAAAGACCACACTCTGTTCGCAAAGACCACCGGTACGGTGAAATTTGCAGTCAAGGGTGCTCTGAACCGCAAGACAGTTAGCATCGTTCCCGCATAAATCTGCGGCGAACAGCTAGAATGAGCCCTATCGTGAGATAGGGCTTTTTTATTTGCCCTCCGGCAATCCAGAACGAACAGCGCAGGACACACATGAAATTCATCGACGAATCAAAGATCGAGATCATCGCAGGCAACGGCGGCAACGGCGCGGCTAGCTTTCGTCGCGAGAAATACATCGCCAAAGGCGGCCCCGACGGCGGCGACGGTGGACGCGGCGGCAGTGTGATTGCAGTCGCTGATCGCAACATCAATACGCTAGTGGACTATCGTTTCGCGCGCATGCATCGCGCTAAGAATGGCGAATCAGGACGTGGCGCAGACTGTTACGGCAAAGGCGCAGACGACATCGTGTTGCGCATGCCGGTCGGCACTGTCATCACCGACATCAATACAGGCCAGATCATCGCCGATCTAGCGCTTGACGGCGAACGCACAATACTTGCCCAAGGCGGCGCGGGTGGTCTCGGCAATCTCCACTTCAAATCCAGCACCAACCGCACGCCGCGCCAATGCACGCCCGGCGAAGAAGGTGAACGACGCGAGCTGCAACTGGAACTGAAGGTATTGGCCGACGTCGGCCTATTGGGCATGCCCAATGCCGGCAAGTCCACTTTCATCCGTTCTGTGTCTGCTGCGCGCCCCAAGGTGGCGGACTATCCGTTCACCACACTGCACCCGAATCTCGGCGTAGTGCGCGTCTCGGAAGAGAAAAGCTTCGTCATCGCCGATATCCCCGGCTTAATCGAAGGCGCTGCCGAGGGCGCCGGACTGGGCCACCAGTTCCTACGCCATCTGGCGCGCACTCGTTTGTTGCTGCATCTGGTGGACATCGCTCCGTTGCACGAGGGAACCGACCCCGTACAGGAAGCGCATGCCATTCTCAATGAACTGCGCAAGTACGACGAAGCGCTGTACGACAAGCCGCGCTGGCTGGTGTTGAACAAGCTGGACTTGCTACAGAACAAAGAAGAGACGGTGCAGGCATTCCTCAATGAATTCGGCGAAGACACGCGCTGGTTCGCCATCTCCGCCATCAATGGCGAAGGTTGCAAGGAACTGACTTACGCCATCATGGAACACCTGATCGAGGTGGCACGCGCCGAACAGGATGCAGTCACTGAAAGCGCACAAGAGACAGAGATAGATATCCACGACCCGCTGGTATGAGAGATGAGAAACGTTCTTACACAAGCCAAACGCATCGTCGTCAAAGTCGGCAGTAGTCTGGTCACCAACAGCGGTGCCGGACTTGATCTGAACGCGCTTAACAATTGGGCGAAACAGATCGCCGGCTTGCGCGCGAATGGTTGTGAAGTCGTACTCGTCTCTTCCGGCGCAATCGCCGAGGGCATGCAGCGCTTGGGATGGAAACAACGCCCCAGCGCCGTGCACGAATTGCAGGCCGCCGCCGCCGTCGGCCAGATGGGCTTGGTACAAGCTTACGAAAGCTGTTTCCGTCAGCATGGTCTGCATGCGGCACAGGTACTGCTCACCCACGCTGACCTGGCCGACCGTGAACGCTATTTGAATGCGCGCTCGACACTGCGCAGCCTGCTCAATCTGCGCGTCATCCCCATCATCAACGAGAATGACACCGTGGTCACCGACGAGATCAAATTCGGCGACAACGATACCTTGGGGGCTCTGGTCGCCAACCTCATCGAAGCTGACGCACTGATCATCCTCACCGATCAAACCGGCATGTACACCGCAGACCCCCGCAAAGATGCGAACGCCTCGCTGATCAGCGAGACACAAGCTGGTAAACCAGAGTTGGAAGCTATGGCCGGTGGTGCAGGCAGCGCCATCGGACGCGGTGGCATGCTCACCAAGATCCTTGCAGCAAAACGTGCAGCACGCAGCGGTGCACATACCGTCATCGCATCAGGACATGAGATAGATGTGCTGCCGCGCCTGCTGCAAGGCGAATCCATCGGCACCCTGCTCACCGCCAGCGCACTGGCACTAGACGCACGCAAGCAATGGCTAGCCGACCATCTACAGGTGAGCGGAAGAATCACGCTGGATGCCGGCGCGGTACGCGCATTGTGCCAAGATAAGAAAAGCCTGCTGCCTATCGGCGTCACGCAGGTCAGCGGAGAATTCAATCGTGGTGAAGTCGTTGCCGTGCTGGACGTTGACGGCAAAGACATCGCGCGTGGACTGGTCAATTACAACGCAGATGAAGCCCGCCTCATCGCCAAGAAAGCCAGTAGCGAGATCGAAAAGATCCTAGGTTATGTGGATGAGCCAGAGTTGATACATAGGGACAACTTAGTTCTGTTGTGACACAACAGAACTAAGTTGCTGCGCAGGCTCTTGTACCCGCAGGGTGCACTTGCGCGGCAAGTTAAGTCGCAAAGCGACGGCCGAAGCCACAATCTCGTTCTGCTGTAACTACAGCCAGCTACATCAAACGTGATGCGCTAAAGCGCACAGCTCGCTGCTCGATTCGATCTGAATCGTGGCATGTTCGATACCAAACTCATCATGCAAGGCCTGCGTCACGTTGCATAGGAATCCATCCCCCGCTTGCCCCTGAGGCATGACCAAGTGCACAGTCAACGCCACTTCCGAAGTACTCATCGCCCACACATGCAAGTCGTGCACAGCACTCACATCAGGCAATCCTGCCAGATAGTCTCGCACTTGTTCCAGTTCGACCGATAAGGGCACACCGTCCAGCGACAGATGCAACGCTTGCCGCAGCAAACTCCAGGTACCCATCAAAATCACCAGTGCGATGACCAGACTGATGAACGGATCCAACCAGTACCAGCCTGTCCACAGGAACATTGCCCCCGCAACCACCACACCAACTGACACCAGCGCATCCGCAGCCATGTGCAAGAAAGCACCGCGCAGATTCAGATCATGATGATTACCAGACATGAACAGCCATGCTGTCACTCCGTTGACCAGCACGCCGATTGCGGCGACAACAATGACTGTCATCCCCTGTATCTCAACAGGATGGGTGAACCTGTTGACTGCTTCCCATGTGATACCACCGATGGCGACCAGCAATAACAACGCATTGAACAAGGCTGCCAAAATGGATGCGCGACCAAAACCGTAGGTGTGACTGTGACTCGGACGCAAGCGCGCCAGATAATGCCCGCCCCACGCCAGCAACAGGCCCAACACATCGCTCAGGTTATGCCCCGCATCGGACAATAGCGCCAGCGAGTCGGCCTGCCAGCCATAGAAGGCTTCGACCAGCACGAACAGCACATTGAGCGCGATACCTATCGCAAAGGCGCGGTCGTAATTATCGGCGTGTGAATGATCGTGACTCATATCGATTTCGTTATGACTATGCCAACCAGCCCTCTATCTTTTGACGATCCGGCACACCACCGGCATGCACCACCTTGCCATCGATGACTACGCCCGGTGTGGACATGACGCCGAAGCCCATGATGGCGGAGATGTCCTCCACCTTTTCCAGTTCAACCTCTAGGCCTTTTGCCTTGGCTACCTCGTCGATCAGTTTCAGCGTGGTTTTGCAGTTGCTACAACCTGTGCCGAGTACCTTGATGTTCTTCATGTCACTCTCCTTATGTGCGCGCTGCCGACTAACAGCATGACTGACCGGATGCGGTCGGGGTGCAACAGGCGGCTTGCTCTGGCTGCGCTTTGGCGGGCGTTGCCTCATCCAAGCGTTCCGCTAGCGCTAGATCAAAACTGGCATCGAGTCTCTGTGCTGCTTCATCACGGATATGGCGCGCGATTTCGACCACGGTCTCGATATGCTCTCGCGGTACGCCATATTGTTTAAGCCTATCTATCTTGCACAGCCCCTGCTTGGGATGATTGGATGCGATGTCTGCCGCCAGCGACACCAGCGCAACGATGGAAGGATGCAATTCAGTCTCACTCATTTACATATCTCCTGTTATTCACAGCCAAGCGGCAAGGCTGTTGAACAGCATGCCCGTCACCACAAAAGCCGTCGCCAGATAGGCCGCGAATATCGCCAGCAAAGGCCACTTCACCACCTTGCGCAGTATCAGCATCTCAGGGAAGGAAAGCGCGACCACAGCCATCATGAATGCCAATACCGTACCCAGCGGCACGCCCTTCTGTAACAACACTTCAGCAACGGGAATGATACCGACGGCATCCGAATAAAGCGGCACTCCCGCCAACACTGCGATGATGACCGAAAGCAGACCACCGTCACCCGCGATATCCGCGATGAATTCCTTGGGTACATAACCGTGCATCAGCGACCCGACGCCCACGCCGATCAACACATATTTCCAGATACGACCGACGATCTCTTTGACCTGCGCCACAGCATATCGATGGCGCAGCTTGAGCGTCATCACTTCTGTTTCAAGTTGCGCATCGCCCATCTTGATCTGCCACACATATTCCTCGACCCAGCGCTCCGGCTTGAAACGCTCCAGCACAAAGCCACCGATCAAGGCCACACTCAATCCGCTGACGACATAGATCAGCGTCATCTTCCAGCCGATGACCGTGGCCAACACCACAATCGCCACTTCATTCACCATCGGGCTGGCGATCAGGAAAGACAGCGTGACACCCAAGGGGATACCCGCCTCGACGAAACCAATGAATAGCGGCACCGATGAGCAAGAGCAGAACGGCGTGACCGCACCCAGCCCCACCGCCATGAAGCGCGAGCTGATATTGCCACGCTGACGGATGAATTCGCGCACGCGCTCCGGCCTGAGCAGCGCACGCAACAGCCCCATGACATAGATGACCAGTGTGAGCAGCACCAAAATCTTAGTCACATCCATCACGAAGAAATGCGCGGCATCCCCGAGACGAGTGCCTTCCAGTCCTGCCACACCGTAGATCAGCCAGTCGGCCATCATCTCGAACATATCAACTCTTTCCTGAGGCTTCGTACCAGCCCTGACTGCGTTTCACCAGATACACCACCGACAACATCACCGGCACCTCGATCAGCACGCCGACCACCGTCGCCAATGCGGCACCGGATTGAAAGCCGAATAGACTGATCGCGGCCGCAACGGCCAACTCGAAGAAGTTGCTGGCACCGATCAATGCAGACGGCCCCGCTACGCAATGCGCCTCGCCCACACGCCGGTTCAACCAATAGGCCAGTGCCGAATTGAAATACACCTGAATGGTGATCGGCACTGCCAGCATGGCGATGATCAAAGGCTGCTCGACGATGGCTTTACCTTGAAAAGCGAACAGCAATACCAGCGTGAGCAACAAGGCAGAGATAGAGAGCGGCCCCAATGCAGCCAATGTACGCTGCAACGTATCCTCACCGCGCGCCAGCAGCCAACGACGCCACAACTGCGCCAGCACTACAGGGATCACGATGTACAACACCACCGAGGTCAGCAAGGTGTCCCACGGCACGATGATGGACGACATGCCCAGCAGCAAGGCCACGATGGGTGCGAAGGCAAAGATCATAATGGCGTCGTTGAGAGCGACCTGTGACAGCGTGAACAGCGGCTCACCGTTCACTAGTCGGCTCCACACGAACACCATCGCGGTGCACGGCGCAGCCGCCAGCAGGATGAGTCCGGCGATGTAGCTATCCAACTGCTCCGCAGGCAGATACGGTACGAACAGATGACGGATGAACAACCAACCCAGCAAAGCCATCGAGAACGGTTTGACCGCCCAGTTCACGAACAAGGTAACGCCGATACCGCGCCAGTGCTTGCTCACTTCGTGCAGCGCGCCGAAGTCGATGCGCAACAACATGGGAATGATCATCACCCAGATCAGCAGACCCACCGGGATGTTGACCTTAGCGATCTCCAGCCCGCCCAACCACTGGAACGGTGCAGGCATGAACTGCCCCAGCAGCACACCGACCACGATACACAGAAACACCCATACGGTGAGATAGCGTTCGAAGATGCTCATACCATCAATCCTGAGTGCGTCCGATCTCGTTCATCTTCTCTTTCAGCGTCAGCTGGTCAAGTTTTTCGATAGGCAGGCTCATGAACAACTGAATGCGCCGCGTCAGCTGGTCTGCCGCCTTGTTGAATGCGGCTCGACGCGCTTCGTCACCTTCAATGTGCGCGGGATCTGGAATACCCCAATGCGCCGTCATCGGCGATCCGTACCAGACGGGGCAGACTTCGCCTGCCGCGTTGTCGCACACAGTGAACACGAAATCGAATTCAGGCGCGCCGGGGGCGGCGAACTCGTCCCAACTCTTGCTTCGCAGACCTTCGATGCTAAAGTCATTGGCTTGCAACCACTCCAGCGCGCCCGGATTGACTTGACCCGCCGGTTTGCTGCCCGCGCTGTAGGCTTTGAACTTGCCTTTACCCAGCTTATTGAACAGCACCTCACCCAAGATACTGCGCGCGGAATTGCCGGTGCACAGTACTAATACGTTGTATGTCTTTTCGCTCATTTTCTATTCCTTTTTTTTCAACATGTTTTGTCACTGATGCCGCAATCTTCCCCGCCGCAACAGTTCTCGGTCAGGTAGTCGACCATGCCGTTCATCACAGTGAAGTTCGCCGCGTAATAAACGAAACGGCCGTCTTGCCTGCTTTCCACCAAACCGGCATGGCTGAGCGTCTTGAAATGAAAAGACAGCGTTGCTGGCGATACCTTCAGCTTTTTAGATATCTGTCCGGCAGCCAATCCCTCCGGCCCAGCGCTCACCAATAAGCGGAATATCGCCAGCCTCGTGGTCTGCGCCAGCGCCGCCAATGCCTTAACTACCTGTGCGGGTTTCATCATTATTCATTTCAATTGTTAAACGATTATTAAAATAATGACGCAATTAGAACAGAACTCGCTGATCGCTTCAAGCGACCAGCGACTCAGTAAAAACGGAAGGAATAGAAGATGTCGATCGCGTCTTCGGTACCGGTGCGGGTAACGAGCGTGATACGCGGGGTAAGGGTATAGCTGAACTTGGTCAGACCGCCAACATCGGATATGCCTTGCTCATAGCTAAGATAGGCGCGCGATGACAGCCGCTTGCCGACGATGACCACTTGGTTCTGCAATGCATCACCAGTCTCGCGCTGCCGCAATGACAGCTCATCCACACCGATGCTGCGCCCAAATTGACCGCCAGATTGCCCACTCAGTAAACCGCCTGCTGCCGCAAGCAACAGGGATGAGTCGATGCTGCCGCTTTCCGGCACACGACCAAGCACGATCCATGAGAGTTTCTCCGCATCCGGTACCGCCGGCGTGGAGACCAGCCTGAACACCGGATGGCGCGCGGTTCCAGTCACCTCAACACCCGCTTCAACCGCAAGGTCTTTGCGTAGCGCAAGAATATTCAAACCCGGATCATCCAGTGGTCCTTGAAAATTCACCATACCGCGCTCAACAGTCAGTTGTTGTCCGTATGCATTGAACACGCCGTCCTGCGTGGCGATGATGCCCGTGGCCTGCATGGGTGAGCCTGCCTCACCCTTCAATCGTAACTGGCCACTAAGCCGCGACTCCAGCCCTGCAGTGCGCAAATAAAAATGATCGCCCAGATTGAAACCGGTATCGATATCGTAGGCGAGTTCGTCCTTAGCACGTTCAGACTGCCCGCTGATCTTCACATCATCCGACCAGCTCGGCTTGTCATTCTCGATCTGCGCTACCAAGCCTGCATCAGCCCGCACATCTCCGCGCAGGCTCAAAGTACGACTGGCGTATCCGACATGCCCTTCGCCCGAGACGATCAACCAGCGATCTGCTCTTTGTGCCAACGGCAACGATACGACCTGCACCTGAAGGTTGCTGTCAGCCCCCTCTAGATCAATACGTCCACTTGCACTCAGCCGACCGGCGCTACCCGGCAAACGGTATTCGTCCAACAGCTTTTCATCGGGTTTAGCCAGGTATGGCGCAACGAATTCCAGCTTGTCGATCTGCACATCGCTCATTTCGAAACGAGCGCGCAAGCTACCCTGCTCCAGATTCACACCCTGATCCAGTAAAGCCACCCGCAGACCATCACCTTGCGCAGTACCTTGCAGACGCGGCACCCCAAAGGTTCCGCGCAAGTCTGCATCCAATGCCAGACTACCGCCGCTTTGCAGGTTTTCGTGCAACACTGGCCCCAGCCATGTCAGATCTTCACCATGCAATGACACATGACCTGTCAGCGGTGCATCATTCAGCACAGTCCAGCGACCATCCTGCAAGGACAACGGCAACTCGACCTGTGCCGCTATTTCTCCCAGACGCGTTCCTTTTGCATCCAACTGCAATGACAGCACATCCTGCACAACCCCCATCGCCAGACTCAGTTCGCTCAATCCCAGTTTTTGTCCGCTTTGTGCATCGACCAGTAAATCACCACTCTCGCGCTTGAGGCTGGCATGACCTTGCCAGTGCGAATCCGATGTGATGTCCCAATCGCCACCAAAGCGCAGTGTGTCGAAGGCCGAAGATAAGGGCGTGAACTGCTGCATGTTCACTGCCCTCACGCCAAGCCCGCTGAAATGCCCCGCACTGTGCCACTCCTGCTGCGCCCACTGTGTCTCCTGCAAGGTAACTTCACCGCCACCGAGTGCGAAGCGTGCTGCACCAAGCATCACTTTCCCCGGTGCAAGTTCCAGTTTCGCCGGTGCTTGCAATTGCAGTGGCAGGATGCCGTCCGCTCCCAGTGCTTCCAGACTTCCCAGCCACTGCCATGCTGCGTCCGCCTCACTCAAACTGCCGGTCGTTGCAAAATTCCAGCGCCCAAGTGGCTGCTCGTGCTGCATCAAATTAGCCGTTCCCTGCAGCTTGTGCTGCGCGCGCGTCCCATCTGCCTCCACCCGCAACTCGGACAAGCCCATCCCGCTCTGAGCTCGCACTCCGGAGGCGATCAGTTGCAACGTCAGTTTCTTGTCAACATATCGGCCGCCTGCATCGATCTGTTCTATGCTGCCCTCATCAGGCAGCACTAGATTGATGCCGCCCAGTGTGAAACTGATGGATGGCTCCGCCAGACTGCCGAGCAGTTCAGCCTGCCCGGATAGTTGCCCCTGTATCCCGCTGCCAAGTTGTTCCAATTTGGGCGCATCCAGCATAAATCTGAAATAGTCTGCCGGCGTGCCATAAGCCAGCTCGGCATTGAGGGTATTGTCACCGATGCGAAGTTCGATCTCGCCATTCGCATTTTTCTTGCCGCTGAAGTGCAGCTGCCCGCTGCCATCGATGGCATAACGCGAAAAACGACTCTGCTCCAACTCAAAATCCAGTGCTACATCAGGCACAGGCATCAAAGTACCGGAAGCATGCAACACCGCATTCAGATCAGTAGACGCGCTATCGAAGAAGTCCCCAAGATCCAAGCGCCGCAAGTGGCTGTCAAAACGGAATGTGTACGCATGATCCAGCTTCAACTCCCCTTCCCCCACCAGCTCGGTATCTCCACGTGAGAAACGCAGAGCATGCAAAGTGACCGTGTCGCCACGACGATGCAAGCCACCGTCGATGAAAAAGTCACCATCAGCAAGATCGACACGTGCCTGCTGCTCGCTGCCGGTGCTACCCAAAGCAATCTCACCATCCAGACTCAACTGCGGCGCACGAGTGTCTATCGCACTCGGATCGAAACGGCTTACCTGCAAGCGCAACGCACCCTGATCAGACAGCGGGCGCCAGTCCATTTCACCGACTACACGACCGGTTTTGCCGATACGTGCATCCACTTCATAAAGTTGCCAGTAACGCTCTGACCAACGTAGATGGGCTTGAAGACTGCGCAAAGGCAAGCCTGCCTTATCCAAAGGAGCAGAATGACGATTCTCGATAGACAATGAACCTTCGAGCTGCTCCTTTTTTGTTCCGCGCAATTCGAGCCGACCGTCTAGTCGCGCCGCCGGAGCATCCGCATCCAGCCAACTGGTCGCAATGCCTTTGAAGTCGATCTGCGCATGCGCCAGCGGTACCCCGGCCAACGGCAATAGTTGCGCACTACCTTGCAGCGCCATCCCTTCCCCATTACCGTTCAGAATTACATCCAAATGTTGCAGATCCCCTTTGATCTCAACTTGGTAACTGGCATTCATCGGCACTTTAGTTTCCAGTGAGACTGTTGCCTGAACGGCATATGGAGGTTGCGATGCGATGCTCGCAGTGCCGACCAGATCGCCATAAGGAGTATGGGCGCTCACCACCTGCAAACGATATCCACTCTGGCC
The DNA here is from genome assembly GCA_024636935.1 of Sideroxydans sp. Lineage (GTDB taxonomy): Bacteria > Pseudomonadota > Gammaproteobacteria > Burkholderiales > Gallionellaceae > Sideroxyarcus. The sequence goes on along the minus strand of JAGXGC010000014.1, from coordinate 31,135 downwards.
AGCACTGAAGCGCGCCTGGACTGCATCAGCTTGGATGTCGGAGGGGCCGTCATCGCTACTCGCCACACGCAAGCTGGCGACATCCAGTTGTTCGATGGTTATATCCAGCGGCATGGACAAGCTGGCGGGCAATGTCACCGCTTCGTCTGATGGCAAACTCAGCACATCCACGCCTTGTGCTTGCAGTTGAAGCACGTGCAATTCACCGCGCAACAAAGCTGCTGGTCGCCAATGCACTTCCACATCGCTCAGCGTGATGCGCCAGCCTTCTCCGCGCACCAACAGATGTTGCATCCCGAAATTTTCCAGCAGGGTGCCATGCTCCCCTTTAATCTCCAGCGCATCGCCGCTGTACTGCTGCAAAGCGCTGCTGACCCAGACCAATCCGGATTGCGTACCCAGCAGCCAACTACCCGTGACAGAAAGCAGCGCCAACGGGGAAAGCAAAGCCAGCCATAACATCTGACGACGCGTAGGCATGATGCGTTTGATAACCATCAGAAAGCCACCGCAATCGCAAAGTGTATGCGTGCGCCCGGCTCACCCTGACCGCGCGCAGCATCCAGCGCTAGCGGTCCGACCGGACTGCGCCAACGCGCACCGAAGCCGTGGCCTCGATACCACAACAAGGTCGGGGCGGTATCTGCCGCCGCACCGGCATCAACAAATGCTGCCGCACCCCAGTTGCCGAACCAGTGGGTGTATTCAGCACTCAGCGTACTCATCGCGCGTCCGCCCACCACCGCGCCGCCCTCCTGAAAACCGATACTCTGATATGCAAAACCGCGCACGGTCTGCGTTCCCCCAACACGAAACAGATACTCCTGCGGGATACCAAGACGCGAGACGGATGCGGTATAGCCAACCTCGGCACGCAAGGTCAATACATCGTCATCAGTCAAGGGGAACCAAGACTGATGACGCGCATAACTGCGCACAAAATCCTGATCGGAAGCGAAAGATTTGCTGGCACCGCCGATTCTGATTTCGGTCAGATTACCTTCCGTCGGCGCTAGCGGATTGTCAACCATGCGTCGATACCAGTGCCAATCCATGACTAGCGCTTGGTCGGTCTCGCGGATACCGCCGGTTGGCAGGCGGCGTTCCTGCTGCCAGTTGAGACCGATGCCTGTCTCGATCCCGAAAAGGTTGCGCGTGCGCGTGACGCCGAACTTGTCACGGCGAGTGACCAACTCCTGAATATCGGTGCGCTCGTCACTAGCTCGCCACAACAACCGATAGCCCCGAGGATTGGGCGGTGTATCGAGCGCCAGCGCGATGTTCTGCCGGTTCTGCTCCACCACGGCGGCACTGCTCAAAGTCCATGCTTGATTTAGAAAGTTGTAGCTCTGATAGTTGATTTCGTTACGCGCACCGTTATTGGTGCTGTAACCGACACCGACCGATATCTTGCGCGACTTCGCCTCCACCACTTGCACCTGAACCGGAGCAGTACGCGCCATCTGCGCGTCGTCACCCGTTGCATTTGCGGTATCAAGATTCACGATGATAGAACTGAACTGCGGGAGCTTCTGCAACTGTGTCTGGAATTCCAGCAGAAGGTTGCGTCGGTAAGGCTGGCCGGGTTTGAATGTGGTATGGCGCTCGATCAGCAAAGGCTCGTAACGCTCAAGCCCGCGCACTTTCAGTTCACCGAACAAATATCGCGATCCGGAATCAACCACCACACGGAGTCGCACGACCGCACGCTCGACATCAACCTCGGCAGCACTACTCACCATACGCGCGGCGGCATAGTCTTCACTTGCCACGCTCGCCAGCAACTCCTTCTTGGCTCGTTCCCATGATTCAGAACGGAAGGACTGCCCGACTTTCAGCAACCAAGCATTACGAATCTGCTCCGCACGCGCCGCTGCGGTCTGCTGCAGCGCACCCCGCAGCTCGATATCCAATGCACCCACCGTGGTACGCATTCCGGGCTGCACCTGCAACGTCAACACACCGGCCTTACTCACTGAGCCCAGCCGCACCTGTGCTGAAAAATAGCCCTCAGTTGCCAGCAATTCGGGTATCTCGCGCTGTGCACGACGAACAAACACTCCACGCTCTGATTCAGCTTTCAACAATTCCTCAGGGAGTTTGAAATATTGTTTTAACAGTGGACGCAGATCATCCGGCACATCAATGACGACAGCCGGAATACTGCTGGCAGCGAATGACGGCATCCCCCACGTGAAGACGAGTAGCATCAAAAGCCATCGTCTCCATGTCAGCTTGCACCGACGCAGGGGAAACTCACACTCCATCAGAACAGGGCGTGATTGAAGGCGAGATGAGTCGCGATACTGGCGGCATAACCCAGCGCTATCACCGGCGTCCACTTTAGGTGTGCGAAGAAGGTATACACGCCGCGCGCCTGCCCCATCAGGGCGACACCGGCTGCCGAGCCGATGGAGAGCAGCGAACCACCCACACCTGCCGTCAGCGTGACCAACAGCCACTGGCCGATAGACATATCGGGCTGCATGGTGAGCACAGCGAACATGACCGGGATGTTGTCCACGATCGCAGAGATCATACCGACTGCGATGTTGGCATTAGTGGCTCCCCACTCGCCATACATCACTTCCGAGATCATGGCCAGATAGCCGATGAAACCCAGTCCGCCCACACACATCACCACGCCATAGAAGAAGAACAGCGTGTCCCACTCACTGCGCGCCACTTCACGATAGATATCGAACGCGGCTGGACTGCCGATCTCGCTCACTTCCTTTTGCGCTCGACCACTGGTGGTTTTGCGTAAATAGAAGGCGTAGAACTTCAACACCCCCATACCGGTCAGCATGCCGATCACGGGAGGCAACCCCAACACACTATGGAAACTCACCGCCAATGCAATGGTGAACAGGAATAGCGATGCGATCGGTATCGCGCCGCGTTTCATCTCCACCATCTTGCCACCACTTTCCGGCTTGGCATTGGGCAGGAACAGATGCATCACGATGGCAGGAATCAGCCAGTTGATCAGCGAAGGCACGAACAGATTGAAGAAAGTCCAGAAACCGATCTGGCCGTTGCTGGCCATGATGTTCTTCTGCCATACCATCAGCGTAGTGATATCGCCGAACGGAGAGAAGGCACCTCCGGCATTTGCCGCCACCACCACGTTGATCAAGGCGAGCACAACGAACTTCGGATTGTCCTTTCCTACCGCGGTCACCACCGCACCCATCAGCAGCGCGGTAGTCAGATTGTCGGCAATCGCAGACAGGAAGAATGCGATGATACCTGTAACCCAGAACAACGCACGGTAGCTGAAGTTCTTGCGTGTCAACCAAGAGCGCAATGCTTCGAAAGCATTTCTTTCATCCAAAGCATTGATGTACGTCATCGCCACGATGAGGAACAGCATCAGCTCTGCATATTCTTCCAGGTTATGGCGTAACGCAGCTTCCACCACATGCGGGATATCGTGCCCCTGGTAATACCAGGCGATCAAGCCCCAGATGATGCCTGCCGCCAGCATCACTGGCTTGGATTTACGCAGATGTGTGAACTCTTCAGCCATCACTGCCAGATAAGCAACAAAGAACAGTAGCAAGGCTGTAATGCCTACCCAGTGACCTGTCAGATCCAGACGCATGCCCTCTCCGGAAGCGTGTGCAAATAGTGGGGTGAGTGTGAGTACGAACAAGGCGAGCAGGCGATTCATGAATTCCTCCGGCGATATGCGGGCTACAAAATTTTAGACGCGGAATTGTACCTTACGTATGCCTTCATATTGCACTGGGGACGCGTAGAATAGCCTCTGATTCCCATTGAAAGACAAGACATGTTCATTGAGCTGCTCATACTCGTAATAGTGGTCGCCGTGGTGGTATTGGCGCTTAGACCGCCACGCAAATAAAAAGGGCCGCAACAGCGGCCCCTTCATCATTCGTGCTGTGACTAACGTATCCGGCTTTGACGTACGCTACGGGCGGGCCGCTCCACCCAGCTCTTGATGCGGTTGGCATCCCCGACACGAGTATTTTTACCCCATGAATCCAGCAGCACGATCACAGTGGGGCGCTCAGACAACTTAGCCTGCATAACCAGACAACGCCCAGCTTCGCTGATATAGCCTGTCTTGGATAGACCAATATCCCAGTTACGGCTACGTACCAAAGGGTTGGTGTTGCCATAACGCAGGGTCTGGCGAGCATTGATCTTCACGATATGACGGCTTTGGGTCGAAGCACGCTGAATGTGTTCATAGCTCTGCGCTGCCAACACCATCTGCACCAAGTCCTTAGCGGTGGAGACGTTCTCGCTGTGCAGGCCGACAGGCCCTTCAAAATGTGTATCGTCCATACCCAGCTCGCGGGCCTTGGCATTCATCATCGCCACAAGTACCGGCGTACCACCGGGATAGGTGCGTGCCAATGCCGAGGCAGCGTGGTTTTCGGAAGCCATTAGGGCCAGCGTCAAAAGATCGCCGCGTGTCAGCGTCATCCCCGCCTTCAAGCGCGACTTGGTGCCTTTCAGGCGATCCCTGTCTTCGCGGGTGATTGTGATCGGCTCGTCTAACGGCAAATGTGCATCCAGAATGACCATAGCTGTCATCAACTTCGTGATGGACGCGATAGGCACCACCGTATTGATGTTCTTGCTATACAGCGATTCCCCGGTCTGCTCGTCATAGATCATGGCGATTGCAGAACCCAACTTGGGCAACTTGCCATAATTAACACGCTCAATATCTGCCGCCTGTGCGGTAAGCACGGAAGTGACAAACAGCGCTGTAATCAGAATAAATCGCATTTATATCCTCTTGATACCCTACAAGACGGGGGGCAGGATAACCTATATGTCCCTACTGGCAAGCCAGTCTGTTGCAAAACCCCCAACCGACCTGTTCCAAAAACCGCCGACATTCGTCCACTTTTTGAAAATTGACCTCAATTGAAGACAAAAGATAGGTAGATAACCTCTTTGGCCACTTGTCGGCCAAGCTCTGCCGCTGGTCGTTCGTGCTATTCCAGACGATCTTCCTGCTGCTGCAAGGCCCACATCTGGCTATATACACCCTGCTGAGCCAATAGCTCACGGTGTGTACCGCGCTCGACGATGACCCCTTTGTCCATCACCAATATCTGCTCCGCCTCCACCACGGTAGACAAACGGTGGGCGATAATCAGCGTGGTGCGTTCGCGGGCGATCAGGCGCATCTGATCCTGAATCGCTTTTTCTGATTTGGAATCAAGCGCCGAGGTCGCCTCGTCAAAGATCAGGATGGCAGGATCTTTCAGCATGGCGCGCGCGATGGCAACGCGTTGCTTCTCGCCGCCGGACAGTTTCAAACCGCGTTCGCCCACCATCGTGTCGTAGCCCAGCGGCAGGGATTCGATGAAGTGATGGATATGCGCAGACTTCGCCGCACTCAACACTTCCTCGCGCGACGCGTCAGGCCGGCCATAAGCGATGTTGTAATAGATAGTGTCATTGAACAGCACAGTATCCTGCGGCACGATGCCGATGGCGGCGCGCAGGCTGGCCTGTGTCACGCTGCGGATGTCCTGGCCGTCTATCACGATGGCCCCGCTATCCACATCGTAGAAACGGAACAGCAGACGCGACAGTGTGGACTTACCCGCCCCGCTCGCGCCCACCACGGCCACAGTATGACCGGCCGGAACGTCGAAGCTCACGCCGTACAAGATCTGCCGCGTCGGATCGTACGAGAACTCTACCTGCTCGAAACGCACGGCGGCATGTTCTAACTTCAAAGGCTGCGCATCCGGCGCATCCTCCACCTCACGATTCACATCCAACAGGCGGAACATCTTCTCCATATCGGCCAGCGCGTTCTTGATCTCGCGATAGACGAAGCCGAGGAAGTGCAACGGCATATACAGTTGCAGCATGAACACATTGACCAGCACCAGATCGCCGACTGTCATCTTTCCTGCCACCACCTGCTGCGAAGCCAACAGCATCAGCAGGGTGACGCCCACCGCGATGATGATGCTTTGTCCCGCATTGAGCGTGGCCAGCGAAGTCTGATTGCGCACCGCAGAAACTTCCCAGCCTTTCATCTGCTCGTCATAACGCGCAACTTCGTATTTCTCGTTGCCGAAATACTTCACCGTCTCGTAATTGATCAGGCTGTCGATGGCACGCGTGTTGGCCTTGGAATCCATATCGTTCATGGTGCGGCGGAACACCATGCGCCACTCGGTGACCACCAGTGTGAATACGATGTAGGCAGCCAGCGTAACGAAAGTGATGATGGCGAACAAGGGGTCGTATTTCACGAACAGGATGGCCGCCACCAAGCCGATCTCCAGCAATGTCGGCAGTATGTTGAACAGCAAGAAGGTGAGCAGGAAGCTGATGCCGCGCGTGCCGCGCTCGATATCGCGCGAGACACCGCCGGTCTGACGCTCCAGATGGAAACGCAGACTGAGTGCGTGCAAGTGCTCGAACACCTGCAACGCGACACGCCGAATAGCACGTTGCGTCACCTTGGCGAACAGCGCATCGCGCAACTCACCGAACAAAGTGGACATCAAACGCAGCAGACCGTAGCCCATGATCAGCATCACCGGCACCGCCAGCATCGCCTGCGGCTTGCCCATCTCATCCACGATCTCCTTCAAAGCAAGCGGCACGACCACGTTCGCCAGCTTGGAGGCGATCAACAACAGCACGACGAAAGTCACCCGCCACTTGAATTCAAGCAGGTAGGGCACAAGGCTGCGAATGACTGTCCAATCGGTGCGGGTAGGCATGCCGGAGGAAGAAGAGTGGTGCGAACTAGAGTGGCGCATCGGAGCTAGCTGGTTAAAACGAAGGCTGCATTATAGCCGTAGCGATCCTTGATAAATCTATCGAGCCCTGACAATGCCCGCTTAATGACGCTGCCTCACCAATACGCCAACCAGCAAACGAATTCCTCCGTAACTGAGACGCGACAGAAATACCGCCAGAGGATGACTGGGGGGGGTGAGAATGGGGCGGGCATGGTGTTGTACCGCATGCATCACGCTATCACGCAGACTGGCAGCAAAATCTGCATCGCGTACCGCCAGATTTGCTTCACGTGCCAGCATCATGCTGAACGGGTCGAGGTTGGCAGAACCCAAGGTGGCCCAAGTGCTGTCCACCACACAGGCTTTGGCATGCAGAAAACTGTCGCTGTATTCATGGATCTCGAACCCGGCTTTCAGCATCTGCCCGTACAAAGCCTGTGTCGCATAATGTTGAAAACGGTATTCAATCCGCCCCTGCAGCAACAGCACCACCCGCACCCCGCGCTTGGCCGCCCGCTTCAAGGCATGGCGCATGGCGCGACCGGGCAAAAAGTAGGCATGTGCCAACACGATCTCGTGACGAGCATTATGGATGGCGCGCAGATAAGCAGCTTCTATCTCATGCCGGTGACGCAGGTTGTCGCGCAACAGCAACCTCGCCTCTTTCCCGTCAGACCGCGTCGCCCCGCGTCCGATCTGAACACGCAAGCGCCTGATGCGCTTTCGCAAACTTGCCCAGCGCACGCTGGACCACAAATGACGCATGGCCTCCTGCACATCATGCGTCAGTGGTCCTTGCACACGCACCGCATAATCCAGACGCGGCGCATCAAAATCCTCCGCATACGGAATGTCGTTGATGATATTGATACCACCGACGTAAGCGATCTCACCATCGATCACAGCCAGCTTGCGATGCATACGACGCAAACGGTAACGCCGCATGCGAAAAAAACCGCGCTCGCGCCGAAACCACAACACTTCCACCCCTGCGTTGCGCATCTCCTCCACCCAGGATTCCGGCAGCTCGGCAGAGCCAAAGCCGTCGACCAACAGTCGCACCGCCACCTGACGTTGCGCCGCGTGCTGCAAGGCCTGTGACACCATCCTGCCGGTCTCGTCAGCCGCGAAGATATAAGTCTCAAGATGCACCGAGTGCTGCGCCGCATCGATGTCGGCACACAGGCGCGGAAAGAAATCCGTACCGTTCTGCAACAGCGTGAGCTGATTTGATCCGACCTGGAAACTGCTACTCATCTTCGTTTCAGGTTGGCAGAAAGTGCCGCATGGTCTGACTTTCGCCGACCACCGTGGATATCACAACTCACCACATCGAACCCGCGCGCGTAGATGCGATCCAATTTGAATACCGGAAAGGCCGATGGAAAACTGCGAGCAGGCTTCCCATAACTCAGATTAAAGACATCCTGCACATCCAAACTATCCGTCAGTCCCCGCGTCAACTCATTGCGCCAATCGTTAAAATCGCCTGCAATGAGCAATGCTGAGTCCTCAGGCACTTCCGCCTGTGCATGCTCGATCAAAGTCTTCATCTGCTGCCGGCGTCCACGCGCGAACAATCCGAAGTGGGTACAGAAGCAATGCACCGACTGCCCTTTCACATCGATCTCGCAATGCAGTAAACCGCGCTGCTCGAAACGATGCGCAGACACATCACGATTGCTTGACTGCACGATAGGAAAACGGCTCAGGATCGCATTGCCATGATGGCCATGTTCATACACTGCATTCATGCCATAAGCCTGATGCGCCCAGAACTCATCTGCAAGGTATTCGTGCTGCGGCTCGACGGGGTAAGTAACGTGGTGCAGCGCATGATGCGCATGCTCGCCCTGCACCTCCTGCAAGAACACGATGTCCGCATTCAACGCACGCAACTGCTCGCGCAGGTCGTGCAAGACCAGCCGCCGATTGAACAGCGAAAAACCTTTATGGATATTGTAGGTGGCAATCTTAAGATGGGGCATGACTACATTCTACCGAATCGGCCAGTCATGGTGAGGGGGAGTACTCGGGTTGGGTTTATGCAGCAGATTGGGAGGCTGCTATTAACCCAAAGCCGTCATTGGAAAACCGTGGTCTGTCCCCTATTATTCTTCTATTATTCTCCTGGGTAGTTAGCTCGTGGATTTCGTCAAAGGGTTATCTGCAATAGGGATGCTTGGGGCCGACTTGCGAAAATATTTTTAGCGTTACGTCAGAGTTGTTTTTGCGCTTTGCCTCCAAATCAAAAAGTGATCGCCCGTTCAGTCCGTCGAAAACCAGTAAATTCGTCGCACGCTTTTCAAATTTCGGAGGAAGGTTATTTTCTATCCACGCACCATTTCTCCAGATGTATTTGAAATACATTTGGCAACCTCGAACATATCCACTAGAAAAAACAACAGGCGAATCAGACTCCACGTCCAGCACCAAAGGCATCTCAGGCCATGTTTGAACATCTATTTTTGTTGAACGCCATTCGACTGTCTTACCCGAACCGTTGGGATACTCGAACCGAATCCGATATTCCTTCGGTTTGGAGCCAGAGCGATTCAACGCCCACTCATCTCCCCCACTCTCTGTTATCAAGTCACGCTCTACAACAATAATTCTCCCATCACTCAACTGAACCTCTTCCTTCCAATGTTGGTCGTTGGAACATGCACTCATGCTCCCCCACATCATCAGGATCAATCCCAGTCTAGCGATTCGTTGCAGCGGTGACGGAGTGTTCATGTCGCTCTCCTTTCCGCTTGCGCAAGTGCTGGCAACAAAATACAACCCAGCAATGTCACCGCAACATACTCACTTCGTTTGATATTCCCGTTCATCTCGACATTTCCTATCTCGTTGACCTCCTGGATTGATCCTCCATCGTGAACAATCAGGCCGTACTCATTAAACATGGGCGAGTAATTAACTAGACGATCTGGGCAATTGTCGGGGGTCGATTGCTCACTGCATTTATGGTCAATCTGACTTTGCATCTGATCGCAGCAGTGTTTGTTCATGATCTCTAACGTGGTCGTTGGCAAATAGTCTTACTTGTGGGCAACGTTCTACTCAATAAATTGAACGACGACATCTAATGACCGTTCATGGCCGATAGCAGAAGCACACCATCAAGCGTTACCAATCCCCTTCGTCGGCAGATTGATCTGCTTCGCAAAATCCAGCATACGTTTGATAGGTTGCACAGCGCGCGGGATGATGGCGGGATCGACATGAATCTCGTTATACCCCTTCTCCAGCACTTCGGCCAGATTGAATAGTCCGTTCATCGCCATCCATGGACAGTGGCTGCAACTTGTGCAGTTCGCGCCTTTTCCCGCGGTGGGCGCTTCGAGGAAGGTCTTCTCGGGACATAGCGTGCGCATCTTGTGCAAGATGCCGTTGTCGGTGGCGACGATGAATTCTTTTGCTGGTGAGTTTTGAGCGGCTTTGATGAGTTGTGTGGTGGATCCGACCACATCGGCCTGTTGCACCACGGCGCGCGGCGATTCTGGATGTACCAATACCAAGGCACCAGGATGTTGCACTTTCAGCTCTTGAAGTTCTTTGGATTTGTATTCGTCATGCACGATGCACGATGCTTGCCATAGCAACATGTCTGCGCCGGTCTGATCCTGCACATAACCGCCGAGGTGACGATCCGGCGCCCAAAGTATCTTCTTGCCCTGCTCATGCAGATGTTTCACCACCGGCAATGCGATGGAGCTGGTCACCATCCAGTCGGCGCGTGCCTTCACTGCTGCGCTGGTGTTGGCGTACACCACCACGGTGCGATCAGGATGTGCATCACAGAAGGCAGTGAATTCTTCTGCGGGACAACCGAGGTCGAGCGAACATTCCGCTTCGAGGTCTGGCATCAGCACGCGCTTTTCCGGATTCAATATCTTCGCCGTCTCGCCCATGAAACGCACGCCCGCCACGACGATGGTCTTGGCCGGATGTTGGTGCCCGAAGTTGGCCATGTCGAGCGAGTCAGACACGATGCCGCCAGTCGCTTCGGCGAGGTCTTGCAGGTCTGGATGCACGTAGTAGTGCGACACTAATACGGCATCCTGCTCTTTCAATAATCGCTTGATGCGCGTGATGAGTTCGGACTTTTCTTCAGGGTTCGGCTCGCGCGGTTTTTTTGCCCAGGCATGGGCAGTGCTGCAACTTGTTTGCGCCGTGTCGGGATGATCGTAAGCGATGGAGATGGTGTTATCAGCCATGTTGAATGTGTTCCGGTAATTGCAATATCGCCGCACGATTACTCGGCGAGAAGACTTTATCCGCCGCCTCTTGCCAGGGCAACCACTGCAAGTTCAAGTGTTCGCGTGGCGAAAGGGCGACGGGGATGGGATTGGGTAGTTGCAAGCCGAACACGTGTTCGGTGTTGCGTGTGACGCCGGGTGCATAGCGATGACGCCAGTGCGGGTAGATCTCGTATTCGTTCTGGTGTTGCCAGTCGCTCAAATGAAACTGACTGGCATCTATACCGGTCTCTTCACCCACTTCACGCAGGGCGGTCTCCAGTAGTGATTCTTCGCCGTCGCGACTGCCGGTGACGGATTGCCAATAGCCGGGATGGTCGGCGCGTTCCAGCAGCAGGACTTCGAGTGCGGTGGTGTAGATGACGACAAGAACAGAGAGGGGTTGCTTGGCAGCTTGCATCACGCGAGAAATATCCAGAACGGTTTGCCCGCATGCTTCCAGCAGCTTGCCGTGTCGTTGAAGATTTCCATGACAATGGCGTGATCCGCTGCGGTCAGCCCCAGTGTGTCACCACCATTCAGAAACAGCAGCACATAGCCCTGATCGAACTCATCAAGCCAGGATAGATCGCACAAGGCATCCGCCAACGCGTCGAAGTTGTGACCGAACCAGTCCGGTGCTTGGATGGCATGCGCGATGCTTGCGAGGAACTCGCCCTTGCTGTGCACACTGGACAGGTCGATCTCGAAGCTGCGCAATTCGGCCAATGCCGCATTGCCGCGCAACACTTCGACCGGACAACTCAAACGGTATGCACCAGCTTCGTCCATATCCTGCAAACGTTCATACAAGTCGCTCATGCTCACTCCTTGATACGTTTGAAACTGCGGTAGTGGTCGGCAGTGTAGTAGCACTCCGGCACGATACCGCACACGATGCGGCGCGCACCGCGATGGCTGACGCCCGGTGTCTTTACAGTGTATTCGCGATAGTAGTTGCGTGCTTGTGCGGGCAGGATGCGTTCACGATTCTTGAACACAATACCGTCACGCGAGTAAGGGAACGGGCCGCCGCGCTGGATGAGCTGCAGGGTGTCGCGCGCCTCCGGCGGCAGTTGCCCGACGGAGACGACAGCGAGCGGATGGACTTGCTGATCGCGTGCCTGCGCGAACGGCAGGCACAGCAGCAAACCGGACAGTAACAGCCACTGTACGGTACGGCGCATCGTCTATTCCTTGCTGACTTCCACAGTGGTCTGCACTTGCTGACGCAGACGAATGTGCAATTCGCGCAACTGCTTCTCGTCCACAGCGGACGGTGCCTGCGTCAACAGACATTGCGCACGCTGCGTCTTGGGGAAAGCGATCACGTCACGGATGGATTCGGCACCGGTCATCATGGTGACGATACGATCCAGACCGAAGGCCAGACCGCCGTGCGGCGGCGCGCCGTATTGCAGCGCGTCGAGCAAGAAGCCGAACTTGAGCTGTGCTTCTTCCGCGCCGATGTTGAGTGCGCGGAACACTTGGCTCTGCACTTCTTCCTTGTGGATACGCACTGAGCCGCCGCCGATCTCCCAACCGTTCAATGCCAGGTCGTAGGCTTTGGCCAGGCACTTGCCCGGGTCGGTTTCGAGGAATTGCAGATGCTCATCTTTAGGTGAAGTGAACGGATGGTGACAAGCGTTCCAACGTTTGCCTTCTTCGTCGTATTCGAACATTGGGAAATCCACCACCCAGATCGGCTCCCACGCCTTGCCGTTGGTGAAGCCCTTCTCATGACCGATCTTGCCGCGCAATGCGCCCAGCGCATCGTTGACGACCTTGGTCTTATCCGCTCCGAAGAAGATGATGTCGCCGTTCTGTGCGCCGGTGCGCTCCATGATGGTCTTCAATGCGGCTTCGTGGATGTTCTTCACGATAGGCGATTGCAGACCTTCTTCGTTCAATTTGGTGACGTCGTTGACCTTGATGTAAGCCAAGCCCTTCGCACCGTAGATACCGACGAACTTGGTGTATTCGTCGATCTCGCCGCGTGTGAATGCGCCGCCGTTCGGCACACGCAAGGCGCCCACTCGACCACCGGAATTCGCTACGCCGCTGAACACTTTGAATGCCACGTCCTTCACTGCATCGGTGACTTCGGTGATCTCCAGTGTCACGCGCATGTCCGGCTTGTCGGAACCAAAACGTGCCATCGCTTCAGCATAGGCGATGCGAGGGAACGGATTAGGCAGCGTAACATTGAGCACTTCTTTGAACACGACACGGATCATCTCTTCGGTCATGTTCATGATCTGCTCTTCACTCATGAAAGATGTCTCGATATCGACCTGTGTGAATTCAGGCTGACGGTCAGCGCGCAAGTCTTCGTCGCGGAAGCACTTGGTGAGTTGGTAGTAACGATCGAAGCCGGCCACCATCAACAGCTGCTTGAACAACTGCGGTGACTGCGGCAGAGCGAAGAAATCGCCCGCATGCACACGCGACGGTACCAGATAGTCACGCGCACCTTCCGGTGTGGACTTGGTCAGCATAGGCGTTTCGATGTCGATGAAGCCGTTGTCGTCCAAAAAGCGGCGGAACGCGCGAGCGGTCTTGTAACGCAACATCATGTTCTTCTGCATCTGCGGGCGGCGCAGATCGATCACACGGTGCGTCAGGCGCACGTTCTCGGACAGGTTCTCGTCATCCAACTGGAACGGAGGCGTGACCGATGCATTCAACACTTCGATCTCGTGGCACAGCAGTTCGATCTCGCCGCTGGGCATATTCTTGTTCTCGGTGCCTTCCGGACGGCGGCGTACGCGGCCGGTGATCTTGAGCACGAATTCGTTACGCACGGATTCGGCGATGGCGAACATATCGGCACGATCTGGATCGCACACTACTTGTGCGATGCCTTCTCTATCACGCAGGTCGACGAAGATGACACCGCCGTGATCGCGGCGACGATGGGCCCAGCCGCACAGGGTGACGGTCTGACCGAGGTGATTAACGTTAAGTTGTCCGGAGTAATGAGTTCGCATGATTAGGGATACAAATAGAAAAGATACTAAAAAGGCTTATTTGAAAGCGGCGAGTTGGGCTGCGTTCTCTGGTGTGGTGACCACCCCCATGGAAACGATAGCTTTAAATGCGGCATCCACGCTGATGTCGAGTTCGATAGTCTCCGATTTCTTCACGAAGAAATAGAAACCGTTGACTGGGCTGGGGGTGGTCGGCACGAATACGCCTACGTATTCTTCGCCGTGTAACTTACGTCCCACCTCGCCCGGCATACTGGTCAAAAATGCCAACGACCATGCTTCTGCATGCGGGTAATGCACCAGCAGCACTTTGCGGAAAGAATTGCCACTGCCTGAAAGTAAGCTATCGCTGACTTGCTTGACGCTGTTGTAGATAGCATTCACAAACGGGATGCGGCGCAGCAATCCCTCCCACCAGTCCAACAGTTGCTGGCCAAACACGTTGCGCACCAGCAAGCCGGTCAGCAACACAGTGCCCGCCGTCAGAATCACACCCAGTCCGGGAATGTGAATGCCGAGCAGATTGTCCGGATGCCAAGCCGTGGGTAGCAACAACAGCGACTGATCAAGGATGCCGATGATGAAGCTGAGCACCCACAGGGTGATCACCAGCGGCACCAACACCAGCAGACCTGTCAGCAGGTATTTCTTCACGAATGTGTACCCGCCGACGGACAGGATGCACACGCGGCCGGTTCGCATGCCGCCGGTTGCTTGTTCTTAAAGTCGGTCGCGTAATAGCCGTTTCCTTTAAGCTGAAAGCCTGCGGCAGTCAGCTGCTTGGAAAACGTCTCTTGGCCGCACTCTGGGCAAGTGGTCAGCAGCGGGTCGCTGATCTTCTGCATCACGTCCTTCTGCACTCCGCAGCTACTGCAACGATAGTCGTAGATAGGCATGCTTAACTCCTGCAATTTGAAAGGCGCGCATTATACATTAGGCGCCTGCTGCTCGCGCCATTCACCGGATGGCAGGCCATTCAACGTCAAGTCGCCGATCTGGTAGCGAATAAGGCGCAATGTGGGGTAGCCAACCGCCGCTGTCATGCGCCGCACCTGGCGATTGCGGCCTTCTCGTATAGTGAGCGATACCCAGCTTGTCGGTATGGCTTTGCGGAACCTCACCGGCGGGTCACGCAGCCATAGTCCAGAAGGCTCGTCCATCAGCTGCGCCTCGGCAGGCAAGGTCGGGCCGTCTTTGAGCTGCACTCCCTGCCTTAACTTCTGCATGGCGGCCTCGTCAGGTATACCCTCCACTTGCACCCAATAGGTCTTGGGTAATTTGTGTTTGGGGTCGGTGATGCGATGCTGCAACTTGCCATCGTCGGTAAGTAACAACAATCCCTCGCTATCCGTATCCAATCTGCCGGCAGGATAAACGTCGGGAACGGCGATATAATCAGCCAGCGTCGGATGCAGTCCGTCCTTGCTGAATTGGCATATCACGCCGTAGGGTTTGTTGAACAACAGGATACGACTCATCTCAATCTTTCCAATACTCCGGACACCAACATGACAACCGCAAAGATCATCTACACCCTGACCGATGAAGCGCCGCGACTGGCGACCTACTCATTGCTTCCCATCATACAGGCCTTCACTAAGGCGGCTGGCGTTGTGGTGGAAACGCGTGACATCTCACTGGCCGGGCGCATCCTCGCGAACTTTCCCGACAATCTGACCGCGGCCCAAAAGGTTTCGGATCAACTGACCGAGTTGGGCGAGCTGACACTGCAGCCGGACGCCAACATCATCAAGTTGCCGAATATTAGCGCATCGATCCCGCAACTGAAGGCGGCGATCAAAGAATTGCAATCCAAAGGCTACAAGGTCCCGGAATTTCCGGACGAGCCGAAGAACGATGCCGAAAAAGAGATCAAAGCACGTTACGGCAAGGTACTCGGCAGCGCGGTGAATCCGGTACTGCGCGAAGGTAATTCCGACCGCCGCGCCGCCGCCTCGGTCAAACAGTACGCACGTAAGCATCCGCACCGCATGGGCAAGTGGGAAAACACATCCAAGACTCGCGTGGCACACATGACGAGCGGCGATTTCTACGGCAGTGAAAGATCCGTGACCGTACCGGAAGCCACCAGCACTCGCATCGAATTCGAGGGCAAAGACGGAAAAGTCACCGTACTCAAAGACAAGCTCGCACTCAAAGCCGGTGAAGTCATCGACGCAGCTGTGATGAGCCGCAAAGCACTGCGCAAGTTCTACGCTGAGAACATCATCGCGGCCAAGAAAGAAGATGTGCTGCTGTCGCTGCACCTCAAAGCCACCATGATGAAAGTGTCCGACCCCATCATGTTCGGCCACGCTGTTTCGGTGTTCTTCCAAAACGTGTTTGACAAGCACGCTGCGCAACTCAAAGAGATAGGCATCAACGTCAACAACGGTTTCGGTGACATGGAAGCCAAAGTATTGGCATTGCCGAAAGCAAAGAGCACAAAACTCTTCGCGGACATCGCCGATTGCTTCCGCAACGGCCCCGCGTTGGCGATGGTGAATTCCGACAAAGGCATCACCAACCTGCACGTGCCGAGCGACATCATCATCGACGCTTCCATGCCGCCGATGATCCGCGACGGCGGCAAGATGTGGGGCGCAGACGGCAAAGCCTACGACACACTGGCGATGATCCCCGACCGCTGCTATGCGAGCATCTATGTCGCTACCGTCGAAGATTGCAAAAAGAATGGTGCGCTCGATCCGTCTACCATGGGTTCGGTTCCCAACGTCGGCTTGATGGCACAGAAGGCCGAAGAATACGGTTCGCACGACAAGACCTTCGAGATGTCCGGCGACGGCGTGGTGCGCATCGTCGATGCATCTGGCAAAGTATTGCTGGAACTACAAGTCGAACAGGGTGACATCTTCCGCGCATGCCAGACTAAGGACGCCCCCATCCAGGATTGGGTGAAACTCGCCGTCACACGTGCACGTTTGAGCAAGACCCCCGCCATCTTCTGGCTGGACAAGAATCGTGGCCACGATGCGCAGATCATCGCCAAGGTGCAGCAGTACCTCAAGGACCACGACACCAACGGACTGGATATCAGCATCATGGAACCGGCCGATGCTTGCCGCGCCACGCTGGCCCGTGCACGCAAGGGGCTGGACACCATCTCCGTCACCGGCAACGTGTTACGCGACTACCTCACCGACCTGTTCCCTATCCTGGAACTCAACACCAGCGCCAAGATGCTTTCCATCGTGCCGTTGATGAACGGTGGTGGATTGTTTGAAACCGGTGCGGGCGGCTCCGCGCCCAAACACGTGCAACAGTTCCAGCAGGAGAATTGCTTGCGCTGGGATTCCTTGGGCGAATTCCTTGCTCTGGGCGTATCGCTGGAACATCTGGCGCAAACGTTCAAGAATGACAAAGCACAAGTGCTGGCAGATACGCTGGATCAAGCAACCGGCAAAGTCCTCGACAACAACAGATCACCCGCTCGCAAAGTGGGCGAGATCGACAATCGCGGCAGCCACTTCTACCTCGCGCTGTACTGGGCTCAGGCACTGGCCGCTCAGAGCAAGGACAAGGATATCCAAACGCGCTTTGCATCACTTGCCAAGGCACTGACCGACAATGAAGCGAAGATCGCCAAAGAGCTGCTGGATGCGCAAGGTAAGCCGGTCGACATGGGCGGTTACTACTTTGCAGATTTCGATAAGACCTCGAACGCGATGCGTCCTAGCGCAACGTTCAATGCGGCGTTGAAAGCTATCTAAGCTCCAGATGCACCACAAACAAAAAGCCCGACGTTTGCACGTCGGGCTTTTTTACGGCAACAAAAAAACCGCGAATTAGGCGGCTTGGATGTTGGAGGCTTGCTTACCTTTCGGGCCTTGCACGACTTCGAAAGACACTTTCTGACCTTCTTTGAGAGACTTGAAGCCACTCATATTGATCGCGGAGAAGTGCGCGAACAGGTCTTCGCTGCCATCATCGGGAGTAATGAAACCGAAACCCTTTGCGTCGTTGAACCATTTAACAGTACCGTTTGCCATGCTTTGCTTCCTTACAAAAAAACGCGGGTGGATTCCCGCCAACTGTTTAAATCCAAGACCGCACATGGCAAAACCAGTACTGCAGACACTTTGATTCAAACACCTACGCGCTTTTTAACCCAGCTTTTAGAGTAACGTCAAGCTCTAAATTTATTTATTTGCGCAACAGACTTGAAAAACCCCCGCTAATCGTCAAATATGCATACAAACGCAATGCGACAATGATTTCGATGGCAACCAAGCAAGAGAACGTCCAATTACTGGAACGCAGCAAAACCAAACCACCGAAGATGTACAAGGTGATTTTGCTGAACGATGACTTCACCACCATGGAGTTCGTCATTGAAGTACTGCAAACATTTTTTTCGATGAGCATGGAACAGGCAACACAAATCATGCTCAAAGTGCACAATGAGGGTTCTGCGGTATGCGGCCTGTATTCGAGGGACGTCGCTGAAACCAAGGTTCAACAAGTAGCAGGATATGCAATACAGCGTGGGCATCCCCTGAAATGCCGTATGGAGGAAAATTAAATGATCGCCCAAGAGTTGGAAGTTAGTCTGCACCTCGCCTTTGTTGAGGCCCGTCAGAAGCGTCACGAATTCATCACGGTTGAGCATCTGCTGCTAGCGATGCTGGACAACCCTTCTGCTGCACATGTGTTGCGCGCCTGCGGTGCGGACATCGAAGAATTACGCAGCGTCCTTACACAACATATCGAGTCCCATACCCCTGTCGTCTCGGGTACGGGCGAAGTGGATACGCAACCCACAGTCGGATTCCAGCGTGTGATCCAACGCGCGATTCTGCACGTGCAGTCCACCAACAAAAAAGAAGTGACCGGCGCCAACATCCTTGTCGCACTATTCGGAGAGAAAGAATCGCACGCTGTATATTTCCTCAACCAGCGCGCCATCACCCGCTTGGACGTGGTGAACTACATCGCTCACGGCATCAACAAGACTGCCGAGGCACAGCCATCAACACACAGAGCTGAAGGCGATCCTGAAAATGAGTCTCCGCAACAAGGTGACAGCGCGCTGGCGAACTACACACAAGACCTCAACGCCTATGCATTGGATGGCAAGATCGACCCATTGATCGGTCGCGCACTGGAGTTGGAGCGTGTGATTCAGACCTTGTGCCGCCGCCGCAAGAACAATCCGCTACTGGTCGGTGAAGCCGGTGTCGGCAAGACCGCGATAGCAGAAGGTTTGGCACGTCGCATCGTGGAAGGCGAAGTGCCGGACATCCTCAAGGACGCACAAGTCTATTCATTGGACATGGGCTCATTGCTAGCAGGCACCAAATATCGCGGCGATTTCGAGCAGCGTCTGAAAGCCGTGCTGAAAGAATTGAAAGAAGCGCCGAACGCAGTACTTTTCATCGATGAGATCCACACTCTGATCGGTGCGGGCGCGGCCTCAGGCGGCACTATGGATGCATCCAATCTACTCAAGCCTGCGCTCTCCAGCGGCGCTTTGAAATGCATCGGCGCGACCACCTATCAGGAATATCGCGGCATCTTCGATAAAGACTCAGCGCTGTCTCGTCGCTTCCAGAAGGTCGATGTCCCAGAGCCTTCTGTCGAGCAGACCATCGAGATCCTGAAAGGACTGAAGACACGCTTTGAAGAGCATCACAGCATCAAGTACAGCGCCGCTGCCATCACCAGCGCTGCCGAGCTATCTTCGCGCTTCATCAACGACCGCCATCTGCCGGACAAGGCCATCGACGTGCTGGACGAAGCCGGTGCCGCACAGCGCATCCTGCCAAAATCCAAACAGAAAAAGACCGTCGGCAAACACGAGATCGAAGAGATCATCGCCAAGATTGCACGTATCCCGACCCGCACCGTATCGCACGATGACCGCAACGCGCTTAAAAATCTGGATCGCGACCTGAAAGCAACTGTGTTCGGTCAAGATAAAGCCATCGATGCACTGGCACGCGCCATCAAAATGTCGCGTAGCGGCCTAGGCAATCCGCAGAAACCCATCGGCAGCTTCCTGTTCTCCGGCCCTACCGGCGTCGGCAAAACCGAAGTAGCGCGTCAACTCGCATACAGCATGGGCATGCCTATCCATCGCTTCGACATGTCTGAATACATGGAGCGTCATGCCGTGTCGCGTCTGATCGGCGCACCACCGGGTTACGTGGGTTTCGAACAGGGCGGCTTGCTCACTGAAGCCATCAGCAAGCAACCGCACAGCGTATTGCTGCTGGACGAGATCGAGAAAGCACACCCGGATATCTTCAACATTCTGTTGCAGGTGATGGATCACGGCACGCTGACCGACAACAACGGGCGCAAGTCCGACTTCCGCAACGTGGTCATCATCATGACTACCAACGCGGGCGCGGAAGCATTGAACAAGGTGCAGATCGGCTTCACCAAGAGTGCATCCGCCGGTGACGAGATGGGCGACATCAAGCGCTTGTTCACTCCCGAGTTCCGCAACCGCCTAGATGCCATCGTCTCCTTCGCCGCACTGGATAAGAGCATCATCCTGCGCGTGGTGGACAAGTTCCTCATGCAACTCGACGAACAGTTGCACGAGAAGAAAGTGGATGCAATCTTCACCGATGCACTCAAAGACTACCTAGCCGACAACGGCTTCGACCCACTGATGGGCGCGCGCCCGATGGCGCGTCTGATTCAGGACACCATCCGCTCCGCTCTGGCTGACGAACTGTTGTTCGGACGCTTGGCGAACGGCGGCAAGGTCACGGTCGACGTAAAGGACGGCAAGGTAGAACTGGAGTTCGAGGAAGAAGAAGCTGTCCCCGCATAAAACGCGATACCGGGGGCGCTTCGCCCCCTCCCCCACCGGACCGCTACACTTCGGCTCACTCGTCGCCGCGGTCGGCAGTTTTCTCGACGCAAGGCATCATCACGGCATCTGGCTGGTACGCATGGAGGATTTGGACTCGCCTCGCTGCGTGCCGGGTGCTGCGGATGACATCCTGCGCACACTGGATTCCTTTGGGCTGCATTCCGATGAGCCCGTCATCTACCAAAGCCAGCGCACGACAGCCTACGATGAAGCGCTGGCACAGCTGAAACGCTATGGCTACGTCTATCCGTGCTGCTGCACGCGCAAAGAGATCGCCGATTCAGCCACCCATGGCATAGAAGGCCCTGTCTATCCAGGCACCTGCCGTGAGGGCATATCCACGGGACGCGAAGGCCGGGCATGGCGCGTCCGGACGGATGACTCTGCGCTGACATTCGACGATGCACTGCAAGGCAGCATCACTCAACATCTGGAAAGCGAGATCGGCGACTTTGTAGTGAAGCGAGCGGATGAGCTATTCGCATATCAGCTAGCCGTTGTTGTGGATGATGCATTTCAGGAAATCACGCACATCGTGCGCGGCGCAGACTTGCTCAACTCCACACCGCGCCAGATCCATCTGCAGAATCTGCTCGACCTAAACATTCCTCACTACATGCATCTCCCCATCGCCGTGAATGAGGCAGGCGAAAAACTGAGCAAGCAGACACTCGCTCAAGTCGTGAATATCGCGCAGCCTGTTAGTGAGCTATGGCATGCCCTAAGTTTCCTGCAGCAACAACCGCCACAGGAACTGATAGGTGAGAATCTTGAAACGGTATGGGGATGGGCTCGCCAGAACTGGCGGCCCAAGCACTTAGTCGGCCTGCGCGCGCTGCCTGCGGTGACGGACGAATTCGAACATCGCTGGAACGAATGAGATAAACACGATGACCAGAATCATCAAGGTGAGATTGTTCTTGATGATCGGGATGTTGCCGAAGAAGTAACCCGCCAGTGTCAGACTGCCGATCCAGCACACACCGCCGATGATGCTGAACATCACATATTGACGGTAATTCATGGTGCCAACACCGGCCACAAAAGGCGCAAAAGTGCGGAGAATGGGCAAGAAACGCGCGAAGATCACCGTCTTGCCGCCATGCTTTTCGTAAAAGGCGTGGGTCTTTTCCAAATGTTCTGGCTTGATGAAGCGCGGACTGGCTTTATTCAATAGGCGCAACCCCAACAAACGCCCGATCCAGTAGTTGGTGTTATCACCCATAAAAGCCGCAAGAATCAGCAGTGGCATCGCCACGTCCAGTTGCAGCGAACCCATACCGCACAACGCACCTATGACGAACAGTAGCGAATCTCCGGGCAGGAAAGGAGCGATGACCAGACCAGTCTCGGCAAAGATGATTAGAAATAAGATGGCATAGACCCAGACACCATAATCCTGCACCAGCGCCAACAGGTGAGTATCTAGGTGCAGGACGATATCGATGAACGAGGTCAGGAGTTCCATAATTTACGGCAGCACTTCTTCGGCTTCTGTCTTCTCAGGCTTGATGAAATCTTCGCGAGAAACACCAAACATCATCAGCAAAGGACTGGCGACCAACACCGAAGAATAGATGCTGAACATGATGCCGATGGTCAGAGCGAGCGCAAAGAAGTGCAGCGTCTCGCCGCCCAGCAGCAACATGGCTAATACCATCAACTGCGTCGAGCCATGCGTGATGATGGTGCGCGACATGGTGCGCGTGATGGCATTGTCGATGATTTCTGCCACGCCGGTCTTGCGCATCTTGCGAAAGTTTTCGCGGATACGATCGAACACCACCACCGACTCGTTCACCGAGTAGCCCAACACCGCCAGTACCGCTGCCAACACGGAGAGTGAAAACTCCCACTGAAAGAAAGCAAAGCAGCCAAGGATGATGACCACGTCATGCAGGTTGGCGATGATGGCAGCCAATCCGAACTTCCATTCGAAACGGATCCACAAGTAACCGACGATCCCCAGCGAGACCAACAACAAAGCCATCGCGCCATCCTCAACCAGATCTTTTCCAACCTGTGGACCGACGAATTCAACGCGGCGCAGTTCAACTTCACCGCTCGCACGCAAAGCTGTCAACACTTGCTCGGAAAGATTCGCTCCCATCTTGTTGTGTTTAAGCGGCACTTGGATCAACACATCATGCGTGGTGCCGAAATGCTGCACCAGTGCATCCGGCAAACCGATGCTCGCCAACTCCTCGCGCACCTTATTGGTGTCGCTGGGTTGTGCATAGTGGACTTCAATCACTGTGCCACCGGTAAAGTCCACACCGAAGTTGAGTCCCTTGATAACAAGGAAGGACACAGCAAGCAGGAACGTCGCCAGCGAAATAACTGTGGTGAGCTTGCCGTAGCTCATGAAGGGGATATCTTTTTTGATGCGGAAGAATTCCATGTCTGTTTCCCCTTAACCGATGGCGACTTTGTTCAAACGCGCGCGGCGTCCGTAGATCAGATTGACCAGTGCGCGAGACACCATGACACCACTGAACATTGACGTCAGGATGCCAAGGCACAACACCACTGCGAAGCCTTTGACCGGACCGGAGCCGAACATGAACAGTGCCACGCCCGCGATCAGCGTCGTGATGTTGGAGTCGATGATCGTCGCGAATGCATTCTCGTAACCGGTGCTGATCGCCATCTGCGGCGGCACCCCGTTACGCAACTCCTCACGGATGCGTTCGTTGATCAGCACGTTGGCATCAATCGCCATACCCAACGTCAATGCGATGCCCGCCATTCCCGGCAGGGTCAGCGTCGCTTGCAGCATAGATAGCAGCGCTATCAATAGCAGCAAGTTGGCTCCCAACGCCAACACCGAAATGGTGCCGAAAACCAAGTAGTAAGCAATCATGAACACCGCGACCATGATGAAACCGATCTTGGTCGAATCGAAACCGCGCTGAATGTTGTCCGCCCCCAAGCTGGGGCCAACAGTACGCTCTTCTATGATCTCCATCGGGGCAGCCAACGCACCGGCGCGCAACAGCAAGGCGATGTTCTGTGCTTCGGTGGTATCCATCTGGCCACTGATCTGTACGCGACCGCCACCGATCTCTTCGCGGATCACCGGTGCGGTGACGACTTCACCACGACCTTTTTCGAACAGGATGATGGCCATGCGCTTGCCCACATTCTCGCGTGTCGCTTCCTTGAACTTGCGTGCGCCGACGGCATCCAGATTGATATGTACGGCTGGTTCGTTGTTGCGGCTGTCGAATCCGGGCTGGGCGTCATTGATGCGCTCACCGGTCAAGATCACGCTCTTCTTTACAACAATCGAAGTGCCGTCACGTTCCTTGAAAATATCGGTACCGAACGGGGCTGCACCACTTGCGCCGATTTGGCGATCATCATCCACCAGACGCACTTCCAGCGTCGCGGTGCGGCCTAGAATATCCTTGGCACGCGCGGTATCCTGCACGCCAGGCAACTGCACCACCACACGATCCGCACCTTGTTGCTGGATGACAGGTTCGGCCACGCCCAGCTCGTTCACACGATTACGCAAAGTGACCAAGTTCTGCTGCAGCGCAGAATCCTGCAGGCGCAGCTTCTCTTGCTGCTTCAACGTTGCCCGAAGCAGATAATCTCGCCCAGCATCCTTGTTATCGAACTGCAAACCGCCGAAACGCAACTTGAGTTCAGCTTCACCCTTGCTGCGAGCATCCGCATCGCGGAACTTGACGACAATGACATTGCCATCAAGAGTCACTCCGGAGTATGGAATGCGCGCTTCTCGCAGTGTGCTGCGCATGTCGCCGGAAGAAGATTCCAGTGCTTTATCCAGCGCAGCCTTCATATCCACTTGCATCAAAAAGTGCACGCCACCGCGTAAGTCCAAGCCCAGATACATTGGCAAGGCATTCATTTCGGTAAGCCAGACGGGAGAGCGTGATAACAGGTTCAGCGCCACCACATAGTCTTCGCCCAGTTTCGCATGAAGCACATCCTTGGCCTTGAGCTGGCTATCCGTATCGGAAAACCGCGCCTTGATGCTGCCTGCATCAAGCGAGAGGACTTCCGGGGCCAGCTGAGCGTCGCGCAATGTCTGCTCCACGGTTGCCAGCAGTTGTGTGTCGGCCTTCAGGTGGCTACGCAGCGGCATGATCTGCACCGCCGGCGATTCACCGTAGAAATTCGGCAAGGTATAAATGAATCCGGTCACCAACACGACCAGGATCAACAGGTTCTTCCACAACGGATAACGGTTCATTGCAATACCTTGCCTTGATGGGATTACAGAAACTTGATTGTGCCTTTTGGCAGTACGGTCTGGATGGAAGGCTTCTGCACCTGCATCGTCACGTTCTCGGCGATCTGAACTTCAACGTTCTCTTCGCCGACCTTTACCACTTTGCCCAGCACGCCGCCGATGGTCACGACTTCATCGCCTTTTTGCAGTGCGGCGACAACAGCAGCATGCTCCTTGGCGCGTTTCTGTTGCGGACGCAGGATGAGGAAGTAGAACACCGCCAGCAAGGCGACCAACGGAAGGAATTCCATGAAACCGCCGCCCTGCGGGGCTGCTGCGCCTTCTGCGTAAGCGTTGCTGATGAAAAATTCGCTGATCGAAGTCATTTGATACTCTCCAGATGTTGGTTGGGTGACTAAAAAGAAGGCGCGCATTCTAGCACGGAAGACATGACGGTTCAGTTACCGGGCAAGACCCCGCCAGCGGCCCGTGCCGCATGGAATTCCTCCATGAATTCATCGTAACGGCTTGCTTCGATGGCCGCTCGAATACCTTGCATCAGCTCCTGGTAGTAATGCAGGTTATGAATGGTGTTCAGCCGCGCGCCCAATATCTCACCCAAACGGTGCAAGTGATGCAGATAAGCGCGACTGAAGTTCTGACAGGTGTAGCAAGTACACTGCGGATCGAGCGAACGCGTGTCCAAACGGTGCGTGGCGTTCTTGATGCGGACATCGCCGTTGCGCGTAAACAGGTGACCATTTCGGGCGTTGCGCGTCGGCATCACGCAGTCGAACATGTCCACACCGTTCGCCACCGCCTCCACCAGATCCTCAGGTGTACCCACGCCCATCAGATAGCGTGGCTTGTCTTGCGGCAGTTGCGGTGCGGTGTGACGCAAGATGCGCAACATGTCTTCTTTAGGTTCACCAACCGACAGACCGCCGATTGCGAAACCATCGAAACCGATCTCCTTCAAGCCTGCCAGCGATTCGTCGCGCAGATGCTCATGCATGCCGCCCTGCACGATGCCGAACAGCGCATTCGGATTGCCTTCGTGGGCTTTCTTGGAACGCTTGGCCCAGTCCAACGACAAGCGCATCGACACCCCTGCCACCTGCTCGTCGGCCGGATACGGCGTGCATTCATCAAAGATCATCACGATGTCGGAATTCAGCACCTTCTGAATTCGCATCGATTCTTCGGGTGACAAGAAGCATTTATCGCCATTCACCGGCGAACGGAACTCCACACCACCGCCTGTGATCTTGCGCAACTCGCCGAGGCTGAACACCTGAAAGCCACCCGAATCGGTAAGGATAGGCCCCTCCCAACCCATGAAGTTATGCAGACCGCCATGCGCCGCGATCACTTCTAACCCAGGACGCAGCCACAGATGGAAGGTATTGCCGAGCACGATATGCGCATCGATGTCTTTCAACTCCTGCGGCGACATCGCCTTTACCGTGCCGTAAGTGCCCACTGGCATGAATGCTGGCGTCTCTACCTTGCCGTGCGCCAGTTCCAGTGTGCCGCGACGTGCAGCGCCGGAAGTATTGTGTAGTGTGAATTTCATAGTTCTCTCTCGATCAGCATCGCATCCCCGTAACTAAAGAAGCGATATTCCTTTTCTACTGCATGACTATAGGCGTGCAGCAATCGCTCCATACCGCCGAACGCGCACACCAGCATCAACAAAGTGGAGCGCGGCAGATGGAAATTGGTGAGCAGCACATCGATCACTTTGAAACGATAGCCAGGCGTGATGAAGATGCGCGTCTCGCCTGAACCAGCTTGCAACTCACCGCTCATTGCGGCGCTCTCCAGCGCGCGCAGACTAGTGGTGCCGACCGACACCACGCGCCCGCCGCTCGCTTTGGTTCGGCTGATGGCATCCACTGTCGCTTGCGGCACGGTGTAGCGTTCGCTGTGCATGATGTGATCCGTGACATCTTCGGCGCGCACCGGCTGAAAGGTACCTGCGCCGACATGCAGAGTGACGTAGGCGATATTGATGCCCTTGGCGCGCAAGCTGTCCAGCATCGCCTCATCGAAATGCAAGCCAGCCGTCGGCGCGGCAACCGCGCCCTGCTCTCTGGCGAACACGGTCTGATAGCGCTCGTCGTCCTCTTCGCCTGCGGCATGGGTGATGTATGGCGGCAGCGGCAATTTGCCGTAACGTTCCAAGATCTCCTCTACCGGCGCTTCGTCCGCAAAGCGCAAATGGAAGAATTCATCCTCGCGTCCCAGCACTTCGACCGTCACGACATCGGCAATAAGAAAAGTGCTGCCCGTTTTGGGTGTCTTACTAGCGCGCACCTTGGCCAGCACTTCGTGGGCACCCAGCACACGCTCCACCATCACCTCGACTTGGCCGCCGGTGGCTTTCTGCCCGAACAATCTCGCCTTCAGCACGCGCGTGTCATTCAGCACCAGCAAATCTCCGGCACGCAGGAACTGCGGTAGATCGGCGAATGAACGATCCTCCAGCCCAGCCGGGCCAACACGCAGCAAACGGCTGCCGCCACGCTTGGCGGGCGGATGTTGGGCAATCAAATGTTCGGGAAGATCGAAGTCGAAATCGTCGGTACGCATACCTGAAACAGGGGTAGAAAAATCAGGCTGCGCATTGTAGTTGATGACACGGCACGTTTCATGGATAATTCGCGCCCTTCCGCGTGGTATTGGCCACGCGCAAGCAAACCCTTGCCGGGGTGATGGAACTGGTAGACGTGCCGGACTCAAAATCCGGTGCCCGAGAGGGCGTGGGGGTTCGATTCCCCCCCCCGGCACCAAATATACGGGCTGTTAAAAAAAACGTAGCGAGGATGGACAGATGCACGGCGCGCAGGAACCGGAATGTACATAAAGTACATGAGGATTCCGAGCACCGCGCAACGCCGCAGATGACCACCGCAGTAGTTTTTCAACAGTCTGCTAAAGGCAGGATGATTCCTGCCTTTATTCGTTAGAATCTCGCCATGATCTGGAAACCCAACGCCACTGTCGCCGCTGTCCTTGAACAGGATGGCAAGTTTCTGCTGGTCGAAGAAGAGACGGCGCAGGGTTTGCGTTTCAATCAGCCTGCCGGCCACTGGGAGCCAAACGAAGCCTTGGCCGCAGGCGCGGCTCGCGAAGTGCTGGAGGAATCCGCCTACGAATTCGAACCTGAATATCTGATCGGCGTGTATCGCTGGCATTCGACCACCTCCGACGTCACCTATCTGCGCTTTACCTTTGGCGGCAAGGTCCTCGCACATCACCCGGAACGCAAATTGGATGAGGGCATTCTGCGAGCTGTGTGGATGACGCTGGACGAGATTCGCGCCACACAAGATCTTCATCGCAGTCCGCTGATATTGCGCTGCGTGGAAGACTACCTCGCCGGCAAACGTTACCCACTCGACCTCATCACACACTATGAGTAAAGGCTGCGTCGTCGTCGGCATGTCCGGCGGCGTGGATTCTTCTGTCACCGCGCTCTTGCTTAAACAGCAAGGCTATGAAGTCATCGGCCTGTTCATGAAGAACTGGGAAGACGATGACGACAGCGAATACTGCTCCTCGCGCCAGGACTTGATCGATGCGGTCGCGGTAGCCGACACCATCGGCATTCCCATCGAGGCGGTGAACTTCGCCAAGGAATACAAAGACCGCGTGTTCAGCTATTTCTTGCGCGAGTATGAAGCGGGACGCACGCCGAATCCGGACATCCTGTGCAATTCTGAGATCAAATTCAAAGCTTTCCTCGACCACGCCCTGCGCCTCGGCGCCGAGAAGATTGCCACTGGGCATTACGCGGGCGTACGCGAACAGGATGGCCTGTTCCAGCTACTCAAGGCCGCCGATACCAGCAAAGACCAGAGCTACTTCCTGCACCGCCTGAATCAGCAGCAATTGTCCAAAGCGATGTTCCCGTTGAACAACATCCCCAAGTCGCGTGTACGCGAGATCGCGCACCAGCATGGACTTTCTAACGCAGCGAAGAAAGACAGCACCGGCATCTGCTTCATCGGCGAACGCCCATTCCGCGAATTCCTCAACCGCTATCTGCCAACCAAACCGGGCGACATGGTCACGCCTGACGGCAAGGTGATGGGGCAGCACATGGGACTGTCGTTCTATACCTATGGTCAGCGGCAAGGCTTGGGCATAGGCGGCGGCAAAGAAAGCAGCGGCGAGCCATGGTTCGTCGCCGGCAAAGACATGGCGAACAATCGCCTGATCGTGGTGCAGGGTCACGACCACCCGCTATTGCTGAATCCAGAGCTGGACGCGCTGGACATGCACTGGATTAGCGGTGCAGCGCCCGACGCAACGCGCGCTTACGGCGCAAAGACGCGTTACCGCCAACAAGATGCTACTTGCCGTATCGCCCCGCCAGACGAGCACGGCGTACACTTCACGTTCGACGAAGCTCAGTGGGCCGTCACCCCAGGCCAATCAGTCGTCATCTACGACGGCGGTATCTGTCTGGGCGGCGGCATCATCAACACCTCCACGGAAAACCCCGGCCGTACGCGTTAAAATAGCGCGGTCATCATTGAAAGCGAAACTCATGTCCCTCACTGCACTCACCGCCCTTTCCCCGCTCGACGGCCGTTATGCCGGCAAAGTCGATGCACTGCGCAACTACTTCAGCGAATATGGCCTGATCCGCTTCCGTCTCTTGATCGAGATCGAATGGCTGAAAGCCCTAAGCGCGGAGGAACACATCCACGAACTGCCCGCATTCACAGTTGCCACCATCGCCCGCTTGGATCAACTCGCAAGCCAGTTCAGCGAAGCCGATGCGGAAGAGATCAAAGCCATCGAACGCACCACCAACCATGACGTGAAGGCGATCGAATACTGGTTGCGCGAAAAGCTGGGCGGTGATGCCGAGACCAAGGATGCACTGGAATTCATCCACTTCGCCTGCACCTCGGAAGACATCAACAACCTGTCGCATGCCCTGATGCTGAACCTCGCGCGCAAAGAGGTGATGTTGCCTGTGCTGCAGTCCGTCATCGACAAACTGACCGCACTCGCCCACCAGCATGCAGACCTGCCCATGCTGTGTCGCACCCACGGCCAGACCGCCACACCCAGCACACTAGGCAAAGAGATGGCGAACGTGGTGTACCGCCTGCGCCGCGCCTACCAGCGCATCGCATCGGTAGAGATCCTAGGTAAGATCAACGGCGCGGTAGGTAACTACAACGCACACCTATCGGCTTATCCAGATGTGGATTGGGAACACTTCGCCAAGCGTTTCGTCGAGGCACGCGGCATCACGTTCAACCCATACACCATCCAGATCGAACCTCACGATTGCATGGCCGAGCTGTACGACGCATTCGCGCGCGCTAACACCATCCTGATCGACCTTAATCGCGACATCTGGGGCTATATCTCGCTCGGCTTCTTCAAACAAAAAGTCGTCGCTGGCGAAGTGGGTTCCTCCACCATGCCGCACAAGGTCAACCCGATCGATTTCGAGAACTCGGAAGGCAACCTAGGCCTTGCCAATGCGCTGCTAAAGCACTTATCAGAGAAGCTGCCGATCTCGCGCTGGCAGCGTGACCTGACCGACTCCACCGTGTTGCGCAACATGGGGGTTGCCTTGGGTTACACCCTGCTCGCCTATGAATCCTGCCTGAAGGGCTTGAACAAGCTGGAAGCCAATCCGCACCGACTAGCGGAAGACCTCAATAACAGCTGGGAAGTATTGGCTGAGCCGATCCAGACCGTGATGCGCCGTTACAACATCGAGAGCGCCTACGACAAGTTGAAGGAACTGACGCGCGGTAAAGGCGGCATCAATCGCGAAAGTCTGGCGGCATTCATCCAGACCTTGGATATTCCGGAAGCCGAGAAACAACGCCTGCAGGAACTGAGCCCTGAGACTTACATCGGCAAGGCAGCCGAGCTGGCCAAGCGCATCTAAGCCGGTTTCCCGCAGCACAAACAAAAAGCCCCGCATCTGAACTGACCCCATAAAGTTGGACAGTTAAGTCAGGCGGTTAAAGGAAAGGACTGAGTTCTGTAGTTTACGGGACTCAGTCCTTTTAGTTTTTGCTTGATGCGGTCGTGATTGTAATAGTGGATGT
>JAGXGC010000013.1 GCA_024636935.1 Sideroxydans sp. | reverse complement strand
ACATCCACTATTACAATCACGACCGCATCAAGCAAAAACTAAAAGGACTGAGTCCCGTAAACTACAGAACTCAGTCCTTTCCTTTAACCGCCTGACTTAACTGTCCAACTTTATGGGGTCAGTTCAGATGCGGGGCTTTTTCTTTGACTGCTGTTAAACGATCAACCTTGTTCCCAAGGCAGGTCTTTTGCGCGCCAGCCGTTCAACTTATTACGTTGGTTGCTGCTGTTCTTGTCTCCTTCGAAGCCTTCGAGGATGTTGTAGCAATCCGCGTAGCCACTCTGTGTGGCGAGTGCTGCAGCGGCATGTGAACGCTGAGCAGTGCGGCACAGGAAGAGCACCAGCGATTCTTTGTCCACTTGCTGTTCCAACGAGGCCATGAAGTTAGGGTTCGGCTTCATGCCGGGATAGCCCAGCCATTCGATCTCGACTGCGCCCGGCACTTTGCCGACCCAATCGATCTCTGCGCGTGTGCGCACGTCCACCAGCTTGGCGCCGGGTGCGCTTTGCCAGATGGTATTTGCTTCTTCAGGTGTTAAAGCCCCTTCGTACGGTAGGCCCAAGTCCTTTGCCCGGTTTTGTGCCGTGGTCAATATTTCTGTGATTTTTCCCATGATGCGCTTTCTTCGATATTAAGGTTCGGTGCGCGAAATGTTATCCTGCGCCCTCGTCTGCATACTATCCCAACAGCAATGAAAAATCACACGCACGCACATGGTCACGACAAGTCGGCTGCATTCGAGCCTGCTCATCCTGAGCGCTTCGCCGCTGCGCGCAAAAGTACCTGGGTCAGTATTTTCGTCAATCTGGTGCTCAGCATCGTGCAGGTGTTGGCGGGTTTCTTCGGCAAGTCGCAATCATTGATGGCCGATGGTCTGCATTCCTTTTCGGATCTGGTAGCTGATGTGTTGGTTCTATTTGCTAACCGTCATGGCAACAAGCATGCGGATGCCAATCACCCTTATGGTCACGCCCGTATCGAGACCGCTGCTTCGTTGATCTTGGGCTCCAGCCTGACCGTGCTGGGTATCGTGTTACTGATCGCTGCCGGTGCGCGCTTGCAACACCCCGAGCATGTGCAGACGGTGCATCCCATCACCTTGTGGGTGGCGATCTTTGCCTTGGCGGCGAAGGAAGGTTTGTTCCGTTACATGCTGGCGGTGGCGAAGCGCGTGCGCTCGCAGATGCTGGTGGCGAACGCATGGCATGCACGTTCGGATGCAGCCTCTTCGTTGGTGGTCATCGTGGGTATCTCGGGCAATCTGCTGGGTTACACCTTCCTCGACTTGATCGCGGCGGCGGTGGTGGGGGTGATGATCTCTTACATGGGCTTTCAATTTGCGCGTGATGCGATGCTGGAGCTGGTGGATACCGGACTGGAGGCGGAAGAGGTGCGCGCGATCCGCAACACGCTCAAGTCGGTGCCGGGCGTGCTGGGATTGCATGATCTGCGTACACGCAAGATGGCGGATAACGCTTTGGTCGATGCGCACATCATGGTCGATCCTTACATCAGCGTCTCCGAAGGCCATTACATCGCCGAGGCGGCGCGGGCGGCCGTGCTCAATAGCCATCATGTGATGGATGTGATGGTGCATATCGATCCTGAGGATGATGTCCATTCCAAACCCAACGCACATACGCCACAGCGTCATCTATTGTTGGCACACCTACAGAATCGGCTTGGTCTGGAATTTCCGGCAGACGTCCATATCCTGCTGCATTACCTCAATGGCAAGATCGAAGCTGAATTGCTGCTGCCGGCCAAGATGGATGTGGCGAGTCTGCAGGCAAAGTGCGATGCACTTGTCCAAGACGACGCCTATTTCAAGCACATTGAGGTGTTTCAGCAGGCCGCACCAAAATAGTGCGCACCCTATCTGAATTGCCCTGATTTTGGGCGCTCACGATGCCCGCCATTCCGCTTTATATATGGCACAATGCTCGCCTGAGTGGATATCAGGCGATGGCACAGTTTCTGCTATTTCCGACCCGTACCAATCAAACGGTTCGCCTTACTGACTTTTGTTTTTAATTTCCTGGGAGATTCAAGTATGTCCAAAACAGCAGCTGACGTTCTGAAGCAGATCAAAGAACAAGGCATTAAATTCGTCGACCTTCGTTTCACAGATACCCGCGGTAAAGAGCAGCACGTTGGCGTGCCGGTCAGTGCCGTGGATGAGAGCAAGTTCGAAGACGGTCACGCCTTCGACGGTTCTTCCATCGCTGGTTGGAAAGGCATTCAAGCTTCCGACATGCTGCTGATGCTGGATCCTGCTTCCGCTTACGTTGACCCGTTCTTCGACGAGCCGACCATGATCATCACTTGTGACGTGATCGAGCCGACTGACGGCAAGGGCTATGACCGCGACCCGCGTTCTATCGCCAAGCGCGCTGAAGCTTATTTGAAGTCTACCGGTATCGGCGACACCGCTTATTTCGGCCCTGAGCCAGAGTTCTTCATTTTCGACTCCGTTGAATGGAAAGTCGACATGTCCGGTTGCTTCCTGAAGATCAATTCTGAAGAAGCTGCTTGGTCTACCGGCGAGAAGTTCGAAGGCGGCAACACTGGTCACCGTCCGATGGTCAAAGGCGGTTACTTCCCAGTTCCTCCAGTGGACAGCTTGAACGACATCCGCGCACAGATGTGTCTGTTGCTGGAAGAAGTTGGCATCCCCGTTGAAGTGCATCACCACGAAGTGGCGACTGCAGGCCAGTGCGAGATCGGCACCAAGTTCGACACATTGGTGAAGCGTGCTGACCAGACTCAGACCCTGAAATACATCGTGCACAACGTGGCACACCAGTACGGCAAGACTGCTACTTTCATGCCTAAGCCTATCGTTGGCGACAACGGTTCCGGTATGCACGTTCACCAGTCGATCTGGAAAGACGGCAAGAACACTTTCGCTGGCAACGGCTACGCTGGCTTGTCCGAGACCGCTCTGTACTACATCGGCGGCATCATCAAGCATGCCAAGGCACTGAACGCGATCTGCAACCCAAGCACCAACTCTTACAAGCGTTTGGTTCCTCACTACGAAGCACCAGTGAAGATGGCTTACTCCGCTAAGAACCGTTCTGCTTCCATCCGTATCCCGCACGTTGCCAGCGACAAGGCTCGCCGTATCGAGACCCGTTTCCCGGATCCGACAGCGAATCCATACCTGTGCTTTGCTGCATTGATGATGGCTGGCCTGGATGGTATCCAGAACAAGATCCATCCTGGAGATCCTGCAGACAAGAACCTGTACGACCTGCCTCCAGAAGAAGATGCAAAGATCCCGACCGTTGCAGTTGGTTTGGACGAAGCATTGGCTTGCCTGGATAAGGATCGCGAGTTCCTGACCCGTGGTGGCGTGTTCTCCAGCGACTTCATCGACGCATTCATCGCGTTGAAGATGGACGAAGTGAACAAGATCCGTATGACGACCCACCCGGTCGAGTTCGACATGTACTACAGCATCTAAGTCGTTCTGCGACTTGCTGCAAACAACGGAGCCCTTGTGGCTCCGTTTGTTTTTGGTGAGGCGGTTTGTCTCACCCGAATCCTTACCCTATACTCCGCCCATCGAATTTCGAGGCCACACTATGAAGCCAACCCGCATGCTGCTGTTATGCGTCGCCTTCACTGCCAGCACCGCCACACACGCAGAGATCTACAAGCGCGTGGACAAGGAAGGTCACGTCACGTATTCCAGCGAACCGATCAAAGGGGCTCAGAAGCTGAAGCTGGAACCTTTGCCTTCTGTGCCGCCGCCCAAGCCGATCGCAAACAAGCGCAATAGCGAAGAATCCGCTTTCCCGCGCGTGGACCAAGCGACACAAACCCGGCGTGACGATAAGCGTCGCCGCATCCTGGAAGACGAGATGGCCACCGAGCAGCAGGCACTCGAGGATGCCCGCACACAGTTGAAGGTGGCCGAAGATACGCCTCAGGTCTACACAGGCGCTGACGGGAAGACTTATCGCAATATGGCGAAGTACGAAGAGACTGTGCAAGCTGCACAGGAGAACGTTCGCATTCACGAGAACAATGTTCGGGCATTGCAGACTGAGATCGATAATCTCAAGTGACCTGACGCTGGCATGTTTTCTGCTCTTAGATTGACATGACCAGCGTCACACTCCCAACACTAGACTATCTTTCAACAGCCGTGATGCTGCTCGACGATCAGTCGCGCATCGCATATCTGAATCCGGCAGCCGAACATCTGTTCGCGGTGAGTCATAGCAACCTGGTCGGGCACCCGCTGCAATTCGCTTTCACCCATACCGAACAATTGTTCAGCGCGATCCAAACTGCGCTGGGCAACCGTTCCTCACACATTGAGCACGACCTGCTACTGGGAACGCACAGCCACAGCCAAAAACTACACCTAAGCTGCACCGTCAATACCTTACAGCTGCCTCAATATGCTCTGATGCTGGAATTCCACACCATCGAGCGCCCGCTCAAGTTGGCACGCGAAGAGCAGATGCTCGACCAGACGCAGGCAAACCGCCTGCTGCTGCGCAATCTTGCGCACGAGATCAAGAATCCTCTGGGCGGCATCCGCGGTGCCGCGCAATTACTGGAGCAGGAACTGGATAGGCCCTCGCTACGTGAGTACACGCAGGTCGTCATCCAGGAAGCAGATCGTTTGCGCTCTCTGATGGAGAACCTGCTCACGCCGCAGCACACGCCCCATTTCAGTGCATTGAATATCCATGAAGTGTTGGAGCGTGTACGCAGTGTGGTGATGGCCGAGCTGCCTGAAAGTCTGCACATCCAACGCGACTATGACTTGAGCCTGCCCGACCTGAATGGTGACAAGGCATTGTTGATCCAAGTGATTTTGAACATCGTGCGTAATGCCGCACAGGCGATGCAAGGCAAAGGCACGATCATTCTGCGCACCCGCATCTCGCGTCAGGTCACGGTGATGAAGAAACGACATCGGCTGGCTATCTCTTTACAGATCATCGACGACGGCCCGGGGATTCCACAACATTTGCAAGATAAGATCTTCTATCCGCTCGTCTCAGGACGCGCGGATGGACACGGCCTTGGCCTGACGCTGGCGCAGGACTTCGTCAACCAGCATCAGGGCAGCATTGAATTCGACAGCGAACCAGGACGCACTTGCTTCACGGTCATGCTGCCACTTACTTCCATGGAAAAACAATAATGAGTAAACCTGTCTGGATCATCGACGACGACCGCTCCATCCGCTGGGTACTGGAAAAAGCACTGGCGCGCGAGGAGATCGAATACAAGAGCTTCGCTTCCGCCGATGAAGCATTGGCTGAGTTGCCGAACAGCCTGCCGCAGATGGTGATCAGTGACATTCGCATGCCGGGCAGTTCCGGCCTCGACCTGTTGCAGATCTTGCGCAACGAATATCCAGCACTACCGGTCATCATCATGACGGCGTATTCCGATCTGGAAAGTGCGGTGTCTTCCTTCCAAGGCGGTGCTTTCGAATATCTGCCCAAGCCATTCGATGTGAACCATGCTGTCGAATTGATCCGCCGGGCACTGGCACAGAGTCAACGCAAGCAAAGCAACGGCGTCGAGAGCACCGAAGCGCCAGACATCCTCGGCCATGCGCCGTCGATGCAGGAAGTATTCCGCGCCATCGGCCGCCTCGCACAATCCAATGCCACCGTGTTGATCACCGGTGAATCCGGTACCGGCAAAGAGTTGGTTGCGCATGCGTTGCACCGTCACAGCCTGCGTTCCGACAATCCTTTCGTCGCGATCAACACCGCCGCCATCCCCAAGGACCTGCTGGAGTCGGAACTGTTCGGCCATGAGAAAGGCGCGTTCACCGGTGCCAACACCACTCGTCATGGTCGCTTTGAGCAAGCCGAAGGCGGTACATTATTCCTCGATGAGATCGGCGACATGCCGGCCGAATTGCAGACACGTCTGCTGCGCGTGCTATCCGACGGCAACTACTACCGCGTCGGTGGTCACCAGCCGATCAAGGCCAACGTGCGCATCATCGCTGCCACACACCAGAATCTGAATGAACGCGTGAAGCAGGGACTGTTCCGCGAAGACTTGTTCCACCGTTTGAATGTGATCCGCCTGCGTCTGCCGCCATTGCGCGAGCGTCGTGAAGACATTCCGCTGCTGGCGAAATACTTCCTCCAAAAGAGCGCAAAAGAGTTGGGTGGAGAACAGAAGACACTGAGCGAATCCGCACTGACCTTCCTCTCTGCGCAAGACATCCCCGGCAACGTGCGCCAACTGGAGAACCTGTGTCACTGGCTCACGGTGATGACGCCCACCCAGCAAGTCGAGATCGCCGACCTGCCCGCGGAATGGCGCGAGGCATCACCCGCTGCTTCTGCCGGTGGTGATTGGCATGCTTTGCTGGCGCTGCAAGCAGTACAGATGCTGCAACGCGGTGAACCCAACATCCTCGATACGCTCACCAAGGAATTCGAGCGCACCCTGATCACTCAAGCACTGCAACACACTGGCGGCCGGCGTATCGAAGCGTCCACGCTGCTCGGCATGGGTCGCAATACGCTGACGCGCAAGATTCAAGAGTTGGGGCTAGATGGAGATGGCGAGAAGGACTAACGGGCACTTCTAGAAATCCAAATTTAGTCGCAATACTGCGTTGCTCACGAAAAATCGCTCCTTACATATCAAACATATGCAGCGTCGCAATTTTTCGTTCGCGCCTTGTCTTGCTTATAACTTTGAATTTCTAGAAGCGCCCTAACGCCAAACCTTGCTGATCGGTTCGGCGCTGGCGCTCTCGTTTATGCCGGGCAGGCCATGCATCTGCAAGATGGTGCGTAACACGTTGTAGTGGTCGATGCGTTGCGCATACTGCCCCGGTTTGACCATTGGCCCGACAAAGATCGTAGCGATACGATTACCTTCAGATCCATTGTCCTCGTCGAAGGTGACGATTAGCAGGCTGTTATTTTTCATCGCCCACTGCGCATACCCCTCGATGTTCTGCTTCAACCAGCCGTCACCCTGCACGATGCTGCCGTCGTGCATATCGTTGCGCTGATCCGGTACTACCCAAGACACATTAGGCAACTTAGCGAAGTCCTGCGGCCAAGCCGTCAACGGCCGGTTCAATGCAGCCAACTCCTGCCAGTTCGCCACCGGGTTGTGCTTGCGCATATATGAACCGTAGCGACATCCTTCATAACCTGCCTGCGGCATGGATTCAGAATAGCTAATGAAACTCAGCCCCTTCGCGGCCAGCGCGCTAGCGAGATTTTCGCCAGACAGATCGAGCGGGCAGGTATTGCTGCTGATGCCGCGCGTGCTACCGGTAAACAGCGCCAGATAGTTGGGCTGACTGGGATGGGTGATGCCGTGTGAGTTGGTGAACAGCGCACCGCGTTGCGCCAGTGCATTGATGTAGGGCGCGTCTGGGTTGCCGATGATCTGCGAATAGGATTTGTTCTCTTCGATCACGATGACGATGTGATCGGGACGCGGCAAGGCAGCTGCTTGAGCCTGCAATGCAACACAAAGCAAAAACAAGCCCGACATTAACTTCATCATCATTCCTTGTTTCCTGAAGTTGGTTCGGGCGTTTCGTCCTGCACTTTCTTGCGCGTACGGTTCTTGCTGGG
Source organism: Sideroxydans sp. (assembly GCA_024636935.1). Lineage (GTDB taxonomy): Bacteria > Pseudomonadota > Gammaproteobacteria > Burkholderiales > Gallionellaceae > Sideroxyarcus. Next base: position 122,952 of record JAGXGC010000013.1, on the reverse strand, counting down.
ATCTGCGAAGCGGAATCGCCCTGCCAGCACACAGCCTTTCATTCCGATCTCACACGGCTGGTTCAGCACCTTCTGGCACTTGCCATCTACTTCGTGCGGACAGCCCCAGCCACTCATACCGGTGCCTCGTTAGGCCTTCTTCACGAACTCGGTCTTCAACTGCATCGCGCCGATACCGTCGATCTTGCAGTCGATGTCGTGATCACCATCCACCAGACGGATGTTCTTCACCTTGGTGCCAACCTTCACTACCGAAGACGAACCCTTGACCTTCAGGTCTTTGATCACGGTGATGGTATCGCCGTCATTCAACACTGTTCCGAAGGCATCTTTGAACACCTTCACTTCATCAACCGCCTCGACTGCAACCTTGGGCCATTCGTGCGCACACTCCGGGCAGACGTAGTTGTCACCGTCTTCGTAGGTATATTCGGAGTTGCATTTGGGGCATTTTGGTAAGTCGGACATACTATTTCCTATTTGCTAAATCGGGTTAATGGTAATCGTCTTCGCGTTGATGACGAACGGCAAGGATCGTCACCGTTTCATTGTCATCTATCTCGAACAGCGCAACATATCCTGCGCCACCGAACGGAATGATCAATTCGCGTAAATATGCATTGTCGCTATCCGCCTTGCGACAAGTGAATGGAAATCGTTCCAACACCTGCATGCTTGCTGCAATGGTCTCGCGTGCGTGCTTCGCAGCTGCGATATCTTGCTCAGCCAAGAAGGTGAACAGTCGTTTTAGATCTTCTTTGGCAGCCTGGGTGTAGCGAACCCTATGACTCACTTACTCGCCTTTGCACCATCAATGATGGCATCCAGTTCTGCCAGCACTTCTTCCGAGGAAAAGTACACGCCGGAGCGCTTCGCCTCATCACGCGAAGCCAAACCGCGCGCAATGAATTCCTGCTGCGTTCGTCGAAACTCCACATTGCGACGTAACGAATCTTCAACGAAGGCGGAAAGCGTCTCGCCCGGCCGCAAGATATCTTCAGCGGCTTGCCTCAATTCAGGCTCTACACGCAAAGCAGGCATCGTGGCAGTTTTCATAAGACACCTCGTGCATTACAAATGTGATGCACATAATCGTCGAAGTTGCGTGAAGAAGCAAGGGCGGGGTTTGCCGGGCGGAATAGCAAAACGTATCCCGCCGGATGATTGCAAATGATTGGTATCGCGTTGCTCCCGTCCCCGCAGGGAGCTGCCCATCCTACCGCGCTAATTGATGTTTACAGCTTATATCCACGATGCACCGCCACCACACCGCCCGTCATATTGAAGTATTCGACGCGCTCCAGGCCGGCATCGACCATCATCTGTTTCAACTCTTCCTGACCCGGATGCATGCGGATGGATTCGGCGAGGTAGCGGTAGCTGTCTGCATCGTTGGCGATAAGCTCGCCCATCTTCGGCAGTAGCTTGAAGGAATACAGGTCGTACATCTTCTCCAGCGGTTTGGCGACTTTGGAGAACTCCAGCACGATGACGCGCCCGCCCGGTTTGAGCACGCGTTTCATCTCGCGCAGGGCGGCTTCTTTGTGGGTGACGTTGCGCAGGCCGAAGGCGATGCTGACGCAGTCGAAATAATTATCTGGGAACGGCAGGTGCTCGGCATCACATTGTGCGGTGGGCGTTGGCGTGCCGTTATCAATCATGCGGTCGCGGCCAACGCGCAGCATGGCGTTGTTGATGTCGGTGAGCACGACTTGGCCGCTGCGACCCACCTTCTTCAGGAACAACTTGGATAGATCGCCCGAACCACCTGCCACGTCCAGCACGCGCTGGCCTTCATGCACATTGGCAAGACCGACCGCGAAAGGCTTCCACACACGGTGCAGCCCGCCCGACATGAGGTCGTTCATGATGTCGTATTTGCTGGCGACGGAGGTGAACACACCGGCGACTTTCTTCGCCTTTTCATTCTCGTCGACGGTCTCAAAACCGAAATGTGTCTTCGCCATTTTCCTGCCTCCTATTTTGGATCGCGCGATGCGCCCGCTGCCTGCAACTTGTCCAGATACGCCTGCCACAGCTCTGCTTGGTTTTGTCCCAAGGAATAGAACAGATCCCAGTCGAACAGGCCGCTATCATGGCCGTCATCGAATTCCAGTTTCAGCGCATAACTACCTGCCGGCTCCAGCCCCTTGAGCACGACATCGCGCTTGCCGACTTGCAGGGTCTCTTGCCCCACACCGTGTCCGCGCACTTCTGCCGAGGGCGAATGTACGCGCAGGAACTCAGCGGGCAAGTTAAAGCGAACACCGTCTGAAAATGCGATCTCCAATGAATTGGATTTCTGGTGCAGGACGATCTCGGTCGGGGTGGCTGTCATAGTGAGCGTATCTTTTTTAGCAATGCAGTGGTTGAGCGTTCATGCAGGAAGGGAATGCTGTGCACACTACCGCCCCAACCCTGCACTTCTGGTGCGCCGACGATGTTCTCCGGCTTCCAATCGCCGCCTTTGACCAGCTTGTCCGGCTTGCAGGCGAGGATGAGATTGAGCGGTGTGTCTTCGTCGAACTGCACTACCAGACTCACTGATTCAAGCGCCGCCAACACCGCCATGCGGTCGGCTTCATTGTTGATCGGGCGGTCATCCCCTTTGCCCTGACGCTTCACTGAAGCATCGCTGTTTACGCCGACGATGAGCGAGGCGCCCAGCGCGCGTGCTTGGGCCAGATAGGTGACATGGCCGCGATGCAGCACATCGAAACAGCCGTTGGTGAACACCAGCGGGCGCGGCAGCGCGGCGACCTTGGCAGCGAGGTCGTCCGCCGTACATAGCTTGTCTTCGAAACTAGGGGTGGGATATGTCACTTCATGTACTCGAACACGCGTACCACTTTCTTTACGCCGCGCGTGGTGGCCGCGATCTCGGAAGCAGCATCGGCCTCGGCACGGGTGACGATACCCAAGAGATAGACCACACCTTCTTCGGTGTAGACCTTGATGTGAGCGGGATTGAAAGACTTGTCTTCAAGGAAACGCGTACGCACATCACCGGAGATGCCTGAATCGCTCCGGCGCACACCGGTATTGCTTGAGCGTTCCACATGCAATTCATTGGCGATGCCCTTGATTGGCGAGATGCCGCCGACGATACGCTCGATGCCCTGCTTGGTTGAATCATTCGGCACTTGTCCAGTGATCAGCGCGAAGCGGTTGAAGCTAGTAACGGCGACTTGGATGTTGCTGCGGTATTTCTCGGCGATACGCTGATGTGCGGTGAATTCGATGTTGCGATCATCTTGCACGGCGGCTTCACTGCGCCGCTCTATTCGCGAATCGGAGAGTCCGCTTGTTTGGGCACAGCCCTGCAGCAGGGCCGTCAATAGCACTAGAGCTAGATAGCTGGCGCGCATCACGCACCTCCCATCAGCACATGGTCGATCACGTCACACAGACAATGCAGCACAAGCAAATGTACCTCCTGAACGCGCGCGGTTCTCTCGGCCGGGACACACAGGTGGAAATCACCCTCGCGCAGCATAGCGCCCATCTGTCCGCCGTCGCGGCCGGTAAGTGCGATCACGATCATGCCGCGCTCATGCGCAGCGGTGATGGCTTCCACCACATTGGACGAATTACCGCTGGTGGAGATAGCGAGCAGCACATCTCCTTCCATGCCGAGTGCACGCACCTGCTTGGAGAATATCTGCTTGAAATCGTAGTCGTTGCCGATAGAGGTGAGCACCGAACTGTCGGTAGTGAGTGCGATCGCCGGCAGCGCTGGACGTTCGACCTCAAAGCGATTGATCAACTCGGCGGCGAAATGTTGTGCATCGGCAGCAGAGCCGCCATTGCCACAAGCCAGTATCTTGCCGTCATGCATCAGGCTGTTGACCATGGCCTGGGCGGCATCGGCGATCGGCTGAGCCAATACTTTCTTACTTTGCAGCTTGATCTCGGCGCTGTCGTCAAAATGTTTGCTGACGCGTTTAGCAAGTGTCATTTGTTTGGTTTCTCTTTGGTGAATGGGTTTGATTTTACCCTAAAGCTGGAACGCATTCTTCAGCCACTCGATACCGTCGCCGCCTTCTGCCGAGGTGAGCAATACCGCATCGAAGCGACAAGCAGGTGTCGGCGATACGGAAGAAAGATAATGCTGCGCTGCAAGAATAAGCTTGTGCTGTTTGCGTGCATCTATGCTGGCCGCCGCACCGCCAAAATCGGACCTGCTTCTTAAGCGCACCTCGGCAAACACCAGCGTCTGCTGATCTTGCAAGATCAGATCGATCTCACCGAAGCGGCACCGATAATTACTTTGTAGCAGACGCAGGCCTTGTCGCTGCAAATATTGCGCAGCAGTCTGTTCGGCCTGCGCGCCGTCCTTCATCCCCTCACTCTTCCGGGACTACAGTCGGCTCGACCGGTTGCGGCCCTTTCAGCGCAGTTTCCATCGTCATACCCTGCCCGTTACGCATGATGGATTTCACACCCTCTCGCTTGACCTGATGGCCCACCAGCGTCAGCTTGCCGGAAACGCCGTCCAACGGTAGCGCATTGCTCGTATTGTGGTGGTACAACACCTGCAACATACGGTAGGCGTCGATGCCCAGCGCATACAGGCGCTCCATGTCCAAGGGGTAAGGCGGTTCCACCTGCGGGTAGACCATGACTGCCGGATGATCGGGCTGTATCACCCAAGGCATGTCATAGAAGCGCACCTCACCCAAGTCGTAGTTGATCAGGTTGTTGCGGTTTCCGGTGAATATCTGCGATGTCGCATACACAGGAATATCGGAGAAGATATATGGGCGTATCAAGCGTGCCTTGTCTGGCTCTGCCGCCATGAACACCATGCTGCCCGCCTCTCCACCTAGCAAGCGGATCTCGCTCGGGTCGCCTTCATACAATATCTCCGGCCACACAAAACCCCCTGTGCGCTGCCATTCTTCTTCAAAAGCTTGGGCCAATCGTTTCGACAATGCACTATCGGTGCGCACCACGGTCGCGGTAAGTAGGCCTTTGCTCGCGGCCCACACCGCAGCCTGACGCGCTTCCAACTCTGGTGGCAGCCCAAAGAAAAACATCTGATCGGCGCGTTCCGTATCCAGCACGTTCAATGCCAATGTAGGCACTGGCAGCGCAGGATTAGCGGCCAGTGCAGCGACGCCATTACGGGTAAGCGGACCGGCCACTGCCAGCGCACCCTGCTCGAGCGCGAGGCGATACAAAGCATCGATCTCGAACTTCTCATCGTTGGAAGAATAGATGCGCACTGGCAATTCATCTGGCTGCTGTTCTGCCGCAGACAAGAAGCCAAGTTGCACCGCCTCCGCCGCACGACCGAACGTAGGCGAGCGCAGCGGCAGGATCAAAGCGATGTGATGTTCTGCGCCCTCTGCCAGACGGGGTAGCATAGGTGCGACGACCGGTTGTTCGATGTCTACAATTCCAGTCTCGACGACAGGCGCCTCCTCGACTGGCTGCTCAGTCGTTGTGACCGGTGCAGTCACGGGTGCGCTGGGTTGGGGCGGAGTGGCGCAGCCAAACACGCTCACGTATAGTGCGGCGATCAACAGACCGCGCAACCATTTCAACCCGGGGATACTCGTTTGCATAGCAAGACCAATCAAAAAATCGAACACGCATTATATGTAGTCGCCACCCCGATTGGAAATCTGAGCGACATTTCTTTGCGCGCTCTGGACATCCTGAACGGCGTGAACGTCGTCGCAGCCGAAGATACACGCAATACGCGCCATCTTTTGCAGCATCACGGTATCAGCGACGCCAAGCTGCTCGCCGTCCACCAGCACAACGAACGCGGTTCGGCCGAAAAGGTCATCTCCCTGCTGCAGGAAGGGAAAAGCATCGCACTGGTGACCGATGCCGGCACCCCGGCCGTGAGCGACCCCGGTGCTGTTTTGGTGGAAGCCGTGAGCTCTGCCGGATTCCGCGTCATCCCCATTCCCGGCGCTTCTGCAGTGGTCACTGCCCTGTCCGCCTCCGGGCTGGTCAATCCGCATTTCATGTTCTACGGCTTCCTACCCAACAAGTCCGCCGCCCGCCGCACCACGCTTCAATCCTTGGCGGCCCAGACCTGTACGCTGGCATTCTATGAAGCCCCGCACCGCATCCTTGAATGCACGGCCGACTTGCAAGCCGTGTTTGGCGACGAGCGCGAGATCGTGTTCGCTCGCGAAGTCACCAAACTGTTCGAAAACATCCACCGCTGCAAGCTGCGGGTGGCTATGGATTGGCTGAACAGCGACCCGAACAACCAGCGCGGTGAATTCGTACTGTTGGTGTCGGGCGCGCCGGAGCGTACCGAGGAACTTGATGCCGAGGCAGAGCGGGTACTCACATTGCTGCTAGAAGAACTGCCGCTCAAACAGGCGGTGCAACTCGCCGTGCAAATCACCGGGCAGAATAAGAACGCGCTCTACCAGAAGGCGCTCGCGCTCAAATCTTCATAAGAGTACCTATAAGCGTGCGGTTGTTATTCGCGTTGGGTTTGCTAAACTCGCTGCCCCGCACCACGATCCGATTTTTTAGAGGACGTAATGAATTCCGCATCCAAATATCTCCCTGTTCTGCTGGCGCTGACTCTGGCCGCCTGCGGAGGTGGTGACAAGAAAGCTGCCGCGCCCGCTGCCGGTGCCACACCCCCGCCACCTGAAGTCGAAGTCGTCGTTATCGCGACCGGCAACGCCACTTACACCCGCGACCTGCCGGGCCGCGTGCAGGCCTTCCGCACCGCACAGGTTCGCGCCCGCGTGGATGGCGTGGTTGAGCAACGCCTGTTCAAAGAAGGCAGCGATGTGACCGAAGGCATGCAGTTGTTCCGTATCGATTCGCGTAACTATCGCGCTACAGCCGAAGCCGCCAATGCCGATGCTGCGCTGGCCTATCAGAATCTGGACCGTGCCAAGCGCCTGCTCGAGATCAAAGCCATCAGCCAACAAGAATACGACCTGACGCTGGCCAAGGCCGCTCAAGCGCGTGCAGCTCTGGTGCGTGCGACCGAAGACGTCACCAATGCCGGCGTGCCCGCGCCCATCACCGGCCACATCGGCCGCACCGAAGTGACCGAAGGCGCACTGGTCAGCAAGGGGGCTGCAACCCTGCTGGCGACCGTCGAACAATTGGATCCGGTGTATGTGAACTTCTCGCAGTCGGCGACCGATCTGTTGCGCTTGCGTCAGGCCGTGGCGACCGGTGTGCTGAAGCGTGCCGACGCCACCGATGTCGAGCTATTGCTGGAAGACGGCAGCGTCTATCCCAAAGCAGGGCGCATCTTCTTCACCGACCTCGCAGTCGACGCCAACACTGGTTCGATCTCCTTGCGTGCCCAGTTCCCCAACCCGAATCGTGAATTGCTACCCGGCATGTTCGTGCGCCTGCGCTTCCCCGAAGCCATCGCAGAGAACGTCATCCGCGTGCCACAACGCGCGGTGCAATCTGGTGCTCAAGGTCAATTCGTGATGGTGGTCGGCCCGGATGGTAAGGTCGGACCGCGTCCGGTCACTACCAGCGGCATGGCCGGTGCAGATTTCGTCATCGCGTCAGGTCTAAAGCTGGGTGACCAAGTCATCGTCAACGGCCTGCAAAAGGCACGCCCCGGCACGGTCGTGAAACCGGTGCCGATGACCACCACGATGAAGTTAGAAAACCAGCTTTCCGCTGCGAACTAAGCCGATATGCTCGCCCGCTTCTTCATCGACCGCCCCATCTTCGCCTGGGTCATCGCGCTGGTCATTCTACTGGCCGGTGTGCTGGCGTTGCGCGGCCTGCCCGTTGCGCAATATCCGGCTGTCGCCCCCCCCGCGCTGGGCATCACCGTCACCTATCCCGGAGCCTCGGCGCAGGTGATCGAAGAGACCGTGGTCTCCCTGCTCGAACAGGAGATGAACGGCATCGATAACTTGCTGTACATGGAATCCGCCGCCGAACTCGGTCGTGGCAGCATCACGCTGACCTTCAAGACTGACACCGATCTCAACCTCGCTTCGGTTGAAGCGCAGAACCGCGTGAAGCGTGCCGAGATCCGCCTGCCGGAAGAAGTGCGCCGCATGGGTATCCGCGTGGCAAAGTCTGCACGTAACTATGTGATGATCGTCGCACTGATCTCGCCCGACAAGAGCTTGGACAACGTCGCGCTCGGCAGCTACGTCAGCGCCAATGTGCTGGACAGCGTGCAGCGTGTACCGGGTGTGGGCGAAGCTTTGCTGTTCGGCACCGAATATTCGATGCGCCTATGGCTGAACCCTGACAAGCTAAAAGCCTACGCTGTCTCACCATCCGATGTATCTAGAGCGGTGCGTGCGCAGAACTCTGAATTGGCCGTCGGCGAACTGGGCGAACTGCCCTCCTCTCCCGGACAAGAGACGAACGCTGTGATCGTCACCCGCAGTCGTCTTTCTACTCCGGAAGAATTCGGCAATATCGTGGTACGTACCAACACCGATGGTTCAGCACTGCGCGTGAAAGACATCGCCCGAGTCGAACTCGGCGCTCAGAGTTACGCCACCGCCGCGCGCATCGATGGGCAACCCGCCGCCGCCATCGCTATACGCCTGACGCCAGATGCCAATGCGCTGGACACCGTTAAGGCGGTGAAGGATCGCATGGCAGAGCTATCCAAGTTCTTCCCGCAGGGTATCGACTGGGTGGTGCCATACGACACTTCGCAATTCATCCAGATCTCCATCCAAGAGGTGCTGAAGAGTCTGGCCGAGGCGTTGGTGCTGGTGTTCCTAGTGATGTATCTGTTCCTGGGCAACCTGCGCGCCACGCTGATTCCAACAATCGTGATCCCTATCGCACTGGTCGGCGCACTGGTCGGTCTGTATCTGCTGGGTTATTCCATCAACGTGCTGACGCTTTTCGCGATGGTGCTCGCCATCGGTATCGTGGTGGACGATGCCATCGTGGTGGTGGAGAACGTCGAACGCATCATGACCAAGGAGAACCTGCCGCCGCGTGAAGCCACGCGCAAGGCGATGGATCAGATCATTGGCGCCATCATCGCCATCACACTGGTGCTGTCTGCGGTGTTCATCCCCATGTCATTGTTCCCCGGCTCCACCGGTGCGATCTATCGCCAGTTCGCCGTGACACTGGTGCTGACCATGGGCTTCTCTGCACTGATGGCGCTGACCCTGACCCCCGCGCTGTGTGCTTCTTTGCTCAAGCACACACCGGGCAAGGATGATCTGGTGCCGCGCAGTGGTCCGCTGCATTGGTTCCATGATGCATTCGAGCGCTTGAGCCATCGCTACGTCGGTGTGATCGGCAAGATCGTGGGCAAGGCCGCCCGCTACTTGCTGATATATGCCGCCATCCTGATCGCCGTGGGCTGGATGTTCAGCAAACTGCCGGGCAGCTTCCTGCCTTCCGAAGACCAAGGCTATTTCGTCAGCGTGATCCAATTGCCTGCCGGTGCGACGCGTGAACGCACGATGGAAGTGTTGGGGCAGGTCGAGCAGTACTACCTTGGATTGAAGGAAGTGGAACACGTCATCGGCGTGGCCGGTTTCTCCTTCTTCGGTCGCGGTCAGAATGCGGCTATCACCTTCGTGCGCCTAAAAGACTGGAGTGAGCGCCCGGGTGATGAGAGCGGCGCCTCGGCACTAGCGCGCAACGCCAACATGCAGCTGTCCCGCATCAAGCAGGCGATGATCTTTGCCATCAACCCGCCTCCTATTCCCGAGCTGGCGGCAGCGGGCGGCTTCGACTTCCGCTTGCAGGACCGCGGCGGACTTGGACGCGAGAAGTTGCTGGAAGCGCGCAATATGGCACTTGGCATGGCGATGCAAAATCCTGCACTGGCCGGTGTGCGTCCTGAAGGTCAGGAAGCCGGGCCGCAACTGTTCCTCGATGTGGATCGCATCAAGGCCGAAGCCTTGGGCGTATCCATTGCCGATCTGAACGAGACGCTGCAGTCGCTGCTAGGCACGGCGTACATCAATGACTTCGTGCGTCAGGGTCGCGTGCTGCGCGTGCAGATGCAGGCTGAGGCCGACACCCGCCGCACCCCGGACGACATCCTCAACATCTCCATCCGCAACAAACAGGGTGGCATGGTGCCGCTGTCTGCGATCGCTACCGCGAAGTGGATCAGCGGCCCTCCCAAACTGGATCGCTACAACGGCCTGCCCGCGATGAAGATCGCCGGTGGCCCCGCACCGGGACGCAGTTCCGGCGAGGCGATGCAGGCGATGAGTGACATTGCCGCCAAACTGCCACCGGGCTTCGGCTTCGAATGGTCGGGTACAGCACGCGAGGAAGAACAATCCGGCGCGCAGTCCTCGCTGCTGTTCGCCGTCTCCATCGTAGTGGTGTTCCTGTGTCTGGCTGCCTTGTACGAAAGCTGGTCCATCCCGTTCGCGGTGATGCTGGCCGTGCCGCTGGGTGTGTTCGGTGCGTTGCTGGCCGTGACACTGCGTGACCTGCCGAACGACGTGTACTTCAAGGTCGGCCTGATCGCCATCATCGGACTGTCGTCCAAGAACGCGATCCTGATCATCGAGTTCGCGCGCAAGTTGCAAGATGAGGGCATGAGCCTGATCGACGCCACGCTGGAAGCCTGTCGTCTGCGCTTCCGCCCCATCCTGATGACCTCGTTCGCCTTCATGGCCGGCGTGTTGCCACTCGCCCTTTCCTCCGGCGCGGGTGCGCAGAGCCGCCACGCCATCGGCACCGGCGTCATTGGCGGCATGTTCACTGCCACGCTGTTCGCCGTGTTCCTGGTGCCGGTGTTCTTCGTCATCGTGCGCCGCTTCTTCCCCGGTCATTCGCGCAAACACGTCGACTAGGTATCACCTCATGCGTGCACCCCGCACGGCTGGGAGAGCTGCGTCATCACGCTCCGTGACTTGACTGACTGACCTCCGCTGCGCTTTACTCGCACACTTTTGCAATCATGAATCTGGCCCCGATGCAGGGGTCAGACCTAAAGCGCGAGACAAATGGTCCGAATACAAGGGCCAAGCTAAATAGATATAAAAGTAAACGGAGGAGAAGAAACATGAACAAGTGGTGGGATGATTTATCGCTGAAAAACAAGCTGCAGATTCCGGTGCAACTGATCCTGATGCTGATCCTGCTGACCGGCCAGCACTTCGCGTTCGGCTGGTTCGAGGAACGCATGCTTGACGAAGTAAAACAAAAGACTGCTTTGACTGCCGAGGTTGCGTTCCGCGGCATGAATGCGCTGATGCTCAACGGCGAGATCGTCGATCCCGCGCGACGCAAGCAGGTGCTCGAAGGAGTGCTGCGCGACAAGCAACTGAATCTGTCCGAACTGCGCATGATCCGCGGCAAGCCGGTGCAAGACCAGTTCGGCCAAGGTGCTGCAAGCGAGCAACCAAAGGACGACATGGACAAGGCCGCGCTGTCTGGCGCCGGGATGCAGGTTGGAGCGCTCAAGCGTGAGGGGGATCAATCGACGCTACGCATGGTCGTGCCATTCGCAGCCAGCAAGGATCACGGTGGCGTGAACTGCTTACAGTGCCACGTAGTGCCGGAAGGATCTATCAACGGTGCGATCAGCTTGGTCGCCGATGTGTCCCATGAATATGAATTTATCTCGCGCGCCAACATCGTGCTGTGGATCGCGCAGGCGTTCATCCAGGTCGTACTGTTCTTCGTCGTCGGCGCGGTTATCAATCGTGTGACCCGCCCGGTCAGGGATCTGCAGCAGGTCATGCTGAAGATCCAGTCCACTGGCGACCTTACACAACGCGCGCCAGTGACCGGCAACGACGAGATCGGGCAGATCTCGCGTGCATTCGATGCGCTGATGGACAGCATGGCCGAAGCATTGCGCCGGGTGCACGCAGGCGCTCAGGATGTGATGCGCACCTCAACGAAACTGGCGGTGATATCCGGGAAGATAACCGAAGGTTCAATGGCACAGAGCGAAGCGGCGTCCTCGACTGCCGCAGCTGTCGAGCAGATGACTGTCAGCATCACATCGGTCGCCGACAGCACCGAGGAAGTACGCAGGTTGTCGGGTGAGAGCCTGGCGCGCACCCGCGAAGGCAACGACAGTGCGGCCGAGATGATACGGGAGGTCCGCCAGATCGAAGAGACGGTGCGACAGGTCGCTGCCTCGGTCAAAGACTTCGTGCAAAGCACCCATGACATCGCGGGCATGACCCAGCAGGTCAGGGACATCGCCGACCAGACCAACCTGCTGGCGCTGAATGCCGCCATCGAGGCTGCGCGCGCCGGCGAACAGGGACGCGGCTTCGCGGTGGTCGCCGACGAAGTGCGCAAGCTGGCCGAGAAATCCTCCAGTTCTGCCGGAGAGATCGACGGCGTGACCTCCGGTTTGAGCAGCAAGGCCGAAAGCGCTGAAGAATCCATCGAACGTGGTCTGGCTTCGCTGCATGCGACGCTGGAACATATCGATCGCGTCACCATCATGCTTGAGCAAGCCGGCCAGTCGGTCAACGAGGCCAGCAGCGGCGTGAACGATATTGCTACCGTCGTACGCGAACAGAGCCAGGTCAGCGGCCAGGTCGCGCAACATGTGGAACGCATCGCACAGATGGCCGAGGCGAACCACAGTGACATCGAACAGACCGCGGCCGACATACGCCATCTGGGCTCGCTGGCGGATGACCTTGAAGCCGCCATCGGCCGCTTCAAGGTGTGACCCCCGCGCGGGCAGCCGGCTGATCCAGAACGGTCGCTTCCGGCTTTCCGGTCACAGTGTACAAAGTCCGACAGTCAGTCGGCCTTTGCTACAATCCCGCCATCACTCCACTGAGCCGGGAACCCCCATGCAACAACTCACGATCACCCGCCCCGACGACTGGCACCTGCACCTGCGCGACGACGCGCTGATGGCCTCCGTCCTGCCCGACACCGCGCGCCAGTTCGCCCGCGCCATCGTCATGCCCAACCTGCGCCCGCCGGTTACCACCACCGAACAGGCCGTGGCCTACCGCGAGCGCATCCTGAAAGCGCTACCAACAGGCATGAAGTTCGAGCCGCTGATGACGCTGTACCTGACGGACATCACCTCTGCCGACGAGATCAAAAAAGCCAAGGCCAGCGGTGTGGTGCATGCGGTGAAGCTGTACCCAGCCGGCGCCACCACCAACTCCGATGCGGGCGTGACCGACCTGCGCAAGACCTATGCCGCACTGGAAGAAATGCAGCGTTGCGGAATTCCGCTACTGGTGCACGGCGAAGTGACCAGCCCCGACATCGACATCTTCGATCGCGAAGCCGTGTTCATCGAACGCGTGATGCAACCGCTGCTGAAAGACCTGCCCGAGCTGCGCGTGGTGTTCGAACACATCACCACCAAAGACGCCGCCGAATTCGTGACGAGCGCGCCGGACACCATCGCCGCTACCCTCACCCCGCAGCACCTGCTCTATAACCGCAACGCCATGCTAGTCGGCGGCATCCGCCCGCACTATTACTGCCTGCCGATCCTCAAGCGCGAGACGCACCGCGAAGCCTTGGTGAAAGCCGCCACCAGCGGCAGCAAGAAATTCTTCCTCGGCACCGACAGCGCCCCGCACGCCCAACACACAAAAGAGAACGCCTGCGGCTGCGCCGGTTGCTACTCCGCCCATTCAGCCATCGAGCTATATGCCGAAGCGTTCGAGAACGCGGGCGCGCTGGATAAGCTGGAAGGGTTCGCCAGTTTCTATGGCGCGGATTACTACGGGTTGCCGCGTAATACTGACAAGGTCACGTTGCGCAAAGAGGAATGGCAATTACCTGCTTCGGTGGGGTTTGGGGAGCATCAGCTCGTGCCACTAAGGTCAGGCGAGAAGATGAAGTGGAAGCTGCTATGAATAAGTCTGCGACCATCAAGCTCTTCCTGCCTTTTGGTGATGCGAAAAGCGTGCGAACTGCCGAGATTTCTAATTGGTCTGGAAAGGCCGTTGCGGCACCCCGTTCTGAGTTAGATCACTTTATTGCTCGCGAGGAGCTTTTCAATCCAGGCGTTTATATCTTGCTTGGCACGGATACTGAAAGTGGCAAACCAATGGCATATATCGGCGAAGCCGAATCTGTTGCAGATCGAATCAAACAGCACAAATCAAAAGACTTCTGGAATGCTGCCGTTGCCTTTGTGAGCAAAGATGAAAATCTGACCAAATCGCACATTCGGTATCTTGAAGGGCGACTTATTCAAATCTCTACCAGTGTAGGTAGATACATCATTTCTAATAGCCAGAATAGCGGTTCACGACTGCCAGAATCCGATTTGAATGACATGGAAGTTTTTCTTTACCGTATTTCACAGTTACTTCCTGTACTTGGGTCTGAGCTGCTATCACCCCTCGTTGCTGCCGTACAACCAGAAGACGTGCCACTTATACTAACCTGCAAAATGAAAGGTGCAACAGCAACTGGAACGCGCACTCCAAATGGTTTCGTCATATTCAAGGACTCAACAGCAGTTAAACAACTTCGAGAGTCTGCTAAAACCAATGGACCTTGGATAATCACTTTGCGTAATCAGCTTGTAGAAAATGGCAGTCTTGTTGAACAGGGTGACTTGTACATTTTTACTAAAGACGTTGAGTTTTCTAGCCCGAGTGCGGCGGCAGCAGTTGTGCACGGAGGGAATGCTGCAGGCCCACTTGCTTGGAAAGATGCTAATGGAAAGACGTTAAAAGAAATTGAAGAAAACTGACATTTTCGTAATGTATCCAATGTTGATTTCATCATGAGCCAACTCTTCACCCCTTTCTCCCTAGGCAAACTCCAACTCGCCAACCGCATCGTCATCCCGCCGATGTGCCAATACTCTGCGGTGGATGGCAGTGCGACCGATTGGCATGTGATGCATTACGGCACGCTATCGCATTCGGGTGCGGGCTTGCTGATCATCGAGGCGTCGGCTGTTTCACCTGAGGGACGCATTTCGTTCGCTGACCTTGGGTTGTGGTCGGATGAAAATGAGGTGGCGCTGAAGCGCATGCTGGATGCGGTGCGCCAGTATTCTTCTATGCCTATCGCCATCCAGTTGGCACATGCCGGACGCAAGGCTTCTTGCGACTTGGCTTGGAAAGGTGGCAAGCAACTTGGGCTGGATGAAGGCGGTTGGCAGACGGTGGCACCGTCCGTTTCATCATTCAATGCTACAGATCGCCCGGCGCAGACGCTGGATGAAGCGGGCATGCAGTGCATCAAGGAGGCTTGGGTGGCTGCCGCGCTACGTGCACAGCGCATAGGGCTGGATGCGATCGAGGTGCATGCGGCGCATGGTTATCTGTTGCACGAGTTCCTTTCTCCGCTGACCAATACGCGTACCGACGAGTACGGTGGTTCGCTGGAAAACCGCATGCGCTTCCCACTGGCGGTGTTCGACGCGGTGCGTGCGACGGTGCCGGAGATGACGGTGGGCATCCGTATCTCGGCTTCGGATTGGGTGGCTGGCGGTTGGGATGTTGAACAGAGCGTGGTGTTGGCGCATGAGTTGAAGAAACGCGCTTGCGATTTCATCCATGTATCGAGTGGTGGCTTATCACCACAGCAACAGATCCCGCTGATACCGAGCTATCAGGTGGCGTTCGCCGAGCGCATCAAGCTTGAGACCGGCTTGCCGACCATCGCGGTGGGATTGATCACCGAGCCGGAACAGGCAGAAGCCATCATCGCCGAGGGCCGCGCCGACATGGTGGCGATCGGTCGCGGCATGCTCTACGACCCGCGCTGGCCTTGGCATGCAGCGGCGAAGCTGGGCGCGCAAGTTGAAGTGCCGCCCCAATATTGGCGCGGGCCACCGCGCGGCCCGGTGTTGTTCAGCAACACCAGTCAGTAACAAAACTTTCACCGCTATTAGGCAATTTCTGCTGGTGCCTGCGCGTCAGAGCTTTACAATGTCCGTTCAGTTTCGGGAGGACGAGATGGAAGCAAAACCACGCGCGAAGAAATCCACCAAGAAAGTTAAGCCGCTCAATGAGGGTGCCCAACGGGATACCGTCATTCTCAATGCGCTGATCGATTCGCTGCATACGATCTTCGAAACGATGATGTGCACCAAGGTTGTGATGGGTGCGCCGTTCCCCAAACCCAAGAATACTGTGCAAAGCGGCGTCTCTGCCTTGATAGGCATGAATGCCATTGAAGCGCGCGGCAGCGTGGCAATCACCCTGCCGATGCCCGCGCTGAACGAGATATCGTGCAAGCTCTTCGGCGAAGGGATCACGGCTATCGACAAGGACGCGGCGGGTCTGGCGGGTGAGCTTTCCAACATGCTGGCAGGCAGTGCCAAGCGCATCCTGTCCGAGAAGGGCATGGAGTTCGATATGCAAACGCCGCAGATGATGCATGGCGATGGGCATGAGATCGAACATCATCATGGCGGACAGACGATGCTGTTACCGGTGAACATGAACGGACATGAATTCTTCGTCGAGCTGAATTTCGTGTGAGCTTTTTGCAATGCCCATATCAAACTACCTAGATACCAACCCCGTTATCGGCGACAAGATCTACCTGCATCCTTCCTGTCAGGTCATCGGTGATGTGACCATCGGTGATGACTCCTCTATCTGGTGCAACACGGTGTTGCGCGGCGATGTGAACCGCATCGTGATTGGGCGCGGCTCGAACGTGCAGGATCTGAGCATGTGCCATGTGTCGCACAAGACACCCGATAAACCTGAAGGCTCCCCGCTCATCATCGGCGACCATGTGACCATCGGCCATTCGGTGATCCTGCATGGCTGCACCATCGGCAATGAGTGTCTGATCGGTATGGGTTCGATCATCATGGACGATGTGGTGATCCCCGACCATGTGATGGTGGGTGCGGGCAGTTTGATCTCACCCGGCAAGACGCTGGAAGGCGGCATGTTGTACATGGGGCGCCCGGCCAAGGCTGTGCGTGCGCTGACCGAGGATGAGATCAAATACCTGCGCTATTCCGCTGAGCATTACATGCGCGTGAAAGACAATTATCTGAAAAGCGAGGCTTGCTGAGATGTTCGGTGGAGATATCGTTTTCAAGGTCGAACATGAGCTTGAGTTGGAGATCGAGCGCAAATGCCTGATCTTACAACTGGACAGCAATAATGCTCTGTCCGTGCAATCTTTTGCTCACGATGTGCTTAGTCACCTCGACAGCTATGGCCATGCCGCCGCCAATGGCGATATGCAGGCACGGGTCAAGATCGAGCTGTATGGCATGGCAGTGTTGATGCACAAGAGCAATAGCGCGACATTCGGCCCCAACTATATGACCCAGCTAGGTGCGTTGTCTGAGCGCCAATCGGCGTGGGTGAACATCGCTCGAGCCATTTGGAACGAACTGGAAAGACGCAGTTCGATGGATGAAGTAAGGAAATCACAGCAATGAAGATGGACAACGACGAAAAGCTGCTGCGCGGCCAGATCAATCTTGAGACGGCACAGATCGCGTGGCGTGAATTGCAGCGCTATTTCGCCAGTGGCGCAACGATTTTCGTCAGCCCTGCACTCGACTTGGTTGAGGTGGCTTACCAGATCGCAGTGGACAACGCGGCACAGATCGCCGAATGGATGGAGGGCGGCCAGATCGCCCGCGTCACCGACGAGCAAGCAATTAGCTGGCATGAAGCGGATACTGTGGTGTGGGCCGTGGTCGCAAGACCTTACGTATTAATACAGGAGAACCGAGATGTATCACATAGTTGATAGCGAGAAGAGTTTCGAACAAGCTTCCACCGATCTAGAAGCATCTGTGAAGAAGCACGGCTTCGGCGTGCTGCATGTGCATGACATCGGCAATACGCTGCGCGGCAAAGGCGTGGCGTTCGAACCGCAGTGCCGGGTGTTCGAGGTGTGTAATCCGCTGCAAGCTTCCAAGGTGATGGCGGCGGACATGCGCTTGAACATGGCGCTGCCCTGCCGCATCTCGGTCTATACCGAAGGTGGCAAGACACACATCGGCATGATCAAACCTGCAGCCATCCTCTCTTCGCTGTCACAGGACCCTGCGCTCGCAGTGGTTGCGCAGGAAGTAGAACAAAAGACGATGCAGATGATCGACGAGGCGAAGTAGGCTTCTACTTCACCTTCTTCAGCGCCGCTTCGATGCGGTCGCTCAGTGTCTTCAATACCTTGATGCGCGCGAAGTACTTGTCGTTGGCTTCGACCAGTGTCCAGGGTGTGATCTCGGTGCTGGTCCTGTCCACCATGTCGCACACCGCATGTTCGTAGGCGTCCCATTTATCGCGGTTGCGCCAGTCTTCGTCAGTGATCTTGAATCGTTTGAAGCCGATCTTCTCGCGTTCCTTGAAGCGGCGTAGCTGCTCTTCCTTGCTTATCGCCAGCCAGAACTTGACCACCACGATGTTGTGGCGCGCGAGTTGTGATTCGAAATCGTTGATCTCACTGTAGGCACGCATCCAGTCGGCTTCCGAACAGAACTTCTCCACGCGTTCGACCAGTACCCGCCCATACCATGAGCGATCGAAGATGGTGAGTCGCCCACGTCGCGGCACGTGCCTCCAGAAACGCCACAGATAGGGTTGTGCACGTTCTTCTTCGGTCGGAGCGGCGATGGGGATGATGTTGTATTGGCGCGCATCCAGTGCACTGGTGATACGCCGCACTGCACCACCCTTACCGGCAGCATCATTACCCTCGAACATGGCGATGACGGTGATCTTCTTGAACTCGGGCGAGCGGGTCATGATGGCGAGCTTGCCTTGGTATTTCTCCAACTCGCTCTCGTACTTCTTCTTTTCCAGCTTCTGTTTCAGGTCCAGCATCTTCAATACATTGAGCTGGTCGATCGACGGCATCGGCGGCGGTGCAGTGACGTCAGCCGTTTTCTTGGCAGGCTGCTTCATGCGCTTTTTAAGCGCCCCAAGAATGATCTTGCCGACCGTCAGGCTGCGATAGCGCGCGTCATAACCTTCAACAATCGTCCACGGTGCATCGGCCGTGCTGGTATGCCTGATCACGCGTTCATTCACCGCATTGAATTTTTCGTACAAAGTGTAGTGCTCCCAATCACGCTTGGTCACACGCCAGCGCGTCTTTGGGTCTTTCTCCAACGATTTGAGCCGCTTCTCCTGCTTCTCTTTGGACAGATGCATCCAGAATTTAAGTACCAGCGCACCCTCGTCTACCAGCATCTGCTCCAGTTTCTTGGCGCGTTCCAGACTTTGATCCAGTTCGGCGTTTTTGGTCACGCCGCGCACGCGATTGAGGATGGGCCAGGTATACCAGGAGCCGAGGAAAATACCGATGCGCCCTTTTGGCGGCAATTCACGCCAGAAACGCCACATCATCGGACGGTCCAGTTCTTCATCGGAAGGATCGCCCATGCCGTGCGTCTGAACAAAGCGCGGATCCATCCATTCGTTGAGCAGGTTGACGGTCTCACCGCGACCCGCGCCATCCACCCCCCCAATCAGTATGACGACTGGGAATTTGGCTTGCTTTGCCAATTCCATCTGCGCTTCAAGCAATGCCTCGCGCAGCACAGGCACTTCTGCATCGTAGGTGGCTTTGTCCAATTTGTGCCCGAGTTCGGCGGATTCAAACATGTTCTTCTCCCTTGCGTTACAGACTTTCGGGGGCGATGACCAATTTCAGATTGGTTTGGAAATCACCTTCGTTGGTACGTCGTGTCAGCCACCATATCGCGCCTTTTTTGACGCTAAATCCGGCGTTCGAATCTGCCAGCAACTGGGCGGCGATCTGTCCCAGCGTGGGTTGGTGTCCAACCACCAGTACAGTTCCTTCTGCATCCGGCCAGCCAACGGCATCCAGCACGTTTTGCGGGCTGGCGGATGTGCCTAATGCGGCATCGGTGATGTAGTGTTTGGTGAGTGCAAGCGCGGTCTGCTGCGTGCGCTTGGCTGGGCTGACCAGAATACGGGTGTGTTCAGGTAAACGATCGCGCAGGAAGGTGGCCATCTTGTCCGCTTGCTTGCGGCCTTTACCGGTCAATTCGCGTTCGAGATCGGGTGTTCCATCTTCTGCTTCGGCGTGACGCCAAAGTATCAGTTCCATGCTGGTTCTCCCGAAATATTACAATCGTGTCAGCAGGATATACCGTCTATACTGTTTTTGCCATATCACAACTGGAGGCTAAACATGGTCACATCCGCTACAAAAAAAGCTGCGCCCGTTGCACGCAAACCTGCCAGCACTACTCGCAGAACCACAAGTACAGCACGTCGAACTACAACCACTACTGCAAAACCGGCTAGCAAGCCTGCAGCAAAACCTGCCAAGAAAGTCGCTGCTCCCAAGAAGATGAAAGTCGTGCGCGACAGCTTCAGCATGCCGCAGGATGATTACGCGTTGATCGCGAAGTTGAAAGAGAGGGCGCTAGCCAGCGGCCTACAGGTCAAGAAGAGCGCGCTGTTGCGTGCCGGCCTGCAATTGTTGGCCAAGAGTAGTGCGCTGCAATTGAAGCGTGTGATCTCAGGCCTAACACCGATCAAGACCGGGCGTCCCAAAAAGCACTAGGCGGTTTCGTCACTTGGGGCAGGCACCTGCCCCAACAAGGCTGCCAGCTCGACCTGGGCGTTGACTGATTTGCTACGACTCGGTTTCTTGCGATGCCAGAAGCCGTTGCAGTCCATTTCCCATGCCTGACGGTTGTCTTTCAGATAGATATTCAATCCTTCATCCAGCACGCGCTTCTTTAACTTCTTATCGAGCATGGGGAAGCATGCCTCGATACGACGGAAGAAGTTGCGATCCATCCAGTCAGCGCTAGCCAGATAGATATCTTCCTTGCCGCCGTTGCGGAAGTAGAAGATGCGCGTGTGCTCAAGGAAGCGCCCAATGATGGAGCGCACACGGATGTTCTCCGACAAGCCTTGCACCCCGGGCCGCAAAGCGCACACGCCACGCACAATAAGGTCTACTTTGACGCCTGCTTGAGAAGCTTCATATAAGGTATTGATGGTCTCGGGCTCCAGCAAAGCATTCATCTTGGCGATGACATGTGCAGGCTTACCGGCCTTGGCCAGCGCAATCTCGTTGCGAATGGATTCCAATATCTTGCTGTGCAAAGTGAACGGCGATTGCCACAGATGTTTCAGCTTGCTCGCCTTGCCTAAACCGGTGAGCTGCACGAACACTTCGTTCACGTCGGCGCATACTTCTTCGTTGCAGGTGAACAAGCCGAAATCGGTATACAGCCGCGCTGTGCGGGGATGATAGTTGCCAGTGCCGAGATGCACATAGCGGCGCAGCCCGCCTTCTTCGCGGCGCACCACCATCAACATCTTGGCATGCGTCTTGTGGCCGACCACGCCGTACACCACGTGCGCACCGACTTGTTCTAGTCTCGCGGCCCAAGTGATGTTGGCCTCTTCATCGAAACGCGCCAGCAACTCGACCACGACTGTCACTTCCTTGCCGCGTTTGGCCGCAGCGATCAGTGCCTCCATCAATTCTGAATCTGAACCGGTGCGGTACACCGTCTGCTTGATCGCGACCACGTCCGCATCGGAAGCCGCCTGCTGGATGAAGTCGATCACAGGTCGGAACGATTGGTAGGGATGGTGCAAGAGTACGTCTCCCTTGCGGATCACCTTGAACATGTCGGCACCCTTCTTCTTCAGCAAGGGCGGCATGCCGGGCACAAAGGGTGGAAACTTGAGGTCGGGACGATCCACCTTGTCGGGAATGCCCATCAGACGCACCAGATTCACTGGGCCGTGCACGCGATACAGGTCGTCACTATTCAATTCGAACTGCTGCAACAGGAAGTCCGCCAGTTCGGGCGGGCAGTTGTCCGCCACCTCCAGCCGCACCGCGTCGCCGAAATGGCGCTGCGGCAATTCACCCTGCAAACTGATGCGCAGGTTCTTCATTTCTTCTTCGTCCACGAACAGATCGCTGTTGCGTGTGACGCGGAACTGGTAGCAGCCCTTCACTTCCATACCGGAGAACAGCTCGCCTACGTGCGCATGCAGGATGGATGACAGGAACACGAAACCGTGCGGACAGCCGGCGATCTCTGGCGGCATGAGGATGGCACGCGGCAACACGCGCGGTGCCTGCACGATAGCCTTGGCCGAGTTACGACCGAAGGCATCTTTGCCTTGCAGCTCGACAGCGAAATTCAAACTCTTGTTGAGTACGCGCGGGAAAGGATGTGACGGATCAAGTCCGATCGGGGTCAACACCGGCATCACTTCACGCAGGAAGAAATCCTTCACCCAAGCCTGCTGGGTCGGATTCCAGTGCGTGCGCCGCAAGAACTTGATGCCCTGCGCCGCCAGTGCTGGCACCAACTCTTCGTTGAACAGTTGATATTGACGGGCAATCAACTGATGCGTGGGGTCAAAAAGACGCTTGAGGATCTGCGTCGCTTCCAAGCCATCTGCGCCGGAAGCGATCCCGCCCAACCTGACCTGCTCCTTTAGTCCGGCGACACGAATCTCGAAGAATTCATCCAGATTGCTGCTGACGATGCACAGGTACTTGAGGCGTTCTAGCAGTTGCACTGCCGGGTCTTCCGCTTGCGCCAATACACGCCGGTTGAACTCGAGCAAGCCGAGTTCACGATTGAGAAAGTTCTGCGCTGTGTAGGTCTTAGCCAATCTCAGCTTTTTGGCGGCACGAAGCCCTGCGGCATCTGTGCTTCCCCGCTGAAGAAGTAGCTCTCCATCTGCTGCGCCAGGTACTGGCGTGCCTTGATGTCCGCCAGATTGAGACGGTTCTCGTTCACCAGCATGGTCTGGAACTTGATCCATCCCTGCCAAGCCTCTTTCGACACGTTGTCGAATATGCGTTGCCCCAGCGGACCCGGATATGTCGGGCGCTCCAGCCCTTCCGCTTCGCGGCCCAGTTTTACGCATTGCACCATTCTTGTCATTGCTGTTCTCCATAGCCAGTTGATGTTAGGCGCGCAATGTTACACGCCGATGAAACAAAGCATCTTATTTCAGGTTTTTTACGAACACCTTGGAACGACGCTGATAGTTGTAAAGCGCCTTCTTTTCTTTCGGCAGTTGGTTGACATCTGCCTCTCTGAAACCGCGTTCGATGAACCAGTGTGCTGTGCGGGTGGTCAGCACGAACAATTTCTTCATGCCCTGACTTTTCGCCAATGCGCCCATGTGGTTGAGAACGGCTTCACCGTAACCTTGATCCCGATACTGGCTGTCCACCGCCATACACGCCAGCTCGGCAGATGCTTCATTTGGGAACGGATATAGCGCGGCACAACCGATGATGCGATGGTCGTGCTCCAGCACCTCAAAGCGAGATATCTCGCGTTCCAGCAACTCGCGCGAACGCCGCACCAGAATGCCTTCCTCTTCCAGAGGACGCAGCAATTGCAGAATTCCGCCCACATCTTCGATAGTCGCTGCGCGCAGGGTATTGAGCGTGGACTCCACCACCATGGTGCCGATGCCGTCGTCGCTGAACAGCTCTTGCAACACCGCACCATCCACATGACGACTGACAAGATGAGTGCGTGCCACACCTGCCTCACACGCGCGCACGGCACAGGGCAGGAACAGACTGATGTCATCAGGTAATTTGCGCTTACCAGACAAAATGGATTGCGCCTGACTGATAGTCAGCTCTTTAAGCAGCCCGCCCTTCTTCTCTTGCACGCCGTCGGTATCCATCAGGAATACCAGCTTGTCGGCATCGAGTGCGATGGCGGTTGCCGTCGCAACGTCTTCCAGCGTGAGATTGAAAACTTCGCCGGTGGGCGAGTATCCCAATGGCGAGAGCAAGACCACCTCGCCGAATTCCATGCGGTCATTCAATGCGGCGGCGTCCACTTTGCGCACGCTACCGGTGTGCATCAGGTCAACACCGTTGATAACGCCCAGCGGCTGCGCAGTGATGAAATTTCCGCCGGCCACGCGGATGTCTGCGTTCGCCATAGGCGAGTTTGCCAAGCCCATGGACAGCAAAGCTTCAATCTCAACGCGCACCCGACCGACCGCCTCCTTCACGCAGATCATGGTTTCGGCATCGGTCATGCGCACGCCGTGATGGTAGGCATCCTCCAGCTTATTCTTGGCCAGATGTTGTTCGATCTGTGGACGCGCACCGTGTACCAGCACCAGCCTGATGCCCAGTGCCGCCAATAGATTGAAATCATGCGTCAGTTCGACGAACTTCCCGTCCGCCACCACCTCGCCACCGAATGCAATGACGAAGGTCTTGCCGCGGAAGGCATTGATATAAGGTGCGACCGAACGGAACCAGTTAACGAACTCGGTGGACTGGAATGGCATGGCTATCGATTCTGGAGAAGTTGGCAACGTTTGTAATTAGACACCCAGAATGAAAAAATTGCCATTTGTCCCGCAAGTGAAAGAGACTAGAATCGAACCGACAATAAAGAAGACGACAACCGTCTCGATGCAAAAGGAACAATCATGAACAATCTTCTCAGCCAGGCCTCCTATCCGGTATTCCTGTACATGACCCTGCTATTTTTCCTAATCGCCAGTGTGTTTTCTTTCCTGGTGGGAATCGGGTTGGCATTCAGAAGTCGACGCGCGATACGATTGTTCGACGCGATGAATCGCTGGATATCGGTGCGCAAGATGATCAAGCCTCTCACCATGCAACATGAGGTGGAACCGACCCTGATGAAGCAGCCGATCTGGCTAGGCACCACCATTTTGGTTGGCGCAGCAACCGCACTGTATCTGCTTCAAGATGTCGATCTGCGTCCTAGCTTGTTGTTGTTTGACGGTAGCCTAACCCCCTTAGAACTGGGCGGGATCGCTGACAATCTGAAAACTTTCCTGTTGATCGGCAATGCACTCTGCCTGCTGGTAGGCCTTTCGATCTTGTTCTTCCCACGCGCTTTAACAGTCGTCGAGCGATACACCGATCACTGGTATACGGTGCGAAGAAATACGCGGGTGCTGGATGTGATGCACATGGAGGTGGATAGCTGGGTGCTGAAGCATCCGACCAGCGTGGGTATCACTATGTCCCTCTTGTCAGTCAGCTTGGGGATGATGATGTACAGCCTGATACAGAACCTGCTGGGCTAAATCACTCCTCGTCCAGCAACTTGCCCGCAATGGCCCAATTCTCGTCCGGCAGTTCATCGAAAGCGATATAGGTATATGACGCCGGTTTGAGTGCGATGCGTTCCAGCGTGTCGGTGATCTCGGCGGCGATCTTGGCTTTCTGTTCGCGGCTCAAAGTTCCTGCGATGCGTATGTTCACATAAGGCATGTTTGCCTCCTTCTACTAATTGAAATCTCCCCACAGGGTCTGAATAGCTGTGATTCCCGCGATGGCCGCCGTCTCGGTGCGCAATACGCGCGGCCCGAGCAGAATGGGTGCGAAGCCGACTTGTTGCGCGACATTGGCTTCATCCGCAGTAAAACCACCTTCTGGCCCGATCAATAGGGTCACGCGTTCATTTGGTTTAGCTTGTGCTTTCAGCGCACAGGCGCCGCCCGGCATCAGAATGAATTTGCTACCGCTTTGGGCACGCGTGCTCTGTAACCAATCAGCCATAACAACTGGCGCTAGGATGCGCGGCAAGTCGTTGCGGCCGCACTGCTCGCAGGCAGAGATGATGACGTTTTGCCAGTGTTGGGCACGCTTTTCGGCTCTTGCACCCGCCAGTTTCGCTACGCTACGTTGAGCTTGGATAGGCACGATCTCGGTCGCGCCCAATTCGGTAGCTTTTTGTATCACCCAGTCCATCTTCTCGCTGCTACACATAGATTGCGCCAGCACGATCTGCAATTCACCGGCCTGCTGTTGCACCATGCAAGTTTGCAAATTGCCCAGAAAAACGTGCTTGCCACTGATGTTGTTGATGGTGGCATCCAGCGCATTGCCCAAGCCGTCGAATATCTGCACCGCATCGCCGACTCGCAGGCGCAATACACGGCTGGCGTGATGGGCGGCTTCGGGCGGCAATTCGCAGTTGTTATTTTGCGGGAGCGGCGGTGGACAATAAAATCTGGGGGCGGACATGGCGGGCCGTAGATGTCTGAATGGGCGTGATAATATAACGCCGCAAAAAATCACGCTGTTTATCAGGAGGAAGTTTCATGGTCAGTCTGCAACCACCATTGTGCGATTTCGGCTGGAAGGCACTGCCTTTCGACTTGCCGGGTATCGATGGCAAGCGCTATACACTGGAGAATGCACGCGGCCCCAACGGCCTGCTGGTAATGTTCATCTGCAACCACTGCCCCTACGTCAAATCTATTCGCGACCGCATCATCCGCGATGTGCGCGAGCTGCAACAGCATGGCATCAACACTATCGCCATCATGTCGAACGACCCTGCCGACTATGAGGAAGACTCCTTCGACAACATGAAGAAGGTGGCACAGGAGTTCGACTACCCCTTCCCCTATGTGTGGGATGAGACTCAACAGATCGCCAAGGATTACGGTGCGGTGTGCACGCCGGATTTCTTCGGTTTCAATGCCAACCTTGAATTGCAATACCGCGGCCGTCTGGATGCTTCGCGCAAGGAAGCTGCACCGGATGCCAAGCGCGATCTGTTCGAAGCAATGCAGCAAGTGGCACAGACTGGACAGGGGCCCCGCGAGCAACTTGCCAGCATGGGCTGTTCCATCAAATGGAAAGGTGATGCAGCGTGAGGATCCTCATTCTCGGCGCTGGGCAGGTCGGCTCCACCGTTGCTGAAAGTCTGGTCGGCGAAGCGAACGACATCACCATCATCGATTCAGATCCTGAGAAATTGCGCATTTTGCAAGACCGACTAGATCTGCGCACGGTAGTGGGCAATGCGGCGCATCCATCCGTTCTTGAACAGGCTGGCATCGCCGATGCCGACATGCTGTTGGCAGTGACGCAAAGTGATGAGGTCAATCTGGTGGCCTGCAAACTCGCCGCCAGTTTGTATAACACCCCGACCCGTATCGCGCGTATCCGCGCCACCGATTACCTGAACCGCCCCGAGATCTTCGAGAAAGATATCTTCAGTGTCGACTTTTCCATTTGCCCCGAGCAGATACTGACCGAATACATCGTCAAGCTGATCGAATTCCCAGAAGCGCTGCAGGTGCAGAAGTTCTCCCAAGGCAAGGCCTCGCTGGCTGCCGTGCGCGCTTTCGCGGGCGGGCCACTGGTGGGTCAGCCACTGTCATTCCTGCGCACTGACATGCCGCAGGTCGAGACACGCGTGGCCGCCATATTCCGGCATGATCGCCCCATCACTCCTGAAGGCACCACCGTGGTTGAAGACGGAGATGAAGTGTTCTTCATCGCCGCCACCGAAAACATCCGCCACGTTCTTCATGAGCTGCGCCGCATGGACAAGCCGGTGAAACGGGTTGCCATTGTGGGGGGTGGAAATATCGGCCTCCGTTTGGCCAAGGCCATCGAGAATGATTATCAGGTGAAGCTGATCGAGCACAACAAGAAAGCCTGCACCCGTTTGGCCAGTGAATTAACTCATACGCTGGTGCTGAACGGGGATGGCACCGACGAGAAATTGATGCAGCAGGAACATATCGGCGATGTAGATGTGTTCTGCGCCCTGACCAACGATGATGAGAACAACATCATGTCCGCGCTGCTCGCGAAACAAGCCGGTGCGCGCAAGGTGATCGCCTTGATCAATCGCAGTGCTTATGTCGATCTGTTGCAAGGCGGCAAGATCGACATCGCACTGTCGCCTGCCCAGGTCACCATCGGTTCATTGTTAGCCTATGTTCGTCAGGGTGACGTGGCTGCCGTGCATTCACTGCGACGCGGTGCGGCTGAGGCGCTGGAGCTGGTCGCCCATGGCGACCGCACCTCTTCACAGGTAGTCGGACGCCGCCTCGACGAGATCGACCTGCCCAAGGGGGCAACCATTGGTGCCATCGTGCGCAACCACGAGGTGGTCATCGCCCACCATGACACTGTGATCGAAGCTGAAGATCATGTGATCGTGTTCGTCATCGACAAGAAGATGGTGAAAAAAGTCGAGAAACTGTTCCAGGTCAACCTCGGGTTCTTCTAATGGGTCGCGCCCTTACCGTTTTCCATGCGCTGGGTTTGTTGTTGGTGATGTTCAGCCTCACTTATCTGTTTCCGGTCATTACCGCATTGATCTACTCAGATTATTCAGTATTGCTCGATTTCCTACTTGCCATGCTTTGGACAGCCGGGGCTGGAGCTCTGATGTGGCTGACGACCCGCCACTATAAAGGCGAACTGTCGATCCGCCATGGCTACCTGTTGGTGGTAACGATGTGGACTGCGATGCCCTTGTTCGCCACCATTCCGTTATTGCTGGCATTGCCAGAACTCTCTTTCACCGACGCCTACTTCGAATCGATGTCGGCGATGACCACCACCGGCGCGACCGTGCTGGTCGGGCTGGACAGTCTTCCTCCGGCGATTAACGTGTGGCGCCATGAATTGCAATGGCTGGGGGGGCTGGGCGTGATCGTGCTGGCGGTAGCCGTGCTGCCCTTGCTGGGCATCGGCGGACGCCAACTGTTCAAGGCCGAGACACCCGGCCCTATGAAGGACAAGTCGCTCACGCCACGCATCGCCGATACGGCGCGCAGCCTGTGGATCATCTATGTGCTCATCACAATGATCTGTATCGGCACGCTCAAGTGGGCTGGTATGGATTGGCTGGATGCGGTGTGTCATGGCTTCTCGGCGATGGGACTGGGTGGCTTCTCCACACACGACTCGAGCATCGGCTATTTCGATTCACCACTGATCGAGTTCGTGCTGATCGTGTTCATGCTATTCGCCGTGATCAGTTTCACCACGCATTTCCTGGTATGGCGAGGCAGATCACTGCGCACCTATGTTCGGGATACCGAAGCGGTCGCGGCCGTGGGTCTCATTCTGATCAGTTGCTTCGGTATCGCTCTGTTCCTGTGGTGGCAGGGTATCTATCCAGATTTCCTCACCGCGCTACGACACGCCAGCTTCAACTTGGTCTCTATCTCCACCGACAGCGGTTATGCCAGTGTGGACTATGCGCAGTGGCCAATCTTCGCACCGATGTGGATGTTATTCCTAGGCTGTATCTGCGCCAGCTCCGGCTCCACCGGCGGCGGTATTAAAATGATCCGTACACTGGTGTTGGTGAAACAGGCAGGGCGAGAATTCCTGAAGTTGCTACACCCAAACGTGGTTAACCCAATGAAGATCGGCGGACACGTGATTGCCAACAACATCGTGTTCGCAGTGCTTGGTTTCATCTTTCTGTATTTCATGACTATCGCCACATTGGCGTTCGTGTTGTTCATCAGCGGCATGGACTTCATCACCGGCTTCACTGCTTCGCTGGCGATGGTGAACAACATCGGTCCGGGATTGGGGGCGGTTGGCCCCTCCTCAAACTTTCAAAGCCTTACCGACTTCCAGACTTGGGTGTGTGCATTCGGTATGTTGGTCGGTCGTCTGGAGATCTTTACCGTGCTTATCCTGTTCACGCCCCAGTTCTGGCGCAGATAAACACGTTGAGGGCGCATGGATAAATGCGGTAGGATTCGCCCCTATCGCGGCGGCGATGCGGCAAAAGGGGGCTTCATTCCAACTAACTAGGTGGACAGCATGAGCGACAGTCTGGCCGGAATAAGTGTATTACTGATAGACGACAGCAACACCATACGCCGTAGTGGCGAGATCTTTTTGTCGCAGGCGGGTGCCAAGGTAATCCTTGCTGAGGACGGCTTCGACGGCCTATCCAAGGTGGTGGATCACAAACCGGATATCATCTTCGTCGACGTCATGATGCCCCGTCTGGATGGCTATCAGACCTGCGCACTCATTAAGAACCATCGCGATTTCCATGAAGTACCCGTGGTGATGTTGACCAGCAAGGACACGCTGTTCGATCGCGCCCGAGGCAAACTGGTCGGCTCCGACCAGTATCTGACCAAACCATTCAGCAAGAAAAGTCTGATCGAAGCGGTTATCGCGCATACGCAACAATACGAGGATGTGGATTATGGCAATCAATAAAGTGATGGTAGTAGACGACTCGGCAACCGAGCGTCATGTGTTGGGGGACATCCTCGGAAAAAAAGGCTTTCAAGTGGTGTACGCAGAGAGTGGTGAACTAGCTGTGGCGAATGCCAAGACAGAACTTCCCGACCTGATCCTCATGGACGTGGTGATGCCCGGCCTCAATGGTTTCCAAGCGACTCGCGCAATCACCCATGACGACGCCACCAAACACATCCCTATCATCATCTGCACCACCAAAGGCCAGGAGACCGACAAGGTTTGGGGCTTGCGTCAGGGTGCCAAGGATTACATCACCAAGCCGATCAACGCTGAAGAACTGCTCGGCAAGATCGCCGCACTCGGCTGATTCTGTAGACAATGTCAAAACGCTTCAACCTGCGAGAGTTCCAGCAACAGGTGCTGGATCGCCTTCAGGCGCAGACTGCCGGTGATACCAGACAATCCACGCTGGGCATTCAGCTCGGACAAGAAAACTGGCTGGTCGATATGACCGACATCAGCGAGGTCATGCCGATGCCGACTCTCACCCCAGTGCCGCTGACCAAGGGCTGGTATTGCGGCGTTGCCAATGTACGCGGAAATCTGTACAGCATCATCGACCTGAACACCTATACCCGCCAGGAAGTGACGGCCCGTGATGCACACAATCGTGTGATGTTGCTAGGCCAGCGCTTTGCCTTCAATACCGGGCTGCTGGTTTCGCGGGTGTTGGGACTGCGTAACATTGAAGATTGGCCGCGTAACGAAGAAAACGGCTCGACCAGTTATCAGGATCCAAGCGGACAGATCTGGCACAAACTGGACATCCATCAATTGCTATCACAACCGGAATTTTTGCAGATCGGGGAATAAACCCCGTTGCACAGGGAGAATTAGAAATGGCTTTCACGTTACCGTTCGCAAAATCATCTACCAAGCTTGCCAAGCATGGAGCCGACTCTCGAAAAACAGCAAGCGTCATTCACATCCCTTGGTTCAGCAACCAATCATTCGATCGTCAGCTACGTATTCTGGGTTTCCTGCTACTGGTATTCCTGGTTGTTGCAGCTGTTTTCACCTATCTTGATACCCGCACCTCCGGAGAAAGCTCGCGCTATGTCGCTCAGGCTTCCAAGCTGCAACTGTTATCCCTACAACTGGCCAAGCATGCAGAGGTCGCCAGTATCTCGGGTGAAAACGACGCTTTCGATGCGCTGCTCAATACACGCGCTCAGTTCACTGACACACTGAACGGTCTGGATCAGGGCAGTATTGATCTCCCTCCCACGACAGGTGTGCCACGCGACTCGCTCGATCTGCTGCTGCAAAAATGGCAGCAACTGGAAAAGCTGCTGATTCAAGTGGAAAATGGTCGTCCGCTACTGGTGACTCTGGAACGTGGCGCCTCGCTGCAACGCGACATGCTGCACAGAGCTGAGGTGATCGCCATGCGCGCACCGCCCGTGTACAGCCAAAAGGCCGCGCGACTGCAATTGTTGCTAGAGCAGATCGTGGGCGCGGTGCAAACCGTTCAGACCTCCTCTTCCATCGACATTCTGGATACCCTGCCCAACAAGATGCAGGCTGTCCGTGTCTTGTTCAGCGAATTGCCGCAAACCGACACCGACGTATTGGAACTGGCCGAGGAGTTCGACGGTTACCAGAACGTGGTGGGTTTCATCATCGCCAATCAGAACGTGTTGCTCAGCTCTAGACAGGCTGCGCAACAATTGCTGAACGAGGATGCCCGCATACAGTCGCTAATGCAGAATCTGCTGAACGCTTATGAGCAGTCCGGCTCGAACCGCCTGAGCAGTTTCGTAG
Organism: Sideroxydans sp.; assembly: GCA_024636935.1. Classification (GTDB taxonomy): domain Bacteria; phylum Pseudomonadota; class Gammaproteobacteria; order Burkholderiales; family Gallionellaceae; genus Sideroxyarcus. The sequence goes on along the minus strand of JAGXGC010000013.1, from coordinate 91,296 downwards.
TGGCCTTTTCCGGCGGTATGTTGCTGTTGCTGCTGTTGTTGCTATCCAAGATCTATCTGGATGAGTCACAACGCCGCGAACATGAATCTGCACGTATCAACCGTCAGAACCAGCAAGCCATTCTGCGCTTGATGAACGAGCTATCCGATCTGGCGGATGGAGATCTGAGCGCCAAAGCGACCGTCTCAGAAGACATCACCGGCGCCATTGCAGATTCGATCAACTACACGACAGACGAATTGCGCAAGCTGGTTTCACGCGTGATCGCCGCTTCCGAGCAAGTGAACAAAGCAACCAACGATGCAGGTACCGTCACCAAAGGGCTGTTGAGTGCGGCAGGAAAGCAAGCGGAAGAGATCCGCGAAGCGGGTAGCGCGGTCGAACTGATGACCAAGTCCATTCAAGAGGTCGACAGCAGTGCGGCACAGGCTTCGCAAGTGGCGTCACGCACTTTGCAGGTTACCGAGCAAGGCGCCAAAGCGGTGCAGACTTCGGTGACCGGTATGGACGGCATTCGCGAACAGATCCAGGAAACGTCAAAACGAATCAAGCGTCTGGGCGAAAGCTCACAGGAGATCGGAGAGATCGTGGATTTGATTTCGGACATTACCGAACAGACCAACGTGCTGGCACTGAACGCAGCTATTCAGGCCGCTTCGGCCGGTGAAGCGGGACGAGGCTTCGCGGTGGTGGCGGAAGAAGTGCAGCGCCTCGCGGAGCGTTCCGGTGAGGCGACCAAGCAGATTGGCTTGCTGGTGAAGACGATTCAGGGTGACACGCAGGATGCGGTGGCTGCTATGGAGAAAAGCACACAGGGTGTGGTCGAAGGCGCTCAACTTGCAGATGACGCCGGTCATTCGCTGCAGGAGATTGAAAAAGCCACCCGCGAACTGACCGATTTGGTTAACAGTATCTCGGTCTCCACTCAGGTACAGACCGATATGGCTCAGGAAGTTGCGTCCGCGATGGCCGACATCCTGAAGATCACTGAACAAACCACCAAAGGCACGCAGCTCACCAATGCCTCGGTCACCCAGCTGGAAGGTTTGGCCAAGGAATTGAGTGGATCAGTCTCCGGCTTCAAACTCTAATCACGGCACAGGAATTTAGTGACTCCCACGTTCAATCCTCTGTTGCTCTCGTCGGTCAAGTCCGAGCTGGACAGCTCGCTGGCCACCATCATCCGCGAACTGGAACAATTCTTTTCGGAAAGTGGCAAGCATCCTCTGGATGCTGCACTGAGCGAGCTGCATCGTTTGCGCGGTGTATTGGAGATGCTGCACCTACAGGGCTTGGAAGTGTTCTGTGGCGAACTGGAAACATTGCTCCGCGAGATGGCCGAACATCCGGAAGGCGCTACCGTGATGCATCTGGATGCGTTACGGCATGCCTTGTTCGGCATGACCCACTATCTGGATGCGCTCTCCGCCGGCGCTGCCAATGCCACCCTGCGACTGTTCCCTGAATACCAGGCGTTGCATCAGGTGCGCGGATTGGAGATGGCATTCGAAGCAGACTTGTTCTTCCCGGAACTGAATGTCGATCTACCATCCGAGCTGCTGGATGGTCCCCTGCCGGACGATGCGACTGCACGTATCAAACAGGCACGCATGCACTACCAGCAAGGTCTGCTCAAGTGGTTACGTCAGGATGGCTCAGATGAGGCCTTGCGCGCAATGACAGCTGCTGTGCAAGTTGTCTCGGATTGCGTGGCAGGAGACAAGCGCGGGTTCTGGTGGGTAGCACAGGGATTATTGGGCTGTGTATTGCTCGATGGCGTGCCGCCGGAACTGAACGTCAAGAAATCTCTCAGCCGCATCGACCAAGGTATGCGCGCCCTGCTGGACAACGGTGCATTCGACCAGACAACCGCGATGAGCGAACTTCTTTATCAGATCGCCCGTAGCCACACCGTCAATGAGACAGTAGAGCAGATCAAACAGATTTTTGATCTGGAAACCTACCTGCCTGAAGCGCCCCCGCTGCCTCCTGGCGAAACTGCTGCATTGCTTGAAAACATGCGCGCCCAACTCGCAGCCGGGAGCGAATCTTGGGAGCAGTGTGTTCTGAACGATCGTGCGGCCTGCACACGCTTCACTACAGTGTCCGAACAGTTGCATGCTTTATCCGAACAATTGGACCGCAACACCCTGCAGTTCTTGTGCAAACAGATTCACGCTACCGCACAGCATGTAGAGAATCCCGAACATGCACAGACCGTCTCGATGGATATGGCGATGGCATTGCTGTTACTGGAGAGCGGGATCGAGCATTACCAGCATCTGGGCAGCGGCTTCCACGAGCAGGCACGCCTGCTCACTTCACGTCTGCACGAAACACTGCTTAACCAGCCCGAAGACCGCAATAAGCTGGCCAGCCTAGTCGCGCTATATTGCGAGATGGAACAGCGAGATGTCATGGCTCCACTCGCCATCGAAATGCAGAACAATCTGCAACATATCGAACAGACACTGAACGCCTTCTTCGGCAATGCAGCCAAACGCTCCGAGTTGCTTCAAGTCAACCGTCTCTTGAGTCAGGTGCAGGGCGGCTTGCATATCCTTTCACTGGATATTGCCGAACAACTACTGCTCACCCTGCGCCAGATCACCGAGCGCTTCCATCAGGGCGATACAGCTTCCGCAGCCGAGATGCGTGCCGTGGCGACCGCCATCAGTGTGATGGACGATTATGTTCACAGCCTGACGCTGGGCCAAAAACCCGATCCGATGTCACTGAACAATGCCCTGAAAGATCTGAGCGAAGCCTCAGCCGGTCATGCTCAGGGCATGGCAGAACCTCCTGAAGAGCCTTCTGCTGCGGTGGTATCCATACGCTCTGGCGGCGAGGATGCCGAGCTATTGGAAGTGTTCCTGGAAGAAGCCCAAGAGGCAATGGAGACTTTGCGCACCAATCTAGAAGTCTCGCGTCTGCATCTAGATAGCCGCGATCCTTGGACCACCATGCGCCGCGCCTTCCATACACTCAAGGGCAGCGGTCGAATGGTCGGACTGACCGAGCTGGGCGAGGTCGCATGGGCTGTTGAGCGCGCCATGAACAAGTGGATATCCTCCAACCAGCCCGCCACACCAGACCTGCTCGATCTGGTCGGCGACGCAGAGGTGCTGTTCCAGCACTGGGTGGATATGCTGAATAGCGGCAGTACCACGGCTCAGATCGACACCTCACACCTGCTTACACTGGCGGATTGCATCGAGCATGGCAAACCGGTACCGCAGCCAAAAGCACCAGAGGTCGATGAGATCAACGAGCCTGAGCCTGTGGCCGAATCGACACCAGAGCCTGAAGAGGAAGGCCCCGTCGTCATCGGCGATGTCAGCATGTCGTCGGTGCTGTTCAATATCGCCTCGGAAGAAGCACTAGAACATGTGAATGCCTTACGGGCTTGCTTTGATACCGTGCAATCTGCTTCGAGCCCGGTGGTGGGTTATGACTTCATGCGTGCTGCCCACACGCTGGCTGGCGTCAACCGCACCATGGGTTTCCTGCCCATCGCCGAACTCGCTTATAACTTGGAGATGTGGCTGGAGCCACGCATCGACAAATCTGGCGCCATCGGCACCCCTCAGCTAGTCCTATTGGACGATGTCATCACTAAGTTGGATGAGATGTGTCGTGGCGTGCGAGAACGTCAAGCACCGGCCGCCCAGTCCGAACTGATAGAACACCTGCTGGCAGATAAGACCTTTGGTGGCTCAGATATCCCGTTGGAGCCGGAACAGGTAACTGCCGAAGAAATCATTGAAGTTGAGGCGCCGCCTGTGGAGGCTATTGCGGAAGTGCCGGACATCGCTCCGACACCCGAGGCTGAGCCCGAGATTGAGGAAACTGATACCCCTGCGCCTCAGGCCGAACAACACGAGCGCACGGTTCACGACGAAGTCGACGAACAGCTGCTGCCCATCTTCTTGGAAGAGGCACACGAGCTCTATCCACAGATCGGCAGCACCTTGCGCGCATGGCGCGACAGTCCTGAAGATGCGCAGCAGGGGCGCAATCTTCAGCGTAGCCTGCACACGCTGAAGGGTAGTGCTCGCATGGCTGGTGCCATGCGTTTGGGAGAACTGACCCACCGCGTTGAAGATCGTGTGAGCAAGGCGATCTCACAGAACGTGCTGGACGATAACTTGTGGAATGAGATGGAAAACTATCTCGACCGCATCGCACACGCTATTGAGCAATTGATCCAACCCGCAGCGGTCGAGGAAGCTGCGCCAGTCGTTGTGGACACTGAAGAAACTGCGGCCGTTGAATCCCCCGTCACTGCACCTGCCACACCTGCAGCGCCCGTCGCCGCACTGGAAGTCGGTGCGGAGCGCGCGATGCAATCCGCCTTGTTACGCGTGCGCTCCGATACCGTGGATCGACTCGTCAATGAGGCCGGCGAGGTCAGTGTGGCTCGTTCTCGTGCAGAAGCAGAACTACGCGAGTTCCGCAGCAGTGTGATGGAGTTGACCGACAGCGTGAACCGTTTGCGCAAACAGTTACGCGAGATCGAGATCCAGGCTGAAGGCCAGATGCAGGCGCGCGCCACGGTCAGCGGCGAAGTCGCGGAACAGTTCGATCCGCTGGAGTTCGACCGCTTCACCCGCTTCCAAGAACTAACTCGATTCATGAACGAAAGTGTGCACGACGTGCAGACCGTGCAACAGACTTTGCTCAAGAATCTGGATGAGACCGCAGCCGCGCTGAACGCTCAAGCGCACCTCAATCGCGATCTGCAGCAAGGCTTGATGAGTATCCGCATGGTGCCCTTCGGCAGCATCACTGAACGTCTGTATCGCATCGTGCGCCAGACCGGCAAGGAGCTTGGCAAGCGCACCAATCTTGAGTTGTCCGGCACGGAGATCGAACTCGACCGCAGTGTGCTGGAAAAGATGACCGCGCCGTTTGAGCACCTGCTGCGCAATGCCATCGCGCATGGTTTGGAAACGCCCGAACAGCGCACCACGAACGGCAAGCCAGCCATCGGGGAGATTCGCTTCTCGCTGCGTCAGGAAAGTAACGAAGTGGTGTTCGATCTGTCTGATGATGGTGCCGGTCTTGACCTGTCGCGCATCCGCCAGAAGTCGATAGATTCCGAACTCATCACGGCAAATGAAGAGATCAGTGACGAGCAGTTGATGCAGCTGATATTCCATGCCGGCCTGTCCACTGCAAGCGAGGTGACCGAGATCGCCGGACGCGGCGTGGGACTGGACGTGGTGCGCAGCGAAGTCTCCGCTCTGGGCGGTCGTGTCGATGTGACTTCCACGCTTGGACAAGGTGTGCATTTCACCATCCATCTGCCACTGACCTTGGCGGTGACGCGTACCCTGATGGTGCGCGCGGACCAGTCTGTCTATGCATTGCCTGCCACCATGGTGGAACACGTGCAACAACTCAAACCCGCTGAACTGACTGCGATCTACGCTCAGCAACACGTGGACTGGCAAGGCAAGCAATACCCCCTTTTCTATCTACCCCGCGTGCTCGGTGATGATCAAGCCGAAGTTGTCAGCCTGCCGCACAACCCGGTGCTGCTGTTGCGCAGCGGCGAACAACGCATCGCTTTGCACGTTGACGCCCTGCTCGGCAAGCAGGAAGTCGTGGTCAAGAATATCGGCCCACAGCTTGCCCGTCTGCCCGGCATCGCCGGTGCGACAGTTTCCAGCAGCGGTACGGTTATCCTCATTATCAATCCGGTGGCCTTCACCCAGCGTATCGCCGTTTCGCGCAAGATCACCAAGAAGGTAGTGGCCGAGGCTGTACATACCAAGCCACTGGTAATGGTGGTCGATGACTCTCTGACCGTGCGCAAGATCACCACCCGCTTACTGGAACGCAGCGGCTATCTGACGGTGACCGCGAAAGATGGTGTGGATGCACTGGAACAGTTGATGGAGATCTCGCCCGATGTGATGCTGCTCGATATCGAGATGCCGCGCATGGACGGCTTCGAGCTGGCCAAACGTTTGCGACAGGACAGCAAGACCAAGAGTTTGCCTATCATCATGATCACCTCGCGTACTGCGGACAAGCATCGCAACTACGCGATGGAGCTGGGTGTGAACGAATACCTTGGAAAACCCTTCCAGGAAGACGAGTTGCTCGGCCACATCGCAAACTTCGTCAAACAGTGATTTCTCGCATCTAATTTGTGAAGGCTGGCGGCAATAGCTACAATGCCGCCATGTCCGACATAGACCTCACCAACCATTTCCTGATCGCCATGCCGGCGATGACCGATCCATTCTTCGCCAAGTCGCTCACTTATGTATGCGAGCACAACGATGAGGGCGCAATGGGTATCGTGGTGAATCGCCCTATCAGCCTGACCTTGAGCGAGTTGTTCGCCCAGATCAACATGCCGTTGACGCAGCCCGAGCTGGAAGATATGGCGGTGCATTTCGGCGGCCCAGTTCAGACTGACCGCGGCTTCGTGTTGCATGACACCGGCAAAGAGTGGCAATCCACACTTCAAGTGAACGACCGGGTCAGTCTCACGACCTCCAAGGACATCCTACAAGCGGTCGGGGAAGGCAATGGGCCCAAGCATCTGCTTATCACGCTGGGGTATGCCGGCTGGTCGGAAGGTCAACTGGAACAGGAGCTGGCTGACAATGCCTGGCTGTCGGTCCCTGCCACCGAACACATCCTGTTCGACCTGCCTGCCGAAGAACGCTTGGCTGCTGCGATGGCACTACTTGGCGTCGACTACGCTTCCCTGTCGGAGGAAGCCGGACATGCCTGAGGGCGTGACCGCGACCTATTCCGGCACCCTGCTCGCTTTTGATTTCGGTACCCGTCGCATCGGCATCGCAGTCGGCAACACTGTCTCAGGTACTGCACGTCCGCTGACCACCATCAATGACGAACAGAACACTGTACGCTTCTCCACCATAGCCAGCCTGCTCCAGGAATGGCAACCGGTCGCACTGGTGGTCGGTTTACCCTGTAATGACGACGGATCTCCACACGAGATGACTGCCCACTGTCGCCGCTTCGCCAATCGACTCAAAGGTCGCTTCAATTTGCCCACTTTGCTGGTGGATGAGCGTTATACTTCCGCCGCCGCGAGTTCAGCACTGGATGATGAGGGGATACACGGCAGAAAGCAGAAATCCCTGATCGATCAGTATGCCGCGCAACAGATATTGCAAGCGTATTTCGATGAACCCAGCGCAGGGATCCATGCATGAATAATCCACAGTTGAACAAGAACGGTGAACTGCAGCACCTGCTGTCCACCGAAGGTTTGCCCGCGCGCATCCTGCGCGACATCCTCGATCGAGCCGGGGAATTCGTGGCCCCCAACGGCGGTAGCGAAATTCGCAAAGTGCCACTACTTCACGGCAAGTCGGTGTTCAACATCTTCTTCGAGAACAGTACGCGCACCCGCACCACCTTCGAGATTGCGGCCAAACGCTTGTCAGCCGATGTGGTCAACCTCAACATCGGCTCATCTTCCACTAGCAAGGGCGAGACCCTGCTGGATACCGTGGACAACCTGTGTGCGATGCACGCCGATATGTTCGTGGTGCGCCACTCCACCAGCGGGGCGGCCCATCTGATCGCCAAACATGTCGCACCCGATATCCACGTGATCAATGCCGGCGATGGTCGCCATGCTCATCCGACGCAGGCGCTGTTGGACATGTTCACTATTCGCCACTACAAAAAAGAATTCCACAACCTGACCGTCGCCATCGTCGGTGATGTACTGCACTCGCGCGTAGCACGTTCGCAGATCCACGCGCTGACCACGCTGGGCGTGCCGGAAGTACGTGTCGTCGCACCCAAAACGCTGCTGCCGACCCATGTCGACAAGCTGGGTGTGCGGGTTTTCCACGACATGCAAGAAGGTTTGAAAGGCGTGGACGTTGTAATGATGTTGCGCCTGCAGAACGAACGTATGCAAGGCGCACTGTTGCCCTCGGCGCAGGAATATTTCAAATACTACGGCCTGACACAAGAGCGCTTGGCCTTGGCTAAGGACGACGCGATCGTGATGCATCCGGGGCCAATGAACCGCGGCGTTGAGATCGACTCCAGCGTGGCGGACGGGTCACACGCGGTGATCCTTCCGCAAGTGACCTTCGGTATCGCGGTGCGAATGGCGGTGATGAGCATGCTGGCGGGGAATTGAAGATGAACATCCATATCAAAAACGGTCGCCTGATCGACCCCAAGAATCAACTCGATGCACAGCAGGATCTGTTCATCGTCGATCGCCGTATCGCAGCCATCGGCACCGCACCAAAAGGCTTCGTCGCCGAGCAGGTGATCGACGCTACCGGCTTGATCGTGATGCCCGGTTTGGTGGATGTGGCGGCCCGCCTGCGTGAGCCTGGCTACGAATATCGTGCAACGCTTGAATCCGAAATGGCTGCCGCAGTCGCCGGAGGTGTCACCTCGCTGGCTTGCCCGCCCGACACCGATCCGCCTCTGGATGAGCCGGGTCTGGTCGAGATGCTGAAGCACCGTGCCCGCGCATTGAACCAGTGCCGTGTATTCCCTTTAGGCGCGCTTACTTATGGCTTAAAAGGTGCAGAGCTGACCGAAATGGTCGAGTTGAGTGAGGCGGGATGCAAGGCTTTCAGCCAAGCCGACGCGCCATTGACCGACACGCGGGTATTGATGCGCGCCATGCAATATGCGGCTACTTTTGATTTCCGTGTATGGCTGCGCCCGCAAGACAGCTTCCTCGCCAAGAATGGCGTAGCGCACGACGGCGAGGTCGCTACCCGCCTCGGTCTTCCACCGATACCTGTAATCGCAGAGACTGTAGCGTTATCCACTGCATTGCAACTGGCACGCGAAACTGGCGTTAGGTTGCATATCTGCCGCCTTTCCAGCGCCGCTGGTGTAGACATGATCCGCGCAGCGAAACAGGAAGGTCTGAACGTCACCTGTGATGTTTCGATGAACCATGTGCACCTGACCGAGATGGACATCGGTTTCTTCGATGCCAACTGCCACCTGATGCCACCGCTTCGCAGCCAGAGCGACCGCGCCGGTCTACGTGGCGGCCTGCTTGATGGCACCATCGATGCCATCTGCTCCAATCACTCGCCAGTGGATGACGATGCCAAACAACTACCGTTCGCCGAAGCCGAGGCAGGAGCGACCGGCCTGGAACTGCTGCTGACGTTGGTGTTGAAATGGGCCGAACAGGAGAAAGTGCCCTTGCTGCATGCCTTGTCGCGCATCACCATCAATCCGGCACAACTGCTCGGCCAAAAGATGGGCCACCTGTCGCTGGGGGCGCATGCCGACATCTGCATCTTCGATCCTGCTGCCAATTGGCGAGTGGAGCCCGCTGCCTTGCGCAGTCAGGGAAAGAACACGCCTTTCAATGGATACGAGATGCAGGGACGTGTGCGCTATACCCTGCTCGACGGACAACTCGTATTCCAACAATAGGTATACCTTGAGAGGTATGCCGATCTATACGTGATCATTATGAATAATCCATTACTCGACCAAACCGGTCTGCCACGTTTTACGGAAATCAAACCCGAGCATGTTGCACCCGCCATCGATCAGTTATTAGCCGAAAATCGTACGCTGAATACACACCAACTTTCTGATGCCGTGCCGCCGACCTGGGATGCCTTCGTGCGACCAATGGAAGATGCCAACGAGCGCCTATCACGAGCCTGGGGGCCAGTTGGACACCTGAACGCAGTGATGAACTCACCCGAATTGCGCGACGCATACAACTCGACGTTACCCAAGATCACCCAGTACTACGCCGAACTTGGCCAGAACCTAGCCATGTTCGAGAAGTTCAAAGCACTGCGTGCCGGTGTCGAATTCAACACACTAAGCCCAGCACGCAAGCAAGTCATAGAAAACGAGTTACGCGATTTCCGTCTCGGCGGTGCCGAATTGCCCCATGACAAGAAATCACGTTACATGGAGTTGCAAGAGCGCATGAGCGAACTCTCTTCGCGCTTCTCCGACAATCTGCTGGACGCGACCAATGATTTCACGCTGGTAATCGAGAAGCGCGGTGATCTGGCCGGTCTGCCGGAAGACGTTTTACAGACTGCGCGCGAAGCCGCCGAAGCTGCAGGCAAAACCGGCTGGCTATTCACCTTAAAAGCACCTTCTTACATGCCGGTGATGCAATTCGCTGACAACCGCGAACTGCGCGAAACAATCTATCGTGCCTATGCCACACGTGCTTCCGAATTCGGCAAGCATGACTGGGACAACACACCATTGATGGACGAGATCGTAGCGCTGCGTGCCGAAGAAGCCAACCTGCTCGGCTTTGCCAATTATGGGGAGCTTTCGCTGGCTGCCAAGATGGCTGAGACGCCGCAACAGGTTGCCACCTTCATGCGCGAACTGGCACAGCGTGCGCGTCCTTTCGCCGAGAAGGATCTGCTTGAACTACGCGAATTCGCGCGCAGCACTCTTGGTTTGGATACGCTGCATTCATGGGATGTTGCCTACGCCAGTGAGAAGCTGCGAGAACAACGCTACGCCTTCTCCGAACAGGAAGTGAAGCAGTACTTTCCAGAAGATGCCGTTTTGAACGGTTTGTTCAAACTGGTTGAGACGCTGTACGGTCTGACCATCAAATCGTCCAGCGCACCGGTATGGCACGAGTCCGTACGATTCTTCGATATCCGCGATGATCAGGATGCTTTGGTGGGGCAGTTCTATTTCGATCTGTATGCACGCAACAGTAAGCGCGGCGGTGCATGGATGGACGATGTGATTGCACGTCGCCGTCTGGCTGATGGCTCGATCCAGATCCCGGTCGCCTACATGAACTGCAACTTCTCTGCACCAGTCGGTGGCAAGCTTGCCGTGTTCACCCACGATGAGGTGAACACCTTGTTCCACGAGTTCGGCCACGGCCTGCATCACCTGCTGACTGAAGTGGAAGAACTGGGCGTATCCGGCATCAACGGTGTGGAATGGGATGCTGTAGAGCTTCCCAGTCAGTTCATGGAGAACTTCTGCTGGGAATGGGACGTATTGCAGAACATGACACGTCATGTGGACAACGGCGAACCCTTGCCGCGTGAACTGTTCGACAAGATGCTGGCCGCGAAGAATTTCCAGAGCGGCTTGGCCACGCTGCGCCAGATTGAATTCGCTTTGTTCGACATGCTGATGCACAGCAACTTCAAGCCGGGTGAAGGTATGTCCATCCTGCAACTGCTGGACGAGGTACGCGCGGAAGTCGCCGTGCTGATTCCGCCCGAGTTCAACCGTTTCCCGCAAAGCTTTGCGCACATTTTCGCCGGTGGTTATGCGGCCGGTTACTACAGCTACAAGTGGGCGGAGGTATTGTCGGCTGATGCATACAGCCTTTTCGAGGAGCACGGTGTGCTCAATCCCGAGATCGGCGCACGCTTCCGCAGTGAGATACTTTCCTTCGGTGGCGCACGCCCGGCGATGCAATCTTTCACTTCGTTCCGTGGCCGCGCCCCTTCCATCGACGCGCTGCTGCGTCATAATGGGCTGGTCGAAACGAAATAATCAGGAGGGCGTCATGCGGATCTTCATGTTCTTTGCCATGTTCTGCGTATTGGCTGCTAACGCTCAAGCAGAACTTTATCGTTCTGTGGATAGCCATGGCAAGGTGCATTACAGCGACAGTCCATTGCCCGGTACTGATGATGTGGAGCAACTGAAGCTGGGCGCCCAACCGACACCGGATGACAGCTTGCCTTATGAAACGCAACGTGCCCAAAAGAACTTTCCCGTGACGCTGTACATAGCTCCGGGATGTGGTGCGCCTTGTAGCGATGCGCGATCGTTCTTGAATAAACGCGGTATCCCGTACACCGAACACGATCTGGATACCACTGAAAAGGTCGAGGCCTACCGAAAAGACACCGGCGGCTTGCAGATCCCTTCCATCACCATCGGCAATACTCGGCTCACGGGTTTTATTGATAGCACTTGGAACAAGGAATTGGATTTCGCCGGTTACCCCAAGTCTGCCCCCTTTCGTCCGCGTACTGCACAACCTGCCCAATGAAAATAGCCACCTGGAACGTCAATTCGCTCAAGGTGCGTTTACCGCACCTGCTTGATTGGCAGACAGAATCCCCGGTTGACGTGGTCTGCCTGCAGGAAACCAAGACCGAAGACAAGAACTTCCCGCTGACGGATATCGAAGCTGCCGGCTTCCATTGTGTCTTTAGCGGTCAGAAGACTTATAACGGCGTCGCCATCCTCAGTCGTGAAGCGCCCAGCGATGTGCAGATCGGCATCCCTGATTTCGCAGATGAACAAAAGCGCGTGATCGCCGCAACCATCAACGGCGTACGCATCATCTGCGTCTACATCCCCAATGGTCAGGAAGTCGGCTCGGATAAGTATGACTACAAACTGCGCTGGCTCGCGGCATTGCATACTTGGCTGAAAAGCGAAATGCAGAAGTATCCCAAACTGGCTTTGTTGGGTGACTACAACATCGTGCCCGACGATCGCGATGTATACGATCCGGTCGCGTGGAAAGACAAGGTGTTATGTAGTGTACTTGAGCGCAATGCTTTCCAAGGCTTGCTTGACCTCGGCCTGCGCGATTCATTCCGTTTGTTCGAATCCGGCGAAAAACTCTATTCATGGTGGGATTACCGCATGATGGCTTTCCGCCGCAACATGGGTATGCGCATCGACCACATCCTGATCAGTGATGCGCTGCAATGCTCGGGCTGCCACATCGATAAAGCACCGCGTAAGCTGGATCGTCCTTCTGACCACACCCCTGTGGTGGCCGACGTCGCTTGAACTACCCGGATGTCGAGCTGCTATTCAATGATGATTACCTGCTGGTAGCCGTCAAACCTGCCGGACTTTTATCAGTACCTGGGCGCGGGCCGGATAAGCAGGATTGCTTGTCAGCTCGTGTGCAAGCTCACTTCCCCGATACCCTTGTCGTACATAGACTGGATATGGCGACATCTGGCTTGATGTTGTTCGCACGCGGGGCTGAGATGCAGCGCAAATTGTCGATGATGTTTCAAGATCGCGTGATGGATAAACGCTATATCGCTGTTTGCGCGGGCAAGCTGGAACATCCCCAAGGTGAGATTGATCTGCCTATCGCACCCGACTGGGCTAACCGCCCGCTGCAGCGTATTGACGTTGAAATTGGTAAGCCCTCGCTCACGCGCTATCGCCTGTTGCTACAAGAGAGTGATCGCTCACGTGTCGAACTAGAACCCGTCACGGGTCGTACTCACCAATTGCGTTTGCATCTGACTTCCCTTGGTCATCCCATCCTCGGTGATGCACTTTATGGCGATGAAGATAGCGCTCCACGGCTATTGCTTCATGCTTTTATGCTGCGCTTTACCCATCCAATTAGTGGGGAATTACTGACGTTCGAGCATGAGCCATCGTTCTGAAATCGCGCTTCGCTACGGTATACTGCGCGCCCTGTTTGAATATCGAATCTAAGGATTTACATGAAACGCTTTGCTGTTGCCCTGACTCTGCTTCTCACCAGTTTGTCCCTGATCTCGACCAGCGCTGAAGCTAAGCGTCTTGGTGGTGGCCTCAACCTCGGCAAGCAACGCACGATGAGTGCGCCGCAAAAACAAGCAGCGCCTGCACCGACTCAAGCGACTCCCGCTCAAGCTGCTGGCACACCAGCCAAGCAGGGCAACAAATGGATCGGCCCACTGGCCGGCATCGCCGCTGGTCTTGGCTTGGCGGCACTTTTCTCCCACTTCGGTATCGGTGAAGGCATGGGTACTTTGCTGATGATCCTGTTACTGGCAGGTGGCGCTTTCTTGCTGTTCTCGTTGCTGCGCAAGAAGCAACAACCCGCGATGCAGTATGCTGGTGCAAGCACTAACTATGACGTTCCTCCTCAGCCTGCGGCTGTCACGACTCATGTCTCTGCCGATACCGTACCGCAGCATGCGGCGAACATCCCAGCCGATTTTCCGGTAGAGAGTTTCCTGCGTAGCGCCAAGATGTCTTTCATCCGTCTGCAGGCCGCCAACGACCGCAAAGATCTGAACGACATCCGCGAATACACCACCCCCGAGATGTTCGCCGAGATCAGCATGCAATTGCAGGAACGCGGCGATGAAGCACAACAGACCGATGTCGGTTTTGTGAATGGCGAGTTGCTGGAGGTCGTGACCGAGAACGATATCGCCATCGCCAGCGTGCGTCTGAGTGGCCAGTTGCGCGAGAACAATGCCGCACCCGAGAACTTCGAGGAAGTCTGGCATGTGCAAAAAGACTTGAAAGATGACAATTCTGTTTGGTTGCTGGCTGGAATTCAACAGAATTGAACGTGAACTGAAGTAGACTTAAGGGCACGGCGCTTTGACCGTGCCCTTTTCATTTGTGCGATGCGTTTCTTTCGACTGATCAAGATCATCTACATCGTCCTGCGCTTCGGTTTGGACGAATTTCTGCTGGCGCATGAGCGCACCAGTTGGTTGCTGCGCCCGCTCAATCTGCTGTTGTTCTTGCGTGACAACAAACGACCGCGCGGTTTGCGACTGCGCTTGGCGTTGGAAGCGCTGGGGCCGATCTTCGTCAAGTTCGGTCAGTTGCTATCGACCCGGCGCGATCTGATCCCGACCGATATCGCCGATGAGCTCGCTGCGCTGCAAGACCAAGTTCCACCCTTCCCCTCTACCCAAGCTGTGGCACTGTTGGAATCCGCCTATGGCAAGCCCTTGCAGGAGGTTTTCGCCAGCTTCGAACAGCTTCCTGTCGCCAGCGCTTCGGTCGCACAAGTCCATTTTGCTGTGCTGCCTGATGGACGCGAAGTCGCCGTCAAGATTCTGCGCCCTGGTATCCTGCACGTCATCGAGCATGACCTGGCTCTGCTCGACATCGCTGCTTCACTGATCGAACGCCTTTGGGAAGACGGCAAACGCCTTAAGCCCCAGCAGGTCGTCGCCGAATTCGAAAAGACGCTGCATGACGAGCTGGACTTGATGCGCGAGGCGGCCAATGCCAGCCAATTGCGTCGTAACTTCGCGGATGCCACATTACTGCTTGTTCCGGAGATTTACTGGGATTGGTGTAGCGAACAAGTGATGGTGATGCAGCGTATGCAGGGCATTCCTGTCAGCCAGATCGCCGCTTTACGTGAAGCCGGAATCGATATCCCCAAGCTTGCTAGCGATGGTGTTGAGATCTTCTATACTCAGGTGTTCCGCGACGGTTTCTTCCATGCCGACATGCATCCCGGCAACATCCTTGTGGCGCGCGATGGACGTTACGTAGCACTTGATTTCGGCATCATGGGGACGCTCACTGATAATGACAAACATTACTTAGCTCACAACTTCATCGCCTTCTTCAATCGAGATTACCGACGTGTGGCCGAATTGCATATCGAATCGGGCTGGGCACCGGCCTCAACGCGCGTTGATGAATTCGAGTCTGCTATCCGCGCAGTATGCGAACCCATCTTTGACAAACCGTTGCGTGAAGTCTCGTTCGGACGCATCTTGTTGCGCCTGTTCCAGACCTCGCGTCGCTTTGGCATCCAGATCCAACCGCAATTGGTTCTGCTGCAAAAGACGCTATTGAATATCGAGGGGTTAGGGTTGCAACTCGATCCCGAGCTCGACCTGTGGAAGACGGCCAAGCCTTGGTTGGAACGGTGGATGAGTGAGCAGATAGGTTGGCGTGGATTCCTCAAGGCTTTGAAGCGCGAAACGCCTCGTTTCGCTACTTTGATTCCTGAATTGCCACGTTTGATCCATCAGCGATTTAAGCAGGAGCCTTATGAGCATGCAGCCCCTTTGCTGTTGGAGCTGGTCATCCAACAGCGACGCCGCAATGGTTGGTTATCTGTGATTGCCTTACTGCTTGCTGCCACACTCGCATTAGCTGTGGTTGTTCACTTCGGCTAGAAAAAGCCGGTTTCAGTCAGTTCCTTGGCTAGTGCCCTGTAGTCTGCTGCGCCTGGACTATTAGGAGCATAAGCAAATACATCCAAACCATGCATCGGACTGGTCGCAAGTGCTACCGTCTCACCGATGCGGGTTTTACATACCAAATTGCCATATCGTTGTTTTAGTTTGTCGTATATGTCGAATGACAATTTGCGGCGCGAATCGAATCGAGTCACCACAATACGTCGCTCGAAAGTTCTTTGCAGTTTCTTCTCTAGTACGTTCAGAGCACTGTCCAGTCTATGCACTCCGTGCTGTGACAAAAAGTCTGGCGATACCGGTATCAATACTTTATCTGCCGCCAGCAATGCATTCAACGTCAATACACCGAGCATAGGACAACAGTCAATCAGTATGGGGGCGCCTGTTAGAGACAATTCCTCCGCAAGTCCTTGTTTCAACTTCTTTGCTGCTTGCGGGTCGTTGCCATACATGGCGTCAATCTTGGATAATTCGAGCGTCGCTGGAATCAGCTGCCAGCCGGCCGGGGTTTCGTACAGCAGCTTGGCTAACGGCGTACCGTCTCTGAAAAATGAGGCGATGCTGTCCCGCTGTGTCGTGCCGTGACGCAGACCAGATGCCAGACTTAAGTGTCCCTGCGGATCCATATCGATGGCGATCGGACTGCGCTGGGCAAGCGACAACGCTGCCGTCAGATTGAGGCAGGTCGTGGTTTTTCCTACACCACCCTTTTGGTTGAATACGGCGATAGTCGCCATGCTGTGTTTTTCTCCGGTGTTACGGGAGGGTGGGGCGCGGCGTCCTCAATCGGGATTCAGCTTGATTACAGCCGAATACCACCAGATCACACTGCTTTATTCCACCGTGACGGATTTGGCGAGGTTTCTAGGCTTGTCCACATCCGTTCCCTTTTGCAGTGCTACGTAATATGCCAACAGTTGCAAAGGGGCGGTATGCAGAATAGGGCTGAGAAATCCCGCGTGTTCCGGCATTTGCAGGATGTGTACGCCTTCACTGGCGTGGATGTGGGTATTTGCATCGGCGAACACGAACAGCTGTCCTCCGCGTGCTTTTACTTCCTGCAGGTTGGATTTGAGCTTTTCTAGAAGCGTGTCGTTGGGGGCCACCGACACCACTGGCATGTCTTTGTCCACCAGTGCCAGTGGACCGTGCTTCAATTCGCCCGCCGGATAGGCTTCTGCGTGGATATACGAAATCTCTTTCAGCTTAAGCGCACCTTCCGCCGCAATCGGGAAGTGCATCCCACGACCTAGGAACAGTGCGTGATGCTTATCGGCGAAGTGCTTGGACATTTCTGCGATCTGTGGTTCCAGGGCCAATACTTTCAGCATGGCGGCAGGGAGATGCCGCAACTCATGCAGGAATTGTTGTTCGCGCGCCTCATTCAGACGGTCGCGTACTTTTGCCATCACCAGTGTAAGCAGGAACAGGGCTGCTAACTGGGTGGTAAATGCCTTGGTTGAGGCCACACCGATCTCCGGACCAGCACGCGTCAGAAATCGTAATTTTGATTGGCGGATGATTGCGCTTTCCGGTACGTTGCAGATCGCCAGTGTGTAGCTGTGTCCTGTTGCCTTTGCATGATTCAGCGCCGCCAATGTATCTGCCGTTTCTCCCGACTGGGAGATGGTGACCACTAACGTCTTGGGATTGGGGACGCTGGTGCGATAGCGATATTCGCTGGCAATTTCCACAATGCACGGGATTCCGGCGATCTCTTCCAGCCAATAACGTGCCACTTGCCCCGCATGGTTGCTGGTTCCACAGGCGAGGATGAGGATGTTTTCTACTCTAGGGAAGATGTCATTTGCTTCCGCACCAAAGATACCCGGCACCAGAGACTGACTGTTGCACACCGACTCCAGTGTGTCTGCAAGCGCCTGTGGTTGTTCGTGGATCTCTTTCTGCATGTAGTGCTGGTACTCACCCAGTTCTACACTGTCATTGTTCAACTCACTTATCTGCACCGGCCGCTGTACTTCTGTACCCTCCGCATCAAATATCCGATAGTTATCAACGTTCAGTTCTACTACATCTCCTTCTTCCAGATACACGACGTTCCTTGTGACCTGCAGTAATGCCGACATGTCGGAGCCTACAAAGTGTTCGCTATCTCCTACACCGAGTAGCAGGGGGCTGCCCTTTCGGGCCGCGATAAGCTGGTGGGGATTGTCTGCTGCGATGACGCCGATCGCATAAGCGCCTACCAATTGTGACAACGCCATCTTCGTTGCTGCCAACAGGCTGCCTTGCGCATAATGGCTGTGTATCAGATGTGCGATGACTTCCGTATCGGTGTCTGATGTGAATTCGTAGCCTTGTGCTGTGAGTTCTGTACGAAGCTCTTCGTAATTCTCAATGATGCCGTTATGCACAACGGCTATCAGTTCACGGCTCATGTGTGGATGCGCGTTGCGCTCGCTTGGTACACCATGTGTCGCCCAGCGAGTATGTGCAATACCTACGTCACCTTGCGTGTTAGCGCTTTTCTGTCCCAGCTCTGCTACCCGGCCTTCACTACGCACACGCTCCAGCTTGCCTTCATGCACTACGACCAAGCCAGCCGAATCATAGCCACGGTATTCCAAACGTAGTAGGCCATTGACCAGTACTGGGACGATGTTGCGTTTTGCGACTGCGCCGACGATACCGCACATATTATTTCTTTCCTTTTACGGGACGTTGCCAGCCGGCAATTGTTAGTTGTTTGCTTCTGGAGAGGGTGAGCTCTCCTGCGGGAGTGTCTTTGGTGATGGTCGATCCAGCCCCAATGGTTGCACCTTTGCGAATGGTTACTGGAGCCACCAGCTGTGTATCTGAACCGATGAATGCATCGTCTTCGATGATGGTGCGGAACTTGTTTGCGCCATCGTAGTTACAGGTGATGGTGCCCGCTCCGATATTCACCCGACTGCCCACTGTACTGTCACCGATGTAACTTAGATGGTTCGCTTTGCTGCCTTGACCGATCTCGCTATTCTTTATTTCCACGAAATTACCTACATGAGCATGGTCGTGCAGTTTACTACCAGGGCGCAGTCGAGCATAAGGTCCA
This sequence comes from Sideroxydans sp., assembly GCA_024636935.1. Classification (GTDB taxonomy): domain Bacteria; phylum Pseudomonadota; class Gammaproteobacteria; order Burkholderiales; family Gallionellaceae; genus Sideroxyarcus. Next base: position 72,348 of record JAGXGC010000013.1, on the reverse strand, counting down.
ATATGACAGTCAGCACCTACTTCGCTGCTGTCGATGTGGCTGTATGGCGCTATCTGCGTATTCTGTGCAATTGATGCATTGCGGATGATGCTGTAAGCGCTGACTTTCACCCGATCACCCAAGGTGACCTTGCCTTCGAAGATACATCCGACGTCGATCTCAACGTCACGCCCGCACACTAGCTCACCGCGCACATCTATTCGCTCCGGATCGATCAGCGTCACACCTTGCGTCAAAAGCTTTGTCGCAATTTCCTTCTGCCATATTCGTTCAAGACTTGATAGTTGTATCTTGTTATTGATGCCTTCTACTTCCCACGCTTTGGAAGGTTGCACCGTGTGCACTGCAACGCCTTGCTCCACTGCCATTGCGACGATATCAGTTAGGTAGTACTCACCTTGCGAATTATCATTGCTAAGCTTACCCAACCATTCGCGCAGTTTTGCAGTTTGCACAAGCATGATGCCAGTGTTCACTTCCGTAATCTCTAACTCTTCCGGCGTAGCATCCTTTTGCTCGACGATACGCTGCACGTCACCCTCTTGATTGCGAACTATGCGACCGTAGCCTGCGGGATCTTCAAGATTGACAGTGAGTACTACCAATCCTTCACCCGCCTTCAACATCTGATGCAAAGTGCTGTGCTGAATCAGCGGTACGTCACCATACAAGATCAATGTATGACTATCATCCTGCAAGTGATGCATTGCCTGTTGCACTGCATGGCCAGTGCCAAGTTGCGGTTCCTGGATGACGAATTTTGCACCGTATTGCTGCATCGCTTGAGGAACTGCCTCACCGCCATGTCCGTAGACTGTGCAGATCTGTTGTGGCTGTAGAGAAACCGCGCAATCGAGCACATGCTGAACCAGCGGTTTTCCCGCCAGTGAATGCAGTACCTTGGGCTTGTCCGAATACATGCGAGTGCCTTTACCGGCAGCTAGGATAATGATGTTGAGTGCGCTCATATGGCCGTATTCTTCATGGATACGCGAGTATATCTTTCGGACAACAAAAAAGCAGCCTAAGCTGCTTTCTCGTTTTGTCCACTAACGGATACTTAGTGAGTAGTTTTGCGCATTTGCTGAATTGCTCGCAATTGAGCTATCGCCTCTGCCAGCTCTGCCTGAGCCGCTGCATAATCGATGTCGGAGGTACGATTCTTCATCGCCTCTTCTGCCGCCTGCTTGGCTTCCAATGCACGTGCTTCGTCCAAGTCAGCACCGCGAATCGCAGTGTCTGCCAGAACAGTAACCACGTTAGGCTGAACTTCGAGCATGCCGCCGGATACGTAGATCAGTTCTTCCTGCTCTTGATCCGGACGCTTGATGCGCACAGCTCCTGGTTTGATGCGAGTCATCAAGGCGGTATGACGCGGGTAGATACCCAATTCGCCCATCTCGCCTGGTACCACGACGACTTCAGCAAGGCCGGAGAAGATTTGCTCTTCCGCGCTCACTACGTCTACATGTACGGTCATTGCCATGGTTTACCCCACTAATTATTGCAGTGTCTTGGCCTTTTCGACCGCTTCTTCGATGCTGCCGACCATGTAGAAAGCCTGTTCTGGCAAGTGATCGTATTCACCATCAACGATGCCCTTGAAGCCTTTGATCGTATCTTTCAGCGTAACGTACTTACCAGGCGCGCCGGTAAACACTTCAGCTACGTGGAACGGCTGCGACAAGAAGCGCTGGATCTTACGTGCACGGGCAACTGCCAATTTGTCTTCAGGTGCCAATTCGTCCATACCCAGAATCGCGATGATGTCACGCAGTTCTTTGTAGCGCTGAAGCGTCTGTTGCACGCTACGGGCTACGGCATAGTGCTCTTCGCCCACCACCAGCGGATCGAGCTGGCGAGAAGAGGAATCCAGCGGATCGACCGCAGGGTAGATACCAAGCGAAGCGATGTCACGAGACAGCACGACTGTAGAGTCAAGATGCAAGAAGGTCGTCGCAGGAGAAGGGTCGGTCAAGTCATCCGCAGGCACGTAAACGGCTTGGATGGAAGTGATAGAGCCAACCTTTGTGGAAGTAATACGCTCTTGCAGACGGCCCATTTCTTCAGCCAGTGTAGGTTGATAACCCACAGCGGAAGGCATACGACCCAGCAGAGCGGAAACTTCAGTTCCGGCCAATGTGTAACGATAGATGTTGTCCACGAAGAACAGGATGTCGCGGCCTTCGTCACGGAATTTCTCAGCCATGGTCAGACCAGACAGCGCAACGCGCAGACGGTTACCGGGAGGCTCGTTCATCTGACCGAACACCATCGCAACTTTGGACTTGCTGAAGTCTTCAGTGTCGATAACGCCTGCATCAGACATCTCGTGATAGAAGTCATTACCTTCACGAGTACGCTCACCCACACCTGCGAACACGGACAGACCCGCGTGTTGCTTAGCGATGTTGTTGATCAGTTCCAGCATGTTCACGGTCTTGCCCACACCCGCGCCGCCGAACAGACCAACCTTACCGCCCTTAGCAAACGGGCAGACCAAGTCAATCACCTTGATACCGGTTTCCAACAAGTCAACGGAAGGAGACAGTTCGTCGAACTTCGGTGCTGCCTGATGGATGGAGCGACGCTCATCGCACTGGATAGGACCGACTTCGTCGATCGGGCGACCCAGCACGTCCATGATGCGGCCCAGCGTGCCGGTACCAACTGGCACTTGGATCGGGTTACCGGTAGCAATAACTGCCATACCGCGGCGCAGGCCGTCGGATGAACCCATCGCGATGGTACGTACAACACCGTCACCCAATTGCTGCTCGACCTCGAAGGTCAGGCCAACTTCAGCAGTGGAGTTACCCGCATCTGCCAACGTCAAGGCTTCATACACCTTGGGCATTTGGTCACGTGGAAATTCGATGTCGACCACGGCACCGATACACTGAACAATCTTTCCTTGACTCATTTTAAGATTCCCCGTCTAAATTAATTCTGAATTCTTTGCCGATCAACCGATCGCCGCCGCACCGCCCACGATCTCCGAGATTTCCTTGGTGATCGCTGCCTGACGTGCTTTGTTGTATACCAGCTTGAGCTCGCCGATAACGCTCTTTGCGTTGTCGGATGCAGCCTTCATAGCCACCATACGCGAGCTTTGCTCTGAAGCCATGTTTTCAACTACTGCCTGGTACACCAGAGATTCGATGTAGCGCAACAACAGTTCGTCGATAACTTTTTTCGCATCAGGTTCGTAAATGTAGTCCCAGCTGCCTTCGCTGGTTCCCATTTGCTCACCGCTCAGTGGCAACAGCTGCTCGATACGCGGCTCCTGCTTCATCGTATTGACGAAGTGGTTGTAGCTCAAGTAAATGGCGTCAATCTCACCAGCCACATATGCGTCCAGCATGGCCTTAACAGCACCGATCAGCTTTTCAATATGCGGCGTATCGCCCAAGCCAGTCAGGTGCGATTGGACCTTGGCACCGATACGGTTCATGAAACCGAAACCCTTGTTACCGATTGGACATACCAGAAGACCTTTGCCTTCACTTTCCCATGTCTTCATCTCGTTAACTGCGAGACGCAACACGTTGGTATTCAATCCACCGCACAGACCTTTGTCAGATGTGACAACGATCAGGCCGACGTTCTTCACTGTTTCGCGCTTAACCAAGAAAGGATGCTTATATTCCGGGTTAGCGCGTGACAAGTGAGCGGCGACATTACGAATTTTCTCGGCATAAGGGCGAGCGGCACGCATGCGTTCTTGCGCCTTGCGCATCTTCGCAGCTGCCACCATTTCCATCGCACGCGTGATCTTGCGCGTATTTTCAACGCTCTTGATTTTGGTGCGAATCTCTTTACTGCCCGCCATAACTCAGCTCCCCTTAATAGACAGCAGTTGCCTTGAACTTTTCGATCGCAGCCACCAACAATTTTTCATTGTCAGCGGACAGGTCTTTGCTGGATTCAATCGCGTCCATCAGTTCTTTGCTGTTTGCCTTCAGATTCGCGTGCAGAGCGGATTCGAATGCCAGTGCTTTAGGCACTGCCACATCGTCAAAGTAGCCCTTGTTCACTGCGAACAGCGTAGTTGCCATTTCGGAAACAGACAGCGGCTCGTATTGCAGCTGCTTCATCAGTTCAGTCACCATACGACCGCGCTCCAATTGCTTGCGAGTCGTTTCATCCAGGTCGGAAGCAAACTGCGCGAACGCAGCCAATTCACGATACTGAGCCAATGCCATACGCACACCGCCACCCAGCTTCTTGATGACTTTGGTCTGTGCAGCGCCACCCACGCGGGACACTGATACACCGGCGTTGATCGCAGGACGGATACCAGCGTTGAACAAGTCAGCTTCCAAGAAGATCTGGCCGTCGGTAATAGAAATCACATTTGTCGGCACGAATGCGGAAACGTCACCAGCTTGAGTTTCAATGATCGGCAGTGCGGTCAACGAACCTGTCTTGCCTTTGACTTCACCTTTGGTGAAAGCTTCAACATAGTCAGCGTTCACGCGGGCTGCGCGTTCCAGAAGACGTGAGTGCAGATAGAAAACGTCGCCAGGGTAAGCTTCACGACCGGGCGGACGACGCAGCAGCAGTGAGATCTGGCGATATGCCCAAGCTTGCTTGGTCAAGTCGTCATATACGATCAGCGCGTCTTCGCCGCGATCTCGGAAGTACTCACCCATGGTGCAACCTGCGTACGGTGCCAAGAATTGCATTGCAGCGGAATCAGAAGCAGTGGCTGCCACGACAATGGTGTATTCCATCGCGCCGTGTTCTTCCAGTTTGCGCACTACGTTAGCAACGGTAGAAGCTTTTTGACCGATCGCAACATAGATACAGGTCATATTCTGACCCTTCTGGTTGATGATGGCGTCAACTGCAACAGCAGTCTTACCTGTCTGGCGGTCACCAATGATCAACTCACGCTGGCCACGACCAACCGGGACCATGGAGTCGATTGACTTCAGACCTGTCTGAACTGGTTGGTCAACTGATTTACGAGCGATAACGCCGGGAGCGACTTTTTCGATCTTGTCGGTCAACTTGGCGTTTACTGGGCCTTTGCCGTCGATGGGCTGACCCAGCGCGTTCACAACGCGGCCGCGCAGCTCAGGACCAACTGGCACTTCCAAAATACGGCCAGTACATTTAACTGTGTCGCCTTCGGTGATGTGTTCGTATTCACCCAAGATCACGGCGCCGACAGAGTCACGCTCGAGGTTGAGTGCCAGGCCGAATGTATTGCCTGGGAATTCCAGCATCTCGCCTTGCATCACGTCAGACAAACCGTGCACACGAACGATACCGTCGGTCACGCTGACCACCGTACCTTCGGTGCGCGCTTGGGTCAGTGCTTCGAAGTTATCGATGCGACTGCGAATCAAATTGCTAATTTCAGAAGGATTGAGCTTCATCTGGATTTCCTTATTCTTGATAAATCTTTATCAGGCTAGGGCTGTCGCCATTTCGCCAAGGCGCGCCAACGCAGATCCGTCGATGACCTTGTCTCCGGCGCGGATCACCACGCCACCCAGCAATTCTTTTTTGATGCGGCTTTCAAGCTTGATCTCGCAGCCCATACGTTTTTTCAACGAGGCTACGATCTTGTCCTTTTGCTCTGCTGACAATTCAAACGGAGACTCAACCAATACATTGATTGATTTTTCAGCCTCTGCTTTCAGTGCTTGAAAGCTGGCTGAGATCTCAGGCAGAACAGAAACACGCTGATTGTCGGCAAGGATACGCACGAAATTAAGCAGTTTTGCATCTGGGCTATTACCCAGAAACGCCTCCATCAGCGAAGCCACTTGGGTCTTCGCCACCTTCGGATTGCCGATAATGGCATTCACTTCAGGGTGAGAGGCTGCTTCTGCCAGCGTGACGAGCGCATCCGACCAAGCCTGTAGCGCATTCAGATCTTGAGCTTCCTCAAAAGCTGCCTGGGCATAAGGACGTGCAATGGTTATGGCTTCAGACATAGCGATCAGATTTCCGCAACGAGTTTGTCGAGCAGGTCGTTATGTGCTTTAGCATCGATTTCTCGACCCAGAATCTTACCGGCGCCTGCCAGTGCGATTGAGGACACCTGCGTACGCAGTTGTTCTTTAGCGCGGAACACTTCCTGATCGATCTCCGCTTTCGCACCAGCGATGATGCGATCACCTTCGACCTTAGCTTGAGTCTTGGACTCTTCGACGATTTCGCTTGCGCGTTTTTCGCTGTTGCCAATGATCTCGCCAGCTTTTTCCTTGGCTTCACGCAGGATCTCTGCGGAACGGCGAGAAGCGAGCTCCAGATCCTGCTTGGCGCGTTCTGCATCTGCCAGACCATCAGCGATCTGCTTCTTGCGCTCATCCAGTGCCGCCACGATCGGGGTCCACACGAACTTCATGCAGAACCATACGAACAGCGCGAACATGATCAACTGTGCGAGAAGAGTTGCATTGATATTCATGCAAGCTTCCTTTCTAAATTATGCGTTTCGCTTGCGCGAATTAGCCGACCACTGCGAAAAGAACGTACATGGCGATACCGACTGCGATCATCGGAACAGCATCGACCAGACCCATCACCACGAAGAATTGTGTACGCAGCATCGGAATCAGCTCAGGCTGACGTGCAGCGCCTTCCAAGAAGCGACCACCCAAGATACCGATACCAACAGCTGCGCCAAGTGCGCCCAGACCCATCATCAATGCGCCAGCGATGTACAGCAGTGCGTTTGCCATTTCCATTTTCAATTTCTCCTGTTAGATAAAAGTAAAGTTAAAGTTAATGAAGCCGAATTAGTGGTGTTCCTGATGCGCCATATCCAGATAGACAACTGTCAGCGTCATAAAGATGAATGCTTGCAGCGTCACGATAAGGATGTGGAAGATGCCCCAGCCGAGAGACAAAAGGATCTGCGAACCGAACAACGTGATGCCACCCAGTGAGAACCCTGCCCAGGCGCCGCCCATCAGCGCGATCAGGATGAAGATCATCTCACCCGCATACATATTACCGAACAGACGCAGTGCCAGTGAGATCGGCTTTGCGATCAAGTTCACGCCTTCCAACAGGAAGTTGACTGGCATACCCCATTTGCCAAATGGCTGCAGAGTAAGCTCGCCCATGAAACCGCCAAAACCCTTCATCTTCACGCTATAGAACAGCACCAGCAAGAATACGCCAATAGCCATGCCGAATGTCGCGTTGGGATCGGTTGAAGGAACGACCTTGAAGAAAGGCACGCCAAGCGAAGTCATCAGCAGCGGCACCCAATCGATCGGGATCAAGTCCATCAAGTTCATCAAAAACACCCAGAAGAAGATGGTCAGCGCCAGCGGGGCAACCATGTTGTTCTTGGCTGTGAAAGAGCCCCGTACGCTGGTATCGACGAACTCAATTGCCCACTCGCAGAAGTTTTGCAGGCTGCTCGGCACACCGGTGACCATGGTTGTTGCTACGCGGCGAAACACGAACAAAAAAATCGCGCCCAACAGAAAAGACATGATCAAAGTATCAAGATTAAGCGCCCAGAATCCCATTGCCTTTGCTTCTGCTGCACTATGGGCAACACCCCATGTGCCATCAGACAGCTGACCATAAGTCAGATTCTGGAGGTGGTGCTTGATGTATTCGCCCGATGTGTGAGCTGCCTCGTGGGCTACCTCGGTTGCTGCATTCGCCATTTCACTGGACATTTTATGAGCCACTTTCCGTCTTGTTCTTTAACAATATGCGAGCTGCCAACAGCGTCGCCTGCCCTAATACAAATCCACTGATTACCATCAGCGGAGAATCTTTCAGTACCACTAGGACCAAACCTAACAATACAACCACCGACAAGAACCGCTCGGCGGCATAAAAATACATAAGCCGTAATTGTTGATGCGCGTCATGGACTGGTCGCTGAGTCGCTCGGGACATCCTCCAAGCAATCAACGCACCATTGAGAATGGAAATCCCTCCCCCACCTAACACTGCGATCGCACTTTGCGGCGAACTTCCCCAAAGCAGTACACCGCCTGCTACTGCCAGTATGACCAGCATTTGAAGCCAGATCACTTGGCGTGCCGATTTTTTTTCTTGTTCTTCGGCTTGGAAAAGCGGCGGGATGATAGCGGCGTTCTCACGGGGTGTCAAACACTCTTGCAGCTGTTTTCCCATGGCTTCCGACGTTTAGCCTGCCTGAGTCAAACGCTTTATCAAGTCATCAAGATGGTCGTTGCTTGCATATTCGATGACTAGCTTCCCTTTGCCTTTTTTCCCTGATTTGATCTCTACCCGAGCTCCGATCTTGTCGGTCAATTCTTCTTGCAGGCGTTCTGTATCCCTGTTGACCACCTTTGCTTTGGCGCCTTCTTGGGGAGCGGTAGTACCTTGTTTTTGCACTAAGACTTCTGCTTCACGAACTGACAATCCTTCCAGTACCACCTTATTCGCCAGCATGATTTGTTGTGCCGGCTCCAGAGACAGCAATGCGCGTGCGTGCCCCATGTCCAGCTTGTTTTCCATCAGCATACCCTGCACTTCAGCAGGCAATTTAAGCAAGCGCAACAGATTGCTAGCAGCACTTCGTGAGCGACCGACCGCATCAGCGGCTTCCTGATGGGTCATCTGGAACTCGTCGATCAGACGCTGAATACCTACCGCTTCTTCCAAGGGATTCAAATCCTCGCGCTGGATGTTCTCGATCAGGGCCATGGCCAATGCTGCATTATCAGGAACGACTCGCACCAATACAGGAACTTGCGTCAATCCTGCTAATTGAGAAGCACGCCAACGACGCTCGCCGGCAATGATCTCGTAACTGCTGTTCGGCAGCTCGCGCACTAAGATCGGCTGCATCACGCCTTGCGACTTGATGGAAGCAGCCAACTCCTTGAGTGACTCCTCGTCCATATGGCTACGCGGCTGGTATTTGCCTGGCTTGAGTTGATTTACATTCAACTCGCGCAATGATTCATTGGTTTTCGTTGCACCACCACCCAGCAGCGCATCCAATCCGCGACCCAGCCCTTTGTTTATTTTTGCCATTTTATTTTCCGTTCAATTTAAGTTATTGAATACCTTGCTTATTCTGCGCTCTGTTCAGAATTTCTCCTGCCAACGCCAGATATGCTTGCGTGCCTTTTGATTGCGCATCGTGGTACAGCACTGGCACGCCGTAGCTTGGTGCTTCAGCCAGTCGAATATTGCGTGGAATTACAGTGCGGTAGACCTTTTCCCCGAAATGCTGCTGTAGTTGAGCAGACACCTGCTGCGCCAGTGAATTGCGCGGATCGAACATAGTACGTAACAAACCCTCGATCTCCAGCTGAGGATTCAGACTTTCACGCACCATACGTATGGTGTTTACCAAATCACTCAGACCTTCCAGCGCATAGTATTCACACTGCATCGGAATCATCACAGAATGGGCTGCACACAAGCCGTTCAGAGTCAGCAAATTCAGTGCTGGTGGGCAATCCACCAAGACATAGTCATATTCATCTGCAATCGCCTCTATTTCCTTCTTCAGCCGAGTTTCTCGTCCTTCCACGTTCACCAGCTCGATTTCCGCGCCCGCAAGATCTCTGCTCGCTGCCAAAACATCGTATTTCCCTTGCTGGTAACTTATTCTGGCTTGTGCAATGCTAGCTTCACCCAGCAATACATCATAAACAGTCACTTCCTGTGCATGCTTGTCGATGCCACTGCCCATGGTTGCATTGGCTTGTGGATCAAGGTCTACCAGCAGGACTCGTTTTTTTGCTGCAGCTAAGCTTGCGGCTAGATTCACTGTTGTTGTTGTCTTGCCAACCCCGCCCTTCTGGTTGGTGATTGCCATTATTCTTGTCATTCCTGTCGCTCCCTATTTCTTGCCTGCGATCACCAGACTTCTTGAAGCATCAAGTCCCGGCACTTGCAATGTAATGATGTGATCGATTCTGTATTGCGGGGGAATCTCCTCTTCCATTTTCCCCTTCATCGCTGCCCATCGCCCCTCTGGAGCCAATAAACCCTCTGTTAGCCTGAAGAAATTCCCAATCTCCGTAAATGCCCGGGAAATTATTCCGTCAAAGCAAGCATCCTGCCGCCAATTTTCTACTCTACCCGTATGAACTTGCACATTCTTTAGGCCCAATTGGATGGCCGCCTGCTGCACAAACCCCGTTTTCTTTGAATTACTGTCTAGCAATGTGAATACCCACTCTGGTCGCATGATGGCAAGCACGATTCCAGGTAGCCCCCCCCCGCATCCAACATCCAACCACTTGCCGGCCCAAAGATGAGGCAGTACTGACAAGCTGTCCAGTAAATGATGAGTCACCATTTCGTGGCCGCTGTTGATAGCAGTCAGGTTGTACACTTTATTCCATTTATGCATCAGGGCCATATATTCAAGCAACTTCGACTGTTCGTCAGCGGTCAATTCAATGCCTAATTGACTCGCCCCAGCAATCAGTATCTGGTGTTCATTTTGCATCTTCAGCACTCGCTGGGCTCGTCCGAAATCCCCGTTTTAAATGAACCAAGAGCAATGAAATATCAGCCGGCGTGATTCCCGAGATGCGACTTGCATGGCCAATCGTCTCAGGCTTTTGCAGATTTAGCCTCTGTTGAGCTTCGATGGACAAAGCCCTCACCTCGCGATAATCGAGTGTTGCTGGAAGTTTCAAGTCTTCCTGGGCAGCCAGTTGCCGCACTTCTTGATTCTGCTTGGTGATGTAGCCTTGATATTTGGCGCCGACCTCCACCTGCTGAGCAACCACTTCTTGCGCTACTTTATCTCCGCAATTAGGCAATGACATCAAGGACTCATAGCTAACTTCCGGTCTTCTCAAAAGGTCATACAAAGAATATTCCCGCTCAACGACTTTCCCCAAAACACGAATCGCGTGCTCTTCGCTCAGGACCGCGGGGTTAACCCAAGTGGTTTTCAAGCGCTGCTCTTCACGAGCAATAGCCTCTCGCTTTTCATCGAATGCGCGCCAACGCGCTTCACTGACCACCCCCAAATTCCAGCCTATCTCCGTCAACCGCAGATCCGCATTATCTTCGCGCAACTGAAGTCGATATTCAGCCCGACTGGTGAACATTCGATACGGCTCGGTCACTCCTCTGGCGGTCAAATCATCCACCATCACTCCCAGATAGGCTTCATTGCGCTTTGGGCTCCACGCCTCTTTCTCACATGCATGTCGCGCAGCATTGATCCCTGCCAGCAGCCCTTGTGCTGCCGCCTCTTCATAGCCCGTCGTGCCATTGATTTGCCCTGCAAAGAACAAACCTTCTATAGCCTTGGTTTCCAAAGAACGTTTTAGGCCTCTTGGATCAAAATAGTCGTATTCGATGGCATATCCTGGACGCAATATATGCGCATTTTCAAGACCCTTGATAGATCGTACCAATGCTATTTGTATATCGAATGGCAGGCTGGTCGATATTCCATTTGGATATATTTCATGCGTTTCCAAACCCTCCGGCTCAAGAAATATTTGATGGGAGTTTTTTCCTGCGAATCGAGTTATCTTATCTTCAACGGAAGGACAATAACGGGGCCCAATACCCTCAATTACACCCGTGAACATCGGTGAACGATCTAATCCTCCACGTATGATTTCATGGGTTTTTTCATTAGTTTCAGTGATCCAACATGGCAATTGTCTTGGGTGCTGCCCCGCCGACCCCATGAAAGAAAATACCGGCGCCGGATCATCCCCCCACTGCTCCTGCATGACCGAAAAATCTATGCTGCGACCATCTATTCTCGGTGGCGTACCGGTCTTCAGCCTGCCTACCGGCATTCCCAATTCACGCAGTTGTTCAGAAAGAGTGATAGATGGGGGATCCCCCGCGCGCCCTGCCGAATAATTCGACTGCCCAACATGAATCAAGCCTGACAAGAAGGTGCCTGCCGTCAGCACTACACTTTTTGCAGAAAAGCATATTCCTGCCTGAGTTTTTACACCCTCAATCCTATTTGCATTAATAATCAGCGCGTCGACCGCCTGTTGAAACAACCAAAGATTGGGTTGGTTCTCTAAACGAGAGCGGATGGCTTGTTTGTATAACAACCTATCAGCTTGCGCCCTAGTTGCTCTGACCGCAGGCCCTTTACTGGCGTTCAGGATGCGAAATTGTATTCCGCCCTCATCCGTTGCCGCCGCCATTGCCCCATCAAGCGCATCTACTTCTTTAACAAGATGCCCTTTCCCTATTCCACCAATAGAAGGATTGCATGACATCTGTCCCAAGGTCTCGATATTATGACTGAGCAGCAGCGTCTTGCAGCCCGCACGCGCACTAGCAAGCGCAGCCTCTGTTCCTGCATGGCCGCCACCAACAATAATCACATCAAATTTATCGGGATAATCCATCGTGCTCTTGAATCTGAAGGGGCGCGCATATTACCTCAGCCCAGCCAGTTAAAAAACCATGTTTCACGTGAAACAATTGGCTGGGCTTTATTTCCCTATACAAAATTTTCCGAAAATCTCGCCCAGCAGATCATCTGCAACAAATTCGCCGGTGATCTGATTAAGTGATTGCTGCGCCTGGCGCAACGATTCTGCAAATAATTCCAGCTGCTTGCATAGTGCTTCAGCTCCCCGCAGGGATAAGAGGGCGTGGGTTATCGCATCCATATGTCTGGCTCTAGCCATGAACACGCCTTCCTCTCTTTGCCATCCCACGGCATCTAAAATTGACGCCTTTAAATACTCAATACCTTCTCCGGTCTTCGCAGAAAGGTAGATATGAGACACCCCTTCTTGAGATTGACGCAAAGATTTTGCACCTACCAAATCGATCTTGTTATGAACAACTATTACTGGTGTAGCGCCACTTGCCACTTCGGCTTTGACTGTGCTTTGTACTGAGGATGTATCTGATTCATCGAGCAATAAAATAATTAGATCTGCTTTATCCATGCTTTGGCGTGCACGAACGATACCCATCAGCTCCAACACATCCTCTGTTTCTCTGATTCCTGCCGTATCTGTTAAGTGCAGGGGAATCCCATTGATTTGAAGCGCTTGCCTTATTGTGTCGCGAGTTGTTCCGGGGATATCGCTCACCATTGCTACTTCTTCGCCAGAAAGCCGATTTAACAAGCTGGATTTACCAGCATTGGGTGCGCCGATTAATACGATTTGTGCACCTTCACGCAGTATATTGCCTTGGGTTGCCAATGACGCTATGTGTTCAAGCTCACGCTTCAATACATCCAAGTCTTTGAGAAGGCGATCAGTATCAACACTAACAACACCCTCCTCCTCAGGAAAGTCTAGTGTTGCTTCAACAAAAGCCCTAAGTAGTATGATTTTGTCTAAAACGGATTTAATGGCGCTTGAGAACTCGCCATTTAACGAGCGAATAGCGCTTTTGGCTGCATGCTGCGTAGTTGCGGCAATAAGATCGGCAATGCTTTCGGCTTGAGCCAAATCTAGTTTGCCGTTCAAAAAGGCTCGTTGACTGAACTCTCCAGGTTGAGCAAGGCGTGCTCCAAGAGCGATACAGCGCTCCAAGACAGCTTGCAAAACGACTGAGCCTCCATGACCCTGTAATTCCAGCACCTCTTCTCCGGTAAATGAGTTCGGTGCAGGGAAATACAAGGCTATTCCCTGATCTATAGTGTCATCTGCAGCATCTAGAAATGGCGTATAGGTGGCGAACCTGGGGGTTAACTCCTTCCCAGTAAGCGCTCTAGATAGATGTTTTAACTCTACTCCCGATATGCGAACCACCCCTATTCCGCCTTGGCCGGGTGCGGTTGCTATCGCCGCAATAGTGTCAGGCTTTGGAAACACCCTTTTGAGCCGCTTCAGTGTTGTGAGTGATGTACCACTGTTGAGAAATAGACAAGATGTTATTCACAATTGAATACAAAACCAGTCCGGCTGGGAAAAAGAAGAATATGACACTGAAAGCCACTGGCATGATTTGCATAATCTTGGCTTGCAACGGATCTGTGGGAGTCGGATTTAGCTTGCTCTGTATCAACATGCTGATACCCATAATGATGGGTAGAACAAAGTAGGGATCAGTTGTAGATAAATCGACAATCCAACCCACGAATGGTGCATGACGTAATTCTACGCTCTCCAGAATTGCCCAATACAGCCCGATGAATACCGGAATCTGAATCAACACCGGCAAACAACCGCCCAGAGGATTTATTTTCTCGCTCTTATATAAATCCATCATGGCGCGATTCAGGCGCTCGCGATCATCCCCGCACTGCTGTTTGATCTTTTCCAGCTTTGGTGCAACCACACGCATTTTAGCCATTGATCGGTAACTTGCTGCCGACAAAGGGAAGAATGCCAGCTTAATTAAAACCGTCAGCACGACAATGGAAATACCCCAATTGCCAATCCAGCCATTGAGAAAATCCATCAACCAAAACAACGGAGATGCAAAAATAGTGAAAATTCCGTAGTCGACCGTCAAGCCCAGTCCTGGCGCAATTTCATTAAGCTTGTTCTGAGCCGGTCCCACGTACAGCTTCGATTTTATTTGACCAGTATTGCCAGGGGCGATTTCAGCTTCGGGCATAACAATACCGGCTGAAAAGATGCCATCTCCCAAAGGTTTTGTGTAGAACTCTCGCGGACTATTTCCTTCAGGTAACCATGCGGACACAAAGTAATGCTGCAACATACCAACCCAACCATTGTTTGCTGCAGTTGGTAGTTTTTGCTTGCCTTTGGCAATATCACTGAACTCTATTTTTTGGAATTTTTCTTCATCCGTATAGATAGCCGGTCCAGTATAGGTTGGAATGAACTTTGATCCGCCTGCTGGAGGTACTTCATCCCTTACAAGCTGGAAGTACGCTGTAGGCTGTATTGTTTCTTTGCCATTGTTTTGAATTTGATAGACAACATCAACTAGATAGGAGTCACGATGAAAAGTATAAGTTTTTGAAACGGAAACGTGGCCATTATCAACCGAAGATAGAACTACCGAAATATCGTTATTACCATTCTCCAAACGAAGTGTTCCCGTAGAAGTTGTCTGGAATATCGTATTGTGTGTCGGGAGTCCTTGGCCCAACAAGCCGGATTGAGCTATATATGTATGCTCTTCATTTTGTTGGAATAATACGATGGGCTTGGTTTTGTCGTCTGCTTCGCGGTGCTTTAATAGTGAAAGACCGTTTATGTTGCCACCAGCTGTATTGATCTGTACAACATAATTATCTGTTTCTACAACAATATTTTTTCCATCTGGTATTTTAACTTTGTTTTCTTTGGGCTGAGAGGGTACTGATTTCAGCGAAGTTACTTCTGGTGTTTGAGAAATGCTTTGGGATTCTTTAACCTGCGGGCTAGCAGATTGACCTTGGCGACTCCACTCTCCCCACAAAATAATAAGAGAAAATGAAAAGACTATAAATAGTAATAAGCGCCGCGTTTCCATCGATCTGTCACCTGTTAATATTATTTATGGTACGGGGTCAAATCCGCCCGCGCTCCAAGGATTGCATCGCAATATCCGTTTTGCAGAAAGCCAGATACCCTTCAGAGCTCCGTATTTAACTATTGCTTCTTCTGCATATTGTGAGCAGCTAGGATGAAACCTGCATGACGGTGGCAAGAGTGGACTGATTAAGTATTTGTATCCACGCACCAAGAATAGAAATAAAGACTTCATTTGTTCGCCAATACACCCTTAAGCATCTCTGTAAGTACAGAAAAAACCTGGGATTGCTCCGCCTTTTCGATTGGTCTTCTCAATCGAATAATCACATCTTGTTGTAAACCGCTTCTGACTTGAAGGCGAAAACTCTCTCGAATCTTCCTCTTCAATCTATTGCGTTGTGCAGCGCCAGGGATATGGCGCTTACCAACAGACAACCCTAATCTTGCACATCCTGAACTGTTGGATCTGAAATGAACGGCAAACCAACGATTCAGTAGGGGCCTTTCTTGCAAAAGCCCAGAAAAACCTTCTTGGCGAGAAATTCTAAAACGCCGGGAAAAATGAAAGTTTTGTTCTGCTTTAAACGCCAAGGCGGGTTCTACCCTTAGCTCGACGAGCGGCAATAACTGCTCGACCACCTTTGGTCTTCATGCGAACGAGAAAACCGTGGGTACGTTTTCTTTTGGTTACTGACGGCTGAAATGTGCGCTTCATGGCTAAATCCTATATTTCTAGTATTGAAAAGCGCGCAATTACAATCGTTTGCGCTTCTGCTGTCAAGTTTAATTTATATTGTGGATAACTTTGAGTGGAGCTTGTAGAATTGGCCGATCTATAAAGTAATCAACTTCAGATTTTCTATGTCGTCACAAGGCTTGTCTGTGTGTTATCAGAAGTATTTTCAGGAATTGCTGCCCCCGCAACAATACAATTCCTGGATCAAGCCGCTATCTTTTGAAGTTGATGGCAATAAAGTAATTCTGTCCGCGCCAAATAGCTTTACATTGAGAATCATTCAAGAGCGTTTTCTAACCGCCCTTTCTAAACAAGCTCATGATTTTTTTGGATTTCCTGCTGAAATAGAATTGCGACTACAAAAGAAGCGAGTTGTTAAATTTGATTTCCCTGTTGAGGCACCTAGTGCTCCGGAAAACAACTCGGCTCCAGCCCCAAAGGTGTCTAAATCAACCAGCAAACTTAATCCCATGCTGACTTTTGACACTTTTGTTACTGGAAAGGCCAACCAACTTGCTCACGCAGCCGGCTTACAGGTTGCAGAAACCCCTGGTGCTTCATATAACCCATTATTTGTGTATGGTGGGGTAGGCCTAGGAAAAACCCATCTATTGCAATCGATTGGAAACCTTGTTGCAAAAGAAAACAGCGAAGCAAAAATTTGCTATATCCATGCAACCAATTACGTATCAGGAGTAGTTAAAGCTTTTCAAACAAAAAGCTTTGATGAATTTAAACAGTTCTATAACTCTTTGGATCTCTTACTGATCGATGATATTCAGTTTATTGCTGACAAACCAGGAACTCAGCAAGAGTTCTTTTACACTCTCAATTCACTAATTGATACTAATAAACAAGTTGTTATCTCCTGCGACACCTTTCCAAAAGAAATTTCTGGTATTGAGCCACGTCTTACTTCAAGATTTACCTGTGGTCTGACTGTGGCTATTGAGCCTCCGGGGCTTGAAATGCGTGTAGCTATTCTGTTGCAGAAAGCAGCAAACAGCGCGACTCCAATCAATGAAGATGTCGCCTTCTTTATTGCTAAGCATGTACGCTCCAATATTCGTGAGTTAGAAGGTGCCCTTAATCGAATCGAAGCATATGCGCGCTTTCATAAAAAAGCTATTTCCATTGATTTAGCCAAAGAGGCGTTAAAAGACTTGCTTGCTGCACAAAACAAACAAGTAACAATTGAAAATATACAAAAGACGGTTGCAGATTTTTACAGAATAAAATTGGTGGATTTGCTATCAAAAAAGAGAAATCGAGCGATTGCTCGTCCTCGACAAATAGCCATGTCGTTAGCTAGAGAGTTAACACAACTCAGCCTGCCAGAAATAGGCAATACTTTTGGCGGTAGGGATCACACAACAGTTCTACATGCTTGTAAAACAATTGATTCGCTGCGAAATTCTGATCAATTAATAGAAACAGAATTTAATTTGTTGCATCAGACGTTAAGAGGATAACTCTGATTAATTAACACTTTGATTTGTGAATAAGTATGAATTTTTTTCATTTTTATAAATTATCCACAAACTACAAACAACTAATGATGATACAAATTAACAACGTTAAATTTATCTTCCTAATTGATTTAATGTAACTTTTAGATGTTTCCACAATAACTAGCTCTATTATTAATTATATTAAGTATTTAAGGAAAAACATGTTTATCAAACAAATCAATCGAAATGACTTGGTAAAACCCTTACAAGCTGTTGTTGGTATTGTGGAAAGAAAACAGCCACTCCCAATTCTTTCTAACGTACTCTTGAGAAAGACTTCAGATTCTTTGCAATTGATAACAACAGATCTGGAAATTCAAATTGAAGCCAGACAAAAAGTTGTTATTGAAAAATCCAGCGGACCGGATTCCATCACTATTTCAGCCAAAAAATTTCAGGATATTTTAAAAGCCATACCTGAAGAAAGCTTGGTTAGTCTAGATATTCAAGAAAGCAAGTTGCTAGTTAAAGCAAACAAAAGCAAATTTAGTTTACAAACGTTACCAGCTCAGGATTTTCCCAGCCTAACGGATCAATTGGAAGGCGCAGCGAAGATTCGCATTAAGCAGGGAAAAATGAAGCGGCTATTGAGTTCTGTTCAACATGCCATGGCACAACAAGATATCCGTTATTACCTCAATGGCGTATTGATGGTAGTTGAAAACAACTCAATTAAGTTAGTTGCTACAGACGGTCATCGTCTCGCATATATTGCTGAAGACATGGACGAAGAACACCCTAAGCTAGAAGTTATTCTTTCCAGAAAAACTGTAAATGAATTATTAAAACAACTAATTGATAGCGACGAAGAGTTAGTTATCGAGCTTGCGGAAAAACAAGTACGTTTTAATTTTGCTGATACAACGATGACCTCAAAGGTGATCGATGGAAAATTCCCAGACTATAACCGCGTAATTCCAAACCATACCAATCATCTAGTATTAAATAGAGTAGTTATTATGCAAGCCCTTCAAAGAGCTGCCATCCTGTCGAATGAAAAATTCAGGGGGGTAAGATTGCTTCTTACAGAAAATAATCTTCAAATAGTAAGTAACAACAGCGAACAAGAAGAAGCCCAGGAGGATGTTGAGACCCAGTATTCAGGGAATCCGCTAGATATTGGGTTTAACGTCAATTATTTATTAGACGGGATTAACTATTTAAATAGCGAAGAAGTAACATTCTCATTTGGTGATCAAAACAGTAGTTTATTGGTTACGACACCTGAAAAAAATGACTACAAGTATGTAGTCATGCCCATGCGCATCTAATTGTTCCACGTGAAACAGAAAGAAAAATTGACCCATGAGTGAAAACTACGACGAATCGAGCATTCAACAATTAGAAGGCCTGGAGGCGGTACGCAAGCGACCTGGTATGTACATTGGAGACACCTCTGATGGAACAGGTTTGCACCATATGGTGTTTGAAGTGGTTGATAACGCTATCGATGAATCACTTGCGGGCCACTGTGATGATATTAAAGTAATTATTCATGGGGATAATTCAATATCCATTGCTGATAATGGCAGGGGAATTCCTATTGGAATTAAGTTTGATGACAAACACGAACCAAAGCGATCGGCAGCGGAAATTGTTTTAACCGTACTGCATGCGGGCGGAAAGTTTAACCAGAATAGTTATAAAGTCTCCGGTGGCTTGCATGGTGTTGGTGTAAGTTGTGTAAATGGTTTGTCTGAATGGTTAAAGCTGACAACCTACCGAGATGGAAAAAAGTTTGGTTTGGAATTTGAGCGCGGTGCAGTTAAAGATCGTCTGGTAGAAACCCAAAAAGGTGTTGAGGTGTCTCCGATGCGCGAACAGGGCGAAAGTCAGAAGCGCGGAACGGAAGTGCATTTTTTGGCTGATAAGGAAATATTCGGCAATGTGGACTTTCATTATGAGGTATTAGCAAAGCGCTTGCGCGAACTCTCGTTTCTGAATAATGGCGTCAAAATAGAGTTAATAGACCAGCGCACAGGAAAGAGTGAAAACTTCGCTTATTCGGGTGGGGTTCGCGGTTTTGTGGAATACATGAATAAAAGCAAGTCTGTGTTGCACTCAACCTGCTTTCAGGCAACCGGCGAAAAGGACAACATAGTTGTTGATGTCGCCATGCAATGGAACGATAGTTATTCAGAAGTTGTGCAGTGTTTTACTAATAATATTCCACAACGTGATGGCGGTACCCATATGACAGGTTTGCGTATGGCTATGACCCGCGTAATCAATAAATATATTGAAGATAATGAAATGGCTAAAAAGGCCAAAGTGGATACAACTGGTGACGATATGCGCGAAGGCTTGACGTGCGTCTTGTCGGTTAAAGTACCTGATCCAAAGTTTTCATCCCAAACAAAAGACAAGCTCGTATCCAGTGAAGTTCAGCCTGCAGTGCAAGAGGTTGTTGCTCAAAAACTAAACGATTTTTTACTTGAAAATCCAGTTGATGCGAAGATTATCTGTAACAAAATCATAGACGCTGCACGAGCAAGAGATGCGGCACGCAAAGCTCGTGAATTAACAAGGCGCAAGGGTGTATTAGATGGAATTGGGCTGCCAGGAAAGCTGGCGGATTGCCAAGAAAAAGACCCGGCGCTATCTGAATTGTATCTGGTAGAGGGCGATTCAGCAGGAGGCTCCGCAAAACAAGGCCGAGATCGCAAGTTCCAGGCTATTTTGCCCCTTAAGGGAAAAATTCTTAATGTGGAGAGAGCGCGTTTTGAAAAACTCATCTCCTCACAGGAGATCGCTACTCTGATTACTGTATTAGGCACTGGTATCGGTAAAGAAGAATATAACGCTGATAAATTGCGCTATCACAGAATTATCATCATGACGGATGCAGACGTAGACGGAGCTCACATCCGCACATTATTGCTAACCTTCTTTTATCGCCAGATGCCAGAATTGGTTGAGCGCGGCCATATCTATATCGCTCAACCTCCGTTGTACAAGATTAAGCAAGGTCGAGATGAGCGTTATCTCAAAGATGAGCATGAGCTTAAAACATACATGCTGGGTTCTGCACTAAAAGATGCATCATTTTATCCTGCACTTGAAGCTGCCCCTATTCAAGGCGATGCACTGGGTGAGATCGCCAAGCAATATTTTCTCGCTGAAGCTGTCATAGATCGCTTATCGCGCTTCATCGCGCCAGAGGCAAGTCACGCCCTGCTTATATTGCCTGCCCTTTCGCTGGAGAATGAGGCAAAGGCGAAAGAAAGCGCTAAGCTGCTGCAGGAGGCGTGTGGTGGGGTGATAAAGGCTGACGTTGAGAAGGACGAAAACGGAGAGCTGCGCCTGCGCCTAGAAAAAATATTCCACGGAAACTATTCGCTTAGCTACCTAGAAAAGGAGTTTCTCGAAAGTGGTGACTACGAGCAAATCCGCCGTACTGCCGATGCATTAAATGGGCTGATATCACCAACCGCCTATGCTATGCGCGGAGAGCAGAAGCGTGGTGTGGCCAGCTTCAAACAAGCCATCGAGTGGTTGTTGGAAGACGCAAAGAGAGGGGTTGGCATCCAGCGTTATAAAGGTTTGGGCGAGATGAATCCTGAGCAACTTTGGGAAACCACCATGGACGTAAAGAATCGAATCTTGTTGCGCGTGTGTATTGAAGACGCCATTGGTGCTGACGAGATATTTACAACACTGATGGGAGATGTGGTTGAGCCACGTCGAGCATTTATTGAAAAAAATGCATTGGGAGTGAAGAATCTGGACGTTTAAAATGTAGGTTTGTAGGTTCTCAGAAAAGGTGAAATTATTCTCACCAAATGAAATGGCCACAGAAACTGTGGCCATTTCTATTTAAAGAGAAGCTCGGTACTTACAGAAGCCAATAACTACGGGGCGTTGAAAGTAAACCGCTCAGAAAGCGCTGTGGCTCGTTAATAGTGCCACCCTGAGGCAATGGGCCCCATAAAACCATAAAAGCGGCGAATGAGCTTATAAACAAGCCGAACCCTGTTCGTGCAAAGCTTCATACAATTTACCAGGCCCAAGAAGAATATCTTTCAACTCTCCCCTCTCCTTATCAGAATCTAGTGCCTGTTTGCTCATCGTGGAATGTGCGGATAGCGCATCCATGATGGCGTTCATTAGCTCGTTGGAGAAGTCGGACATTGAAACGCAAAGAAAGCAGCCACATTTTAGTGGCCGCTTTCATTTAACGGGACATTGTTGGTAGGTAAACTTGCTACCTTACTTTTTTACTATTTTCTTGGTAGCGGGTTTCTTTGTAACAGGTTTAGCCGTAGCCTTTTTAGAAGGTTTTTTGGCTGCAACTTTTTTAGCGGCTGGTTTTTTTGCGACTTTAGTCTTGGTGGTCCCACCTTTTGCCGCCTTAGCAGCAATCATTTCCAATGCTTCGTCTAAAGTCACCGCCTCAGGCGTCACATCTTTTGGCAGAGTCGCATTGATTTTCCCGTGTCTTACATAGGGGCCATAGCGACCGCTGCACACTTCAATAGGGCTCTTATCATCAGGGTGCTCTCCCAGACTGCGAAGCACCGTTGCGCCACCGGTCCTAGCTTGTGCTAATAACTCTACTGCGCGGTCCAATCCAATGTCGAAAATGCTATCCGTGCGAGGAATGGACTTAAATTTACCATCATGACCAATATAAGGCCCGAAGCGGCCTATGTTAACGATAACTTTTTTGCTGGTCTCGGGATGCATACCAATCTCTCTGGGGAGAGAAAGCAATTTAAGAGCGGATAGAAGATCAGCCTGCTCCAAAGGAAGCTCTTTAGGCCAAGATACGCGCTTTGGTTTAGCTTTGACGCCCTCTTCCTGCTCCCCTAGTTGAACATAAGGGCCGTATGGTCCACGGAGCAATAAAATAAGTTGGTTAGTTTCTGGATGAACACCGAGTTCTTTGCGCGCTTCACCAGCATCTTCTTCGCCGCCAAGGCTACGTGTGAAGTCACACTCTGGATAAGCTGTACAACCAATGAAACTACCTCGCTTTCCAAGGCGCTTAGAAAGAGGTTTGCCGCACTTTGGACAGGCCTCTTCTAGTATTTCAGTACCAGGGCGATCAACATCTTTTTTGTCTACAAGTAGCTTGTTAAAGCCAGTCCAGAATGAATCTAAAACGGGTACCCAGTCTCGCTTTCCTTCTGAAATCTCATCCAGCTCATCCTCGAGGTTTGCGGTGAAACTGTAGTCAACATATCTTGTGAAATGCTCATTGAGGAACTTGATAACTACCCGCCCCACATCGGTGGGCATGAAGCGCTTCTTATCAAGGGTGGCATACTCCCTTGCTTGCAGCGTAGAGATGATAGCGGCGTATGTTGATGGCCGACCAATACCATACTCTTCGAGCGTTTTAACCAAACTGGCCTCAGAATAGCGAGGTGGCGGTTGAGTGAAATGTTGTTCGCCGTATAGTTTGTCGATAGGCAAAATATCACCTTCGGTCAAAGGCGGCAGCTTGGCGCTATCTTCTTCCTCTGCATCATCCACATCCTCCATGTAGACGCCGATGAAACCTGGAAATACCAAGGTTTGTCCGCTTGCACGGAACAGCGTGTCGTCGCTACTCAAACGGATATCAACACTTACAGTGTCAAAACGCGCAGGCGACATTTGACTTGCAAGCGTGCGCTTCCAGATCATTTCATATAAGCGCATCTGGTCAATATTCAGATAATCACGAAGACTGTCTGGAGAGCGGTCGATTGACGTAGGCCGGATTGCCTCGTGTGCCTCTTGGGCATTCTTGGATTTACTTTTGTAAGTGGGTTGCTTAGCTGGCAGGTAATCCGCAGCATAGTTGCCCTTGATATAGTCGCGAATCTCCGCGACGGCTTCATTTGCCAAATTCAAAGAGTCGGTACGCATGTAAGTGATCAAACCAATGGTTTGCCCGCCAATATCCACGCCTTCATAGAGTGACTGGGCGGTACGCATGGTGCGATCAGAGGTCATGCCAAGCTTGCGGACGGCTTCCTGCTGCAGTGTAGAGGTTGTAAAAGGTGCAGCGGGACTGCGTTGCTTCCCCTTCTTTTCAACGCGAACAACTTTGGGTGGTAGTTTGGCATCGTTGAGCTTGCTATGGATGGCATCGTATTCACTTTGACTGCCGATACTTAGCTGTTCGAGCTTTTTACCTTGAAATTGAAACAACTTGGCCTTAAATGGCGTGCTGTTCTTTTGGCTATCAAGATGTACGGACCAGTATTCCTGGCTTTTGAATTTTTCAATCTCCAGTTCGCGCTCTACTATAAGACGCAAGGCGGGACTTTGCACGCGCCCCGCAGAAAGGCCGGGACGGATCTTGCGCCACAACAATGGCGAAAGGTTAAAGCCGACCAGATAATCAAGGGCGCGCCGTGCTTGTTGTGCATTAACCAAGGGCATAGAAATCTCTCGCGGATGAGAGACCGCTTCTTGTACCGCGCTCTGGGTGATCTCGTAAAAAACCACACGCTGCATGTTTTTGTTTTTAAGCGCGCGTTTGCCTTTGAGAATTTCTGCAATATGCCAAGCAATTGCCTCACCCTCGCGATCGGGGTCGGGTGCTAGAAAGATGTTGTCAGCGCTGGCGGCCGCTTTGGCGATTGCATCAACGTGTTTGGAGTTTCTAGCAATAGTCTCGTAGTTCATTGCATAGCCGTTATCAACATCGACGGCGCCGTTCTTTGGCACGAGATCGCGCACATGACCATAAGAAGCGAGTACCTCAAAGTCCTTGCCGAGATATTTTTTGAGTGTCTTGGCCTTAGCGGGAGACTCTACGATAAGTAAATTGGTAGCCATGATTGATTTTTAATGTATTGGTGCAACACCGGAAGGTGTAAGCAAATCTTCAATTAGCATGGGATCGAGTTCCTCGTGCTGACTCCATAAGACCATAAGCATAATCAGTTTGATTTTGTCTAACTGCAGATTTTCGCGGTCTAGGGCGACTGCGCGATCGATAATCATCTCGCGCTCAATTGGGGAAATAAGCTTGTTATGTTCCCAGAATTTCAGAAAATGTAGCGCTTCGGAGCTGATGCGCCTTTGTTCGTAGTCAGAATAAAGGCGAAAGCCACTGTTATTGATACTCTCCGGGTATTTTGCTTGCGTAAGTTGCTGCAGCCCTGACAGCCAGACCAATGCCTGATTAATATCATCTTCTTCAAACCCGGCAGCTGATAGCTTAAGTGAAAGTTTGTCGTGATCAGGATAGCTGCCTAGATCGAAATAACTCTCGAACAGGAAAAGGAGGATATCAAACATGAATATTTTAGAAAGTTAGGCGATGCGTTGATAGAAACCGCCGGGTAAAGTTGCAATGAGCCCAGCAAGTTCAAGTTGCAACAGGATGGCTGATAGCTCGCCTATCGTCAAGCTGCTGCGCTGGACCAGTGTTTCTGCGTCGACGGGGTCGAAGCCAAGATGCGCAAATAACGGATGCTCTAATGTAGTGCTAGCAGCAACAGCACCCACTAGAGAATGTCCAAGTTCTTCAAGAATGTCATTGGCACATTCGACCAGTTTGGCGCCCTGCTTGATTAAGGCATGACATCCCTTGGATTGGGGAGAGTGAATGGAACCAGGAATAGCAAAAACATCTTTACCCTGCTCTACCGCTAGCCGAGCAGTGATAAGAGAGCCACTCTGGATTGAAGCCTCAACGACTAGACAGCCCAAGCCGAGCCCGCTAATGATGCGATTACGACGAGGGAAGTTTGCAGCCAAAGGTGGAGTGCCGAGGGGAAACTCTGAAATAATTGTGCCTGATTGAGCAAGAAGGTGAGCTAGATCACGATTAGACGCAGGGTAGACTTTATCGAGTCCAGTTCCGACAACCGCGATACTTGAAGCACCACCTTGTAACCCTCCCGTGTGTGCCGCAGTATCAATGCCTTGAGCCAAGCCGCTGACAATACACAAACCAGCGTCAGAGGCCGCAAGCGCGAATGCCTCCGAGTTGCGAACCCCCTGTGCAGAAGCATTGCGACTACCCACCACGGCTAAAGCAGGGACATTCAGCAGGTCAAGACGGCCTTTTACAAAAAGCAACAAGGGCGGATTGGGAATATTAAGAAGCGATTTGGGGTAGCAGTCGTCAGCAACAGTGACAATATGATTCAAAGGATCGACAAGCCAATCCGAAACAGTATCAAAAATGGCCGTATCAACACCAGCTGAAATTGAACGAGCTACAGCAGGCTTAACAAGCCTGCTGAGTTCGTTGATTGATTGCTCAAATACAGCAGAGGGTGAGCCAAAGGCTTGTAACAGGCGACGCTGGCCTTCACTTCCAAGCCCCGGAACCATACAGAATCGGAGCCAGGAAGCGAGTCCAGAATCAACTTCCATTTACTCAGGGTTGCGAGCGCTGTCGAGTATTTGGACTGGGAGATTCGTTTCCATGACCAAGGCATAAGATACCTTGTTGAAAACTCGGAACACCATGACTAGTCCATAGCGCATGTCAGGAAGTGTGATATTGGGGGTAAACCAACCTTTGGTTTTAATAACCTCCCCCTTCTGATACAGGCCAAGAATATTGCCCGCCTCAAGACCATCACGCCGACCTTTATTCAGGGTGATCACTGCGTGTTGACCGGCCTGCTGAACGCCGCCGTAGATCGAGATGACCTTGGCAGAAATCTGATTTTCTGGTGCATGCGGTAAATAGCTGGCGCTATAACCCGTGCCTGCCTGCGCAAAATAATCGCCTTTGTTGATTTCCAGAATCGCATTGCTAATGCGCAAAGTACTGGGGTCTCCAAATTTTTCGACAATGGCATCACCCAAGTACAAAACTTCCTGACCAAGCTCCTCGTCAGAATCTGGGTCGACAAATTTCACATTCGGGCGGTATACCTGCCAATGCGCACCTTTGTCTGTCGGTAGATTCTGCACATAAGCTAAGTCATTTACCGACAACAATGTGCGCTGTTCATAAGTGCCCACTAACTTTGGAGCCGCGTCCAGCTCTTCTTCATCAACTACTAGCGGACGTTTCAAGAATGAGGCGATAACATCCAGAGGGATGGCGGGAATGGCTTCGGTGTTTTGGCCAACTACTCGAATTTTTGGTTCAAGCTTGACTACGTTGGATGGCGTGACTGGTGCAGGTGCATCGGGAATAGGCGGGGTCGTAGTTAAGGTGCCTGTGCGGCGATCTAAAAAGACAACATCACCCGGATAAATCCAGTGGGGATCTTTGATTGCCTGTTTGTTCAACGCCCAAATTTCAGGCCACTTCCAAGGGTCCTTGAAAAACATCGCAGAGATATCCCACAAAGTATCACCCTTGACGACGACATAACGGTCCGGAGCATCTTCGCGAATCTGTAACACATCTGCGGAGGCAAGGATGGGCAACAGAAAGCAAATCAGCGATATAATCTTGCGCATGGAAAACCCCAGCAAAGTAATGAAATGCGGTGCAAAGTTTGTGCACCTGTTTAAATTCTGCATCTAGTCTCTTAAGTTGGCAAGCATTTATGGCGCTACTACCCATTATTAAATATCCAGATCCTCGTTTACATAAGATAGCAAGGCCGGTTGCGGAAGTGACTCCTGCGACCCGCAAACTGATACAGGATATGAGCGAAACGATGTATGCGGCACCAGGAATTGGCCTCGCGGCAACGCAAGTTGACGTACATGAACAGATTATCGTCATAGATGTGTCGGAAACCCATGACGACCTGAAAGTCTTCATAAATCCAGTTCTTCTTCAGAAAGCAGGAGAAGAGGAGAACGAAGAAGGATGCTTGTCAGTCCCAGGAATATATGAAACCGTGAGACGAGCGGATCGAGTCACAGTGCAAGCCCAAAATGAGAATGGAGAAACGTTTCAAATAGAGGCTGAGGGACTGCTGGCAGTATGTATTCAACACGAGATCGACCATTTGCACGGCAAGGTATTCGTAGAACACCTGTCACATCTCAAACAAACTCGCATCCGCGCAAAGCTGAAAAAACAGCGGCGCGAGACCTTGTAGACTACAAACGTGAATATCATCTTTGCGGGTACGCCCCACTTTTCTGCCAGTGCGCTGGCCGCTATCCTTAGGACGGAGCATAAGGTTCTTGCGGTTTTGACTCAACCAGATCGCCCAGCAGGCAGAGGCATGCAATTGACAGCCAGTCCCGTGAAAAAACTTGCTAGCGAACACGGCATTCCGGTATTGCAACCCGCTAGCCTGAAGTCAGAATCTGAACAACAGATATTGTTGAAGCTAAATGCAGATGTGATGGTGGTTGCTGCATATGGCCTCATTCTTCCAGCGGCAGTACTGAATATCCCGCGTCTGGGCTGCTTGAACATCCATGCATCATTGTTGCCCAGATGGCGGGGAGCTGCGCCTATACAACGAGCTATCTTGGCAGGCGATACAGAAACCGGAATCACCATCATGCAAATGGATGTGGGACTAGACACGGGCGATATGTTACTCAAGTATCCCTGCCCCATCACCGCGCAGGATGACGCACAGACCTTGCATGACAAGCTGGCTGATTTGGGGGCGTCAGGCATAGTCGAAGCCTTGCAACACCTAGAAAGCGGGAATGTGCATCCGCAGAAGCAAGATGACAAAGAAGCATGCTATGCAGCCAAGCTGAGCAAACAGGAAGCGCGAATTGATTGGTCTCTCGATGCCGTCGAGTTGGAAAGAGCAATTCGAGGTTATTACCCCTTTCCTATCGCACAGACTGAATTTCAGGGAACGCCCATAAAACTGATGCGCGCGCGCATAGGACTGGAAGAAGAGGCAACTCCTGGAACAATCTTGGCTGTGAATAAGAATGAAATCATCGTGGCATGCGGTAACGGCACGCTGGCGCTGGAAGTGTTGCAGAAGCCGGGAGGGAAACCGTTGCCCGCTGCACAATTCGTGCAGGGATTTGCGCTCAAGACTGGTGATAGATTTGGTGAAACTGGATCGTGAATGTCATCCAGACAGAGGCCGCAGGAATCGTTCAACGTGTACTGAGCGGATGTAATCTTGATCGCGCTTTGGCAGATAGGCTGGCAGCAAATCAACAATACACTCCCCAGCAAAGAGGCGCCCTGCAAGATTTGAGTTACGGCACGATCCGCCATTACTCGCGCCTTGAGTTCATGTTAGGCAAACTGCTGGATCGCCCGCCTCGCGACAAGTTGCTGGTATACCTTCTGTTGGTAGCTTTATATCAACTGGAATACAGCAAAGCTGGCTCCCATGTGGTTGTCGATCAGGCAGTCAGGGCAGCCAAGAAGTTCAAATCACCCGTCAGTGGATTGGTCAATGCAGTACTGCGTAATTTTCTGCGTCAGCAAGAGGAGCTTAGATTTGCTGCGGACGTTGAGGCGAAAAGTCGTTTTTCCTATCAAGGCTGGTGGATAAAAGAGATCGAACAGCAATATGGTGAAAGGTCCAGCGCCATACTGGAGGCCGGCAATAGGCACCCGCCAATGACACTGCGAGTAAATCGGCGATGTACAACAACCGAGAACTACATGTTGTTGTTGGCAGAGGCTGGTATAGAAGTTCAACGTGTCGCAGCAGAAGCTTTGCTACTGGCACATCCGATATCAGTCGAGCGTTTGCCAAAATTCGCAGAAGGTTGGGTTTCCGTACAGGATGCTGGTGCGCAGAGTGCCGCGTCATTACTGGATGTCGCCGACGGTATGCGCGTACTTGATGTCTGTTCAGCGCCAGGCGGTAAAGCGATGCATCTATTGGAACGAGCCAACATTGAACTAGTGGCGATGGATAAAGACGAACGAAGGCTTGATCGGGTCAGGCAGAATCTACGCCGTGGTAATCTAAGCGCGGAAGTGCTCTGCGGTGATGCATCTGAACCAAATAAATGGTGGGACGGCAAGCCGTTTCAGCGCATTCTGGCTGATGTGCCTTGCTCAGCCTCGGGAGTGGTGCGCCGCCACCCAGATATAAAATGGCTTAGAAGAACCGGGGATATTGCAGAGTTTGCCGAGCAACAGTCACGCATACTGGAAGCCATGTGGCAGTTGCTGGAGCCCAATGGCAAGTTGCTCTATGCAACTTGTTCCATATTCAGGCAGGAAAATCAGGATGTCATAGATCGCTTCCTGAAGACACATGACGAAGCGTGCCAGGAAGCTGTCGAACTTTCTTTTGTAAATGACCCGATCGGTCAGTTGCTGCCCTGCGATCGGCATGATGGATTCTTTTATGCCTTGCTGCGAAAGAACAATTAAAACACTGCTGCAATGTATGTGTGTCTGGGGCTTGATCCTGGGCACATCAGTGGCATTGGCTGATGGCATTGAAGTAAAAAAAGTGGAGGCCAGGCTGACAAGTGAGGGTTACTTGCTCTCCGCAGATTTTGATATCCAATTGCCGCCACAGGTAGAAGATGCACTTAAACGTGGCATAACACTTTATTTTGAAAGCGAACTATCCGTCCATCGTTCACGCTGGTACTGGATGGACAGCGAAATCGTCAGCTATAAGCAAACCAGCAAGCTTTCATTCAATACGCTGACCCAGCAATACCGTCTCACTCGAGGTGGCCTGTATCAAAGTTTTCTTTCTTTGTCAGATGCATTGCGCATTTTAGGACGCCAAGTGGCGCCACCTATAGAGATTGCACTACTGGGTATGTCTGGGAACGGCTACTTCTCAAGATTGATTCAAAAAGGAAGCCAGATCGGGGCGACCGCATGGATGAATCTCGATATCACGCAATTGCCAAAACCGATGCAGATGAACGCACTGACTAGCGATCAGTGGAAAGTGGAATCGGAACGCTTCCATTGGGATATCAGTCCGGAAGCCCCAAGTGAGGAAGAGGCTCAATGAAATATCTGGTGCTATTTTCCAGTGTCCTCGGAGTCATCCTGCTCTACTTGCTATCAAGCGCGAGCGGGAACACGGATTTATACGCCCGCAACTACTTCACCTTGTTGATGTTGACTGGGGCGCTTGCATTGGGACTGCTGGTGCAGGTGATCTATCAGTTCTGGCAGTTGCGAAATAAACTACGAGACCAAGTGTATGGTGCCAAGCTGACGCTACGCTTGGCTATGTTTTTCTCGCTGATCGCAGTATTGCCAGGTATGTTGGTGTATGCGGTATCCGTTCAATTTCTGGGCAAAAGCATCGAGTCGTGGTTCGATGTGCGTGTGGAAAAAGCACTGGAAGGCGGCCTGAATCTTGCACGCAGTACTTTGCAGAACGGATTAGACGAGTTGGGGCGAAAAGGCCAATTTGTGGCCTTGATTCTTGCGGACCAATCGCCAGTCAGACATGGTGAAACACTGGCGCGATTCATTTCTGAAGGTGGGGCCCAAGAAGCTGCAGTTTTCAATAAAAACGGGAAACTATCTGCATTTGCCAGTAATCAGCGCGTCGAGCGTATTGAATCGCCATCAGCGGAGATGTTGCGTGAAGTTTGGGAAAAGGGGCGATATAGTCAAGCAGATGCACTATCTGATGGACGATTGATCCTGCGAGTCATCGTGCCGATACGGTCATTGAAAAATGAGCGGAACGTATTGCAGTTTGCACAACCCGTTCCGGCCCGGCTGGCGGCAGATGCCGAAACTGTTCAGGGTGTATATGGTGACTACCAACAGCTGAGCCTTTCTAGGTTAGGGCTCAAACGACTTTATGGCATCACACTCACACTTTCATTGTTGATTGTGTTGTTAAGTGCAATCTCGGCGGCGTTCTATTTAAGTGCAAAATTGAGTTCGCCGTTAGCAGCATTGGCGGATGGAACGCGAGCAGTGGCCAAAGGGGATTTCAGTAGCAGCTATCCTGTGCAAAGTAATGATGAGCTGGGGGGGCTGACGGCATTGTTCAATCAAATGACTTCGCAACTGTCAGCTGCAAAAACACTAAGTGAGCAGCAACAACAGCAGGTAGCCGATGCAAAGGCGCACCTTGAAAGCGTCTTGGCACATCTGTCATCAGGTGTGCTGGTGTTGGATGAAAATTTGCTGCTACGCTCTGCCAATGCAAGTGCGGGCCAGATTCTGGGGCTGCTGACCGAGGAATTGAATGGC
Organism: Sideroxydans sp.; assembly: GCA_024636935.1. Classification (GTDB taxonomy): domain Bacteria; phylum Pseudomonadota; class Gammaproteobacteria; order Burkholderiales; family Gallionellaceae; genus Sideroxyarcus. Next base: position 40,734 of record JAGXGC010000013.1, on the reverse strand, counting down.
AAAAACACGCAAACCCTTTCTGAGGAGCATGGATTACTTAGGTCTTTCCTAGGCGCAATCGAACAAGGAATTAATTCCAGCCCCAAGCAAGTTTGGCAGCGCCAGATTGAACGCATGAGCAGAGAAGGCGATCAGGTCTTGTTGCTGAGAGGAACGAAGTTGGCCGGTGATGCCAATCGTGGTTACGTAGTAGTGTTCGATGATATTACCCATTTGCGCCAGGCTGAACGACAGGCAGCGTGGGGAGAAGTTGCTAGGCGCTTGGCGCATGAGATCAAGAATCCGCTGACCCCTATCCAACTTTCCGCAGAGCGCTTGCAGCATAAGCTGTCTGATCATCTGGATGAAAAGGATGCGCAACTCCTCAAACGCGCAACACAGACTATCGTCAGTCAAGTTGCAGCAATGAAGAACATGGTCTCAGAATTTGCCGATTACGCGCGTGCCCCAGCAGCCCGCTTGGTGCCGCTGGACCTGCATCAGTTACTAAATGAAATACTTGGCCTATATGAAGCGAACAGCAGCCCGATCAAAATCAGTCTTGAAGCTCGCAACACGATGCTCAATGGTGACGCAACACGCTTGCGCCAAGTAGTACACAACCTGTTACAGAATGCACATGCTGCCCTGCAGCAGGTAACGGATAGATTGATCACGCTGTCGACCAGAGATGACCAGAATGGAAAACTCAAATTATCGGTAGCCGATAATGGAAGCGGATTTCCGGAGCAATTCCTAGCCAAGGCTTTTGAGCCTTACACGACAACCAAAGCCAAAGGGACGGGCTTGGGCTTGCCAATCGTGAAAAAAATAGTGGAAGAGCATGGGGGAAGCATCAGCATACAAAACCAGCCACAGGGCGGAACATGTGTCAGCATTTTGTTGCCGGTACTGGAAAAAAAGACGGGGAGAACAGCATGACCAGCAAGACCATCATGATTGTGGACGACGAGGCAGGTATTCGCGAACTGCTGTCTGAAATCCTGTACGACGAAGGATATGGCGTGCTGTTGGCAGAAAATGCAGAGCATGCACGCAAGATGATTGGGCAAAAGCCGGATGTGGTGCTGCTTGATATTTGGATGCCAGACACCGACGGTCTGACCTTGCTTAAGGAGTGGGTGGCGCAAGGGCAATTAACCATGCCGGTAATTATGATGTCTGGACATGGCACTATCGAAACGGCGCTGGAAGCGACTAGGATCGGTGCAGTCGACTTTTTGGAGAAGCCCATTGCTTTGAAAAAATTGCTGGCAACCATAGCTCAGACTTTAAAGCAGCAACAGCCCGTAGCCGTAGTATCCGAAGCAAATATTGAAACGCAAACAGTCAGCAATGAAGGATATGTAAAAATGGATTTGCCATTGGATATGTCATTCAGAGAAGCGAGAGAACATTTTGATACCGTCTATCTGAAATACCATTTAGAAATGGCAGAGGGGAATATAGCCAGTCTGGCGGATAAAATCGGTATAGAACGTACGCATTTGTATCGAAAGCTCAAGCAATTGGGCATAAAACCACCCAAAAAGAACAATAATTGAACCCAAGCAACAAACCTGCTCAAATGCGGCGGGTATTGTCGAGTTGCCCAGACAATGGGCGCTGAGGCATAATCGCTCCTCTTTAAAGTAGAGTCTCGTGCTTAATCGCAACAAAGTTTTTTCGGAGGAGAACGGAAATGTCAGCAACACGCAATGTAACCCCACCAAAATATAACGACATCACAGGTGCAATTCGCATGCTGGCGGTGGATGCAGTGCAGAAGGCAAACTCCGGTCACCCGGGCGCGCCGATGGGCATGGCAGAGATTGCCGACGTATTGTGGAACCGCCATCTGCGCCACAACCCGGCCAATCCAAAATGGCCTGATCGAGATCGCTTCATCTTGTCAAACGGCCACGGCTCGATGCTGGTCTATGCATTGCTGCACCTGTCCGGCTACGACCTGCCGATCGAAGAGTTGAAGCGTTTCCGCCAGATGCATTCCAAGACTCCGGGTCACCCCGAGTACGGCTACACACCAGGCGTCGAGACCACCGGTGGTCCGCTTGGTCAGGGCATCACCAACGCCGTGGGTATGGCAATGGCCGAAAAACTGTTGGCTGCTGAATTCAACAAGCCGGGTCACGAGATTGTCGATCACCGTACGTATGTGTTCCTCGGCGACGGCTGCATGATGGAAGGTATCTCGCACGAAGCTAGCGCATTGGCCGGTACATGGGGTCTGGGCAAACTGACTGCATTCTGGGATGACAACAACATCTCCATCGACGGTCACATCGACGGCTGGTACACAGATGACACGCCTAAGCGTTTCGAAGCATATGGCTGGCACGTCATCGCTGATGTACAAGGCCACGATTCCGAGGCGATCAACGCCGCTATCGAAGAAGCCAAGAAGGTCACTGACAAGCCGACTCTGATCTGCTGCAAGACTGTGATCGGCGCCGGTTCTCCAAACAAGGAAGGTACGCACGACGTGCACGGCGCTGCGCTGGGCGATGCTGAAGTCGCTGCGACTCGCGAGCACATCGGCTGGAAATATCCTCCGTTCGAGATCCCTGCACACGTTTATGAAGCATGGGATGCACGCACCAAAGGCGAAGGCCTAGAAAAGCTGTGGAACAACAAGTTCGCAGAATACAAGGCAGCTTTCCCTAAAGAGGCCGCAGAGTTCGAGCGTCGTATCAACAATCAATTGCCGGCTAACTGGGCTGCTCACGCTGCCGAGTTCATCGCCAAGACCAACGAGAAAGCAGAGACCATCGCTACTCGTAAGGCTTCGCAAAACGCCATCAACGGTCTGCAACCTGCCCTGCCTGAATTCCTAGGCGGTTCCGCCGACCTGACCGGTTCCAACCTGACCAACTGGACAGGTGCACACCACGTCAGCGGCAAGAAGCCGGGTAACTACATCAGCTACGGCGTGCGCGAATTCGGCATGTCACACATCATGAACGGTATGGCACTGCACGGTGGTTTCCTGCCGTTCGGCGGCACCTTCCTGATGTTCTCTGAATATGCACGCAATGCGCTGCGTATGTCGGCACTGATGAAGCAGCGCGTGATCTATGTGTTCACCCACGACTCCATCGGTCTGGGCGAAGATGGCCCAACGCACCAGCCAGTCGAGCAGACAGCTACCCTGCGTTACATTCCGAACATGGAAGTATGGCGTCCGTGCGACACCGTCGAGTCCGCCGTAGCATGGGTCGCCGCAGTCGAGCGTACCGACGGCCCTTCCAGCTTAATCTTCAGCCGTCAGAATCTGACATTCCAGAAGCGTGATGCAGCGCAAATCGCCGCTATCCGTAAGGGTGCTTATGTTCTGTCTGAAGCAGCGGGCGGTAAGCCGCAAGCAGTGATCATCGCCACAGGTTCTGAAGTTTCGTTGGCACTGAGCGCACAAGAAGCATTGGCTGCAGAAGGTATCAACGTGCGTGTGGTATCGATGCCGTCCACTAACGTGTTCGACAAGCAAGACCAAGCCTATAAAGACAGCGTATTGCCGAAGGGCAGCAAGCGTGTGGCGGTCGAGGCAGGGGTGACCGGTGGCTGGTACAAGTACGTTCTGGACGGTGCGGTGGTCGGTATCGACACCTTTGGTGAATCTGCTCCGGCACCTGAGCTGTTCAAGCACTTCGGCTTTACTACGGAGAACGTGGTCAAAGCTGTTAAGTCGGTGCTGTAAGAAACAAGTGATTAATTACTAAAACGGGAGAGAAAACATGGCAATCAAAGTTGGTATCAATGGTTTCGGTCGTATCGGCCGCATGGCATTCCGCGCAATCGCAAAAGACTTCCCCGAGCTCGAAGTGGTTGCGATCAATGACCTGCTGGAGCCGGACTATCTGGCATACATGTTGAAGTACGATTCCGTACACGGCAACTTCCAAGGCGAAGTTGGGGTTGACGGAAACAACATGGTAGTGAACGGCAAGAAGATCCGTCTGACAGCTGAGACCGATCCTGCAAACCTGAAGTGGACCGAAGTGGGTGCTGAGCTGATTCTGGAATGTACCGGTTTCTTCCTGGACGACGCAGGTTGTCAGAAGCACATTGCTGCAGGAGCAAAGAAGGTCGTGATGTCCGCTCCTTCCAAGGATGCGACACCAATGTTCGTATACGGTGTGAACCACACTGCATACAAGGGCGAGACAATTGTTTCCGCAGCTTCCTGCACCACGAACTGTTTGGCACCAGTCGCTAAAGTGCTGAACGACAACTGGGGTATCAAGCGTGGTTTGATGACAACTGTGCACGCTGCTACTGCTACGCAAAAGACTGTTGATGGCCCGTCCAAAAAAGACTGGCGCGGTGGTCGTGGCATTCTGGAAAACATCATCCCCTCCTCCACTGGCGCAGCTAAGGCAGTGGGTAAGGTGTTGCCAGAGCTGAACGGCAAGCTGACCGGTATGGCATTCCGCGTACCGACTTCCGACGTTTCCGTGGTTGACTTGACTGTTGAGCTGAACAAAGAAGCCAAGTACGCAGATATATGCGCTGCAATGAAAAAGGCATCTCAAAGCGGCGACATGAGCAAGACATTGGGTTACACCGATGAGAAAGTGGTTTCCACAGACTTCCGTGGTTGCGGCTTCTCTTCCATCTTCGATTCGGAAGCAGGCATCGCACTGGACGGCACTTTCGTCAAGATCGTGTCTTGGTACGACAACGAATATGGTTACACCTGCAACATGCTGCGTTTTGCGCAGCACATTGCTAAGTAATCCATGTTGAATAAGGGCTGGCAGTTGCCAGCCCTTTAAGTTTCAGTCTGTAGAAGGAAAAATCATGTCCGTAATTAAAATGACCGACCTGGATCTAAAGGGCAAGCGCGTCCTGATCCGTTCTGATCTCAACGTGCCTGTCAAAGATGGCAAGGTAACTTCTGATGCGCGTATCAGCGCTTCCATGGCTACCATCAATGCCGCGCTGAGCGCTGGCGCCAAAGTAATGGTGACTTCCCACCTCGGCCGTCCTGAAGAAGGCGTGTTCTCCGATGAGAACTCCCTCAAGCCAGTGGCAGACGATATCGCAAACAAGCTGGGCAAGCCCGTACGCCTGATTCGTGATTGGATCGATGGTGGCTTCGATATCGCTGAAGGTGAACTGGTGTTGCTGGAAAACTGCCGTTTCAACAAAGGCGAAAAGAAGAGCACTGAAGAAGTGGCCAAGAAATACGCTGCTCTGTGCGACGTGTTCGTGATGGACGCATTTGGTACAGCGCACCGTGCTGAAGCTTCTACCCACGGCGTAGCCAAATACGCGCCAGTCGCTGCGGCCGGTATTTTGCTGACGCAAGAACTGGAAGCACTGACCAAAGCATTGCTCAGCCCGGCACGTCCGATGGTCGCCATCGTCGGCGGTTCCAAGGTCTCTACCAAGCTGACCGTGTTGGAGTCGTTGTCCGAGAAGTGCGAACAACTGGTGGTCGGTGGCGGTATCGCCAACACCTTCATCAAAGCGACCGGCGGCAACGTCGGCAAATCGCTGTGTGAAGATGATCTGATCCCAACTGCTCAAGCGCTGCTCGAAAAAATGAAACAACGCGGCGCTAACATTCCCATCGCGGTGGATGTGGTGTGTGGCAAGAAGTTCGATGCCAATGAGCCAGCAGTGCTTAAGGATGTGGGTGAAGTGGCTGACGATGACATGATTTTCGACATCGGTCCTAAATCTGCACAGGAATTGGCGGACATCATCATGAAGGCAGGTACCGTGGTTTGGAACGGTCCGGTCGGCGTGTTCGAGTTCGATCAGTTCGGTGAAGGTACCAAGAAGATCGCAGAAGCGATCGCCAATACCAGCGCATTCACACTGGCTGGCGGTGGCGACACCATCGCTGCGATCCAGAAGTACGACATCTTCGATAAAGTGTCTTATATCTCCACCGCAGGTGGTGCGTTCCTTGAATTCCTCGAAGGCAAAACATTGCCGGCAGTGGCGATTCTGGAAGAACGCGCAAAGCAGTAAAACAAAACGACACCTGCGCATCCCAGAAGGAGAGAGAGGGATGCAGGGTAGAACGCAAGAAACAACAAGGAAATCATGCTGCGCAGAACAAAAATAGTAGCAACTCTGGGGCCCGCAACCAATGACCTCAAGTCATTGACCGCGATCATTAAAGCTGGCGTCGATGTCGTGCGTATGAACTTTTCGCACGGCACAGCTGAAGACCATCAAAAACGTGCTGAAATCGTGCGCACGGCTGCTGCAACTGCAGGTCGCACGGTGGGTATCCTCGCAGATCTGCAGGGACCGAAGATTCGTGTACGCAAATTTGAGAATGACAAGATCATTCTAAAGCCTGGTGATTCGTTCATTCTCGATGCTGCGCTGGACGGCTTAGGTAATCAGGAGCGAGTCGGTCTTGATTACAAAGAACTGCCGCAGGATGTCGAGATCGGCACTGTCTTGTTGTTGAACGACGGCTTGTTGGAATTCCATGTTAGCGGCGTAAAAGGTACAGAAGTTCATTGCACCGTAGTGCGCGGTGGCGTTTTATCAAACAACAAAGGCATCAACCGCAAAGGCGGTGGACTCACCGCACCTGCACTGACCGACAAAGACAAGGAAGACATCAAGACAGCTGCACTGATCAAGGCCGATTTCTTGGCAGTCTCATTCCCGCGCTCTGCTGACGACATGAAATTGGCCCGGGAGTTGATGCATGCAGCTGGCGGGAAGAGCCTGCTGATCGCTAAGATCGAACGTGCGGAAGCAATTCCCGTCCTGAGTGAAATAATCGAAGCATCAGACGGTATCATGGTCGCGCGCGGAGACTTGGCAGTAGAAGTGGGTGATGCTGCTGTACCTGGTCTGCAGAAAAAGATGATTAAGATGGCTCGCGCCAAAAATCGTTTGGTCATCACGGCAACGCAGATGATGGAATCGATGATCACTGCACCAATCCCAACCAGAGCGGAAGTTTCTGACGTGGCGAATGCAGTACTGGACGGCACGGATGCGGTGATGCTGTCGGCAGAAACTGCGGTGGGTGACTATCCAGTCGAGACTATCGAATCTATGGCACGTATCTGTCTCAATGCCGAAGAGGAAAGCGAAGACAGCGCAGCAGACCGCCGACTGGAGCACAACAAGTTCGCTCGCATTGACCAAGCTATAGCGATGTCGGCTTTGTATGCCGCCTCCCACTTTAAGGTAAAAGCTATTGTTGCTTTGACACAGTCCGGTTCCACTGCTTTGTGGATGTCGCGTACCAGCGCGGAAACGCCTATTTTTGCGATGACACCAATGGAAGCCACATTGAGCAAAGTCACCCTTTTCAGCGGGGTACATCCGATCGCATTCGAATCGACTTCGGACGACCACTCTGTAACCTTGCGTCAGGCGGAAGATGAACTGCTAAAGCTAAAGATGGTGCAGGATGGTGATCTCATCGTGATGACAGTCGGCGAAGCGATCGGCAAGGCAGGTCACACCAACACAATGAAGATCGTGCGTGTAGGCGATCATCGTAAAAGTTAATGTTTTGTAATTAATATCAGGAGGAAATAATGGCACTCGTATCCTTACGTCAACTTCTCGACCACGCAGCTGAGCACAGCTATGGTCTGCCCGCGTTCAACGTCAACAACCTGGAACAGGTCAAGGCCATCATGGAAGCGGCTGACGAAACAAACAGCCCAGTGATCATGCAGGGTTCCGCCGGTGCGCGTAAGTACGCAGGCGAGCCGTTCCTGCGCCACCTCATCGAAGCTGCGGTTGAGATGTATCCGCACATTCCTGTCGTGATGCACCAAGACCACGGCGCTTCCCCTGCTGTATGTATCAACGCCATCAAATCCGGCTTTTCCAGCGTGATGATGGACGGCTCTTTGATGACCGATGGTAAGACACCTTCTTCTTTCGAATACAACGTCAATGTGACCAAGAGCGTGGTTGAGATGTCTCATGCAGTTGGCGTGTCCGTTGAAGGCGAATTGGGCTGCCTGGGTTCTCTGGAATCCGGCGCAGGCGAAAAGGAAGACGGCCACGGCGCTGAAGGCGTTCTGTCCCACGACCAATTGCTGACCGATCCTAACGAAGCAGCTGAATTCGTGAAACTGACACAAGTGGACGCACTGGCGATTGCCATCGGCACATCTCACGGCGCGTACAAGTTCACCAAGCCGCCCACAGGCGATACCTTGGCGATCAGCCGCATCAAAGAGATCCACGCACGTATCCCCAACACACACTTGGTGATGCACGGTTCTTCTTCCGTGCCGCAAGAATGGCTGAAGATCATCAACGAATTCGGTGGTGCAATGCCTCAGACTTATGGCGTGCCGGTTGAAGAGATCGTTGAAGGTATCAAGCACGGCGTGCGTAAAGTGAACATCGACACCGACTTGCGTATGGCGTCGACCGGCGCGACACGTCGCTATCTGGTGGAAAATCCAAAGGACTTCGATCCACGCAAGTTCTTGGCTGAAACCACCAAGGCTATGAAAGCGATCTGCAAAGCTCGCTATGAAGCCTTTGGCGCGGCCGGTCAGGCTGGCAAGATCAAGCCGATCGCGCTGGATGCGATGGCAATGCGTTACATCAAGGGCGAGCTGAACGCGATCGTGAAGTAATCGAAGCGACAGCAAGCAAATAAAAAGCGACCTTCGGGTCGCTTTTTATTTGTCCGTCGAAATGATCTTGGACTGTGCAATAAGGTACTTTTCAAACTCTATGACGGCAGTCGATGGGCGCTTGTCTTTGCGTTGCACGATGTACCAATGTCGTACGATGGGGAAGCTGTCCACATCTAGAACAACGAGACGACCAGTTTCGAGCTCGAGCTCGATACCATGGCGAGAGATAATACCGACCCCCATGCCCGCCTGAACTGATTGTTTAATCGCCTCATTGGTATCCATCTCCATGTGCGCAGGCAAAGGAAGTTTGTTGCTATCAAAATACCGTTCGACCACACCGCGTGTGCCCGAACCCAATTCACGAAGCAGGAAAGTCTCTTTAGCTAAGTGATGTGCCTGGATATGATTACTACCTGCTAGCACATGCGAGGGTGCGGCAATGACCACCATCGGATTTTGCAGGAACGGCTTGGCGACCATCTCAGTACCAGCAGGTGGCTGTCCCATGATGGCGAGGTCGGCGATGTTTTCAGAAAGCTGTTTGACAACAGCGTCACGGTTGGCAACGGAAAGCGCGACTTGAATACCGGGATGAAGTTGAATGAAGCTCGCAAGCAGCTGAGGCATGAAGTAATTGGCCGTACTGACCACCGCGATGTTCAGCTTGCCGCGCTCCATGCCCTTCATCGCATCGAAGCTTGATTCCATCTCTTGCATCAATTGCAATATTGTTCGCGAATAATGCATCAGTTCTCGCCCGGCCTCGGTTAGGAACAGTCGTTTGCCAGCTTGCTCGAACAAAGGGATTCCGATAGTCTGTTCAGCCTGCTTGATTTGCATTGAAACTGCGGGTTGCGATAGGAAAAGCTCTTCTGCCGCACGTGAGTGATTCAGGTGGCGGGAGACACTTTCAAAGACCTGAAGTTGACGAAGTGTGAGTGGCAGCATGATGGTCAGAATTCTATTGCATAAGCATTACTTATGATAGCGATAAAAATATTTGACTATTATTTATGATAGCGGTTGCGTACAGTGCACGCCGTTGCAAGAACATTTAAACGACAAGAGGAGAAAAACAATGGATCAATCGAATCGTTATGCAAATCTGAATCTTAAAGAAGCAGATTTGATCGCTGGCGGTAAGCACATGCTGGTGGCATACAAACTTATTCCTGCTAAAGGCTACGGCTTCCTAGAAGTTGCTGCGCACGTTGCAGCTGAATCCTCCACCGGTACCAACGTTGAAGTCTCCACGACTGACGACTTCACCCGCGGTGTAGACGCGCTGGTATATGAGATTGACGAGACCGCGTTTGGTGATGACCAAGTCAAGGGTGGCGGTTTGATGAAGATCGCATATCCAGTTGATCTGTTCGACCCGAACCTGATCGATGGCTTCTACAACGTGTCTCACATGTGGTCCTTGATCTTGGGTAACAACCAAGGCATGGGCGACCATAACGGTCTGCGTATGTTGGACTTCATGGTTCCAGAGTGCATGATCAAGAAATTCGACGGCCCAAGCGCAGGTATCGCTGATCTGTGGAAAGTTCTCGGACGTCCTGAAGTGGACGGCGGCTACATCGCCGGAACCATCATCAAGCCTAAGCTGGGTCTGCGTCCTGATCCGTTCGCTAAAGCTTGCTATGACTTCTGGCTCGGCGGCGACTTCATCAAGAACGACGAACCACAAGCTAACCAGCCTTTCTGCCCGATGGAAGTGGTTATTCCTAAGGTTGCAGCAATGATGGACAAGGCTCAGCAAGAAACTGGCAATCCAAAATTGTTCTCTGCCAACGTGACTGCTGACTACCACGTTGAAATGATCAAACGTGGCGAGTACATCTTGGGTGAGTTCGCCAAGTATGGCAATGAGAAGCACGTAGCATTCCTGGTTGACGGTTTCGTGACCGGCCCAGCTGGTGTAACGACAGCACGCCGCGCATTCCCGGATACTTTCTTGCACTTCCACCGTGCAGGCCACGGCGCTGTGACTTCCTACAAGTCGCCAATGGGTATGGATCCGCTGTGCTACATGAAGATCTCCCGTTTGTCCGGTGCTTCTGGTATTCACACTGGCACCATGGGCTACGGCAAGATGGAAGGCCACGCCAAGGAAACCGTTCTGGCGTATATGCTTGAGCGTGACGAGTGCCAAGGACCTTACTTCTACCAGAAGTGGTACGGCATGAAGCCAACAGCACCGATCATCTCCGGCGGTATGAACGCACTGCGTCTGCCAGGCTTCTTCGAGAATCTGGGCCACGGCAACGTGATCAACACCTGCGGTGGCGGTGCTTTCGGCCACATCGACAGCCCGGCTGCCGGTGGTATCTCGCTGGGTCAGGCTTACGAGTGCTGGAAGACCGGTGCAGATCCGATCGAATACGCCAAGACTCACAAGGAGTTCGCACGTGCATTCGAGTCCTTCCCCAAGGATTCGGACAAGTACTTCGCAGGCTGGCGCGAGAAGCTGGGCGTACACAAGTAAGCTCAGGCAGTATCGAAGCAATTAAACGCGCCCCCACACGTTGGGGGCGTTTTTTTCCAGACGCAGAAAAGCCGCAACTCAATTGCGGATATGCGTCGAACCAAGGAGTTCGTTATGGATAACAAGGAACAATACAAGGTCCACACAGAGCCGTTCTACCAAGTGCAAGGCGACGAAGTGGCTCTATACGAAGCGGCTTACAACGCCCGCTTGCCAGTTATGGTCAAAGGGCCTACCGGTTGCGGCAAGTCGCGTTTCATTGAATACATGGCATGGAAACTTAACAAGCCGCTGATCACCGTGGCCTGTAACGAAGACATGACGGCATCCGATCTGGTCGGACGCTATCTGCTCGATGCGAACGGTACACGTTGGCTCGATGGACCGCTCACCACTGCAGCCCGTATCGGTGCGATCTGCTATTTGGATGAGGTCGTTGAAGCACGTCAGGACACCACCGTGGTGATCCACCCGCTGACTGACCACCGCCGTACGTTGCCGCTGGACAAGAAGGGCGAGTTGCTCGAAGCACACCCTGACTTCCAATTGGTGATCTCGTACAACCCTGGATACCAGAGTCTGATGAAAGACCTGAAGCAGTCTACCAAGCAGCGTTTCACAGGTTTCGAGTTCGACTACCCTAGTGCGGAGTTGGAAGCGGATATCCTGTCCAAGGAGACAAATCTAGACGTGGCGATTTGCGGCAAGTTAGTGCAGATTGGCCAAGCAGCACGTAACTTGAAAGGTCACGGGCTGGATGAAGGTATCTCTACACGTCTGTTGGTATATGCAGCAACTTTGATCAAGAATGGGGTCGATCCCAAAGCAGCATGCCGTATGGCGATGGTGCGTCCGATCACTGACGATGCAGATATCCGCGACACGCTCGATCATGCGATCGATGCTTCGTTTGCCTAAACAAAGGGCGATGCGGATTACAGAGGGCTGATCTATGACTGAAGCCGTGACGGACAGAACCGAAGAGACAGGGGTGTACTGGGAGAAACTGAGCTGTAAATTCTCACAAGTAAATGCCGTCTTTGATGAATGCATGAAAGAAGCGAAGGCCGTGCTGTCGGCAGAGGGCCTTGAAATCTACATCGAAAACGCGCGCATCATTGGCAAGATGGGGCGTGGCGCAGAGCCGCTGCTGGTCTATCTGGAAGAAGCACCGGGCGTTGCGGCGATCGTAGGGGAACAAGCGCTGACCGAGATGCGCGAGTTCTCGGAGTACATGTCCACGCACACCAACTTCAAGGCGATTGTGCCATTCCTGCAGACCAGCGGTGCGGCAGCACGGCGGCTGAGCAGCAATAAGATGTTCAAGCGATACATCGAGGTGATCCGCGACATGATGGATAGAACCTCGGGATCAGTGCACGGACACCATACGACCTTCCCCAGCCCAGGACTACCTGAGCTGCTTAAACAAGCACCAAGATTGCTGGGTGTGCTGTCCCTGCAGGGACTTCGTAACTGGATCGAATACGGTATCAAGTACTACAACAATCACCCAGAACGACAAATTGAGTATTTCAATTTGACGTCGGCTGACGCTATCGCTGTCATGCAACGCGAACGGCATGGCACGTTGCTTGTGGATAACGAGCGCAAACTGGATACCTACATCAGGGCACTGTGGAACGACAGCGATTACCTCATACCGTATTCAGTCGCCTTCGATGAATTCCGCAATCCGATGCCCTACTTCACCGATGATGGCATCCGCTTGCCTGATGTGTATGACGAAATGGATGGGATATCAGGGATAGATCGGTATCGCGCTGCGCTGGCACACATGGCGGCACATCGTCGCTGGTCGCAGAAGATGATCGTGGACAACTGGAGCCCCTTTCAGCGTGCCAGTGTCGAGATATTCGAGGATTCACGCGTGGAATATCTGGCATGCCAAAAATATCCAGGATTACGCAAATTATTCCTAGCGCTGCATCCGATGCCAAAGGAAGAGGATCTGCAGCTCGAGGAACAGGGTATCTCTGTGTTCAGGCTCAGACTGGCGATGCTGTCACGAGCAATCCTTGACCCGGACTACAAGTATGAAAATATCCACGTCAAAGAATTTGTAAAACGGTTTTTTGATCTGATGGCAACGGGCGAATCGACCAGTGCGGAGATGTCATCTGTCGCTCTGTCATTCATCGCCCGCATCCGTGGGCAGCGTGACCTGTCGGCCAAGATGTATTTTGACAATACCGAAGTCAGCTATCGCGATGACAACCGCCATCTTTGGATATACATCGAAGAGAGCGACGAGGACGAGATGTTCGAACATCTCGATAAGCGTCAGACAACGGAAGATGAACTGAACGGTCTACCACCGCGCCACTACGATGAGTGGGACTATAACGCGCAGAACTATCGGCCAGACTGGGTAAGCGTGTATGAGGCGCTACACCCGCGCGGCAACCCGGCTAAGATCGATGACCTGTTGATCAAGCACAGCAAACTGGCCAAGCGATTAAAAGCAATGCTGGAAATGCTCAAGCCACAGGATAAGGTGCGTATCCGCTATCAGGAAGAAGGTTCGGAGCTCGATCTGGATGTAGCTATCCGTTCCCTGATCGACTTCAAGAGTGGGGCTTCGCCAGACCCGCGTATCAACATGTCGCACCGTACCGATGGACGTAGTTTCGCCGTCACTTTGCTATTGGACTTGTCACAGTCGCTAAGCGAAAAGGCAGCGGGTAGCCAACAGACCATTCTCGAACTGAGTCAGGAAGCAGTGTCGCTGCTGGCATGGTCTGTTCAGCAGGTTGGTGACTCTTTCGCCATTGGCGGCTTCCATTCCAATACCCGCCACGATGTGCGCTATTACCACATCAAAGGTTTCGGCGAACAATGGGGTGACGAAGTCAAATCGCGACTGGCTGAGATGCAGGCTGGCTATTCCACTCGCATGGGGGCAGCGATGCGCCACGCTGGACACTATCTGAAGACACAGCAAGCGGACAAGAAGTTGATGTTGATCCTGACTGATGGCGAACCTGCGGATATAGATGTGCAAGATCCGCAATTGTTGATCCAAGATGCCAAACAGGCAGTGAGAGAACTGGATCAGGAAGGCATCTATACCTATTGCATCAACCTCGATCCCAAGGCCGATGAATATGTTTCAGATATTTTCGGCAAGCAATACACTATCGTTGATAACGTGACTCAGCTCCCGATCAAGCTGCCGGAGCTATTCATCGCCCTGACCAAATAGCAAACTGAAATCAAGGAGAGCAAGCATGGAACTAGCGTCTAACGGCAAGACTTTGGTAGGCATCCTCACAGGCAGCCCCAACGATCTGCCCACAGTCGTGAAAGTGCGTGACACATTGACCGACCTCGGTATCGCAAGTGAGATCGTGGTGGCATCGGCACATCGCACACCAGATAAAGTGGTCGCTTACATCGATCGCGCGCACAAGGAAGGTGTTCAAGTGTTGATCGGTTGCGCCGGAATGGCGGCACACCTAGCTGGCGTGATCGCCGGACATACACGCCTGCCGGTGATCGGCCTACCGTTGTCCGGCGGCGTCGTGTCCGGCCTAGATGCTTTGCTGGCAACAGTGCAGATGCCGCCCGGGGTTCCTGTCGCGACCGTGGCTGTGGATGGTGCAAAGAACGCAGCCATGTTAGCCGCGCGCATCTTGGCGCTGAAATTTCCAGAGATCAACCAAGCATTGGAAGAGGCGGCGAAGAAAGAACGCGCCCGTTATGACCAGACAGCCGACGAAGCGCTTGCCAAACTGACCGCGAAATAATCAGGGAAGTGATCCTTGAACAAAGCAGCATCATGAACAATATCGGCGAACCTTGGATGTGGGGGGTATTCATTGCCTTCGTGCTGGTGATGCTGGTGCTGGATCTGTTTGTGTTCGGCGGCAATAAGGTGCACAAGGTTAGCGTGAAGGAGGCGGCCATCTGGTCGCTAGTCTGGTTCAGTCTGGCTCTGTTGTTCAACGCTGGGTTGTGGTGGCATCTGAACGGTACGGTCGGCCCGGAAATTGCGGACAGCAAAGCGCTGGAATTCCTCACCGGCTACCTGATCGAGAAATCGCTGTCGGTGGATAACGTGTTCGTCTTCCTGCTGATCTTCAGCGCCTTCCATGTTCCACCGGAATACCAGCGCCGCGTGCTGATCTATGGTGTATTAGGCGCAATCGTCATGCGAGCTGTGATGATTCTGGCAGGGGCATGGGTCGTGCGCGAATTTTCTTGGGTGTTGTACTTTTTTGGCGTGTTCCTAGTGATCACCGGAGTGCGCATGCTGGTGATGGCGGAGAAGGTACTCGACTTGGAGCAGAATCCGGTGCTGAGGTTTGCCCGTCGGCATCTGCGTATTGCAGAAGGTTCACATGGTGAGAAGTTCAGCGTAATGAAGGGCGGAGTGCGCTACTTCACGCCACTGTTCCTAGTGTTGATCCTGATCGAGGTATCAGACGTGGTGTTTGCGGTGGATTCTATTCCGGCCATCTTCGCAATCACTACCGACCCATTCATTGTGTTCACCTCCAATATCTTCACAATCATGGGCTTGCGTGCGCTGTATTTTTTGTTGGCCGACGTGGCAGACCGGTTCCACCTGTTGAAATATGGCTTGGCGATGGTGCTTGTCTTCATCGGCACCAAAATGTTGATCACACCGTGGTACCACGTACCGGTACAGGCATCTCTTGCTGTCATTGCAGTGTTGATTGGCAGCAGCGTCGCTGCTAGTCTGATTGCCTCGCGGGGGCGGCAATGACGGAGATCATCGGTAAATAGCCGTGGAGAGCCGTGCGGAAAACCTGTAAAATCCGGCAGTTGAAAAAATTTCTAAAAGAGGAGAGCAACATGAGCAAGAGTTTGATTCAGTTCATCATCGAAGAACAACGCCAGATCCCGGGTGCAACCGGCGACTTCACCGGCCTGATCAGCGACATCATATCCGCATGTAAACAAATCGCGCATGACGTGAACAAAGGCGCGCTGATCGGCGTGTTGGGTTCCGCAGGTAGCGAGAACGTACAAGGCGAGACACAGAAGAAACTCGACATCATCACTAACGAAGTATTCATCAAAGCCAATGAGTGGAGCGGCCACTTGGCAGCCATGGCATCTGAAGAAATGGATGACATCTACGAGATTCCCAAGCAATACCCGCGCGGTAAGTACCTGATCACTTTCGATCCGCTGGATGGCTCTTCCAACATCGACGTGAACATCTCTGTTGGTACCATCTTCTCCATCCTGCGTTGCCCAGAAGGCGTGACCAACCCGACAGCTGCTGATTTCATGCAGCCCGGCACCAAGCAAGTTTGCGGTGGCTATGCACTGTACGGCCCAAACACCATGATGGTGATCACCACCGGCCACGGCGTGAACGGCTTCACGCTGGATCGCGACGTTGGCGACTTCTTCCTGACACACCCAAACATGGTCATCCCGGAAGACACAGCCGAGTTCGCCATCAACATGTCCAACCAGCGCTACTGGGAAGCTCCGGTGCAGAAGTATGTCGACGAGTGCATGAAGGGCAAAGACGGCGGCCGTGAGAAGAACTTCAACATGCGTTGGGTCGCTTCCATGGTGGCTGAAGTGCACCGTATCCTGACTCGCGGCGGCATCTTTATGTATCCGTTTGACACAAAAGATGCAACCAAGCCGGGCAAGCTGCGCTTGATGTATGAAGCCAACCCGATGTCTTTCATCGTGGAACAGGCTGGCGGCGTGAGCTCCACCGGTCGTGAGCGCATCATGGAACTGCAACCCACAGGCCTGCACCAGCGCGTGCCGGTCATCCTCGGCTCGAAGAACGAAGTCGAGCGTGTGGTCGGTTACCACAAAGGCTCGTAACACGCGAAAAGCGCCCCCGGCAACGGGGGCGTTGTCACGTCTGCAATATGTAAAACAATGAGGTCATCATGACTGCACTGCACGAATCCGATCTACCCAGCCTGAAATTCTTACATCGCGGCAAAGTGCGCGATCTATACGAAGTGGATGCGAACCATCTGCTCATCGTGCAGACCGACCGCCTGTCCGCGTTCGACTTCATCTTGCCCACGCCAATTCCAGGCAAAGGCGAGGTGCTGACTGCGGTATCGAATTTTTGGTTCAAGAAGTTGGGCAACGTTATTCCCAATCACCTGTCCGGTATCGATCCCGAATCAGTGGTGAAGACCGACGCCGAAAAGGCCCAAGTGCGTGGCCGCTCATTCGTCACCAAGAAGCTGAAGCCGCTGCCGATCGAGGCTATCGTGCGTGGCTATCTGGTCGGTTCCGGTTGGAAGGATTACAAGAAGACCGGTGCCGTATGCGGTATCGAATTACCTGCTGGTTTGCAGGAAGCACAGAAGTTGCCGCAGGCATTGTTCACCCCTTCTACTAAAGCCGCCGTGGGCGACCACGACGAGAACATCTCGTTCGAAGAAGCCAAGAAGTTGTTGGGTGACGACATGGCCGAACAAGTGAAGAAAGCAACGCTGGCGCTGTATACCCAAGCGGCCGAATATGCGCTGACGCGCGGCATCATCATCGCCGATACCAAGTTCGAATTCGGCACCGATGACGACGGCAAGCTGTATCTCATCGACGAAGCGTTAACGCCAGACTCTTCGCGTTTCTGGCCTGCTGACCAATATCAGGTCGGCAGCAACCCGCCCAGTTTCGACAAGCAGTTCATCCGTGATTGGCTGGAAACATCGGGTTGGAACAAACAACCGCCTGCCCCGTCGGTTCCCGCGGATATTCTGCAAAAGACATCTGACAAATACCGCGAAGCACAGCGACTCCTGACAGGCGAATGACAAATCCGACCGAACTGATCAAAGGCTTCCATCGTTTCCGTGAGCGGCACTTCACGGACGACGATGCTTTGTATCGTCAACTGGTAGAAGAAGGCCAAACGCCAAGGATACTGGTGGTCGCTTGCTGTGATTCACGCGTGGATCCGGCGCTAGTGTTGGATTGTGCGCCGGGCGACCTGTTCGTCATTCGTAACGTCGCCAATCTGGTACCGCCAGATGAGAATCGTATCGGAGGTCGCCACGGCACCAGCGCTGCGCTGGAATACGGTGTAAAGACGCTGTGCGTGGAGCATGTCGTTGTACTCGGTCACGCACAGTGTGGCGGCATTCAGGCTTTGATGAACGGCTCGGCTGCTATAGATGGTCAGGAATCCTTTATCAGTAGCTGGATGCGGCTGGCTGAACAGGCTCGTACCAAGGTGCTGCAAGAGATGCCAGATGCATCCAAGCATGAACTGGAGCGCGCCTGTGAACAGCAGGCCATCCTCAGTTCACTAGATAATCTGATGAGCTTCGATTGGATACGCGAACGCGTTGAAGATGGACGGCTGAAGCTTCACGGATGGTATTTCGATATTGAACACGGACAGTTGCTGCAATACGAAGCAGACAACTGTCGGTTCAATGCTATGTAATCACTGCCCATCTTTGGGCGGAAGGCCCTTTAGTGCTCGATAGCGAGCCTTGTCGGCAGCATACTTGGCTTTAACCGATTCCAGTTCTTGATTATTGGTGTCTAGATCAAGCTGGAATTGATCGATGCGCTGCTGGGCATTCTCCAAATCTTCTTCCAGTGACTTGGGTATCTTGCGATTCTGCTTAACCATTCGCTCTCTCTCTTGTTGCAGGCTAACCAGGTTTTCGTTGGCGGATTTGAGAAGCGTGGTGTAGCTACTGATGCGTGCTTCGACCTGCTGCAGGTTACGGTCACGCGATAGATCGATTTCATCTTCAGAGCTGTAGGTGTTGATCAGAGCATTGTCACGTCGTGCAGCCTGCTCCTCTTCAGGAGACAGAATTTTGGTGCTCTTCGAATCATTCTTTTCACGAGAGGATTCTCGATCCTGAACGCGGCCTTTTTCAAATGCTTGCGCGTTGCGATCGGCATATCTGGGTGGAATAGTCGTTCCATAGTGCGTAGTACCGTTCTCGTCCACCCACTTGTACAGCTTGGCTTCGGCATTCATTGATACAGCAGCCAGCAAGGCCGTTACGCTCAGCAATACTTTGGAATTCATCATCATTTCACCCCGTATCTATCTCGATAAGTTTGAACCGCTTGCAGATTCTGCACCAAGTCTGCCTGCCCCTGCAAATAACCGAGCAGATCGTTCAGCGCAGCGATGGAGACGACTGGCAGACCATAGTCTCGTTGTACTTCCTGCACCGCGGACAATTCGCCCTGCCCTCTTTCCATGCGATCCAGCGCGATCACCACACCGCACGGTGTGGCACCCGCAGCGCGGATAAGTTCGATGGATTCGCGCACCGACGTGCCAGCAGAGATCACATCGTCGATGATAAGCACTTTACCCAGCAATGGTGCACCTACCGTATTGCCGCCCTCACCGTGGTCCTTGGCTTCCTTGCGATTGAAGCAATAAGGTACGTTGCGCCCCTGCTCCGCCAGAGAAATGGAAGTACCCGCTACTAATGGGATGCCCTTATAGGCAGGCCCGAACAACATATCGAACTCCAGACCTGAAGCGAGGATGGCCTGAGCATAGAACTGGCAAAGTTCACGCAAGGCAGCGCCGTCCTGGAACAGACCGGAGTTGAAAAAGTAGGGAGACAGACGACCGGCTTTGGTTTGGAACTCACCGAAGCGCAATACCTTCTGCGCTACAGCGAAACGGATGAAATCCTGACGATATGCGTGCATGGGAAGAATGGGGACGAGTTGAACAATGCGGCCATTATAATGCTCGCCACCCAAGATGACAGAAACGAACCAACAGTTATGCGAATTATCAGTTTGAACCTCAACGGCATCCGCTCCGCCTATAACAAAGGTCTGCTCGAATGGTTTGGCAAACAAGAGGCCGATATCATGTGTGTGCAAGAACTCAAGGCACAGCAAGCCGACATGACCCCGGATATGCTTGCCCCCTTCGGCTATCACGGCTATTTCCACTATGCCGAGAAGAGGGGTTACAGCGGTGTCGGTATCTACAGCAAGAAAAAGCCGGACAACGTCATCGTCGGTCTGGGTATTCCCGAATTCGACATGGAAGGCCGTTACATCGAAGCGCAGTACGGCAACCTCAGTGTGGTCTCGCTCTACCTGCCCTCCGGCTCCAGCGGTGAAGAGCGCCAAGCCGTGAAGTTCAAATTCCTCGATGCTTTCATGCCGCACATGGTGGCTTTAAAGCAGAGCGGGCGCGACGTCGTCGTCTGTGGTGACTGGAACATCGCCCACACCGAGAAGGACCTGAAGAACTGGAAGGGCAACAAAAAGAACTCCGGCTTTCTTCCCGAAGAGCGCGCTTGGATCACTGCGTTACTCAACGAAGCCGGCTTCGTCGACGTGTTCCGCAAAATGCACCCCGAACTTGAAGCCTACACCTGGTGGTCGAATCGCGGTCAAGCTTGGGCCAAGGACGTAGGCTGGCGTCTCGACTACCAGATCACAACACCCAGTATCGCAGAGAAGGCGATCAGCACAGGTATCTACAAAGAACAACGCTTCAGCGACCATGCGCCGATGATGGTGGACTACAAGGACTGAGCCGAGGGTCGCTCATTCCACGGCGCAACCTTAAACAACAGCAACATCCCCGGCACCGCCAAAACCGCACACAGCAAGAAGAACATCGTCCACCCCACGCTCTCCACCAACCACCCCGTCGCCGCATTGGCGAAGGTGCGCGGTATCGCCATTAAGCTGGTGAACAGCGCGAACTGGGTCGCGGTATAAGCAGGGTGGGTGGTGCGGGCGATGAAGGCGACAAAGGCGACGGTGCCTAGGCCGACACCCAAAGCTTCTAGCCCAATCACTATCGCGAGTTGAGTACGCTCGGCGACGCCGATGGCATCGAAGTGCCCTTGCGAGGCGAGCCAAGCGAAACCGAAGATAGACAGGATCTGCACTACGCCGAACAGCCACAGCGCGCGGTTGATGCCAATCTTCACCATCCACAATCCTCCCAGCATGCCGCCGATGATGGAAGGCCACAGGCCGGCGTTCTTGGCGATGAGGCCGATATCAGTCTTGGAAAATCCCATATCCAGATAAAACGGCGTCGCCAGCGCGGTGCACATGCTGTCGCCCAGTTTGTAGAACAGCAGGAAGGCCAGCACCAGTAATGCGCTGTTCCAGCCCTTGCGTGTGATGAATTCGTGGAACGGCTCCACGACCGCTTCGCGTAGCGTCTTGGGCGGTGAGGCACGGTGCGGCTCGGTCACCATCAGCGTCATCGCGATGCCGGGCAACATGAACAGGGCGGTGATGATGAACACCGAGCTCCACGCCATGTGGTCGGCGAGGATGAGCGAGAGTGAACCGGGTACCAGACCGGCAACGCGGTAGGCGTTGACGTGGATGGCGTTGCCTAGGCCCAGCTCAGCATCGCCCAGCAATTCGCGACGATAGGCGTCGAGCGCGATGTCTTGCGTGGCAGAGAGGAAGGCGAGCAGCGTGCAGAACAGCACGATTGCGGTCATCTCGGTCTGTGGTGAGAAGCCGCCCAACGAAGCGATCACCGCCAAAAGGCCGACTTGGGTCAACATCATCCATCCGCGGCGGCGGCCCAATATGGGCAACACGTAGCGATCAAGGAAGGGCGACCACAGGAACTTCCAGGTGTAGGGGAATTGGATCAGCGCGAACAGGCCGATGGTCTTGAGGTCGATCTGCTCGCTGCGTAGCCAAGCGGGCACCAGATTGAACAACAGGAACAGCGGCAGGCCGGAAGCGAAACCGGTGAAGACGCATATCAACATGCGCTTTGTGAACAGTTGTTGCCAGACGTTCATCCGTTCAGACGTCGCGCTTGAAGCGATACGCCGCCACGCTGCCGCGCAGGTTGGGCAGCAGGTTCACATCGCCGCTGTCGTTCATCACGTGACGACCGAGGATACGGACACCTAGGTGATCGCACAGCAGCTCGAAGTCGTTCAATGTGCACAGGTGCACATTGGGCGTGTCGTACCACTGATAGGGCAAAATCTTGGATATCGGCATATTCCCGTTGAAAATCTGCAGGCGGTTCTTCCAATAACCGAAGTTGGGGAAGCTGATGATGCCTTCGCGGCCCACGCGCACGATCTCTTTCATCAGTGCTTCGGTATGGCGTGTGGCTTGCAGCGTCTGGGACAAGATGACGAAGTCGAACGATTGGTCTTCAAAATCCGCCAGTCCGCTATCCAGATCGTTCTGGATCACGTTCACGCCATTGCCGATGCAGGTGGCGATGTTCGCATCGCAAATCTCCACGCCATAGCCGCGCACATCTCGTGTTTCGCGCAGGTAGCGCAACAGGCTACCGTCGCCGCAGCCCAAGTCGAGCACAGAAGAACCTTGCGGGATCCATGCCGCGATGGCGGCGAAGTCGGGGCGTGATTCGATGATGGATGTATTCATCGTATTTCCTCCGCTACGCGCTCTAGATAGTTACGCATCACAGCGAAATATTGTTCGTCCTGCATCAGGAAAGAATCGTGGCCATGTTGCGAGGTGACCTCGGCATAGCTCACATTGCGCTTGTTATGCAGCAGCGCTTTGACGATCTCGCGCGAACGATCTGGCGAGAAACGCCAGTCGCTGGAGAACGACACCACCAGATAGTTCGCTTGCACATTGGCGAAGGCACGCGCCAGATTGTGTTCGGTGTGTTGCGCCGGGTCGAAGTAGTCCAGCGCCTTGGTCATCAGCAGATAAGTGTTGGCGTCAAAATATGCGGCGAACTTGTCGCCCTGATAGCGCAGATACGATTCAACTTCGAACTCGATGTCGTAACCGTATTTGTATTCACCGGAACGCAGGCCACGGCCGAACTTGCCGGCCATCGCATCGTCGGAAAGATAAGTGATGTGGCCCAGCATGCGTGCCAAGCGCAGTCCGCGCGTCGGCACCACCTCGTGCTGATAAAAATCGCCGCCGTGGAAATCAGGATCGGTGAGGATGGCATTGCGCGCGACATCGTTGAACGCGATGTTCTCGGTGGTCAGGTGTGGCGCGGTAGCGATGGCCAATACGTTGCGCACGCGATCTGGATAAGTGATCGCCCATTGCATCGCCTGCATACCACCCAAGCTACCGCCGATGATGGCAGCGAATTGGTGGATGCCGAGTTGATCAGCCAGACGTGCTTGCGAATGCACCCAGTCTTCCACTGTCACCATCGGGAAATTCGAACCGTATTGCTTGCCGGTGACAGGATCGATGCTGGAAGGACCGGTAGAACCGTGACAACCACCGAGGTTGTTCAGGCCGATGACGAAGAATTTGTTGGTGTCTATTGGTTTGCCAGGGCCGATCATGTTGTCCCACCAGCCGATGTTCTTCTCATCATCGGCATAGCTGCCCGCAACATGGTGATGACCGGACAGCGCGTGACAGACCAAAATGGCGTTCGACTTGTCGGCATTCAAAGTGCCGTAGGTCTCGTACATCAGCTCATAGCGCGGCAACACTTTGCCGCAGCTGAAATTCAGCGGTTCTTCAAAGGTTGCGCGCTGTGCGCTGACGATTCCAACAAATCCAGACAATGCAAACTCCCAAAAACAAAACCCGCTCAGCTTGAAGCTAGAGCGGGTCGTCTCGCTTTAGCTGGAATGTTTAACGTGCCCCGCAAGCTGATCTCAAATCGGCACGGGACGAAGTGTCCGTGTTTTGGCGAGGGCTGTCAATTCACACACATAACAGGGTGATTGCAGGCCGAAACAAAACTGTCACACAGACTTAACGAAGCGGTAACAAAGCGACGGCATCATGCGTTCCCAGTTCTTTCGGCGCTTGGCCGCTAAGAGCCAAGCTCAGTTTTCTATTAAACGTTAAGGAGTAACAATGAAACAAAAACTGATCGCACTGGCAATCGCCTCTGCCCTCTCTGCACCTGCTTTCGCTGACAACGCAAACGTAGAAGTCTACGGTAAGGCATTTTTGACTTTGGATTCGCACAACGACGGTACAAATACCGTGATGCGCGTAAACACCAATGCTTCCCGTTTCGGCGTCAAGGGCAGCGATGATCTGGGTGATGGCCTGAAAGGTATCTTCCAGTACGAAGTCGAGATGGATGCGGATGGCGCATCAGCTACCGGCGGTTTGGGCAAGAGCCGTAACAGCGGTTTTGGTCTGGAAGGTGATTTCGGTAAAGTCGTGCTGGGTATCTGGGATTCGCCTTACAAGGTTACTCACAACAAGATCGAACTGTTCGACAACACTACTTCCTGGTCTGCAGTGAAGACCATCGGTAAAGATGGTTCAGACAAGGACTACAACACCCGCCAAAAGAACATGATTCAGTACTGGTCTCCAAAGGGCCCAGTGCAAGTTGGTTTCATGTACAGCCCGGACGAAGCAAAGACATCGACTTCGAACAAGAGCATCCTGTCAATGTCTGCAACATTCGCACAAGACAACATCTACGCAGCAGTTGGCTATGAAAGCCGTGGCGACCAGAAGACTGTCGGTCAAACTGACAGCGCATTCCGCGTGGTCGGTAAGTTCGATCTGGCTGATGCATGGGTCGGCGGCATGATCGAAAGCATGAAGAGCAACAACACAGCTACAACTAGCCTGACCAGCAAGAACTTTGAATTGGTTGGCGGTGTTAAGCTGGGTGCTGGCAGCCTGGCAGCTACTTATGCCAAGAAGGGTGACTCTGCTTCTGGCGCAGCTGACAACGTGACTGCTCTGGCAGTGAAGTATGCATACAACTTCTCCAAGCGTACTGAAGGCTTTGTTGCTTACGGTTCTCGCAAGGACAACGCAATAAACAAGACAGCAACTACCTTCGGTGGTGGCTTCTTGCACAAGTTCTAAGCTGACTTCGGTCTAGTAACAGAGCAATAAAAACGGGCGTCTTCGGACGCCCGTTTTTACATTTGGCTGACAGAAATTACAAATGCTCAGAGTGCGTTCAACTTATCCAGCAATTCGCGAATCTTGAGCGGATCATCAGCGCGCAGAATCCTTTGCACTAAAGGAGTGATCTCCGGCAGGCTGGTCGTGAGGATGCGCTGTTTTGTACCCAAAAGTTGCGCAGGATGCATGGAGAATTGGCGTAGGCCGATTCCGAGCAACAAACGCGTATAGATCAATTCGCCCGCCATCTCTCCGCACACAGAGACAGGGATCTCGGCTTTGTTGGCAGTCGTGATCACATGCGACAGCAGTTCCAGGATCGCCGGATGTAGTGGATCGTAAAGATGCGCGACCTCTTCGTCGGTACGGTCGATGGCCAGCGTGTATTGAATCAAGTCGTTGGTGCCGATGGAAAGGAAATCCAGCTTCTTGATGAAGGCGCCCAACGCCAATGCGGCTGCTGGTATCTCGATCATGCCACCGACAGGTACATCTTCTTTGAAGGGGGCACCTTGTGCGGCAAGCTCCAGTTTGACCGAGTCAATCAACTGCAAAGTCTGATTGATCTCAGACGCACCGGACAACATGGGCACCAGAATTTTAAGGTTGCCATGCACTGAAGCGCGCAGCAAAGCGCGCAACTGAGTACGGAACAATTGTGGTTCGGCCAGACACAGGCGAATCGCACGTAAGCCCAGTGCAGGATTACTGGCGACCCGAGTCACGCCTTTGAGTTGCTTGTCCGCGCCCAGATCGTAGGTTCGAATTGTGACCGGCTTGTCTTTCAAACCTAGCAGTACGGTGCGGTAGGCTTGGTATTGCTCTTCCTCGTCCGGCAGTTCATCGCGATTGAGGAACAGGAATTCACTACGGAACAAACCGACACCGTTGGCGCCGTTATCCTTAACCTGTTGCACATCGGTCGGCATCTCGATATTCGCCAACAGATCGATGTTCGTACCGTCCAGTGTGTTGGCACGGGCAGTCTTTAGTCGCTTCAGCTTTTGGCGTTCCAACTGCCATTCGCTCTGGCGCAGCTTGTATTCTGCCAGTAGGTTCTTGTCCGGATTGACGATGACAACGCCCTGAGCACCATCCACGATCAACGTGTCGCGATCCTTGATCAGCTCGCGCGCATGGTGCAGACCAACCACGCAAGGCATATTCAAACCGCGCGCCACGATGGCGGTATGCGAGGTCGCGCCGCCAAGGTCGGTGAGGATGGCGAAGAACTGGTGCGGTTTGAGCTGGATCAGATCGGCCGGGCTGACATCGTGAGCGACCAGAATCATCTCAGAGTCATTTTGTGGCGCAGGCGGCACATGACCGGGATGCCCGCCCAACACTTTGAGGATGCGCTCTACCACTTGGATCACATCGGTCTTGCGCTCGCGCAGATAAGCATCGTCGAAAGCTTCGAACTGGGCGACCAGCTCGTCCATCTGTGTCTTCAGCGCCCACTCAGCATTGCATTGTTCGGCTTTCACCATTTCGCGCGCAGCATGGCTGATGTGCTCGTCACTGAGGATCATTAGGTGCAGATCGAGGAAAGCATCGAACTCGGCGGCAGCCAGCTGCGGACGATGTGTACGAAGATCGGTCAGCTCCTCACGTGTGGTCTTCAGTGCGGCATCCAGACGGGCGACTTCTTCATCCACCAGGTGCTTCGGCAATACATAGTGCGAGACCTCGAGCGAGGTGTGCGAGACCAGATGGGCACGGCCGATAGCGATGCCACTGGAGACAGGTAAGCCATGAATGGTGAAACTCATTCGCCTTCTCCGAAATAGTCATTGATCAAGGCTTGTAGCGAAGCCATGGCCTCTTCCTCACGCTCGCCATTGGTCTCGATGGCGATGGTCGAACCTTTGGCGGCGGCCAGCATCATCACACCCATGATGCTCTTGGCGTTGATGCGCTTGCCATTGCGGGAAAGCCAAACCTCGCACGGATACTGCGAAGCGAGTTGAGTCAATTTGGCAGATGCCCGTGCATGCAAGCCAAGCTTATTGATGATCTGTGCGTCTTGATTCTGCATTTGAATACCTTATTCTTCACCCATGGTCACGATGCATTCGCGACCGCCATCCAGCGCGATCTGTGCCAGCTCGGGCATGTTCTTGTTGGGGTGGCATACGACGCGCAACAGCATTGGTAGGTTCACGCCGGCCACGCCCATGATGTGTTCCTCGCGACATAACTGGCGGGCCAAATTGCTGGGCGTTGCCCCGTAGATATCGGCCAAGATAAGCACGCCATTGCCGCGATCAAGTTGTTTGATCAGTGCGAGTCCTTCGGCCAGTTTTTGTTGCGGATCATCGTCGGCGTAAACAGACAGCACTTTCAAGCCATCCGGTACTTTACCCAAGACATGTTCGACACAATTCACCAGACTTTCTCCAAGCGCGTTATGCGCTACTACCAATATGCCCGCCATCAGATGACCCCCAAGATTCGTGCAAATATCAAAGTTATGGCCAATAAAACCAACCAGCCGTAGCGCAACAACCACCCCAGCGCACGCGCCTTGAACGCGTCGTTGGCATTCTCTTCATCTACGATACCGTGTATTTGCTTTAGCGCATGTTGAGCTACGCTGCGCTGTATGTTCTGTTGCAAATGTTCGTCTTCGGTCATGGTTCGATGGAAGTGACGGTCTTTTCATCAGTGAATTTTAGACGCTTATGCATGGATTCAGTGAGATGCACTTTGCCTTCCGCATCAATCAACAAGGCGTCGGACTGATGCATATTGCGCACTGCAGCGCGCCACCCAGAAGCACCTGCGATGAAGATGGGTTTGGAAGTCACATCAGACAAAAGACCCGCGCGCTCGCCTCGCGCCAGAACGGTCACCGCCTGCACGTCCTGCACGGGTTGGCCGCTACGCGGATCGAGCAGATGGCAATAGCGCTTGCCATCCAACTCAAAGAAACGCTGATAATCGCCAGAAGTACCGACCGCCTCACCGTCTTGCAGTTCTAGCGTTGCAATCGCACCGGGTTTGCGCGGATGCATTATGCCGATATGCCACGGCCGCTTACCATGAGTACCCATGGCGATCACATTGCCGCCGATGTTGATCAATGCGTTGGAGATACCTTGTGCTTGTAGTAATTCCACGGCCCGATCCAGCGCATAGCCTTTGGCATATCCACCCAAGTCGATCATGACAGCAGGATTCTTGCTACCGACCTGTTCTTCCGTAGCACCAGCAGCAGGTGGCTGATAGAACAAGTTCGTCATTTGCGGGTTGGCTTTCAGCAGAGCCGCTATCTTCTTCTCATCGGGCAGCACCGGCTGGAAGGTATCTGACTGGAACCCCCAAGCCTGTATCAGGCTCCCGATAGCCGGGTTGAATCTTCCTTCAGATTGCACGGAAAAGGCCTCAGCATCCTGTAGCAAGGAAACCAGTTCTGGAGATGCCGCATGCGTTCTACCATTGGCGATCGCCGCGTTCACAGACGACAAGGCAGAGGGTTGCCAAGCATGCAGCATGTCGTGCAGACGCTGGAACTCAGTCATCACTGCAGCGGCACCCTGATGCGCTTTGGCTTCTTCCTCACCGTAGATGCTCACCTCGACGATGGTGCCAAACACATAGGCCTGCTCTTGATAGAAGGGTTCTTTGCCGCAAGCTGTGAGCAGCAGTGATGCGATCAGTAACGCAAAGATCCTTCTCATGCGGTCAATTCCTCTAATTCGATAGACGCCGCCAGCAGGGCCAGACGCGCCACTACGCCGTAGGCATAGAAGCGGTTCGGTGTATCGTCGGGTGCGCGGTCAGGATTGGGCAGAGTACAACTGCTCTCGAACGCCAAAGGTACGAAATGCATGCCTGGCGCGTTCAGATTCTCGTCCACCCCGCGTCCGGTATGTACGCGGTAGAAGCCGCCGACCACGAAGTGATCGACCATGTATACCACCGGCTCGGCCACGGCTTCGTTGATCTGCTCGAAGGTATAGACGCCCTCCTGCACCAATACATCCGAAACCGACAGCCCCTCCTTCACCACCGCCATCTTGTTGCGTTGCTTGCGGTTGAGGTCACGTACTTCGCTGGCATCCTTCACGGTCATGATGCCCATGCCATAGGTGCCGGCATCCGCCTTAACGATCACGAACGGGTCGTCCTTCACGCCGTATTCCGCGTATTTGGCGCGCATCTTCTGCAACACCATATCCACTTTTGCAGCTAGACATTCCTCGCCGGCACGCGCGTGGAAGTCCACTTTGTCGCACACGTCGAAATAGGGGTCGATCAGCCAAGGATCGACCCCCAGCAACTGCGCGAAATCCTGTGCGACGCGAGAGTAGGCCGCGAAGTGACGTGACTTGCGGCGTGTGGTCCAACCGCCTTGCAGTGGCGGCAACACGTTTTGTTCCAGATTGCGCAATAGATCTGGCACACCTGCCGACAAGTCATTGTTGAGTAATACCACGCAGGGGTCGAAGTCGCCGATGGACAGGCGATTACCTTTACGCTGGATGGGTTCGAGCGTCAGGGTATTGCCGTCCACGAGTTGAATATCCGTAGGCTGGGTGATCTCCGGCAGTAGGCTGCCGATGCGCACGTTCAGTCCGGACTGGCGCAACACACGCACCAGCATCGCCACGTTCTGCAGATAGAACTGGTTGCGTGTGTGGTTCTCGGGGATCAGCAGCACGCCGCGCGCTTCGGGGCAGATCTTCTCAATTGCGCTTTGCGCGGCATGGATGCACAGCGGCAGGAAATCAGGATTCAGATTGTTAAAGCCGCCGGGGAACAGATTGGTATCCACCGGCGCCAGCTTGAAGCCGCAGTTGCGCAGATCGACCGAAGCGTAGAACGGCACAGTATGTTCCAGCCACTGGGTGCGGAACCAGCGCTCGATATCGGGTTGCTTGGCAAGGAAGCGCCGCTCCAGATCGAGCAGCGGGCCTTTGAGTGCGGTGGTGAGATGGGGAACCATGATTAACCTGCTTGAAACGATGCAGGTATTCTAGCCGATTTGACCCCGGTCAATCAGTCGCTGACATCTTGCCGAGCAAGGTTACATATTGGTGGTATTTCTTGTTGACGGGGTTGATGCGGCTTACACGCTCCAGCAGTTCGCCCGCTTCGAACAGCATGCGGTCATCTTTGCCGGTACGGTGCATCGTGCCGATCATCATGCCGCACAGGTTGGTCATCATCAGGTCGTTGTTGGGCATGGCCTGCAGCGCCTTGCGGATTAGGCGGATGCCTTCTTCGAATTTGCCCTCGTTGGCCAGTGCCACACCCTGATTGTTAGTATCGATCACTTCCTTGGTCGCTTTCTGGATCAAGGCGAGACCCTCTTCAGCCATACCGGCATCCTCGAATGCCGTTTCGACACGTTGCAGTACGGAGCGGTTCTCGTGGTTGTTCCGCACTACGCTTTCCAGCAAACCGCAGGCTTTCTCCTTTTGTCCGAGTTGGAACATCATGTGGGCCATATCGAGCGTGGTGCCCACGCTGGTGTCTTGCTCACTCGCGCCGATCAGCGCTTCCGCTTCCTGCAAGCTAACCAGAGCCTGCTCCGTATCGCCCAGCTTGTAGTGCGCAAGGCTTTCGGCCACAGCGGTTTGCAAAGCGGCCGCCGCATCGTCCTTGAATTCGCTGCGGCTGCGTGACAGGATCTTAAGTGCCTGCTCAGGGTCGTCCTGCACGGTCAGCACCTTGGCCAGACCAGCAAAGGTGGCTGCGTTCTTATGCACCGAGAATTCGCCGAGCTTGATCGCCTTCTCGTAGGCGGACTGGGCGAGCTCCAATGCACCGTTCTTGAGAGCGGCGTCGGCCAGACTCTGCTGGCGCTGTGTGGCATTGGGCGACAACGCCATTGCTTTTTCCAGCACCGACTGTGCTAACGCGTTTTCGCCCAGCGCATCCAGCGTTTTCGCCAGCCAGTCTGCGGCTTCCAGATACATCTTGTTCTCCTGCAACACCTCCTCGAACAACTCGCGTGCCTTGAGGTAATCCTTGCTCAGGTAAAGCACCTTTCCCAGACTGGTCTTTACCCAAGGGATGTTGCGCACGGCCAGAAGGCCGCCGAGGAATGTCTTGGCGGTGGCAAAGTCGCCGCTGTTGATAAGCAGGTCGCTCTTGATGCGTTGTAGCTCCTGCGTGTTGGCCGAAGGTGTGGCCAGTTGTGCTTCGCACAGTTTGATGGCGTGTGCATAGTTACGCGACTTCACTGCCTTCTCGACCGGCTCCAACGTACGCTTCTTCTCGAACAGTTTGTTCAGGCGCGAACTCAGCATGGCTTCCGTTACCGGCTTGAGCAGGTAATCGTCGGGCTTGGCTTCGGCGGCGCCCATGAACATATCCATGGTCTTCTCCGCCGTGACCATCATCCATACCGTGGAATGGCCGATGTAGCGCTTGTGTCGTGCCTCTTCCAGAATCTGTTGGCCGTTCTGGCCCTGACCCAGGTTGTAGTCGCAGATGACCAGATCGAATTTCTTGGAGGACAGCAGTTCCAGCGCTTCGCGTGCGGTGCCGACGTTGCTGATGTTAGTGACGCCCATGGACTTGAGGAAGCCCATGATCATCGAGCGCATGCTCTGGAAATCGTCGATGACCAGCGTGCTGGATTGGGAGAGAGAGATCGTCATGGTTCGGTTCCTTGGAAAATGATCAGGGCAGGGTGAGCACGAAACAGCCGCCGCCGTATGCGCCGCCATTCTCGATCGTGAGCACGCCTTGCCGCTCGCCGTTCTTGTGCATCGCAGCAACGCGTGAAGAGAAATAGAAACCCAGCCCGGTGCTGCCGGTGGAGAAATTGATGCCTTTGTTGCAGTCGACGTTCTCGTTCAGCATGCGGGCGGGATAGCCCTTACCGTTGTCTTCCACGCGAATTTCCAGCTGGCCGTCGCGGATGTCGGCGGCGATGCGGATCTTGTCCTGTGTGTAGTTGTAGGCATTATTGAGTGCGTTGACCAATACGCCGCCAACCAAGTCACGATCGAAATACCAGTAATGACTGGGCGCGCAATCCACGATGATCTCAATGCCTTTGTGCTTCATGATCGACTGGTTCTGCAACACTACTTCCTCCAGCACCTCCGTGACCGAGCGTTCGCTGATGTCGATGGGATAGATGGAGTTGCCCAGTTTGTAGAGGCTGAGTATCTGCACCAGATTCACGTTCATGCGACCGGCTTCGTAGATGGTGTGGCCGAGTTGATCCAGCGTGCTTGAATCAACCTTGTCGTGATACGAGTGCATCAGGTGTTCGAGAAAACCGACCTGAATGTTGAGCGAGTTCTTCATGTCGTGGATGGACGACGCGATGAAATCGGAAAAGCTGAGGTCTTCAGTTTGTTGCATGTGCATCTCTCCTGGCGATAAGCCGCGCGGACAACGCAAGGAGTAAGACCACATGGATGTGGAGAACCTGGCGGCCCCGCTGGCACTCGACTGAGTCGATTAGGATGGATATCCCTTAGCCCGGTAGCTTTGCGTCCCCGCCTTTCGGCGGGTTTGCCCGTGCAGGCGTTGATAGTGAAATCAACAATTGCAGGCGAACTTTAACGGAAGCGCTTGTGCAACGTCAACGTAAACGAGGCCGAACGGCGTGATTCGATCAGGGATGCGCAGTGTTGTTGTGGGGGAGATAGGTCAATCCGGCAGTCTTGCGCGCAACACATCCCGCTCGAACCACCACTTGTCACCCACGATGGCATCCACCACTTGCGCCAGACGCGGCAGGAAGATCTGTGGGTCGCGCAGTTGCAGGTGGTTCAGCCAGCGATCCAGCCCTTCTTGGTCCTGCACGTTGCTGTGGCGCTGGGCGACCATGGCGATCAGGTTGTTCACCAGGAAGCTCTGGCTCTCGTGTTTTTCGTCGTCGGCACGCAGATCGACCACATAGCGCGCGGTGATGGCTGCTACCGCCGCGCCGTCGGAATCGTTCGGTGTCTCGTCCACGATGTGGATCAGCATGGCGACCGTCAGCTCGGGATCGACCGGGAAGGTGACGGAAAGCCAGATGCCCATGCCCAGCGCGGCGAGCGAATCAGGCTGCTGTGCTTGGAACAAAACATCGCAGGCTTCTACCGCATCCGTCCACGATTCCTGTTGCATGCAGATGAAGAATGCTTCGCGGGCGATGTCCCAGGCTTCCTTCCTGCGCCCAAGAGCATTCAGCAATTCGGACGCATCCAGCTGTAACCGTGCACGCGCTAACGGTTCGGCTTTCTGAGCGGCATCAAGTGCTTGCAGCTTGTCGGCAAGCTGCTGCTTCAGCTCGGTACGTTCTTCGGCGCTCAGTCCATCGTTGCTGTCCTGAACGAGTTGTGTGATGTTGATGGTCTTCTCTTGCATGATCGGCTCGATGGTCATTCAGATGAGGTCGGCAGTGTAAACCAGCTGCTAGCGAATCGAACCTTGCTGTCAGTGGTAGAATGCCGGCCTTCGAAAATAAGGCAGTCCCATGTTATCTACAGCAAACATCACCATTCAGTTCGGCGCCAAGCCGTTGTTCGAGAACGTCTCCGTCAAATTCGGTGACGGAAACCGCTACGGTTTGATCGGCGCCAACGGCTGCGGCAAGTCCACTTTCATGAAGATTCTCGGCCGCGATCTGGAGCAGTCCTCGGGCGAAGTCATGTTGGACCGCGGTGAGCGTCTCGGCAAACTGCGTCAGGATCAGTTCGCGTATGAAGAGAATCGCGTGCTGGATGTGGTGATGATGGGCCACGACGAGATGTGGGAAGCGATGAGCGAGCGCGACGCGATCTACGCGAATCCTGATGCCAGCGAAGAAGACTACATGCGCGCCGCGGATCTGGAAGCGACCTTCGCTGAATACGACGGTTATACCGCCGAAGCGCGTGCGGGCGAATTGCTGCTGGGCTTGGGTATCGACATTGGATTGCACCAAGGGCCGATGAGCGCGGTTGCGCCGGGCTTCAAACTGCGCGTGCTGTTGGCGCAGGCGCTGTTCTCTAACCCGGACATCCTGTTGCTGGACGAACCGACCAACAACTTGGACATCAACACCATCCGCTGGTTGGAAAACATCCTCAACGCGCGCAATTCGACCATGGTCATCATCTCTCACGACCGCCACTTTTTGAACAGCGTATGTACGCACATGGCGGACTTGGACTTCGGCAAGATCACGGTCTATCCGGGTAACTATAACGACTACATGCTGGCCTCGACGCAAGCACGCGAACAGCAATCCTCGGACAACGCTAAAGCCAAAGAAAAGGTCGCTGAGTTGAAAGCCTTCGTGGCACGTTTCTCGGCCAATGCATCCAAGGCCAAGCAAGCGACCTCACGTGCGCGCCAGATCGACAAGATCAAGATCGAAGACATCAAACCTTCCAGCCGTCAGTACCCGTTCATCCGCTTTGAATACGACGAGCGTGAGAAGCTGCACCGTACCGCCGTCGAAGTTCAGAAGATGGCTAAGGGCTACGACAAGATGTTGTTCTCCAGCGTCAACTTCCGCATTGATGCGGGCGAGAAGGTCGCCATCATCGGCCCCAACGGTATCGGTAAGACGACTTTGCTGCGCTGTTTGGCAGGTGATTTGGAAGCAGATACTGGCACTATCAAGTGGGCGGAAAAAGCCAAGCTCGGCTATTACGCGCAGGATCATGGGCACGACTTCGCCGAAGACAAAGTGATGATGGAATGGATGACCGACTGGCGTGGTCCGTCCGACGACGACCAAGTCGTGCGCGGCACGCTGGGTCGTCTGCTGTTCTCCGGTGACGATGTGAAGAAGCGCGTGAAAGTGCTGTCCGGTGGCGAGAAGGGCCGTATGCTGTTCGGCAAGCTAATGCTGGCCAAACCCAACGTGCTGCTGATGGACGAGCCGACCAACCACATGGACATGGAAGCCATCGAATCATTGAACACCGCGCTCGATCTGTTCAAGGGCACACTGATCTTCGTGTCGCATGACCGTGAGTTTGTGTCATCGCTGGCTACGCGCATCATCGAGATCTCCGACAAGGGCGTGACTGATTACCACGGCACCTACGAAGAATACCTGCGCAGCCAAGGCGCAGAAGAGTAACGCAGGTTTATTGTGGTCAGGACGATCGGTGTATTCGATTCAGGCGTGGGCGGACTCTCCGTTTTGCAGCATATCCGTGAAGCATTGCCCGAAGCCAACCTGATCTACGTCGCCGACTCGGGCCATGTGCCCTACGGCGGTAGATCCGCTGTTTTCATCGAAGCCCGCGCTATGGCGCTCACGCGCTTCCTGCTTAGCCAGGGTGCGGAAGCCATCGTTATTGCCTGCAATACTGCGACTGCAGCAGCAGCGCTCCCTTTGCGTAAACAATTTAGCAAGATCCCATTCATCGGAATGGAGCCTGCCATCAAACCGGCGGTTGCAGCCACCAAAAGTAATGTGGTGGGCGTGTTGGCGACCGTGGGCACGCTGGAAAGCGCACGCTTCGCCGCATTGCTGGATAAATATGGTGGCAAGGTGAAGATCGTCACCCAAGGTTGCCCAGGGCTGGTGGAACTGGTCGAACGCGGCGACCTGCACAGTGCTGAAGCGCGCAGACTGGTGGAGCGCTACACCGCACCACTGCTGGAGAAGGGCGCGGACACTTTCATCCTTGGCTGTACCCACTACCCCTTCCTCGCACCGCTGATCCGTGAAGTGGTGGGCGAAGAGATATCGCTGATTGACACCGGCGCAGCGGTTGCGCGCGAACTTAAGCGACGTGTCGATACCGAGCTGCCGCCGCGAGTGAAGCTGGGCGTGGTTGGCAGCGAGACCTTTCACACTAGCGGTGCTGCTGAACGTGCCACGCTGACCATGGGCCAACTGTGGGGCAAGGATGTGGTGGTAGAAGTGTTGCCGCAGGCCTATAGCTGACACGTTTCAAGATGAGCAAACCGGCAGATAACAAGCCAGAAGCACGCGTTCAAAGATGCAACGATTGCGTGCATTTCTTCATCACCTACGAAGTCCACTTTCGTTACGGCTGCCGTGCGTTGGATTTCAAAAGTCAGCGCTTGCCTATGCTGGATGTGCTGGAAGCCTCCGGCCAGCCTTGCCAGTTTTTTCAAGGTAAGCCACGCCGCCCCTAGCGGTCTTTGCTTTCCCGTAAGGGATATCCGTAGAATCGGCGAACTGACACTAGGAGTCTTTGCATGAGCAGCACGCACAGGCGTCGCGCATCATGTCGGTGTTGTGGGGTGAGACAGTTGACGTGGGGCAGTTACCGCACGATTTTTTGTAACACGACTTGGCAAGGATTCATCGCTAAAAGCGATAGCCCAGCGCTAGGTTAGCACTGCCTGCCGAGCTGCGCTGGGTCAGCGGGCTGTGAGCCGCGGAACCGGCCAGCCACTTGTAGGATAGTCCGGCGCTACTCGACCACGCCTGATCGAAGTTATGTACCCAGTTGGCGGTGAAGGCGTGATCCTTGTTGCCGGCAGCGGCATCATATGCGGTCAGCACGTTGCCCGAGGCTGCCGCCTGTGCCGCCGTGATGCCGAAATAGGTCTGGTTGTATTTCCTGTCGCCCCAGTTGACGTTGATAGCCAAGCGCAGCCGATCGGTCGCGGACAGCGGCAGGCCGATACCTCCGCCGAGTTCAACATGTGTGCCGTGGTCGCTGGTGGTGATGCCGCTCGATATGAACCAGGGGGCAAAACGCTGGTTGAAGAATATTCCGATCTCCGGCGTGAAGTCGATGTCACCCATGCCATTCAAATGCGGATCGACGGTCTGTTTTCGGTTACGTCCGATGGTGAGGCGCACGCCGTATTGCAGCCCCTTCGCTTCGGAAAAGTTGTAGCCGATGCCGCGCATTGGGCTGAGGAATATTTTGCCATTGTTGTAGCTCGCTTCCAGCATCGGCATGAAACGCAGCCGGTCACGCGCGGCTCCTTCATAACGCGGAGCATGGCTGACGCCTCCTCCTACAGAAAACTTCCAGCCGTCCACAGTGGGTGACTTTGCGATGGCCGGCTGCGGCATGTTGCCGAGTGGCAGATCCGGGGTGGGCTGGATATCGACATTCGCGGCATGGGCGGAAAGCGGGAGCAGCACGAGCAATAGATATAGGTGGGGCTTCAATGCACAGCTACCGCGAGTGGTTGTCGACGGGACGGGATGATATCAAATGGTACTGTTCCACAAGGTATCTATGCATTACGAGAGGGCATACACCGCAAGTGTCGTTATCCGTTAGAATCGCCCGACCGCAGCTAGGGAACATCGTATGACCATCGCACGCCGCTACACCCTCACCATCACTTGCCCTGACCGCTCAGGCATTATCGCCGCTGTTACGGGATTCATCGCCGAACATGGCGGATTCATCACCGAGGCGAGTTATCACACTGAACTGGAAGCGCAGCGTTTCTTCATGCGTCAGGAGATACGTGCTGATTCACTGCCGTTTGATGCAGAGACGTTCCGCGAGAAGTTCAAACCGCTGGCTGACGATTTCGACATGGCATGGCAACTGACAGACTCTGCCAACAAGAAGCGATTGGTGGTGCTGGTGAGTAAGCAGGATCATTGTCTGGATGACTTGTTGCATCGTTGGCGCAGCGGTGAGTTGCAGGTGGACATCCCCTGCGTGATCTCCAACCATGAAAATCTGCGCAGCTTCGTCGAATGGCACGGCATCCCTTTCATCCATGTCGACATGGCAAGTAACGATCCAGCATCCAAGGAAAACGCGTTCCAGCATATCGCTGCCTTGTTCGATCAGCATCAAGGCGATGCAATGGTGCTAGCGCGCTTCATGCAGATTTTGCCGCCTTGGCTATGCCAGCGTTATCCGGGTCGTGTCATCAACATTCATCACAGCTTCCTGCCCTCCTTTGTCGGGGCCAAGCCATACCATCAGGCATACCAACGTGGCGTGAAACTGATCGGTGCCACCTGCCACTACGTCACCGACGAACTGGATGCCGGCCCCATCATCGAGCAGGACACGGTGCGCATCGACCACGGCGACACGCCGGACGATCTGGTGCGTTACGGGCGCGACATCGAGAAGACCGTGCTGGCGCGCGGACTGCGTTACCATGTGGAGGACCGTGTGCTGGTGTGCGGCAACAAGACCATCGTGTTCCGTTGATTCGATAAGCCGGGGGGCCTATGCAAGAGCTGGATCGTGATCGTGCACTGACCGCGCAGAACCTGCTGTTCCGCAACGTGGACTTCACCAGCGTCGAATACATGCTGGAACGCAGCAAGATACAGACGCTGGCCGACGGTGAGAAACTGCTGCAACCGGAAGTCCCCAACACCAATCTGTATCTCATCCTCGAGGGCGAACTGCGCGTGCATCTGGCCGCACAGCAGACGGTGGAACACGCGCTGCTGGTGGCCGGCGAATGCACCGGCGAGATCTCGCTGGTGGACGGCAAGAACCCTTCCGCACTGGTGGTCGCCGCCAAACCCACGCGCGTGCTGGCGGTGCCGCACGATACGGTGTGGTCACTGGTCGACCAGTCGCACGACGTGGCGCGCAACCTGCTCGCTATCATCGCCGGGCGCATGCGCAACGACAATTCAGCCCTCATCACCTCCCACAACCAGCGCGCGCAATATGAACATCAGGCCACTGTCGACGCGCTCACCGGCGTGCACAACCGGCGCTGGATGAACGACGCCTTCCCGCGCGTGCTGCACCGCTGTGCACTGAACAAACAGCGCAGTGCCTTGATGGTGCTGGACATCGACCATTTCAAACGCGTCAACGACAGCTACGGCCATCTGGTCGGTGATGCCGCGCTCAAATCGCTGGCGGCCATCATGCAGCACAACCTGCGCCCGCACGACCTGCTGGTGCGCTACGGCGGCGAAGAGTTCGCCATCCTGCTGCCGGATACCTCACTGGACGAAGCAAAGTCCATCGCCGAACGTCTGCGCCTGATGGTCGCGGCCAACGAAGTGGTGAGCCACGGCGTGGCATTCAAGATCACCGTCTCCAGCGGCATCGCGCCCATCGACGAGGTGAGCCAGCTGGAAGCAAGCTTCGCCCAGGCCGACCAGGCGCTGTACCGCGCCAAGGAAGGCGGACGCAACCGGGTCGAGATCGCTGTCTGATTCTTTCTCAATTGCAGTTCAGTGGAAACTAATTCGGACGATGCCCACTCTATGGCAGCGTTCAAATCCATTTATTGCTTGATGCAAATCGCGCCCGCATGTCAGTGACCCCGCCCATCCTCCGCATCGGACCCTATTCCATCGTGCGCGAACTGGGCGAAGGCGCAACTTCAAACGTCTATCTCGCCCTGCGTGACGGCTCTTACGCATCGGTCGCCCTCAAACAGTTGCGCAAGGCCAGCCAGTCCGCGCTGCACAAATCCATGTTCACCGCCGAAGTCGAACTCGGCCACAAGATGCAGCACCGCAACATCGTGCGCGTCATCGATGCCGACCTGAACGAAAAGAGCGGGGCCTACCTGGTGATGGAATACATCAACGGCAAACCGCTGGACCGGCACGACGACGTGGAAAATCTATTGCCGTTGGACAAGGTGCTGTCCGTCACCGCGCAAGTGGCCGAGGCACTGAAATATGCGGCCGAGATGGGCGTGGTGCACCGCGACGTGAAGCCCGGCAACATCATCCTCATGCCCAACGGCGTGGCCAAACTGGCCGACTTCGGCTGCGCCATCCCGGTCAGCGAGATGGGTGCCGTGGTGGCCGGCAGCCTGGCCTACATGTCGCCGGAACAGATCGAAGGTCACGCGCTCGATGCGCGCTCAGACATCTACTCGCTGGGTGCGGTGCTGTACCGGCTATTGACCGGCCGTTATACCTTCGAAGCGGACAACCAGTTCGACGCGCGCATCGCGATCCTGAACTTCCCCATCACTCCCATCGACACCTACCGCAAGGCGCTGCCCAAAGTGCTTACCGACGTGGTCGAACGCGCCATGCAAAAAGACCCGGCGAACCGCTATGCGAACTGGGATGAATTCATCGCCGATCTGGCCAAGGCGATCCAACTGATCGAAGTCAGCGACTACGACATGGACTTGTATCGCGGTTTCAGTATGAACACGCAGGCGGAGCTGTCGAACTACATGTCCCAATCCAGAGAGTTCTCGCGCAGTGTGTTTTCTAGGAGCAGTTTTTCTAGGAGTACGGTGCCGGATACTTATGGAGGGGGGTAGGGTTGTTTTCAGTTCCCGAATCTTCCCCCAATAAAATTGACACCTGATTAAGCGAGCTGCATTTCATACTTCGCGGGTGACACATAATTTAATGACGAGTGCATTCTACTGTGGTTATAAAAAGGAATATAGCTGCGCAACACGGCCAGCATTTGGCTGTCTTCGGTAAAGCTATTTCCGTGAATCACATCCGCCTTCATCGAATGGAAGAACGACTCCATGAAGGCGTTGTCCGTCACCTTGCCGGGGCGGTTCATGCTTTGGGTAATGCGTAATTGCCGTAGTCGCTCACGGAAGGCATTGGCATAGTACTCAATGCCTCGATCCGTATGAAAGATCAGACCAGTAGGTGGGCGACGCTTACCCACAGCATGATTGAGTGCACGCAAGGTTAGCGCCACATTCTTCTGCCGACCAAAGGCCCAGCCAATGATCCGCCGCGAACACCGATCCATCACCACCGCCAGATAGCGGTAGATCGAACCCACTTTCAGATACGTGATATCACCAACCCACACTTGATTCAATTCACCTGCCGGATGTTCATACTGTTGATTGGGTGCGTATTCTGATGAACGTGAACAGTGATTCTGCTCGAACGTGAACGCCGGAACGGCGTGTTGTGCTGGTGTTTGGTTTTTACTTCAAGTGTTCACGTTGGGTCAAGTTTTTTTGGTTTTTCGCATCGATTCTCCGGTT